>NZ_JAGGOZ010000026.1:126677-126884 GCF_018614075.1 Streptomyces sp. ISL-94 | reverse complement strand
GGCGGGGGCGGGGGCGGGGGCTGGGGGGAGACCGGCATCGACCGGCTCTTCTCGGCCAACATCGGCGGTCAGATCTCCTGGCTGCTGCCCGCCGCGCTGATTCTGCTCGTGGCCGGACTGGTGGTCACCTGGCGGGCCCGGCGGGCGACGGAGTCACTGGAGGGCATGGCCCGGGCGGCCTTCCTGGCCTGGGGTGGCGCGCTGCTG
>NZ_JAGGOZ010000026.1:99508-126640 GCF_018614075.1 Streptomyces sp. ISL-94 | reverse complement strand
GCCGTTCGTGGCCGCGCTGGTCGGCATGGGCGTCGCCGTGCTGTGGGAGGAGCGGGGCAGCAGGGCCGCCGTGCTGACGCTGTCCGGCACGGTGGTCCCGGTTCGGTGACACCTCGGGGGCCGGGTGGGCAGGGCGGCCAGGCGGGGCGCGGTTTCGAGCGGGCCGGCGGGGGCCAGGGCGGGCCTGGCGGCCTGCTGAACGGCACCCAGGTCGGCGCCGAGGCGAAGGCGGCCCTCCGCGCCGACGCTGCCGACTACACCTGGGCGGCCGCCGCCATCGGCTCCCAGAACGCGGCCAGTTACCAGCTGGCGTCGGGCGCGCCCGTGATGGCGATCGGCGGCTTCAACGGCAGCGACCCCTCGCCGACCCTGGAGCAGTTCAAGCAGTACGTGCGGGACGGCAAGATCCACTGGTTCCTCAGCCAGGGAGGCCTCGACACAGCCGGCGCGGCCGGTGGCACGGGCGGCACGGGCGGCACGGGCGGCACGGGTGGGACCGGTGGGACCGGTGGGACCGGTGGGACCGGCGAGGCCGCCCCGGGCGCCACCCGGGCGGACGGCGGCTCTGGCGGAGCCACCGGCACGGCCATCGAGGACTGGATCAAGGCCACCTTCAAGGCCACCGCGGTCGGCGGTGCCGCCTTCTACGACCTGACGGCCCCTATCGGGGGAGTCGCGTCCTGATCCGGCCTCAGAGGCGGCGCACCGCCTAGCATCAAGAGGGCAGACCGGGCATTCCGGGCTGATCCACCTGGCGTGAGGAGGGTGCCTCCATGGTGACCGCGGGCGATCCCGGCGAGATCCGGACCAGTGTGTGGCTGGCCGACAGGCCGGCCGCTCCCGCCAGACGCCGCAGCGAGGCGCCTTCCGGGCTCGACCGGGAGCGGATCACCGCCGCCACCGTGCGGCTGCTCGACGCCGAGGGGCTGGGCCGGTTCTCGATGCGGCGGCTCGCCGCCGGGCTCGGGGTCACCGCGATGTCCCTGTACTGGTACGTGGACACCAAGCACGATCTGCTCGAACTGGCCCTGGACAGCGCCCTGGGCGAGCTGGCCCTCGCCCCCGGCTCGGCGCCGGACGGCTGGCCGGGCCGTCTGCGGGCGCTCGCCCGGGGCTACCGGCGGGTGCTGGCGGACCACCCCTGGGTTGCCCCGCTCACGGCGGCCTACCCGAACATCGGCCCGCACGCCCGGGCCTTCGACGCCACCCTCCAGCGGCTGCTGGACGCGACCGGCCTGGCGGACTCCGCCCGGACGGGGGCCCACCTGGCCCTCTCGCAGTTCCTGCACGGCTGCGGGGGCGCGGCGCGCCGGACTCCCGAAGGGGACTTCTGCCTCGCGCTCGACGTACTGATCGCGGGGATCGAGGCGAAGGCCACCGCCTAGTTTGGGCGGTGGCCTTCGTACGTGCTTCCTGCCGGGTCGGGCTCAGGCCTTGGACGGCACCTCGGCGGGGGTGGTGGCGTCCGCCGGGTCGGAGGCCGCCGCCGGGGTGTGGGCGGCCGTCTTCGACTTCAGCGCGACCTCCTTGATGAACAGGCAGAGCAGCAGGGCGAGCAGTGCGGTGGGCGCCGCGTAGAGGAAGACGTCCCCGACGCCGTGCCCGTACGCGGACTCCACGACCGTGCGGATCGGCGCCGGCAGCTTGTCGAGGTCGGGGATGCCGCCGCCCGTGCCGCCGTGGCCGAGCGCCGCGGCCTTCGGGCCGAGGGCGGTCAGGCCGTCCTTCACGTACCCGGTGACCTGGTGGGCCATGACCGCGCCCAGCGCCGAGACGCCCACGGCGCCGCCGAGCGAGCGGAAGAAGGTGACGACGGAGCTGGCCGCGCCAAGGTCCTCGGGGGCCACCTGGTTCTGGGTGGCGAGGACCAGGTTCTGCATCATCATGCCGAGACCGAGGCCGGTCAGCGCCATGTAGATCGCGATGTGCCAGTACGGGGTGTCGTAGCGCAGGGTGCCCAGCAGACCGAGTCCGGCCGTCAGGAGCACACCGCCGACTACGAGCCAGGCCTTCCACTTGCCGGTCTTGGTGATCACCTGACCGGAAAGGGTGGAAGAGACGAAGAGCCCGCCGATCATCGGAATCGTGAGCATCCCGGACATCGTGGGGGACTCGCCGCGGGCCAACTGGAAGAACTGGCTGAAAAACACAGTGCCCGAGAACATCGCGATGCCGACGAACAGTGAGGCGGCGGAGGCGAGCGAGATGGTCTGGTTGCGGAACAGCCGCAGCGGGATGATCGGGTCGCTCGCGCGGGACTCGACGAGGACGAAGAGCAGGCCGAGCACCACCGCGCCGCCGGTCATCGCCCAGGTCTGCCAGGAAATCCACTCATAGGAGTCGCCGGCCTGCGTGACCCAGATCAGCAGCAGCGAGACGGCGCCGCTGATCAGGAAGGCGCCCAGCCAGTCGACCTTGACGTCACGGCGGACGACCGGCAGGTGCAGGGTGCGCTGGAGCACGATCAGCGCGATGATCGCGAAGGGCACGCCGACGTAGAAGCACCAGCGCCAGCCCAGCCACTCGGTGTCGGTGATGACACCCCCCAGCAGCGGGCCGCCGACGGTGGCGACGGCGAACACCGCGCCGAGGTAGCCGCTGTAGCGGCCGCGCTCGCGCGGGGAGATCATCGCGGCCATCACGATCTGCGCGAGGGCGGACAGGCCGCCGACGCCGATGCCCTGGACCACGCGGCAGGCGATGAGCATGCCGGTGTTCTGGGACATGCCCGCGACCACGGAGCCGAGGACGTAGATCACGAGGGATATCTGGACCAGCAGCTTCTTGCTGAAGAGGTCGGACAGCTTGCCCCACAGCGGGGTGGCGGCCGTCATCGACAGCAGGGCCGCGGTGACCACCCAGGTGTAGGAGGACTGGGTGCCGCCGAGGTCGCTGATGATCTGGGGCAGGGCGTTCGAGACGATCGTGGAGGACAGGATCGCGACGAACATGCCGAGCATCAGCCCGGACAGTGCCTTCATGATCTGTGGATGGGTCATGGATGTGGACGTGGACGTGCCGTCGGGCGTCGCGGACGTCGTCTCCGACCTGGTCATGTTGTTCCTTTGGCTAGAAGCTCGATCGGAGTCGGGCCAGCAGGGTGTTGAGTACGTCGATGTCCTCGGGGGACCAGTCGGCCAGCGCTCTTTGCAGCGCGGCCGTGTGGCGGGCGCCGAGTTCGGCCAGCAGGACCCGTCCGGACGGGGTGAGCCGCAGGATCCGGCAGCGGCCGTCGCCCGGGTCGGGCTCGCGCTCGATCCAGCCGCGCTCGGCGACGTGCGTGACGTGCCGGCTGGTGACCGAGATGTCGACGGCCATGAACTCGGACAGCCGGCTCAGCCGCATCTCGCCGTGCCGGTCGAGCACGGTGAGGACGACGGCGGCGCCGGCCGGGCAGTCCGGGGGCAGGAGGCGGGCGAGGTCCCGCTTGACCGCGCCGATGCCGGTGAGCTGGCGGGCCAGCTCCTCGTGCCGGGCGGCCGGTGCGGTCGGCCCGGCCCCTTTGGGTTCCGTTGTCTGCGTGGCCACCGGACCGCCCCCCATCTTGTTGCTTAGAGCAACCATAGAAGCGGATGGTTGCTACAGGCAAATGAATCCTGGGGGTGGGGCGGTAAAGGAATCGGAAAACCGGCTAGGGTCCTGCTCCATGGCTGACAACCACAACTCACAGGGCCCCGAGGGCAACTACGACCCCGCGGGCAGCACGCAGATGTTCCGCGCCTTCGTCGAGGAGGCCGCGCCTGCCCGGCAGATGCCCACCGGCTCGCGCCGCCAGCGCCGCGAGGAGGAGCAGCAGGCTGCCGGCTCCAAGAACGGCGTGTGGCTCGGGGTCGGCATCGCCCTCGTCCTCGCCTTCGGCGCCGCCCTGTGGGTCGTCCTGTCCTGAGCGCGGTGGGCCGGACTCAGCTCCAGGTGGCCGTGACCTGCCGGGTCTCCACCCGCATGCCCAGCGGGACCCGCCAGGCCTCCACGCACACCGTGTAGGTCTGCGTCTTCGCCGCTCCGCCCGCGATGGGCGCGGGGAGCGGCTGGGTGGTGGTGATCGTGGCCCAGTCGATGCCGAGGGCGCCGATGATGTGCGTCGCAAAGGTGACCGTACCCGCACGGGCAGCGGTGGTCCCGGTGTTGGTGAACGTGACGGTGACCCGCTCGCACCAGCGGTCGGCCGCGGCCGCCCGGGCCGGCGTGGACAGCGTCAGCCGCGCCGGGGCGGACGGGGGCGCAGGCGGGGTCGTGCCGGGCTTCGTCCCCGGGGCCGTCGGCGTGCCGGGGGTTCCCGGGGCGGTCCCGGGGGCCGTGGCGCCGCCGGACGTGCCGGAGGGACCGGAGCTGCCGGGTGGTGTGGTGGCGGGGCCGGCTCCGGGTGGGGTGCCGGGGGTGCCTTCGCGGCCGCCGGGCGCGGGGGGTGTGGCTCCGCCTTGGGCGGAGCTGCCAGGGGCCTGGGACCCCGGAGCACTGGTCGACGTACTGGACGAGGACTCGGAGGAACCGCCCGCCGCGGACGGGCCGCCGCCGAGCTGCTGGAACTCCACCTGGCCCTGGGGTGCCACGTTCTGCCCCGGCCCCCGCTCGGGGCCCGGGGCCGCGGCGCCCACGGCGGCGTAGCCGTCCCGCGCCGGGCCGCCGCAGCCGGTGAGGCCGGCCACGGCCGTGCAGCACAGGGCGAGGAGGGCAGCCGGGGCGGCCGTACGGGATCCCGTTCGCATCGCGCCAGTTTTACTGACGCTCCGTCAATTGGGAAGCCCGTGCGACCGGCTCGTCCCCGTCTTCAGGACCGGACCGGGCGGACCGGGTCAGGCCCCGTCACTCCCCGATGAGGCCTACGCGCAGCTGCGCGAGCGTCCGGGTGAGCAGCCGTGAGACGTGCATCTGGGAGATGCCGACTTCTTCGCCGATCTGCGACTGCGTCATGTTCGCGAAGAACCGCAGCATGATGATCTGCCGCTCCCGGGGCGGGAGTTTGGCCAGCAGCGGCTTCAGCGACTCGCGGTACTCGACGCCCTCGAGCGCGGTGTCCTCGTAGCCGAGGCGGTCCGCGAGCGAGCCCTCGCCGCCCTCGTCCTCGGGTGAGGGCGAGTCGAGCGAGGAGGCGGTGTACGCGTTGCCCACGGCGAGGCCGTCGACGACGTCCTCCTCCGAGACCCCGAGTACGGCGGCGAGCTCCGGGACGGTCGGCGAGCGGTCCAGCTTCTGGGCGAGCTCGTCACTGGCCTTGGTCAGCGCGAGGCGCAGCTCCTGGAGCCGGCGCGGGACGCGGACGGACCAGGAGGTGTCCCTAAAGAATCGTTTGATCTCGCCCACGACGGTCGGCATCGCGAACGTCGGGAACTCCACCCCGCGTTCGCAGTCGAACCGGTCGATCGCCTTGATCAGGCCGATGGTGCCGACCTGGATGATGTCCTCCATCGGCTCGTTGCGGCTGCGGAAGCGGGCGGCCGCGTACCGGACGAGGGGCAGGTTCAGCTCGATCAGGGTGTCGCGTACGTACGCCCGGTCGGGGCTGCCCGCGTCCAAGGCGGCGAGCCGCTGGAAGAGGGAGCGGGAGAGGGTGCGGGTGTCGATGGCTTCCGAGCGGTCAGACGCCGCAGGTGCTGTCGCTGTCGCTGTCGCTGTCGGCGTCGCGCTCTTGACAAGCGTAAGCACCTTGGAGCTGCCCTGATCTACGGACATGCCACCCCCTTGAGGTCGCGGACGGTCGCGTGCGGCGCGCCCGTCAGAGGAACGCAGCCTCCACCTGAATACCGGAGGCGGGGCTGCGGCAAACGCGGTTCCAGCAGAATGTCACATGTCGGCAACACGCTGTAGCGCCATGTCGACATATATCTCCAGCGACAGACGTGATCAGACGGGTGGTCAGCCCGTTCTGTCGGAAAACGCGTGGATGATCTCCACTCGATCCGGTTACGCCTCGATCCTGTTTGCGGATCGCAGGCGGGCGAAGCTCCGGGCGAGCAGCCGGGAGACATGCATCTGGGATACGCCGAGCTCGGCGCTGATCTGCGACTGCGTCAGATTGTTGTAGTACCGCAGGAGCAGGATCCGCTGTTCGCGCTCGGGCAGTTGTACGAGGAGGTGGCGGACGAGGTCGCGGTGTTCGACCCCGGCCAGCTCCGGGTCCTCGTAGCCGAGCCGGTCGAGCAGCCCGGGCATGCCGTCGCCCTCCTGGGCGGCCTCGAGCGAGGTCGCGTGGTAGCTCCGGCCGGCCTCGATGCAGGACAGCACCTCGTCCTCGGTGATGCGCAGCCGCTCGGCGATCTCGGCGGTGGTCGGGGTGCGGCCGTGGAGGGTGGTGAGGTCCTCGGTGGCGGCGTTGACCTGCACCCACAGCTCGTGGAGGCGGCGCGGCACGTGGACGGTGCGGACGTTGTCGCGGAAGTAGCGCTTGATCTCGCCCACGACGGTCGGCATCGCGAAGGTCGGGAACTGCACGCCGCGGTCGGGGTCGAACCGGTCGATCGCGTTGATCAGGCCGATGGTGCCGACCTGGACTACGTCCTCCATCGGCTCGTTGCGGCTGCGGAAGCGGGCGGCCGCGTACCGGACGAGGGGGAGGTTGGCCTCGATGAGGGCTCCGCGCACCCGGTTGTGCTCGCTGGTGCCCGGCTCCAGCCCTTTCAGCTGCCCGAAGAGGACCTGGGTCAGGGCCCGGGTGTCCGCACCCCGGCTCGGCGGTCTCGGGGGCGCGGGGGCGATCGCCGGGGAGGTGGTGGGGGCCGTCGCCGGGGAGGTCGCGGGGGCCGTCGCCGGGAGGGTCGCCTGGGCGGTTGCCGGGGCGGGTGCGGGGGCAGTCGCCTGGGCGGCTGCGGGGGCGGCGGACAGGCATGCGGCCGGGGGCTCCTCGGGCGGCTCCTGCCGGAGCTCCTGCCTCGGTTCGGGCGGCGGCTCGTGCCGGGGCGGTACTTGGGGGTCCTGCTGGGGTGGCACCTGAGGCGCAGTACTGGCCGGCACGGTCACGCCACCCCTTCAGTCAGTCACTCATCCGTCAAAAGCGGTCATAGCATCACAAGAGATGTGCACTGTGTGCAAGCACCGGATATCACCGTGTTGAGGGCGAGTTGGGCATATGGGGCAATATGCCCGGCGGTGGGTATGCAAAAAGCCCCCCACCCGTCGGAGTGGGGGGCCGGGAAGTCCGGGAACCTGTTCAGCGTACGGGTTCAGCGCACCAGTTCGGTCATGAACTCGCCGATGCCGGAGGCGGCATCCGATATCCCTTGGAAACCGATTCCCACCATCTCGGCCGCCCGCTTGGGCTGAGTGATGATCACGAAGAGGACGAACACCGTGAGGGCGCCCGTGATGAGCTTCTTGGTGTCCATGAACGGTGACGGCCTCCCCAACCGGTCCTGCGCGGTCGGGTGAGTCTAACCGGTCAAGTTTGGACACTCACCCGGCCTTTAAGGACCAATGACCCGCCACTCCAGGTCCTTTGCCGCTGTGTCCCCGGTTGCGGTGGGCGCAGGATGGGTGTGAGCCCACCGGTTCTGGCAGGAAACCGGTGGGTGAGGGAGAGGACCTCACTGCGGGGTCCGAGCCGCAAGCTTCCCCCTGACTGCGGCCCGGACTGGCAGGTCCCGTTCTCACCGGGGGAAGTGGCTTTGTCCCCCCGATGCCACTTCCCCCGTCCCACACGTGGAAGGCCCCGGCTCCGGTCTGGGCCTTCTTCGCTTTTCCCGCGCTTTCGCTGCCTTCGGCTTCGGCGGCCGGATTTCTCCGTTACTGGATGGCGCCGGCCAGCTCGACGATCGGCTGTACGGGGGCGATCAAGGGCTCCAGCTGGTTGGGCAGTTCCATCAGCTGGTTGAGCTGGTTGGCGCCCTCGCTGAGCTTCGCGCCGATCTCCTGGACGGAGGCCGGCTGGGCCCCCGCGGGCATGCCCGGAGCCGCCGTGGGGAGGTCCGGGAGGGTGAGGGGGGCGAGGGGCGCGGCCGAGGCGGCGGGTGCGGCGAGGCCCGCGGCGGCCCCCGCGAAGGCGAAGGCGGCGAGCATGCGCTGGGTCTTGGTCATGCCGTGACAACGGCCGAGGGGGCGGGCGGTCACGCGGGCGTCATCCGTAGAGACGCGTGGGGATACGCCGAGAGCCCCGACCCTTGCGGGGCGGGGCTCTCGATCGGAGCGGTAGTGGAGGGATTTGAACCCCCGATGGGTTGCCCCATACTCGCTTTCGAGGCGAGCTCCTTCGGCCACTCGGACACACTACCGAGATGGATCCTAGCCTAAGGAGCCGCATTCGCTGAAATCGGAATCTGCCCGGCCGCTCACAGGTCGCGGAAGAAGTCCGTCAGCTGCCGGGCGCATTCCTCGGCGAGGACGCCGCGCACCACTTCGGGCCGGTGGTTGAGCCGGCGGTCCCGTACGAGGTCCCACAGCGACCCGGCCGCGCCCGCCTTCTCGTCGTCCGCGCCGTAGACGACCCGGGCGACGCGCGACTGCACGAGCGCGCCCGCGCACATCACGCACGGCTCCAGGGTCACCACGAGGGTGCACCCCGGAAGCCGCCATTCCCCGAGCCGGGCGGCCGCCCGGCGCAGCGCGACCACCTCGGCGTGCGCCGTGGGGTCGCCGGTCGCCTCGCGCTCGTTGTACCCGGTGGCCAGGATCTCGCCGTCCGGGCCGAGCACGACGGCGCCGACCGGTACGTCACCGGCCGGCACCGCCCGGGCGGCCTCCGTGAGCGCGAGGCGCATGGAGGCCTGCCACGGGTCCCTCACGGGATCGAGGTCGGGGTCGGGGTCGGGGTCGGGGTCGCGCTGTGCGTCGGGCGTGTGGTGCGGGTGGTGCGCGTCGTGCGTGTGGGTCACTAGCGGACGGCCTCCAGGACCTCGGTCGCGCCGAGCGATTCGGCGATCTCCGAGAGGGCGTCCCCGTCCAGGCCCATGAGCTGCTTGTGGGTCACCCCGAGGTCGTCGAGCAGCCGGGGGTCGCCGAGCGGTCCGGACGGCACCGGCTCCGCGCCGGTCCCGCCCGCCTCGTCCTCGTCGTCGTCCTTGTCGGCGAAGGCGGTGATGGCCTCCTCCTCGCCGTCCTCGGTTCCGTCCAGGTCCAGCTCGTCGAGTTCGTCGTCCTCCTCGTCATTGCCCAGCAGCTCTTTGGTCAGCATCGAGCCGTAGGAGCTGCGGGCGGCCGCGGGGGCGTTCGATACGAAGTACCGCGGGTCCTCCTCGCCGTCCACGCGGACGACGCCGAACCAGGCGTCCTCCTGCTCGATGAGGGCGACCACCGTGTCGTCGTCGACAGCGGCGGAACGGGCGAGATCGATCAGATCACTGAGGGACTCGACGTCGTCGAGTTCCATGTCGCTCGCTTCCCACCCGTCTTCGGTGCGCGCGAGCAGTGCGGCGAAATACACCGTGACTCTCCCACTGGTCTTAGGCGTGCCGGTTGGAGGTCCCCCCGGCCGGAGGTTGGAGCGGAACGGCTGTGGTGCGCGCCGTCCTGCCCCGCCCAATCGGCATCGTGGCAGAAATGGCGGCCTTGCGAGAGGTCTTCCGCGCTTGCGTCGTGCCGTGCCGTGCGCTGCGCGGCTTGTGCGGGGGGTGTGGGGCGGTGGTGCCGTACGGGTCCGGGGGCTTGGCCGGGGCGTGCCCCGGCTCCCCGCTGTGCCGGGCGCGCCTCGGCCGTGTCGCGGTGGCGGGCCTGCCGGGTGCCGCCGCCCGGTCCCTGCGCCTCAAGCGCCGGCGGGGCTGGATGTGCCGCCGTGGTCTGGCGGGTGCGGCGCCGTTGCTGGGGCTCCGCCCCTGGGCCCCCGCGCCTCAAGCGCCGGCGGGGCTGAAGATGGGGGCTCCGCCCCTGGGCCCCCGCGCCTCAAGCGCCGGCGGGGCTGAAGATGGGGGCTCCGCCCCCGCGCCTCAAACGCCGGCGGGGCTGGATTTGCCCCCCTCGTTTACGTTGCTGCCCCGGGCCTCAAGGGCCGGCGGGGCCGGGGGTGTCGCGGGGCTGAGCGGAGGTGGTTACCAGCGGAAGGTGCGCATGCGCATGTGTTGGCGCATGCGGGCTGCGCGGGCGCGGCGGGGTTGGACGCGGTCGCGGAGTTCGCGGGCTTCCAACAGGTCGCGCAGGAACTGCGCGCGGCGCGCTCGCCGCTGGGCGGCGGTTTCCGGCGCGTCGTCGGTCGGCTGTGTGTCGGGCATCGGCCACCACCCCGGGCTGGTCGGTCGTCCCCCTCGGCTCCCACCTTCCCCCGGACGGGCCGTTTGATGCCACCCCTGTGCAGGTCAGGCGTCGTCCGAGAGGGTCGGGACCACCGCCACCGGGCCGTGGGCGTGCTGGAGCACCGCGTTCGCCACCGAGCCGATCTGGAGCGACATGGCCGTGCGCCGCGGGTGGTGTCGGCCCACGACCACCAGGGCCGCCGACCGGGAGGCGTCGACCAGCCGGCCCGCCGCGTCCCCCGGTACGGCGGCCTGCTCCACCGGGACGTCCGGGTAGAGGGTGCGGAACGGCGCCAGCCGCTCCGTCTGGGCGCGGAGCATTTCGCGTTCGGCCGGGACGCCTTCGCCCTCGTCCGCCAGCCCCTCCGGCGGGATCACCGCGAACGGGCTGTCGATCACCATGGTCGGCGCCGGCGGGACGGCGTACGCGGACACCACCTGGACGGTGGTCCCCCGCACGGCTGCCTCCGCGAACGCGAAGGCCAGTACGTCGTCGGGCGTCTCCGCGGCGTGCAGCCCGAGCACCACCCGCCCGGCCGAAGCCCCCGTCTCGGCATCCGCGCTCCGCTCCGCGTGCGGAACCACCACCACCGGACACGGCGCGGTCGTGGCCACGGCCCTGCTGTTCGAGCCGAGCAGCAGGCTGGCGAAGCCGCCGCGCCCCCGGGAGCCCATCACCAGCATCCGCGCCTCCGCCCCGATGACCCGCAGCGCTTCCGGAACGGAGCCCTCCAGCGATTCGTACTGCACCCCCTCCGGCAGCTCGGAGCGCCCGCCCAGCAGCGCCCGTATCCGTTCGTTCACCGGGTCGGGGAACTCCTCCGGCTCCGACGCGTCGTGCAGCGCCGCCCGGCGTCCCGCGTACAACTGGGCGTGGTCGGGCAGTACATGGGCGATCACGAGCCCCGTACCGTGGCGCAGGGCCGCGGCCCTGGCCCACTCCAGGGCCTTGAGGCTGTGTTCGGATCCGTCGACGGCTGCGATCACGGGTGCGTCAGTCATCTGTCCAGCCTGCTGGGCCCGCGCACGGTCCGCATCCCCACCCGGTCCCGGGCGTGGCCCGGCCGGTGGACGCCAAGGGCCCGCGCCAGCGCGTAGCCTTTTGGGTCTGGGTCGCGTCTCGCGGCCGTTTTTGCAGGTCGCAGGCCGAGTTTTGGAGGATGTTGTGCGTTTGCAGGTCGTCGATCACCCCTTGGTGGCGCACAAACTCACCACCCTGCGCGACAAGCGCACCGACTCCCCCACCTTCCGGCGGCTCGCCGACGAGCTGGTCACCCTGCTCGCGTACGAGGCCACCCGGGACGTGCGCACCGAGCAGGCCGACATCGAGACCCCGGTCGGCCCGACCACCGGCGTCAAGCTCTCCCACCCGCGCCCGCTGGTCGTGCCGATCCTGCGCGCCGGCCTCGGCATGCTCGACGGCATGGTGCGGCTCCTGCCGACCGCCGAGGTGGGCTTCCTCGGCATGGTCCGCAACGAGGAGACCCTGGAGGCCTCCACGTACGCGACGCGCATGCCGGAGGACCTCTCCGGCCGGCAGGTCTACGTCGTCGACCCGATGCTCGCCACCGGCGGCACGCTCGTCGCGGCGATCCAGGAGCTCATCAAGCGCGGCGCCGACGACGTCACCGCCGTCGTGCTGCTGGCCGCGCCCGAAGGCGTCGAGGTCATGGAGCGCGAGCTCGCCGGCACGCCGGTCACCGTGGTGACCGCCGCGGTCGACGAGCGGCTCAACGAGCACGGCTACATCGTGCCGGGCCTGGGCGACGCGGGCGACCGCATGTACGGCTCCGCGGAGTAGGCCTGGTAGGTCCAGGAGGCCTGGTCGGCCGCCCGGACCTGGGCGTTCAGCACTTCTTGACGGGCGCGGGCTCCGGGTTGGCCAGGAGGGCCAGCGCCTTGTCCGCGTCCGCCTTGGTGCTGAACTCCTTGAAGGCGTCGCCGAGGATCAGGTCGATGTCGGCGGTCTCGCGGGCGTCGGTCTGCTGCGTGACGCCGGCGAGCTGGGTGCCCAGGACGGCGAAGGCGGCCTTGTCGGTCGCCGGGGAGCCGAGCAGTATCCCGGTCCCGGGGACCTTCTTGTCGAAGTCGGCCGGGGCGTTGCCGACATTGCCGATGATGAAGCCGCGCTTCTTCAGCTCGTCGCCGACGGTCTTGGCCAGGCCTGCCCGCGGGGTCGCGTTGTAGACGTTGACGGTGATGTCGCCGGGCTGGGGGAGTACGACCGCCGGTTTCGCGGCGACCGGGGACGCGGCGGCGGGGCCACCGCCCTGGGCGGCGGCCTTGGGGGAGCCGGTCGGGCAGTCCTTGCCGCCAGCGGCCGTGTTCCGTTTGGAGCTGTCGCCCCGGAACACGTCGATGAGCTGCAGCGCCCCATAGCCGACCAGGGCGAGGGCGAGGACCGAGCCGAGTACGGCGAGGACGATGCGGCGGCGGCTCCGCTTACGGCTCATCCGCGGATAGGCGGCTCCCGTGACGCGGTACTTTCCGCCCATGCCGGGGGGAGTGAGCATGCTCATGGGCGCAGCGTAGTGCGGCCCGGGAGCGATGCCTACTAAATGATCTGCTGATAGGCCAATGCTGACCCGAAAGGCGCAATCTACGCGAAGCGCCGCTCAGTCTTGGAAGCCCGTCAGCCCCGTCAACCCCGTCAGCCCCGCTGGTTCAGTCCATCTCGAGGACGCGGGCGTGCAGGACCTGGCGCTGCTGGAGGGCCGCGCGGACGGCGCGGTGCAGCCCGTCCTCCAGGTACAGGTCGCCCCGCCACTTCACGACGTGCGCGAAGAGGTCGCCGTAGAAGGTCGAGTCCTCGGCGAGCAGCGTTTCGAGGTCCAGCTGGCCCTTGGTCGTCACCAGCTGGTCGAGCCGGACCGGGCGCGGCGCGACGTCCGCCCACTGCCGGGTGCTTTCCCGGCCGTGGTCGGGGTACGGCTTTCCGTTACCGATGCGCTTGAAGATCACACGGAAAGCCTACCGGGCCCGTGCCTGCGGGCGCAGCCTCGCGACGTTGGTGCAAAAGTGTCAAACACCGCCAATCCGGGAGTGATGCATGAGCGAGAGCACCGACCCCGCCGTCTCGGCGGGCCCGGCGGAGGAGATCGCCGCCGGATACGCCTTCACCGGACCCGCGCTCGATCTGGGGGCCCTGCTCTGGGACGGCCGCTGCCTGCCCGACCGCCAGATCCGCATCCCCCTGTCGATGCTCAACCGGCACGGGCTGGTCGCGGGCGCCACCGGCACCGGCAAGACCAAGACCCTCCAGCTCATCGCCGAGCAGCTGTCCGCCCACGGCGTCCCGGTCTTCCTCGCCGACATCAAGGGCGACGTCTCGGGCATCTCGGCCCCCGGCGCGGCCAACGAGAAGATCGCGGAACGGGCCCAGGACGTGGCCCAGGAGTGGGAGGCCACCGGATTCCCGAGCGAGTTCTACTCGCTGGGCGGGATCGGCCCCGGCATCCCGGTCCGGTCGACCGTCACGAGCTTCGGCCCGGTGCTCATGTCGAAGGTGCTGCAGCTCAACCAGACGCAGGAGCAGTCCCTCGGGCTGATCTTCCACTACGCCGATACCAAGGGCCTGGAGCTGATCGACCTCAAGGACCTGCGCGCGGTGGTCGCCTTCCTCGTCTCCGACCAGGGAAGACCGGAGCTCAAGGGCATCGGCGGGCTGTCCACCGTGACGGCCGGGGTGATCCTGCGGGCGCTGACCGCCTTCGAGCAGCAGGGGGCCTCGGAGTTCTTCGGCGAGCCGGAGTTCGACACGAGCGAGTTCCTCCGTACGGCCGCGGACGGGCGCGGACTCGTCTCCGTACTGGAGCTTCCCGCCGTCCAGGACAAGCCGCAGCTCTTCTCCACCTTCCTCATGTGGCTGCTCGCCGACCTCTTCAACGACCTGCCGGAGGTCGGCGACCTGGAGCAGCCCAAGCTCGTCTTCTTCTTCGACGAGGCCCACCTGCTCTTCAAAGGCGCCTCGAAGGCCTTCCTGGACTCGATCACCCAGACGGTGCGCCTGATCCGCTCCAAGGGCATCGGCGTCTTCTTCGTGACCCAGACCCCCAAGGACGTACCGGCGGACGTGCTCGCCCAGCTCGGCAACCGGGTGCAGCACGCGCTACGCGCCTTCACGCCCGATGACGCGAAAGCGCTGAAGGCGACCGTGCGGACCTTCCCGAACTCCCCGTACGACCTGGAGGAGCTGCTCACCGGGCTGGGGACCGGTGAGGCGGTCATCACCGTGCTCAGCGAGAAGGGCGCCCCGACGCCGGTCGCGGCGACCCGGCTGCGCGCCCCGCAGTCGCTGATGGGCCCGATCGAGGCGACGGCACTGGACCAGGCGGTGAAGTCCTCGCCGCTGTACTCGCGCTACGCGGAGCCGGTCGACCGAGAGTCGGCGTACGAGAAGATCAGCGCCGAGCAGGCCGCCGCGGAGGCGGAGGCGGAGGCGGCAGCGGCGGCCGCCGAGGCGGAGAAGCAGGCCAAGGCGGCCGAGAAGGAGGCCGCGAGGGCGGCGCGCAGCGCTCCGAAGCCGGATCGCTCGCCGGTCGAGCAGGTGGTGGGGAGCGGGCTGTTCCGCTCGCTTGCCCGGTCGGTCGGGACGCAGCTGGGCCGGGAGATCTCGCGCTCGATCTTCGGAACGGCCCGCAGGCGCCGCTGACCGGGGTCCCGCCGGCT
Source organism: Streptomyces sp. ISL-94 (assembly GCF_018614075.1). Lineage (GTDB taxonomy): Bacteria > Actinomycetota > Actinomycetes > Streptomycetales > Streptomycetaceae > Streptomyces. The sequence goes on along the minus strand of NZ_JAGGOZ010000026.1, from coordinate 111,821 downwards.
TCGCGTCGGCGCAGACGGCTCGGCTCGGCCCGGCTCGCCGCAGGCGCCCGGTTCCAGGGGGAATCGAGTGAACCTGGTGCCGCGACCCGGATGGGCGCTGACAGACTCGGAGTATGCGGACCGAACTCACCGACACCACGTCCAGCAAGGTCAACCGGGCCCTGCTCGCCGCCCGCCGGGCGATAGGCAGCCCCACCACGGGCCTGGTCCTGACGCTCGTCATCGCCACCGACGAGGAGAACGCCTACGACGCCGTCCGCGCGGCCTCCGAGGCCTCGCACGAGCACCCCTGCCGCATCATCGCGGTGATCAAGCGGACCTCGCGGGGCCCGCACAGCCTGCGCACGAGCCGGCTGGACGCCGAGCTGCGGGTCGGCTCGGACGCCGGGACCGGCGAGATCGTGCTGCTGCGCCTGCACGGGGCGCTGACCGAGCAGGCCGGATCGGTCGTCCTGCCGCTGCTCGTGCCGGACGCGCCGGTGGTGGCCTGGTGGCCGGCCGACGCCCCGACCGACCTCGCCAAGGACCCCCTGGGTGCGCTGGCGCAGCGCCGGATCACCGACGCGGCCGCCGCTTACGACCCGGTCGGCGTACTCGACGAGCGGGCCGCCGCCTACCACCCCGGTGACACCGACCTGGCCTGGACGCGGCTCACGCCGTGGCGGGCCCTGCTGGCCGCCGCCCTGGACCAGAAGCCGCTGCCGGTGACCGGCGCGACGGTGGAGAGCGAGGCCGACAACGTGAGCGCCGAGCTGCTGGCGCGCTGGCTGGAGGACTGCCTCGGGGTGCCCGTCGCCCGGCTGGAGAGCGCGGGTCCGGTGATCACCCGGGTCAGCCTCCAGACCACGGGCGGGGAGATCCGGGTGGACCGGCCGGCCGGGAAGCTGGCCACGCTGGTCCTGCCGGGAAGCCCCGACCGCAAGGTGGCACTGAAGATCCGCAGCGACGCAGAGCTGATCGCGGAGGAGCTGCGCCGGCTCGACGCGGACGTGGTCTACGGCTCGGCGCTGCGGCGGCGGCCGCTCCAGGCGGGGCTCTCCGCGTAGTGGTTGTCGTACGTGGATGAGCTGTCCTTGATGTCCTGCACGGTGGCCTCGCCCGCGTTGACGCGGCCGAGGAGCCGGTAGTAGTCGAAGCGGCCCATGCCGGGGGTGAAGCCGACGAAGACGCTCGCCGTGTGGCCTGCGGCGGGGGCGAAGGCGTGCTTGACTCCCGGCGGGATCGCGATGAAGTCACCGGCGCCGAGGGTCTGGATCACGTCGCCGACGAGGACGTCGAGGCGGCCGGCCGTCACGTGGAAGAACTCGGTGGCCTTGGTGTGGAAGTGCACCGGGGCTCCGGCCGCGCCCTCCTCGAAGGTGGCGGTGTTGCAGGTGAGTTCGGCGGTATCGGTGAGCAGGGTGATGAGGCTGCCGGGGGCGTCGCAGATGGCTTCGGCGGTGGCGGCGCGGGTCGCGATCTCTGTCATGTCCCCCAACCTACGGTGCGGATAGACCGGCGCCAGGGGTCAATCCGGGACGGGTCGGGCCGGTCAATCGGGTGGGGGTCAGGACGCCTTGGCGGCCTTGGCGGCGGCCTTCATCTCCTGCTTGTGGGCCCGTACCTTGGCCAGGGACTCCGGCCCGGTGATGTCGGCGGCGGAGCGGTAGACGTTCGCCTGCCCGTAGCCCCCCGCGGCCTCCCGCCAGCCCTGCGGGCGCACCCCGAACCGCTTGCCCAGCAGGGCGAGGAAGATCTGGGCCTTCTGCTCGCCGAAGCCCGGCAGCGCCTTGAGCCGCTTCAGCAGCTCCGCCCCGGTCGGGGCGTCGGCCCAGACGGCCTCGGCGTCGCCGCCGTAGTGCTCCACGAGGTACGCGCACAGCTGCTGGATGCGCTTCGCCATCGACCCCGGGTAGCGGTGGACGGCGGGCTTCTCGGAGAGCAGGGCGGCGAAGGCCTCCGGGTCGTAGGCGGCGATGGCGTGCGCGTCGAGGTCCTCGGAGCCGAGCCGCTGGGCGATCGTCCAGGGCCCTGACAGTTCCGTGTACGTTCTGCGTGTTACAGCAGGTCGAGTTGTGATTACGGAGCGTCCTTGTGGCCGATGAGTGGCAGCTGTTCTGGACCGACAGAGGCGGCGAGCCCGCGGATCTGGCGATCGTCGGTGCGGTTGATCTGGCGGAGCGCGAGCGACAACTTGGGATCCGGCAGCGACAGCCGATCCTGGTCTCTCCCGGGGGTCGTGTTGATGCTCGGTTGAGTGAGTTCTTCCGCCGTCCGCCGTTCGTGGGGAAGGCGCCGGGTACGCAGGAGTCGTACGCGCTGGACTACCGCTTGTTCTTCACGTTCCTGTGGCGGTCGGGCCTGACCTGGGACCGCGCGACGGCTGAGGACCTGGAGGGCTGGGAGGACTGGCGGCTCCGCGCCGAGGCCAACGACGCTCCGATCGGGGGCGCGAAGTGGGGGCGGGAGCTCGCGGCCCTGCGGATGCTCTACGACTGGGCGACGGCACGGGGATACGTCGCAGTGAGCCCGGTACGTCTGCGTTCGGTCCGTAGGCGGGACGGCGCGATGGGCGAGGTCCCCGAGCTGGCCCCGGCGGACGTTCGGACATCGGACGTGAAGTGGCTGACGCCGAGGGCTTGGAGGCTGTGGCGGGATGTCGGCCTGCGGGGGATGCTGCCGGACGGAATGGAGGATCCGGCCTGGCGGGGCCGCAACGACGGACGGGACGCGGCCTTCGCCAGCCTGCTCTACGGCAGCGGTCTGCGACGCCGGGAGGCCGGGACACTGCTGGCTTCCGAGCTGCCCCCGCTGAGCGATCAGCGGTTCTATGCGGCGCGGTTGGCGACCGCAGCAGCCAAACGCGCTGGCCGCCACTTCTACGTCAGTCACGCCAGCCTGCGGGAGGTGAGCGACTACCGGCTGACCACGCGGGCGCTCGCGGTACGCCGGGCCCAGGAAGCGGGCGTCTACGAACGGCTTGGAGGGGTTCGCGTCATTGAGGAAGTCACCCGGCGGGGTGAAGTCCGCTGGAGTGCATCGGGCGGCCGCACGGGACGGGTCGGGCTGAACGAACTCGACGACCGGCAGCGGCTGCGGCTGTTCGTCCGGGGCCCGCAGGGCCTGGAGCCTGCGATGTTGTGGCTGACCGAGTCCGGACTGCCCCGCCGCTACCGGGGCTGGAGCAACCTGTTCGCACGGGCCAACCGCCGATGCAAGGCCCTGGGCCTGGAGCTGTTCGCCACACCGCACATGGCCCGGCACTCGTTCGCGCTGCGCATGGTGGTGTCACTGCACTACGCGATGGACCGCCGCATGGGGCTCAGCCCGGACCAGCGGCGCCACTACGAGGAGATCTACGGCGGTGTCTGGTCGATGGTCAAGGACCTCCTGGGCCACCGCTCGGAGGAGACCACCCGGGCGATTTACCTGGAGCCGGTTCGTGGTCTGCAACTCGAAAGCCTGCTCATGGGCCGGGAGGACAGCGAGACCACCGAGCTGCTGGCGCTGATCGCCGAACGCACCGGGCTGGTCCTCGACGTTCCCGGGGCCGTGGCGTGAGCGGTCGGGGACGGCGGGCTGCGCTTCCGGCCCAGCGGCATCAGCGTCCGCCGAACCTGTCGGCCGACGGCCTGGCTGTTCACGCACGGGGACCGCACGGGGAGGATCTCGGCCGGTTCGACTTCGGGCAGTGTCCCGGCTCGGAGGAACTGCGTCGTGAACTGATGGCGGCTTTCGGCAAGTTGGCGGGGAGGGAGTGGAACGCGGCGGCGACTTTGCAGAGCCGGGCCAAGCTGATGCGGCACTTCCTGCGGTGGTCCGCAGACCGCACCCCACCCGTCACCGAGGTCGGGCACCTCACGCCCGCCGTCTGGAATGACTGGGTCCTGCCAGGTGACTACCGGTGGCGGCTGAAGCGGCTGTTGCTCACGGTGGAGTCACTGCCGCCGGCCACAAGAGCGGCTCTGAAGCTCTTCCGAGGTGGCGCCCCACGGCCCGCACCGGCCCGGACCTACTCCGAGGAGGAGTTCAAGGCGATCAAGGACGCGGCGGCCCGCACGCTGCGCACCGCGCAACTGCGGATCGAGGAGAACACCAGGCTGCTGGAGCGGTGGCGGGCCGGACAGATCACTCCGGACGGTGCCGAGGTACAGCTGGCGGAAGTCCTGGACGAGCTCAGCCGGACCGGCCACCTGCCCTGGCAGCCTTCAGCCGGCGGCCACCGCCACCTGCACGAGCCGGTTCGCACCGTCGTGCACCGCGCTGGCGGGGTGGCAGCGATGACGGCCCGGCTGTTCCCCACCTGCGCCGAGATGGGTGCCGCCGCCGTGCTGCTGATCTGCCACGAGGGATGGAACCTCTCCGTCCTCCAGAAGATGCGGATCCCCGGCCATTCGCCGAACACGGACGCCTCGGACGGCGCCGAGGTGATCCACCGGATCGCGACGGACAAACCCCGTCGCGGGGCACGCCGACGGCACGCCAGCAACAGCCTGGTGGATCTCGGCGAAGGCACCGCCGGCCGGGTCATCCGCCGGATTCTCCGCATCACCCAGCCACTTCGGAACCTGCTGGAGAGCCTGAACATGCCGGACGACCGGCTGCTGTTGGCCTGGTCGCAAGACGGGCTGATCCAGGCCGACAACTGGGACGGGCAGACCCTGCCCTACTTCATCCGCGCATGGGCTGAGGGCCTGGCACTGACTCGCGACGGCCGTCCGCTTTCCGCGCAGGCCCTGCGCAACACCGCACAAGGTATCTACGGACGCCCCCGGAACAACACCCAGCGCACGCATGACGACGTCTACCTCATGCGCAACCCGGACATCCGTGAGGCATCCGCCGACGTCGTGGCCGCCGGCCTGCACGCGGCTGTCGATCACGCATATGCACAAGTCGGGATGCGCGTCGTGGCATCCAGTCCGGACGGGGAGAGCGCGGAGGCGGTGGCGGCCGCGTCGGGACTGACACCGGCCGTGGCCTTCGACCTCGTCGGCGGCAGGCTCGACACGGCGGTAGCCGCCTGCACCGACTTCGAGCACAGCCCGTTCACCCCGTCCGGGCCCTGCGCAGTGTCGTTCCTGATGTGCTTCGCCTGCCCCAATGCGGTGGCCACCAGCCGTCACCTGCCCCGGATCACCTATCTGCACCAAGCGCTCGCCGCGATCCGCGCCACGGTCACGCCGGAGATCTGGGCCGCCGACTGGGCAGAGCACTTCGCCCGCGTCTCCGCGCTCGTGGAGGACCACACCACCGAGCACAGCCGCCGTCGGTTCCTGGCGGAGCTGACGGACGACGACCACGCCCTGATCGACCGCATGATGGAAAGACGCCTCGACCCGTGACTCACCTGCTTCTTGAACACAACAACGCGCTGGTCAACCCCGCGCCGGACACCCCTGTCTTCACGCTGGACCGGGCCCGGCCGGGAGCCACGGCCGCTGACGTTCCACGCTTCGCCGACCCCATCTGGAACCTGGCGGCGCTCGCCCACGGCGAGGCGACGACGACCCTCAGCATCGTCTGGGAGAACTTCGCCGTGCCCTTGCGTTCCGGCTTCATGCGGGCGGGCTGGGCCCTGCTCAACCTCCCCACCCCGCAACCGCTGATGGCTGACTCCCGGGCTGCCACCCGGGAACGTCCGGCCGCCGTCACGCTCACAAGAGTGATCAGAACCTGGAGCTATTTCGCCCGCTGGTTGGGGTCTCGATCGGTCCGTTCACTGGACGAAGTGACGCGTGACCTCATGGTGGAGTACGCCACCGAGCGTGGTGGACTGGGCGCCTGCCGCACGGTTATCGTCCATGAGCTGTTCTCGATCACCCGACTCTGGGCCTTCGCGCCGTTCCTGCTGCCCGAGGACCGCATCCCCATGCCGCCGTGGGAAGACGCAGAAGTCGGCGGGACCGGCGCCTACGCCGACGGGCTCAGGCAGTGGCAGCGACGTGGCGAGAACGCCACCGCCCCCATCCATCCCTCTGTCATGTCACCGCTGCTGGTCTGGGCCCTTCGCACGGTCACCGACTTTGCGCCCGACATCCTCTCCGCCCGCGCGGAGATGCGCCGGCTCCTCGACAACGCCCCCAGTCGCGCTGAACCCGGCGGCCGGGACAAGGTACGCGCCTACTTCCGGCGCCTCGAAGAAACCGGCGAGCCCGTCCCTGCCTTTAACAGCCCCCGCATCAAGACTCTCCGGCAAGGCCACCAGCAGCGAACGGGCTCGCCACCGCCTCCGCTGCCGAGCCACAACCAGTTCATTGCCGGCCTGCTCGGTGTGTCCGTGGGACAGGTCAACCAGCTGGTCAGTTCTTGCCTGCGGGATTCCGACCGACTCGCGACCGGGGACGGCGCCCCGCTGGCCACCGAGATCAACGGCCACCTCGACGGCCGCTCATGGCGTGGAGTGATCGACTTCGAAGAGGTCCAGGACCTGGCGGAACACCTGATGACCGCCGCCCTAATCGTTATCGCCTACCTCTCCGGCATCCGGCCCCGAGAGGTTCTGCAACTACAACGGGGCTGTTGCACCTCGGAACACCGCTCTGACGGCACCGTCCGCCACCGCATCACCGGCCGCCACTTCAAGACCGTCACCGACAGCCGCGGGAACCACGTGCCTCAAGGCGCCCTGCGTACTCACCCGTGGACCGTAATCGCCCCCGTTCAACAAGCCGTCACCGTGCTGGAAGCCCTGACGGACGGCCGGCTGCTGTTCCCCCGCTCACTATCGAAGTGCCACAAACCCCGCACCTACCTCGGCTCAGCGCTGACGCCGGCCCTGGCCATCGCCCGCATCCGCCGGTTCTCCGCTTGGTCCAACGAGCTCGCCCGGTACCACGGACGCGACCACGAAGCCATTCCGGACGATCCCGAGGGCGCCGTCACCCTGCGACGCTTCCGCCGCACGATCGCCTGGTTCATCGTCCGTCGCCCCTCCGGCCGCATCGCCCTGGGCATCCAATACGGCCACCTCAGTGCCTCGCTCGCGGACGGATATGGGGGCCGCTCGACCACAGACATGCTTCAGCTCCTCGACCTGGAACAAGCCCTGGCCACTGCGGAAACCCTCGCTGCGGCCGCCGAACGCCTTACCGCCGGTGAAGGAGTCAGCGGCCCCGCGGTCGGCCGCTACCTCACCGCAGCCAGCGAATTCCAGACCACCTACGCAGGTGGATTCCTCAGCAAGCGGCAACACAAGGCCCTCATCGCCAACCCCCGACTTCAGGTCTTCGATCACCCGGAATCGTTCCTGACCTGCAATTACGACCCTCACGCGGCACTCTGCAACCCCGCACGCGGGAAGGCTGACGCCACGACCCAGCGAACCCCCAGTCGCAACCGCTGTCACAGCACCTGCCCAAACATCTCCCGCACCGACACCCACATGGACCTAGCCGCGAAAGAGATCGAACAGATCAGTGCCGAAATCAGTGACGGGCTCCTGCCGCACCCAATCCGGCGGCGCCTCCAGCAACGACAGCAAGTGCTCGATGCCCTGATCGAAGCCCACCGTTCCAGCCGCACCACCACCGGAGAAGGCACCCATGTCTGACACCGCCACGGCGCCGGCGCTTGCCGAGACCATCGGCACGGCCCTCGCCGTCGCTGCCGACACCGCATCCGGGGGGAACGCCGAGGATCGCGAGGAGATCCGCGTGATCACCGACGCCATGATCCGACTCCTGGCCGGTGTCCCTCTGCACTCTGACGGGCAGCTGACCGTCAAGTCGCTGGCCGCAGAATCCCAGCTCAAGCGCCACAAACTCACTCACAAGCACACCGGGCTTAAGGATCTCTTCTATGCCCTCGTCCGTTCCCAGGACCACCGCCCCCAGATCGCACAAGACCTCAGAGAGGACAACGACCGGCTCCGAGTACAGGTGGCATCCCTTCGGGAGGAACACCGAAAACTCAAGGAACGGCTCTACACGTTCGCCAGAGTCATCCACGTCCTGGAGGTCGAGAACAACCAGCTGCGGCGAGCACAGCCCGGCAGCGCAGTCCGGGCCTTCCCGCAACGTCAGAAATAGGCCCTTGCCGGGCCCCGCGAGCCTCACACGACCTTGGGGACCATCAGAGCAGCGTTAGCACCTGTGCTGATCCAGACATGACACGCATGCGGCCGAGCGCCTGAGTTGGCGAGTTAAGGCGTGATCTGGCGAAGTGCGGTGGACTGAGGGTTATTGGCGAGCGTCAAGGCGGTGCTGCAAAGAACCATCCGGGCCGAAGACGTCCATCAGATAGCCGTGTTTGAGCGACAGATTCTCTTTGTGCTCCAGGTATCTGGTAATCGATTCCTTGAGGTCATCGAACGGCTTAGCGTCTTCGTCTGGGTTGTGCGTCCACACGGTCAGCAGGGGAACCCCGTCCGGACCGGAACTCTGCTGGATGCCGTACACGTCTTTCGTTCCGCCGGAGCGACGGTAGCGGTCAGCGAGCTGAACCGCGGCATCCGGGGCCACGGTGGTAGTAGCCGTGGGGCCGGGGGTGCCAGAGGGACGGCGGTCTGGGCTCGGGGTGCTGTCGACGGTACATCCGGACAGCAGGATGGTGCATCCGAGGCAGGTCAGGGCCACCACGCGGGCGAAATGGTTCATCGTGCCATTTTCACCAGCTTGTGAAGAGACGACTAGCTATCGGCGCCAGTCTTTCAGACCTTCCGCGTCAGCGTGATCTGCGCGGCCACCTCACCGTCGCTGCCGAAGCCGACAGGACACCGCAGACACACGAGGTACTCAGGGAACACTGAAACCGGGTCCACCGGTACTTACTGCTGCACTCAACTCGTCGAATCGGAGGCTGAGTCTGCTGGAGGTGCCGGTTCAGGCGCTTTGGCGAGCGGCGGAGGGGCGGAGCTTCTTCTGGGTGATGCGGTGGGTCATGAGGGCGATAGCTGCCCAGGTGATGAGGGCTTCGCTGTGCTGGTACCGGCCAGGAACCCCAAGCCGCGCACGCAGGCCGGGACACGACAAAGCCCCTGCCGCAAGCTGGCGGCAGGGGCGAAGCACAAGGGGGTCACCGAGTGGGGTGGCCCCAGCGCCGGTAGTCGTCACACGTCTCGACCGCCGCACCGGCGGGACGGTCCGTAATCCGCTCAGCGCCCTCACCGCAGCTCTTCCACGGCTGGAACCAGAACAGGAGTCCGCCGGCCAGAACGGCGATCCCAACCAAAACCCAGGCAACGGTACGACCCGACATGCCAGGCACCTTTCCTCAAAGCCGCGATCTGCTACATAGTCAGCGCGTCAGCGCGGTCGTCCCAAGACCCGGTGCCCCAGCCCGGATAGTCCTGCTGCCGCAGATCGCCGTAGGCGCACCCGAGGCAGACGATGAAGGTCGGGTCGACCATGTTGTCCCGGTAGTCGATGAGCGTCATGCCACCCATTTCATCGTTGTTCGCCACCGATGTCGTCTGGTCGCGGAACCCGTACTGCCCGAGCGTCTTCGTGCCGTCCATGTCCCATTGGAGCTTACGCCCGGTGTAGTCCAGGTCCGCGTACACGCACGTGAATCCCCACGAACAGCCAGGCGACGCAGCCGCCACGGAAGCCGACAGAGTGACGGCCGAAGCGGCCGGGACCGTCTCCATCCTGCCCTGCGGGTTCATCTTCATGTCGCCGCGTCCCGCCGGAGGCGCCTTGACTGTCTCGGGGTGCCCCGCCTTGAACTCGGCCAGGTCTGCTTCCGCCTGGGCGTCGGTGTCGAAGCAGCGCACGGTCAGATCGGCGTACTCCGTGCACACCGTCGCGGTACCCCAGCCCTTGGCCAGGTCGATGGGCTTGCCGTTGTGCAACGCGACCACAGGTCCCTTACGGGCCTTTGCGTCACGGGCCCGGTCCGCTGAGTCGGCCGCCCCGCGGTTCTCCGCGACTGGGGTCGGGGCCACCGCCACGGAAGGCGCAGCCATGCCCAGAGTGAGGGCCGCCCCGACGGTCAGTGCCGCCACAATTCTTCCGATGTTCATATTTCCCCCGGATTGTTGAAATCGCGGCTGACGCTACGTGGCATCAACTCCCACGCCCACAGGGTTTTCGGGCACATCCACCTGTCCAGACCCGGCCTGGACAGGGCAACGGATGGTCCCCAAGGCCGGTCGAGGACCGGCTTCAGCTCAGCCTCGCCCACGGGAAGGTCAAGAGGCCGTGATCCCCGCCAAGGCTGCCGCCAAGGCTGCCGCCTGCAGGGGCACCCTGGCGGGGGATCACGGCTTCACTTGCCTACGAGCCGATGAGGTCGCGGATGCGGTCGAGCTTTTGCTCCGGGGGCAGCGCTTCGCTCCGGCCGGCCGCCAGACCATCCAGAACGGCACGGGCGTCGTGCTTCTGGGGGTGCAGAACGGCGTCGACGACCTGGGCCCGGGCGCCACCGCCCTTCTCGTAGATCCAAACCGTCTGCCCCTGCCGGGGGACGGTCACAAGGCTGTACGTGCGGCGCCCGGACCTTGCCGAGGTCTGAGCACCGCCCGTGCCGTGCTCGGGTATCTACCAGCTTTCAGCGGGTTACTTGTTCCCGGGGGTGTCTGGGGACTCCAGAACCGACTAGACAGACATGAGCATCCGGGCAACACGCTCAGACTGGACACGGAACGAGAACGCCCACTCCATCGGTACCTGCTGGTCGAGCAGCATCCCGACGAGGGCGGCGAGCGGGCTCCGGCCGAGCAGTGCGTCGGCCTCGGGCTGCTGCGCGAGCCGGATGGTGACGCCCTTGGGGTCCTTGTCGTCCGTGTCGTTCATGGCTCCAGCGTCCCGCGCGGCGGCGTTCCGCGCACGGTCGGCGCGCGGTTGTCGGACCCCCCGCCTAGCGTGGATCCGTACGCCGACACAGGCACAGGCACAGGCACAGGCACAGGCACAGGCACAGTCGCAGACAGGACACAGGAGTCGATCATGACTGAGTTCTCAGAAGGCGCTCCCTGCTGGGTGGACGCCATGTTCAAGGACGTGGAGGGCGCCAAGAGCTTCTACTCCGAAGTCCTGGGCTGGACCTTCGGCGAGGCGTCGAGCGAGTTCGGCAACTACACGCAGGCCTACTCCGACGGCAAGGCGGTCGCCGCCGTGGTCCCGCCGATGCCGGGAGGCGACGCGCCGTCGCAGTGGTGTCTGTACCTCGCCTCCCCCGATGTCGAGGCGACCGCCGAGAAGATCAAGGCGGCGGGCGGCGAGCTGCTGATGGAGCCGATGCAGGTCGGCACCTTCGGCTCGATGGCGATCGCCAAGGAGCCGAGCGGCGCGGTTTTCGGCGTCTGGCAGCCGGGTGAGCACAAGGGCTTCGAGAAGATCGGCGAGCCGGGCTCGTACGCCTGGGCCGAGTTCTTCAGCCGGGACGTGCAGAAGGTGGATGCCTTCCTGCCCAAGGTCTTCCCGTACGGCACCCAGCAGATGGACATGGGTGACAGTCCGGAGGCGGAGGGCATGGACTACAAGATCTACAGCCTGGGCGGCAAGGAGAACCCGGTGCTGGGCCGGATGACCATGGGCTCGGAGTTCCCGCCGGAAATTCCCTCCTACATCCAGGTCTACTTCGGCGTGGACAACTGCGACGAGGCGGTCGCCAAGGCGAAGAAGCTGGGCGGAACCCTCCACTTCGGGCCGATGGACAGCCCCTTCGGCCGCTTCGCCGCGCTGACCGACCAGCAGGGGGCCGCCTTCGCCGTGATCGACATGTCGACCACGGTCGGGGAGATGCCGAACTTCGCCTGAGGTGCCGCGTGCCCCTGCCGGTGTTCCACGGCAGGGGCACGGGCGTCAGCGGAGGCCGTAGCCACGTACGCGGGGTGCCGGAGCAGCGGGGCGTGTCAGAGGAGGAATAGCGGGCCCTCACCGCGCCCCGCCAGGTCCGCACACGCCTGATCACCCGTATGCCGCAGCCGATTCACCGCAGAATCGATCGGCCGCGTCGCGTTCGTCGGCGGTGCAGTCGCCGCATCTGCCGGGGGCCTGGCTGCGGAAGGCGCGGTTGCAGCCCTCGCACGTCTGGAAGGGGTCCGGCGGCACGAAGGCGGCTCTCCGGAACAAGGGTTCCAGCTCGGGCGGCAGTTGGGCCGTGAGGCGGTGCGCGATCAGTCCCGCGGGGTGGCGGACCGGGTCGGGAACGTTCGCCGTGAGCACGGCGGTGATGGCGTCCCACGTCCCGCCGCGTTCCAGCCAGGTCTCGACGCCCCCGGCGAGTCGCTCGATGTCCCGTTCGCCGAGGAGCAGCCGCGGATCGGTCCGTCGCAGCCCGCCGAGCAGGGCCACGGCCGCCCGGCGGCGGGGCGACACCGGCTCGGGCGCACGGACGGGCCGGGCCGCCGGCTCGGCCTGCGGCTCCCGTACGGGCTCAGGCTCGGCCT
>NZ_JAGGOZ010000026.1:0-99462 GCF_018614075.1 Streptomyces sp. ISL-94 | reverse complement strand
CGGCTCCGCTACGGGCTCCGGCTCGGCCTCCGGTACGGCCGCGGGCTCGGGCTCGGCCTCCGGTACGGGCTCAGGCTCGGCCTCCGGCTCCGCTACGGGCTCGGGCTCGGGCTCGGGCTCGGGCTCGGCCTTCGGTACGGGCGCGGGCTCAGGCTCGGCCTCCGGTACGGGCTCGGGCTCCGGCGCGGGAGCAGGGGGCTCAGCCGCGAACTCCGGCTCCGGGCGCGGCGGAGGAGGCGTGGCCGGCCGGCCCTTGGCGGCGGCCTGGGGGTTGTTGTAGGACACCGTACGGGTGACGATCCGCCCGTCGGGAAGCTGCTCCTTGACGCGCTTCAGGTACCCGTGCGCCTCCAGCTCCCGCAGTGCGGCCGCGATCCGCGCCTCCCCGTCGGGCAGCCGCCTGGCCAGGTCCTTGATGCCGATGCGGGTGCCGGGAGGCAGCGACTGGATGTACGCGCCCAGCCCCCGGGCGGTCAGCGTCAACTCGGGGTTCTGGAGCAGGTGATTGCCGAGGACGGTGTACCGGGTCGTGTGCCGGACGTTCGAGTGCTGAACGCCGTACACCGCGCGCGAGGGCGCGCTAGGGTGCTGAAGAGCCATGGGGAAGGTTGCTGCTTCCTGATTGGTCAGGCCCTCGCCCGGGATTGCCGTCCCGACGGGGGCCGTCTCATGTCTGGGAGTTGTCGGGGCGAGCATATGCCCGGCAACCAGTCGGAAATCCAGCCCAGTTGGACTTGTTCACCCGTGCGAGTGAGCGAGCCCGCGGGGGAGGCTGGAGGGGTTGGGCAAGGTTCTTTCCCTGGTTATGGCGAAGCAAAAGAAACGTACGGGCCCACCGGGTCGCGGTTCACCGGGACCCGGTTGGGCCCGCACTCTTCTGCGGTTCGCGTGTGCCCGACTCTCGGGGGGAATCGCCCGAACTGCCTTGAGTGGGGCAGCTCCGGTGGAGCTGCCCCACTTCTGTGTCAGGGCGTCGACCGTGGCCGGCCCGTAGCGGGGCTCGGCGAGGTGCCGCGAGGTCACCAGGTCCCGGTGGAGGGGTGGTTGCCCAGGGCCGCGGCGAGGAGGGCGCCCAGGTGGTCGGCTTCCGGGATCAGCGTGGCCTCGATCTGGTCGTCGGTGCGCTCGGCCAGGGTGAGTTCCTGGATGCGCCGGAACAGCAGGCGGTCCGCTGCGGCGATCAGGGCGGCCGCGGCCCGGGGCGCGAGGGCCGGGGCGGCATCCGGGGCGACGGCGCTCAGGGCCGTGGCGAGTGCTTCCTCGCGCCGGTCGTGCAGTTCGCGCAGGCGGGCCGTGAGGGTGGGGCTGTCGGCGACCATGCGGGCGAAGGCGGGCCCGGTGAAGCCCACGACGGGATTGTGTTCCAGCAGGGCGGCACGGAAGGTCCGCGCCAGGGCGGTGAGCGGCGCTTCGCCGGGTGCGCGCTCGGCGACGGCGCGGGCCAGGCCCTCGGTGAAGACGTCGTGGTGGTCGAGGGCCAGGTCTTCCTTGCGGGGGAAGTAGTTGGTCACCGTCTTCTTGGCCACGCGCGCCGCGGCGGCGATCTCGGCGATGGTGGTCTGTTCGAAGCCCTGCTCGATGAAGAGCCTGGTCGCGCAGTCGGAGATCAGCTGCCTGGTCTCGTGCTTCTTGGACTCGCGGAGCCCCATCTCGGTCATCGTCATGGAGCAATCTTACACCCGTAGTAAAAATAGTCTTGACCGATCTTGATGGCTCTGCCTAAAGTTACGTCCGACGCAAATTTCTCCCGAGTGAACGGATCTGGATGCGCAAGCTCACCTACTTCATCGGCGCCACCATCGACGGCTTCATCGCCGCCCCCGACGGCGACTTCGACTTCTTCCTGCCGCACCTCACCGAGGACTACTTCCCGCACCTGATCGGCGAGTACGCGGACACTCTCCCGGCCCCGGGCCGAGCCGCCCTCGGTGTCGCGGACGTGCCCAACTCCCGCTTCGACACGGTGCTGATGGGCCGCGGCACGTACGCCCCGGGTCTGGCCGCCGGCCTCACCAGCCCCTACGCCCACCTGCGGCAGATCGTGCTCTCCCGCTCGCTCACCACCAGCCCGGACCCGGCGGTCGAGGTCACCGCCGATGACCCGGTCGCCCTGGTCCGCAAGCTCAAGCAGGAGGAGGGGCTCGGCATCTGGCTCTGCGGCGGCGCCGACCTGGCCGGCCAACTGCTTCCCGAGATCGACGAGCTGATCGTCAAGCAGTACCCGATCGTGGCCGGCACCGGCATCCCGCTCTTCCGCGCCGACTTCTCGCCGCGCGCCTTCCGGCTCACGGACAGCCAGGTGTTCGAGGGCGGCAACCTCGTCCTCACCTACGCGAAGGCCTCCGACTAGGGCCGATCGGTGCCGACGCGGTTCACCGCCCGACCCCGTGCGCGATGCCCCGCCCGCGATGCCCCGCCCGCGATGCCCCGTCCGCGATACGAACCTGTCAGGAGACACCTTGCACGTCACCACCTCCACCCTGTCCCTCACCGTCGCCGACGTGGACGCCTCGCGTGAGTTCTTCTGCACCCGCCTGGGCTACCAGGTCACCGCGGACGCCGACGGCTTCGCGTCCCTGACCCGCGGGGGTGACGCCGCCGCCGACATCGTGCTGCTCCGTCGCGGCATCGAGGTGCTCCCGCCCGAGCAGCGCGACCAGCAGGCCACGGGGCTGATCTTCGCGCTCACCGTCACCGGTATCGAGGCCGAGGAGCGGCGCCTGCGCGAGGCCGGCGCCCCGATCACCATGCCGCTGCGCGAAGAACCCTGGGGCGAGCGGCTGTTCCAGCTGACCGACCCGAACGGAATCGTCGTCCAGCTCGTCGAATGGGCCACCCCCGACGAGCCCGCACAGACCGAGGACCCCGCCATGTTCGTGATCACCCCCACCGACGAGAACGTCACCGAGACCCCGAACGCCCGCATGACCGGCCTGGCCGCGCCCAGCCGGGGCAGCACGGAACTCAGCACCTGGATCGTCGCCATGGGCACTGGCCAGACCGGCCCCGAGCACTCCGTCACCCGCGAACAGGTCTGGACGGTGACCGCCGGCGTCCTGGAGGTCACCTTCGGAGGCCGCACCGAGAAGGTCGCCGCCGGACAGACCGTCGTCCTTCCGCCGGGCGTGGTCCGCCAGCTCCACGCCCCGCAGCCGGTCGAGGCCCACGTCGCCATGCGCTCGGACGGCGTCATTTCCGTTCCCGGCACCGAGGGCACCCGCGTCCTGCCCTGGGCCGAGTAACCGGGTAACCCAGTAACCGGGTAACCCAGTAACCGGGTAACCCAGTAACCGGGTAACCCAGTAGCCGAGTAACAGCCCCGGCGCAGGACGACCCCCCACCCTCGTAAGCCATCCCATCAATGGAGACAGCTTGTCCGTGCGCATCACCGCCCTGACCGACCCCGAGGAGACGTCCGCCGGCCGCCGCCTGGCCTGGCTGGCCGCCGGCCTCGACGGCAGCCCCGTCGGGTACGCCTTCCTGCGCCTGTTCACCAAGGAGGGCCGGCTCCACCTCGGCGAACTGGACGTTCAGGTCCACCCGGCCGAACGGCGCCGTCGGGCAGGCTCCCTCCTGCTCGACGCGGCCGTCGCCGCCGCCCGGCAGGACGGCCGACGCGCCCTCACGGCCCAGGCCGAAGCCGGCTCTCCCGGCGCCGCCTTCCTCCTCGCCGGCGGCTTCCGCACCGCGCTTGCCCTCATCTACGCCCGGCTGCCACTGGCCGACGCGGACCTCCCCGTACTCACCGCCATCGCGGAGGAGCCGCATGCCGGCTACCAGCTGGTGGGGTGGGACGGGATGGTGCCCGGCCGGCTCGCCGACACGTTCGTGGCGTCGCGCCGCGCCATGGACGACATGCCGATGGGCGCCGTCAGCTACGGCACGGTCGTCTGGGACCTGGATCGGGTACGGGCGGCGGTCTCGGCCGTCGCCGCACGCGGGGACGTCCTCCACACCGTGGCGGCCGTCGACCGGTCGGACGGCTCCATCGCCGGCTTCACCGAACTCGTGGTTCCCGGTGACGGGACGGGCGACGCCCAGCACTACGGCACCGCGGTGCTGCCCGAGCACCGCGGCCGCGGCCTCGCCCGGTGGATGAAGGCCGCCTCGATCGTCCAGGCCCGCGCGGCCCACCCCCAACTCGACGGCCTGCTGACCGACACGGCCGACAACAACCCGCACATGCGGCGCGTCAACGACGAGCTCGGATACCTGCCGACGCACACGTCCCACGAGTACCAGCTCGACCTGTAGGGCGGGGACGGGGACGGGGGCGGGGACGTGGGCGGGGGTCAGCTGCTTTCGCCGGCTTTCACGAGGGCATGACGCTGTGGATGCGGGAGAGGGTGAAGACGCGCTCGTCGTCCCGCAGGTGGCACCAGGCTTCGAGGTAGGGCGGGTCGAGTTCGAGGCGGCTGAGGGTGCGTACCGTGCGGTTGCCGGAGGTGGCGACGTATTCGACGGTGATGGGTGTTCCGGTGTCGATGGCATGGGCCAGCTGGCGGACGTCGGTGTAGGACAGTTGCTTCGCGTACCAGGCGACGATCTCCTCGGTGTCGGTGCCAAAGGGGACCCCGCTGCCGAACGGGTCGGGGTCCGGGGTGGTCGGCGGGGTGGTCAGCAGGCGGGCGGCCAGGGCGTTCGGGTCGACGCCGGCCGGCTTCTTCGCGGTGTGGCGGGCCGCGTTGGGACGATCGGCACCCGTGCCGGCCCTTCGCGGGGTCGGTACGGGGGCGGCGGCCCTCTGTGGTCGTTTCTTTTCGATGCGTACGGTTCCGTCGGCGGTCTCGGCGACGGGGGCGTAGCCCTCGGCGCGGAGCACGGCGAGGGTTGCGTCGAGGGGGCTGCGGCTGACCAGCACCGTGGGTGCGAGTGGCCGCAGGCCGAGTACGGCAAGCTTGCGGTGGGCGGCGAGCTCGGTGAGGAGCGCCGGATCCTCACCGTGGATGACGCAGGCGGCGGGGGCGATGCGCACGCGGCCGTGACCGCGGGCGGTGTCGGCGATGAGATAGGACAGGGGCTGGGGCAGCGGGCCGGAGGCGACGGCGGCCAGGTCGGCTGTGAGGCCGTCTGGCGAGTGCCCGGCGTCCAGGGCCCGGCGGACGCTGCCGGGACTGAAGCGCCACACCGAGGCCGTGCCGCTGCTCTCGCGGTCGGCGACGGAATCCAGCAGCACGGCGAGTGGCGCCGATGGCGTGCCGGTGACGACAGCGGTGAGGTCGGCGCCGATCCGTGCTGTCCGGGTTGCCGTGGGCAGGAGCCGCCGGCACACGGCGGCCAGTGCCGCGATGTCGTCTTCCATCAGAGCGGTACCGAGGGGAGACAGCACGCCGCGAGCGAGGATGCCGAGCAGCTCGGCCTCGCGGATCACGGTGGCGAACAGAGTCCCGTCCTGGGGCGATGAGTCGGCGAGCGGCCGGTACCAGGCCACCAGCGGCCCCAGGTCCGAGGCGATGGCCACGCCGTGCCCCGCCGGAAGCTGCGCCGCCGCGTGGAGCAGCCCGTGCCGGGCCTGCAGACAGCCGGCGCAGGGAGGCGCTCCCGCGAGGGCGGGGAGCGCCTTGTTGTCCTCGTCACGGGCCTGAGCGGGGGTGAGCGCCAGGTTGTGCCATGCCCGGAGCAGTACGGCGAGCCGTTCGGCGGGCTCTTGCTCCGCCCAGGCGTCGTATGCCCCGGTGGGTGCCACGCGGTCGCCGTCCCGGCCCAGGAGTCCGGCGGCGTACGCGGTCTCCAGGGTGAGGCGCACTACGGCGGCGTCGGCATGGGCCGCCTTGCCGATCCGAGCCAGTTCACGTGCGCCGATCCCACCGGACTTGAGTCTGGCCGGCGCAGACGCGGAACAGGCCGAGAGGACGGAGGCGGCCTGGGCGGCGAGCGTCGTGGCCGTGGCTGCGGCCTCCCGTTCCACCTCGGTGGAGCCGATGACCGCCAACTGCGCGGAAGGCGGAAGGGGATCGAACGGGGCGTGCCAGTTCGGCCCGCGCAGCGCCAGCGCGACTTCGACGGGCATGCGCGCGGGGCCGTACCGGTGCCGGTCCACGATCAGGAGTCCCCGGTCGAGTGCCCATCGCGCGCCGGGTTCGAGGTCGGGTTCGGGTGACCCGAACATCCTGAACTGCCGCTGTCCTGCGGTGGAGTCCGCTCGGTTGGCGAGCAGCTTCTGTGTGGTGCTGGGTGCCCGTGCCACCACAGTGGCGATGGATTCCGGGTCGCTGTGGTGTTCCACCAAGGCCGCCAGCCGCTGCTGCTTGGTGCCCGGCGGCTTGATACCGAGGGCCACCAGCATGGTGCGCAGCTCGTCCGAGGTCGTGCCTGCCAGCAGCCTCTCCAGGGGGGCATCCAGCCCCAGGGGCGCGTCCCATGCCTGCCGCAGGGACGAGGTCATGCGGAGTGCCGCGGTGCCGTCCGGCCACACCAGTGCGTGATCGGCCAGCACCTCCAGCGCTGAGTCCAGCCTGCGGGCGGCTTCGCCTTCCGTCGCGCCCAGCAGCTTCGCCAGGGCATCGCGCGACGCCGGTCCTCCCAGTGCCGCCAGCGCCTCGGCCACCTGCAGGCACGGCAGGGTGAGCTGCGGCAGGGCGAGAGCCACCGACCCCGGGCGCTGGAGGCGGTCCGCGAGCTCCCCCACCGTGCGCGGCTCCGGAGAGGCCACCGCGTCCTTCCGCGTGGCGAGCACGCGTGCCAGGCACGGAGCGTCGAGACTGCCCAGCCAGGCCGCCAGCGTTGATCGGGACTTCATAGGACACCTCATCGGACCGGACCGCAGCAGCGCCGGAGCGGCTCCGGCACAGAGCCCAAGCATGGTGGATTCGCCTGGCTCGCGGTGCGGAATGGAAGCAGGTCCCCCTGGACCTCGGCGTCTCGCGGGCGGTGCCGCCCGACTGAGACGGAAACCGGGACGGGGAACGCGAAGAGCCCCACCGCAAGCGGTGGGGCTCTTCAACGTATTGCCCGGTGAGAGCAATGGCGGAGGATACGAAATTCGAACTCGTGAGGGGTTGCCCCCCACACGCTTTCCACATGCTCGTTGGGCTGTCCGGTGACGGCCGTGTCCGTCCTGACCTGCGGCGGAGCGTTCGGTCCAGAGGCGTCTGAACAGCCTCGGACGGAGGTGAACGAGACCAGGACTGAGACCAGCCTGCCTCGGCTGCCGGTGATCACTGCGAGAGGATCGGAGCAGGCCAGGTGAGTGAGGAATCCCGGCCTTGGAGCGCTTGCCCCGCGATGGCGGCGAAGCTTCCGACATGCTCTCGCAGCCGGGCAAGCTCCGTGTTCTGCTGCCGTCCTGCCACGATCTCGGACAGGGCGGCGATGACGGTCTCCTGGTGGTCGCCGGTGCCCAGCACCTGGGCGGCACGGTGGAGCAGAACGGCATCCATGCTGACCGGGTGGCTCGACTCCGGCGCGGACGGGGTGGTGGGCTCAGGGGCCGGCCTGGCCTTGCGGCGGGGTGCGGATGATGCCGGAGCAGGCGTGGGCTCGGCCGTCGTCGGGGGCTCGGGCGCAACGGTGTCGGGGCTGCCGAGCACCGTGACCACCGGCTTTCGGTAGCAGACGCTTCTGCCCGTCTTGGTCGTGTGGACGACGAGCTCCATGGTGAGGTCGCAGACGGCAAGGGGCATCGCTGTCGTCGGCAGACGGCGGCTGCCGGACACAGCCGGCGGCGACTCGGCGGATGGGTCCCGTCAAAGCTCGGGTTCGGGTTGTTTCCGGCCCTCTCCAGGGCCGCCCGGCCTAGTACTCCAGCCGTAGATCGTGATCTTGCTGGTGGGGAGCCGACGCGGACATGGGTGCGGCCACCGTTGATCATCGGTGTGTGAAGACAAACGATCAGGCGGTGGCCGCAGGTCACAGCGTAGACCCTGCCCGCTGGCAGGAAGCATTCGAGGGCCTGATGGACCGGATCGCGGGCCGGTTTACCAGGGTCGAACCCCGCCGCCGGATACGGCGGTTGGTGCTCGGTCTGCTCTCGGACCTGCCGCGCAAGAACTGCTGGACCATAGCCGAGTGGGCCGGTGAGGCATCTCCGGACGGGATGCAGCACCTCCTGAACCGGGCCAAGTGGGACGCGGACGCCGTCCGGAACGACGTGCGCGACTATGTGGCCGAACGCCTGCACGACGACCATGCCGTGCTGGTGGTCGATGAGACCGGCGACGTGAAGAAGGGCACCCGCACGGTCGGCGTCCAGCGCCAGTACACCGGCACCGCGGGCAGGATCGAGAACTCCCAGGTCGCTGTCTACCTGGTCTACGCAGGTCAGCGCGGTCATGCCGCGGTGGACCGGGAGCTGTACGTCCCGCGCTCGTGGACCGACCACCCCGACCGCTGCCAGGCGGCCGGACTCGCGCCCGGAACCGCCTTCGCGACCAAACCGGAACTTGCCGCGCGCATGATCGCCCGGTTCCTGGACGCCGGCCATCACGCCTCCTGGGTGGCCGGTGACGAGGTCTACGGCGGCAACCCGAAACTGCTCGTCGCACTGGAGGAACGCGGCACGGGCTACGTCCTCGCAGTCGCTTGCAGTCACGAAGTCACCACCCGCGCAGGGAGGTTCCGCGCGGACGCCCTGGCCAAGAGATTCCCCAAGCGGGCTTGGCAGAAGCTGTCCGCCGGGGTCGGCGCCAAGGGGCACCGCTTCTACGACTGGGCGGTCATCGAGCTGCCCGATCCCCGCCCCGGCCACCGCCACCTACTGATCCGACGCAACCGCACCACCGGCGAACTCGCCTACTACCGCTGCTACTCGCCCCAGCCCGTGCCGCTGACCACCATGGTCAAGGTCGCGGGATCAAGGTGGCGCGTCGAGGAAACATTCCAGGCCGGAAAGGGCTTGGCCGGACTGGACGAGCACCAGGTCCGCCGCTACGCGTCCTGGTCCCGCTGGGTCACCCTGGCCATGCTTGCCCACGCCTTCCTCGCCGTCGTGCGCGCCGACGAACACGCCCGCCAGCCCGCACCGGACGACCTGATCCCGCTGACCTGCAACGAGATCGCGCGCCTCTTCATCACGCTCATCATCGAGCGCGTCCACGACACGGCCCACCGGCTCCGCTGGTCCCACTGGCGACGCCGCCACCAGGCTCGATCCCAAGCCAGCCACTACCGCCGACAGGCCGCCGCCCCAGCATGATCACGATCTACAGCTGGAGTACTAGGCCCGTACTTCGCAGGTCACCCGTTAGGAACGCCTCAACTCAAGATCGTTGGCCGATCTCGGCCGCGTTGGCCCAGCCGTGACAGACCGCACGGCGTCAACTATCCGATGGCGACCGATCGCGACCGGTTGATCTTCACGATCGGGTGACCTGCGAAGTCCGGGACTAGGGTGGTCTTCAGGCATGAGCCCGTGACCACAGCGTGGAGGAGCCGATCATGAGCACTGCCCCGAATCTGCCGCTCCCGCCGCGCAGACCCGAGGAGTCCCATCCTCAGTCCCATCCCCTACGGACGATCCGGGAGATCCGGGAGTCTCTGCCCGAGCACCAGCTTGGGCACTTCGATGCCGAGCTGGCCGACACCGACATCGATGCCTTGCCTGACATGCTTCACCGCTGGGCGACCCTGGGCGGCGACGGATTCCTTGAGCGGCTTACGGCGGCCCCGTTCGAGGGTCTGGAGTTCGGGCAGCGGTCCTACGACGATGCGGCGGACGGCGAGTGATCTATCTACTCGACACCAATGTGGTCGCCGAGATCACCACCCGGCCGAAGCCCGCCCGGGCCGTCGTCGCCTGGGCTCGCTCGGTTCCGTCCCCTGCCCTCTATCTGAGCGTCATCACGGTCGCGGAGATCGAAGCAGGCATTGAGGGAACACCTGATCCAGTGCGGCGTACCGCTTTCGAGCGGGCGCTCACGGACATCCGTGATCAGTACCGCGACCGGATCGCCGCAGTCGGCGAGCGGGAGGCACTCGCATACCTCGCTCTTCACCGGAGGCTCAAGAGTGCCGGAACCAGCATCGATCCCCCCGATGCGTTGATCGCCGCCACTGCCCTGGCGAACGGCTGGACGTTGGTGAGCCGCAACATCAAGCATCTGGCGCGATCAGGCGCACTCCTGCTGAACCCTTGGGAGTACGAGGGATAGGCCATCGAGGCTGGAACGCGGGAAAGTGTCCGGTTATGAGGCAAATAAGCGAGACTCGAACTGAGACCACGGAACGCAGAAGACCCCGACCGGTTTCCCGGTCAGGGTCTTCAAGTGCCCGGTGAGGCACTGGCGGAGGATACGAGATTCGAACTCGTGAGGGGTTGCCCCCAACACGCTTTCCAAATGTTCGTATGGCCGTCCGGCGGGGGCCGCACCCGTTCTGACCTGGTGCGGAGCCTAAGGAAGAGGGTTCGCCGGACGGCCCCGTACGACCACGAATGAGACCGGAACTGAGACCGCGCACGCTGGTGCCGGCGTAACGCTCAGCGGGCGTCGATGTATCGCCCGGCAGGGTTCCGGCTGGCTCCCCGGGGCGGGGCCGCCCGTGTCGCTCTCTGGATTCGTATTTGGCTCAGCTGAGAACCAGGGAGCCGCCCAGGACGTGTTGTGCGACGACACGGCACCGGCTGCGTTGAGCATCGCTTCCCGTTGGAATCGTCTCCCCACGGAGGACTTCACATGACGAACGAGACGCGCACCACAAGCTTCAGGGGCACCGGGGACGAGAGCATTCAGGAGGAGTCTGCACCTTCCGTAGTCTCCGTGGACCTTGGGGAGGGGCGCGGCGTCGTGACCATCTCGTCGCTGGAGTACGAGCGGATCCAGGCGGCTGCCGAGCTCTACGTCTTCGCCGAGCGGCGGGGGCTGCGGCTGGTGCGGGCCGATGGTCCGAACGGATATCTGGTGTCGCAGGCGCTGGTACTCGCCGACGTGCTTCTGCTCCCGCCTGGCCGCCACCCGAGGGAGGTGCTGCGCGACCTCAGTGCCGGCTCAGGGGTGGGTTGCTGATCCCGTCGGCCCAGTGGCGTTGGCCAGGTAGCGAATACGGCGAAACTGCGCACGGCCGCATTGCAGATCGGGTAGAGGGGAAGGGCGCCGAATCTGAACACGGCTACTCGGCGCTGATCGTGGACGGCGGCCTGAGCGTGAGGTAGGGGATCAATGCATCGGCGGGCTTCCTTGAACGAGCGGCAGTTGGAGCTCCTGCGAAAGCTGCAGGGTGGCGAAGGCCTTGGTTCAGATCCCGGCCTGCGGCGGACGGCCTACGCGCTGCGGGACCGGGGGCTGCTCGCAGTGGCCCGTCAGCAGGGTGAAGGCGTACGGACACAGGTGACAGAGGCCGGTGTCTTCTACCTGGAGCACGGCCACCACCCAGACGATCCGAAGCATGTCGCAACCGAACGGAAGGAAGGGGCAGAGACGAGGCTGGTGTCCTACGCGGATCGGCCGGTCGCGCGGGCGCGGCGGGCCAAGGCGGAACAGTTGGTCGAGCGGCTGGTTGCCGAGCGCAGGGTGGTCTTTCCCGACCCTGACGAGGACGAGGTGGGTGAGTGGCGGCGGGTGATCGACTATGCCAAGCGTCACGGGCTCGTACCTCCGGGCCGGCGTATTGAAAAGCAGCGGCTGTGGAATCGGGGACGTGACCTTCAGATATCCCTCGAGGAAGGACCGCACCCCAACGAGAAGAGCCAGCGGCCGGGGGAGGCCCCTACCGTCCGGGTGCCGACTCAGATCCGCAAGCCGCATCGTGCGATGGCCGCTTTCATGGAGGACGACACTTGGCTGCACATGCCGCCTGCACCTCGGGCTCGCTCGCTCCGGATCCTTCAGGCTCTGTGCTCCGAGGCTGAACGACGTGGACATCAGGTCGCCGGACCGGCCACCCGAGGACGCACCCAGCGTTCCACCGCACACGGAAGATGGGCCGCGCAACGGGAAGGGTATGTGGAGCTGACTGTCGACGGCTTCCCCTGCAGGGTGACGATCAAGCGGGAGTTTCCGGAGTCGATGGATCCGGAACGAGCGGTCGTGCTGATGATCGAGCTGCCCCACAGTCGTTCGGGGCGTCAGAGCAAGTGGGCCGATCGAAAGCGCTGGAAGCTGGAGGACGTGCTTGGAACCGTCCTCCGAGAGATCGAACTGCGAGCCGTCGATGACGCGCAGCGGAAGGCCGACGAGGAGCGGGCTGCGGCGGAGCGCAAGGCCCTATGGGTAGCAGCCATGGATGAGGCCCGGGGCCGGGCAGTCGAAGCACAGCTCGCAGAAGTCCTGCGAGAGCAGTCGGGAGCCTGGCGGGATTCCCGGCTCCTGAATCAGTACTGTGACGCGCTGGAGCGGCGTCTTGTTGCAGCGGGGCCGGAGGAGAGCGGGCTGGCAGACGCTCGGCGGTGGCTTGACTGGGCCCGTCATTACGCGCGATCCCTTGATCCGCTCGTTCTCCTACCCGGCATGCCGAAGACACGTGAGTTGGAAGCCGAAGACCTCAAGCCTTTCCTCAGGGGCTGGAGTCCGTACGGACCGAGCCGGCATGGGGGTTCCTGAGCCGAGTGCATGCGCCGAGCGGAATGATTCGGCCGCCCGGGCCGGAACTGATCAAAAAAGGACTGTCCGGCAGCTATCGCCGAGGTGTGCAGTGGGGAGCAGGAGAGCAGAGATCGGCAGCGTCGGTGCCTGGCGATCTGGAGGGGGAGCTTATGACGGTCAACGTGGTGCCGGTGTCGGGTGAACAGGCGGAGCTGATTGATGCTGCTGTGGCACTCGGGGACCGGTACACCAAATGGTTGGGGCTGTTGACCCCACCCGCGTACCAGCAGGCCGCGGACGAGGGTGGCCTGCTCGTAGCCCTGGAGGACGAGCAGGTCATCGGCTACGCGCTCTTCGGACTGCCGAAGCGGAGCCCGTACGTGAGGATGGCTCACCTATGCGTGGCCGAGGAGCATCGCGGCAAGAGCGTAGCGCGCCAACTGGTGCAGTCCATCCGGGAGCGTCAGGCCCACCGCCTCGCCATCAAGGCGAGGTGCCGCCGCGACTACGGGCTCAGCGGTATGTGGACCAGCCTGGGCTTCGTGCCCCGTGGTGAGGGGCCGGGGCGGGGCCTGAAACGGAAGATCCTGGACTCCTGGTGGCTGGATCTCGGGCATCAGGACCTGTTCTCGGAGGCTGAGAGCGAAGCTCTGCTGGTGGTGACCGTGGACCACTCGGTGTTCGCCGGCCTTAGCGGAGGCGGCTCCGAACGGGAGGTCGAGGAGGCCCGCGCTCTGGAGGCCGGCTGGCTCACCGATCTCGTCGAGCTGGCATTCACGCCACAGCTCCTGCACGACGTGCACGAAATGGCCGACAGTACCGAGAGGCAGCACCGGCGCGCCGACCTGTCGAGCCTGCGGCAGATCACCCCGGACCCGGAGGTGGTGGCGGCCCGGCATGCGGAGCTCATGGCCGCCGTGGCTGGCGCACTCCCTGACATGCCGGCCGACGCGCGAACCCGTGCGCGGCTGCGGTACGTGGCCGAGACCTCCTGCACCGGCCTGCAGCTGCTCGTGACGCGCGACCCAGGGCTTGCGCGTATGGCTGATGTCGCCTGGGACGTCGCCGGAGTCAAGGTGGTGGCGCCCTCCGTCGTCACCCTCCACGTCGACGAGCTCAGGCAAGCACAGGTCTACCGGCCCAGGGACCTCATGGGCACCGTGTTTTCGGCGGACGAGGTCGCTGTCGGCAGCGAGGCCGATCTGGTCTCGTTCTTCGACCAGGGGGAGCGTGAGGGCGGGCCCGTTTTCGAGCGGCGTCTAAAGAGCTTCGCCTCGGGCGCGATCCTGTGGCGACGGGAGCTACTGCGGGACGGAGAGGGTCAGCCGGTTGGTTTGTACGTATGGGCTCTGGACGGCAGGACCCTGAACGTTCCCGTTCTGCGCACTGCTGGGCACGTGCTGGAGGAGACACTGGCCCGCTAACTGCTCTTCATGCTGAAGCGGCTCGGGCGTGAGCGCGGGGCACAGGTCATCCGGATCACCGACCCGTACCCGTCGGCGGTGGCCAAGGCGGCGGCGGGCGCGGACGGGTTCGCTGCTAACGCAGACGGCCTTACCGCCCTGCTCGTGGATGTCTGCGGTGCCGCCTCGGAGGTGTCCGGCGCGGCCGCTGACATTGCACAGCGCCTGGCTCTCATGGTGCCCGCGCTGCCCGCTGACCTGTCCGCCGAGGTAGCGAGTGTTGCCGAGCGCGCTTGGTGGCCGGCGAAGGTCATGGATTCTGGACTGCCGTCGTTCATCGTGCCCATCGAACCCCGGTGGTCTGCCGACCTGTTCGACTTCCCCACGATGCTGTTGCCGAGGGACGATGTCCTCGGGATCAGCCGCGAGCACGTCTACTACCGCTCCCCTGGCCATCGGAACGAGAGCGTTCCGGGTCGCCTTCTCTGGTATGTAAGCCGGGGGAACCCCGGTGAGCAGGGACAGATGGTGATCGGTTGTTCCCGCCTCGATGAGGTGGTGATCGACGATCCCGACACCCTCCACTCGCAATTCGAACACCTGGGCGTATATGGTCGAGGGGAAGTTCGGAAGGCGGCCGAACCCTACGGCAGGGCGATGGCGTTGAGGTTCTCGGACACCGAGATCTTCCCCGTGCCGGTGCCCTACAGGCGTCTGCGTGTGCTGGCGGAGAAGCTGGGACTAGCGTTGTCGCTGCAACAGCTGTCGAAGATCAACAGCACGCTGTTCCAGGCGGTCTACGAAGAGGGGCACCGAAAGACGTGAACGATCCGGAGCGCGCGATGCTGCTGTCCGTCCACCCCCGGTTCGCGACCGCGATCCTTGCCGGGAGCAAGACGGTAGAGGTGCGGCGGCAGCGTGTCGCCGCACCTCCCGGCACTCCTGTCCTCCTGTACGCCACCGCGCCGACGATGGCCATCGTCGGCGCGGCCCGCATCGCTTCGGTCCAGGTGGCGTCCCCTCGCGAAGTGTGGTCGACCAGCCGTACACGCGCGGGCATCAGCCGCCGTGAGTACGACGCGTACATGAGTGGTGCGAGCCGGGCCAGTGGCCTCACGCTGGCTGATCCGGTGACCTTCCAGGAGCCGGTCCCGCTCACGGCCCTCCGGGCGGTCGGTTCCTTCCACCCTCCGCAGAGCTACCGCTACGTCAAGCAGATCGATCTCCGTCAGATGGCGGAGGCCGCACCGAACGGCGTCGACGTGGCTCTGCGCGACCTACTCGGCGACATGGTCCCTGCCTGAGAATCACAGCAGCCACAACACCTTCCGCGTGAAGGCGGGTTGAGTGGTTTGATGGGCATGCAGCAGACACCAGGTTGATGAAGGCCTCCCGCTTCGTGTCGACGTCGCGCAGCCAGTCGGCCTCACGTCGCAACTGCGCCAGCCCGTCGGCCTGCACCCGCACCCCAGCCGTTGGGCCATCCCGACGGGTACGAACCCCTCGCCCTGCTGAGGCCTGCAGGTAGAGCAGACGCTGACAGACGCTCACGCCGTTGCCGTCTCACGCGCCCGATGGTGTGGTCCAGTGGCGCGTTTCGTGACCCAGGACTCATCTGTGCAATTTCGGCACGGAGTTGGCCTGGTCGGAAAGGTTTCCCCAGGCTGCTGTTGCCGGGTTACAGTCCGGCAATGGCGGATCGGGAACCAGGGGGAGGGGCCGACATGCTGGAGATCATCGCGCTCAGTGCACTGACCGCATTCCTCACCGCGGTGGGCAATGGTGCGGCCGGTGAAATGGGCAAGCAGCTACTGCTGTCGACCGGCGCACTGGCGAGAAGGGCCACGGGGCGAGAGACGCCCCTGCCCACCAGCAGGGAAGGCTGGGAGTCGTTGGCCGGTCACGTACATGCCCGCCTGGGTGACGATCGGCGCCAGGCAGACGAATGGTCCCTTCTCCTCCGGAGCGTTCCGGAGTCCGCGGCCGGGCTTCCTTCCGGCAGTGGGCTTCCTCCGGCCACGCGCCACTTCACCGACCGCAAGGACATCGTCAAGCGGCTGAGGCGGGAGGCTACCCGTCCGACTGCCGGGCGTCCGCGCGTCGCTCTCCTGTTCGGCCCCCCGGGAATCGGTACCAGCGCGGTGGCGCTGCACCTGGGTGCGGTGTGCCGTGACCGGTTCCCCGACGGACAGTTCTACATCGACCTCCGCGACGGCTCGGCAGAGCTGGGCCCGGCGCCGTCAGCGGTCCTGCTGCGGCTGCTCCGGCAGATGGGCGTTGAGGCCGAGCGGATTCCACCCACCGAGGCGGGCCGGGAACAGCTCTACCGGCGGCTGACAGACGGCCGCCGGGCGATGGTGGTGGTCGACCACGCGTCTTCGGTCGCCCAGGTCCGCAGTCTCATCCCGGCCACACCGGAGGTCTTCCTGCTAGTGGTCGTGTCCGGGCCGCCTCTCGCTCTGGAAGCGGAGGCCGTCCCCGTGTCCGGGCTGAGCGACCGGGACGCCCTGGAGATGATGAGGAAGGTCGCGGGCCGGGAGAAGGTCGCGCGTGCCAAGTCGCAGATGCCGGGCGTATTGGCCCACTGCGCGGGCAACGCCTTCGCCGTGAGGGCGGCGGCGATGCGCCTGTTGACCGAGGACATGGAGCTGGACCTTCTGGATCCGGCGTCGGGGGCATCAGGGAGCGATCCGATACGCTCTACGACCGAGGCCGGTTGCCGCCGGGTCCGGCCGGAGACGGCGCGGCTCTGCCGGTTGACGGCCCTCGGCGGCTGGCCGTCCGTCACCGCGCCCCTCGCCGCGGCGGCTGCGGGCGTCGCTGAGGACGAGGCCGCCCGCATGCTGGCGGAAGCGGCTGACGCCCAGCTCATGGAACCCCTACCCGATGGGCGGTACCGGTTCCGGCCCGATGTGCGCCGCCACCTGGCCGATACGGCGGGACCGGAGCACGGGATCCCCGAGTGCTCCGCGGCTGTCGCCCGGACCCTGGATCTCCTGCTCAACCGGGCCCTGCACGCGGCACACGCGGCCTTGCCCCAGAGCTGGCGGACCGAGCCGGCACCCGCGCGGGGGGAACCGTACAGGGATGAAGCCGAGGGCGTGGCAGTGTTGGCGGTGGAGGCAGGCAACCTGGTCCGCGCCGTGTTCGTGGCCCGCGAGTACGAGCACACCACCACGGCGCTACGGCTGGGACGTGCACTCTGGCCCCTTCAGCTCAAGGCGGGCCACTGGGACGACGTACTGCCCGCCCTGCGACTCGCGGCCCGCTGCGCCGACGAGCACCAGCCGGCCTCCCGCATCGCGGGTGCGCTGCACTTCCAGCTTGCCCACTGCCTGGGGGAGCTGGGGCGCTGGGACGAGGCGGATCGGGAGGCGGGCGCCGCGGCCAGGGCGGAGCGCGAGGCCGGCCATTTGCGCGGTGAGGCATCCTCCGTGGAGCTGCAGGGCCTGCTGAACCTGAACCGCTGGCTGTACGAGGCGGCACACGAGCGGTTCGTCGCGGCAGATGCCATCTACGGCTCGATCGAGCCGGATCATGAGGGCGCGCACGACATGCCGCGCGCACACGCCCTGTCCCAGCGCCACCAGGGACGGGCCCTGCGCGGAATGGGGAGGCTCGACGAGTCGCGCGGCCTGCTGGAGGCCGCGGTGGACTTCTTCGCCGAGCAAGGCGAGCCGTACAACCAGGCCCGCGCTCTCACCGACCTGGCCGAAACCCTGCACGATGCAGGAGACAACGCCGAAGCACTGACGTTGATTGCGGCCGCGGAGCAGCTGCTCACGCCGGCCGCGATCCCACACTTGGGGTACCTGGCCGCCCTACGGCTGCGCTGCGAGGTCGCTCAGTAGCACCGGCTCGACCGACACCGGGTGTACTCCACCGGCGACCCGTATCCGCAGCGTTGTCCCGCCTCGGGGCACTCGGCCGCCAGTGGCGAGCCACGCGGCGAACGAGGACGCGTACGCCCCCGGGTCGGCATCCGACTCCGGGTCGGCCGTCAGCCGGTACACGCCGTGCTCGCGGCTCCGGACGGTGCACGTGTGCGGCCCGGTCACGTACGCGGCGACCGTGCAGTGCGGATACCGGCCGAGCACCTCAGACGTCCATGCCCGGGGGCTGCCCAGCCGGGGATCGTCCGGCCGGCCGTCCCGTGTGATCACATCGGCCGACTCCAGGATGCCGGGGTCGAGGGTGTCCTCGTGGACCGCGAGGTGCGTGACGCCGCCGGCTCCGTACGGAGGCGCCGTGGAGCGTTCGACCGCGACCTGCGCCCCCTGGACCTCGGTCCGTACGTGCAGCGGGGCGGTACGCAGAGGGGGATCGTACGGCGGCAGGGGCAGTGGCTCCAGCAGTGCGGGGGCCTCCGGCTCCGGGAGGTCCATCAGGGCGTAGAAGTGCCGCCGCAGGAGCGTCGCCGAGGCGCCGGGCGCCGAGCTGGTGAACTCGGCTGGCCCGGCGAGCGGTCGGTGACCGGCGATCACCCTCTCCACCTGCTCCCGCAAGGCGCGGTGCGGATCGAGCCGGGGCGCATCCCGTACGAACGATGAGAGCGGCGCCTCCGGGTCCAGCCGCTCTTGACCGGTGGCCGCCAGCATCACGGGGATGCCGAGGGCCGCCGCGTAGTAGGAGACCGCGCCGAAGTCGCCCAGGACGACATCCGCGGACAGCAGGGCCTGCCGCCAGGTATGCACAGGGTTGATCAAGGTCAACCCGCTCCGGCGTGCCTGATCCAGCCAGGCACGGACCTGGCCCGGCCCGTGCCCGTACCAGACGTTCGGGTGCAGGATGGCAGCCAGCCGGTAGTCGTCGGCAGGCAACTCGGCGGCGAGCCGGGGCATCAGGCTCGGCAGGAGGTCCTCACCGCCCCCGTTCCCGAAGAACCCTTCAGGGTTCCAGGTGGAATTCAGTACGACCAGGCGCTGCCCACGGCGTATTCCGAGGGATCGACGGAACCTTTCGCGGTACTTCCGTGCGGACAGCATCCGGTCGTAGCAGGGGTCGCCGGCGAGCACCGCCGCGTCCTCGGCTTCCGGGCATGCGCGGCGCAACCGGTCCAGTTGCTCCGCGTGGGACAGTACGAGACCGTCGACGAACGGCTTGCCATCGTTGAGGAGCCAGTCTGCCGACAGGCCGAAGGTTGGCTCCCGGCTCCCGGCTCCCGGCTCCCGGCTCCCGGCTCCCGGCTCCCGGCTCCCGGCTCCCGGCTCCCGGCTCCCGGCTCCCGGCTCCCGGCCTCGCCAGTTTCTTAGTATACCCAACACCATGCGACAAAATGCTCAATTTGCCCTGAAGGTTATGGAGTTCTCCGCCGAAGCTGGCTGATACGGCGAGGTCGACCGGTATCGACTGGGCCTGCCCCCAAGGCACTATGGGCAGCTCCAACCCGGCGAACAACTCGTGGAGCCCCGACCGGAACGCTGACGACCCAGTGGCGGTCACCAGCATCTGCACGCGGAAGTCGTCGCGGAACAGCGGCAAGACGTCCAGGAGGCGTCCGGCAGAAGTGACGTTATGCGCCACCAGCAGCACCTTGCGACTTGTGGTCCTGCTGGTCCACAGGTGGGAGTCCTCCCCTACTGGCACCCGCATCGCCGAGGGATCAGCAACGCCCACTCGCCACCTCCAACTGGCTGCCCAGCTGCCTCGCTGTTACGGGTCACCCTAGCCGCGAGGTTGCTGGCTCCCGCCCTCGTCAGCAATCGCGCTGCACGGAGGTAGGCGCTCGATGGGGAACTCGCCGCTGATACCAGCAGCCGCGGCGCACCGTTGCCGCAGTTCGGCGGATGACTGCCGCGCCTCAGGACGTACCGAGCTTCACGCCGAGGCAGCCGTTCGAGTCCACCGCCATCCCGGTCGGGGTGAAGGCGATGACTCCATGCTCGGGCCCAGCCAGTGCTCGCATCGCGGTACAGCGCTGGCCGGCGTCGCCACTCGTGTACTCGATCACCACGGAGTCCCTGCGGTCGGCTGGGTCTACTTCATCAGGGTTGCCGGGTTGGATGTAGGCCGCTTTCACGTCCGGGACGCTCTTCACCCATGCGGGCAATCCAGCAGCGTAGCTGGGGACCACGTGTGGAGTGGCCGTGTCGTGGTCCTGTGGCGCCGCCGCTGCCGGTGGCGAGACTGCCGAGGGACTCCTGGGTGCGGCTGGCACTGACGACACCTGCGAGTTCGTCACAGTGGCCTCGCTTGGGTCGCTGCCGCCGAGGTCAAGGAGGAATGCCAAGGCGATGACGGCGACGAGTCCGGTACCGGCGAACAGGCCGGCCCGGGACAGCGGTGGCCCCGCCGCAGCAGGCGCCGCCAGCGAGGTCAGCCTGTCCGGAGGGACGGACAGCTCGCTTCCCGTGTTCAGCATCCGTATCTCGACGCTGCCGCCGGCCGCGTGGCCAGTGACATTGGTGCGGTTCCCGAAGTACACGACGATCGAGCCGACCGGAAAGTTCTGTGGCGCAGACGTCAAAGCTAGACCCTTCGATTGCAGGATTCGGCTGGCTTCAGTCGCTGAGGCCGAGGATCTCCCAATGGCCCGCGAAACTGTCGGCCAGGCTGGCGAGTACGGCCTTGCCCTTGGCCGCCGTCGCGTGGGACGGGAAGCCGATCACACCGGATTCGGTGTACGCGCTCATGCCCTGGACCAGCAGGAAGGGACGGTTGCTGCCGTCGTGGTCAGCATCGGCGAATCCGGCCCGCACCAATTCGGGCGCCGAGTGAAGAAGGATGGACGTCTCGATCTCGCCGGCGTGCATGTCGGCGTGTCGGTCGGAGACGAGGCCGGCGTGGTCGCGGGCTCGGTCCCAGTCGGCCCCAAGGGGGAACAGGGAGACCGCGGGCCCGTCGACGTTGGCCTCCTGGACGACGTTCGACAGGACGTAGTTCCCACCGTGGCCGTTGACTATCACCAGCCTGTGGATGCCGGAGCGGGCGAGGGACGCACGGATGTCGTCGATCACGGCGTAGAGGGTCTTCGCGCTGATGCTGACCGTGCCGGGGAAGGCGGCGTGCTCGTGGCTGCACGACATGGTGATGGGCGGCAGCAGGTGCACGGGGTACCTGCCGGCGATCTCCTGGGTGATGACGCAGGCGATCGCCGTGTCGGTGACCAGCGGGAGGTAGCGGCCGTGCTGCTCGAAGGAGCCGACTGGGAGTACCGCGATGCGGGGTTGCTGTTCCTGGACGTCTGTGCCGGTGGTGGTCGGCAAGAAGTTCACGACACTCCCTCTGGTCGGGTACAGGGCAACGCCCCTCATTGTGTCCAGCTCCTCCTTTAGCTCTCCAGCAGCCTGTGCACCGATGACTCAACAGGCCGTAGGCCAGCATCCGGCGCACACTACTGCTGTGACCCTGCGATCAGCCGGTACACCGATGCAAACCGGCCCCGACGCACCCGTTGTCGTGCGGCGCCTCGCCAAGGATGACTCGGTAGAGGAGCTGACCAGCCTGCTGCATCGCTCGTACGCCGATCACGCCGCTG
The DNA here is from genome assembly GCF_018614075.1 of Streptomyces sp. ISL-94. Lineage (GTDB taxonomy): Bacteria > Actinomycetota > Actinomycetes > Streptomycetales > Streptomycetaceae > Streptomyces. The sequence continues at coordinate 78,127 of NZ_JAGGOZ010000026.1, read as the reverse complement.
CAGGGAGGGTCTTTTTCGCGTCCTACCAGTCCTTGCAGGACACAGCCAACCGTCTGGGCAAGGGTGAGTGCTGGGTCGCGCTCCGGGGGAACGCGCTGGTGGGCACCGTGACAGTGGCGGCTCCTCACGCGGCCCCGGAGGGGTACCCCGCGCCAGCCACCGCCGGCTCGTTCTGGCAACTGGCCGTGGACCCGTCGGAGCGGGGCACCGGGCTCGGGCAGCGCCTACTGGAGCTCGCCGAGGGGCGGATCGCGGCGCTGGGTTCTGCCCAGGTCGTCATCGACACCTCGGCCAAGGCAACCGAGCTCGTCGGCTGGTACGGCCGGCGGGGTTACGTGCTGGTGGGCACGTGGCGGTGGGACGTCACCAACTACGAGAGCGTCGTTCTCTCGAAGGCTCTGATGGCGCGCTGATTGCGTGAGGCGAAGCTGCAGGCGGCGACCCCGTGGGGGGACGTCCGCCTGCAGCCTGCTACACAGGCGCCCGGGCTTCTACTGGGCGAGGACGCGAGTCGCTTCCTGGGCGGCGACGGTCAGGGCCTCGTCGAGGGCTTCGACGCGGCGGCCTCCCGCGCTGGCGACGGGGCCGGTGCCGCCTGTTCCACCGCCTACCGTGCGCGCGGCGGAGGAGAGGATGTGGGCGGCCTCGGTTCCCGAGCTGAGGAGGCTGGGCGTGATGGCGGCGACGAGCAGGGCCTTGCCGTCGTGCTCGGTGCCCAGGACGACGACGGCGCGGTCGTCGTGGAGGCGGCTCATGGCGTTGGTGGCGAGGGTGCGGAGGTCGTCCGCCCCGAGACCTGGTACTCGCTGCGAGATGATCTGGCCGCCGGGCACGTTGTGGGACGCGGAGGCGAGCTGTTCCGCATGGCTCCGCAGCTCGGAGTCACGCACTTGGGCGAGCTGCTTCTGCGCGGCGGCCAGGCCATCCAGGCGCTTACGGAGGGCCTCGGGAGCGTCCTTCGGGCGGGTGCCGAGGAGGGCGGAGACTTCGTCGAGCAGGCGGCGCTCGGTGTCCTGGTTACGGAGGGTTCCGTGGCCGGTGAGGGCCTCGATGCGGCGGAGGTTGGAGCCGATCGAGCCCTCGCTGAGCAGGCGGAAGGTGCCGACCTGGGAGCCGTGGGCGACGTGGGTGCCGCCGCACAGTTCGCGGGAGAAGTCGCCGATGTCGACGATGCGGACGGTGTCGCCGTACTTCTCCCCGAACAGGGCGATGGCGCCGGCGGCCTCGGCTTCGGCTCGGTCGGCGTACCAGGCGCGGACGGCCGGGTCGTCGAGGAGGTGGCCGTTGACGGCGTCTTCGATTCGGGCCAACTGCTCGGGGGTGACTGCGGAGAAGTGGGCGAAGTCGAAGCGCAGGCGGTCGGACTCGACGAGGGAGCCCTGCTGGCGGGCATGATCGCCGAGGATGGCCCGGACGACCGCGTGCAGGATGTGGGTGGCCGAGTGGGAGCGCATGAGGCCCTTGCGGCGGTCGGCGTCGACAGTGGCTTCGCCGGTCGCCCCGGTGCGGAGCTCGCCTTCGACGACGCGGGCGCTGTGGACCCGGAAGCCCTCCAGGCCGTACCGGGTATCCGTGATCCGCAGCAGGGTGCCATCGTCGGTGCGCAGGGTGCCGGTGTCGCCGATCTGGCCGCCGGCTTCGGCGTAGAACGGTGAGCGGTCGAGGACGAACTCGATGTTGGAGCCCTCAGGGACGCTGGTGGTGACGGCCCCGCCGGAGATCAGGCCAAGCACGGTGGCCTCGGCGGTGAGGTGCTCGTAGCCGAGGAAGTCGGTGCGCGGCAGGTGAGCGGACAACTCCCGGTAGGTGTCCTGGCGGCGCAGGGCGTCGGCGGTCTTGGCCTTGCCGCCGGTCTTGGCGCGCTTCTTCTGTTCGTCCAGCAGCGTGGCGAAACGGTCTTCGTCGACGGTCAGGCCGGCGTCGTGGGTTGCCTCGACGGTCAGTTCCAGGGGAAAGCCGAAGGTGTCGGCGAGTTCGAAGGCGGTCTCACCCGGCAGTGAGCCGGAGCGGCTCTCCCGGGTGCGGGTGATCGCGGCGTTCAGCAGCCGGGTGCCCTGCGCGAGGGTACGGGTGAAAGACTCCTCCTCGGCGGTGACGACCTGCTCGATGAGGGTGGCCTGGTCGGTGAGTTCGGGCCAGACGTCGCCGAGGTTGGCGATCACGCTGGCTGTGGTGGGGGCGAGGACGGGCTGGTCGATGCCGAGCAGGCGGGCGTGCCGGATGGCGCGGCGCATGAGGCGGCGCAGGACGTAGCCGCGGCCGTCCTTGGCGGGCAGGACGCCATCGGCGATGAGGTAGGCGATCGAGCGGGCGTGCTCGGTGACGACCTGGAAGGAGACCTTCTCGTCACCGCTGCCGGGGTAGCTGCGGCCTGCGAGTTCCTGGACGGTGTTCAGGGTGGGCATGAGCAGGTCGGTGGTGCAGACGTTCTCGACGTCCTGGAGGATCGCGGCAAGGCGGTCGAGGCCGAGGCCGGTGTCGATGCTCTGCTGGGCGAGCTCGCCGAGGATCGGGAAGCTGCCCTTCTTGTCGCCCTCGCCGCGCTGGTACTGCATGAAGACGAGGTTCCAGATCTCCACGTAGCGCTCGCCGTCGACGGCGGGTCCGCCCTCGCGGCCGAAGGCCGGCCCTCGGTCGTAGTTGACCTCCGAGCAGGGGCCGCAGGGCCCGGGGACGCCCATGGACCAGTAGTTGTCCTCCATGCCCAGGCGCTGGATCCGCTCCGAAGGGACACCGATCTTGCGCCAGAGCTGCTCGGCCTCGTCGTCGTCCTCGTAGACGGTGATCCAGAGCCGGTCCTTCTCCAGGTTGTAGCCCTGGGTGAGGAGTTCCCAGGCGTAGGCGATGGCGTCGGCCTTGAAGTAGTCGCCGAAGGAGAAGTTGCCCATCATCTCGAAGAACGTGGCGTGCCGGTTGGTGCGGCCGACGTTGTCGATGTCGGAGGTGCGGGCGCACTTCTGGATGGTGGTCGCGCGGCGGTGCTCTGGGGTGACTTCGCCCAGGAAGTAGGGCTTGAACTGGTTCATCCCGGCATTGGCCAGCAACAGGGTCGGGTCCGAGGGGATGAGCGGGCTGGACGGGACCTGGCGGTGACCGCGGGAGGTGAAATAGTCCAGGAAGGTGGAGCGGATCTGCGTCGAGCGCATGGCGTTATGGCCCTCACGGAAGAGTCGTGGAGAGGGGGGGTTGATCACACGCCGAGCCGGGCCGAGAACAGGGACTGAGGGTTCTCAGTTCTCCAGCTCGACGCACATAGCTCGCGCCCCCACGGTGTAGACCATGACTCCTGATCCGTTGCTCACAGGTGGTGCAGCCGACAGTGGACGGAACGGTCCGCTGTGACTGCACCACCAAGCGTAGCGGATCAGGAGTCAAGATCGCTGGGGAATCCGTTCAGTTGGGTGGAACCCCGACCAGGCGGAGCAGTACGGCGGTGAGGCCGGCTGGTTCGGAGAGGACGAGATCGGCACCGGTTCGAGTGAGCACGTCGGGCCCGGCGAACCCCCAGCCTGCGCCGACCGATGTCACGCCTGCGGCTCGGGCGGCGCGCATGTCGGCATCCGTGTCTCCGACGAACACGGCGCTGCCGGGAGTCGCCCCGAGCCGGTCGAGGGCAAGAAGGAGGCCATCGGGCGCCGGCTTGGGCGTCGCGTCCTCGTAGCAGACGACGGTGTCCAGCAGACCGATGACGTCGGGCGGCAGCAGCCAGTGCAACCGTCGGCGACTTCGTAGGGTGACGACGCCCGTCGCGACGTTGGCAGCCCGCAGCTCGGTGAGGGTCTCGGGTACGAACGGGAAGACCTTGGTGACGAGGGTGGCCGTGGCGCTGGCCGCGTCCCAGCCGTCTTCGTCGATCGATCCGTCTAGCCCGAGGTGGGCCAGCACTTGCGCGCGCGGGGTGGTCTCGGCTCCGGGCGGGAGGTCGTCGATGGTGACGCGGCGGTCGAGTGCGGCGGTCGCGAAGCCTGCCAGGGTGGCGAGCTGGGCGGCCCGGCTGTCGACGAGGACACCGTCGAGGTCGAAGAGCACGGCTCTCTTCACGAGGCGTCACCCGCTCGGGGCCCCGACAGGTCTGCCTCGGTGAGCAGGGAGTGAAGGGTGACGCGGTGCTCGGCGAGCAGCATCCGGCCACCGAGCGGGCGCTCCAGTACGCACAGCGCGTCGGTGACCGCGGCTCCGGCGACCCTCAAGGTGTTGGTCATGGTGAACAGCTGGCTGCCGGAACGAACGACGTCGTCGACGAGAACCGTGCGGCGGCCGTTGATGGCGGCACCTTCGATCTGGCGGCGGGAGCCGTAGCCCTTGGGACTCCGGCGCAGGAACACGGCGGGCAGGCCGGTAACAGCCGACAGGGCGACGACGAGCGGGACGCCGCCGAGTTCGATACCGGCCAGAAGCTGGGCGTCGTCGGGGACGAGGTCGGCCATGGCGGCGGCGGTGTCGCGCAGGAGGGCAGGGTCGGCGGCCAGGCGGTACTCGTCGAAGTAGGAGTCCAGCTGTTCCCCGTCGGTCAGGTCGAATGGGCCTTTGACGCAGGAGGCTTCGGCGAGTCGGGCGGCGAGGCCGGCCAGTGACGTGCTGGTGGTCATGCTCCTCCGATCGGGGCTGTGTCGAGCGCGGCGAGGCGGGCGCGGAAGGCGTCAGGGGTATCGGCGACGGTGAGGAAGCCGAGTGGGCGGGTCGGGGTCTCGTACAGCCACTTCTCCTCGCGCAGGAAGGCCAGCAGGCGAAGGGCGGCCGGCCCGGCGAGGCAGACCGGTACGGGCCGGATGGTGGTCGCGTAGTAGAGGGCGGCGGTCAGCTCGTGCAGGGTGCCGACGCCTCCGCCCATCGCCACGATGAGGTCGGCGCTCTCCAGGTAGTGCTGGAGACGGGCGCCGAGGTCAGGCACGTGGACCGACACGGTGGTGTGCGGATTGAAAGCTCCCCACTCGTCGTGCTTGCCCGCCAGGGTGACCGCGGTGACGGTGGTCCCCTGGGAGGCGGCTCCTCGGGCCGTGGCCTCCATCAGCCCGTTGTAGCCGCCGTGGAGGAGCGCGTAACCGGCCTGGGCGAGCGCCCGGCCGATCTCCTCGGCCAGGTACTCCTCCTCTGCGGAGGCAGGTACGACGCCGCCGAAGAAGACGGCGGTCAGGCCCTCGCGGGCCCGGCTGGCGGCCGGGCCCGCGAGGTGGAGTGCGTTCACACCAGCTCCTGGTAGGCGCGGTACGCGTCGACGCCGTCGCGCAGCCCGTCGAGCGCCTCGGGGCAGACCCGCTCGACGAGGGCGAGCATCCGCTCGATCGCCGCGTTGACGTCGGCGGCCAGCGGGACCGCCGGCCCGCTGATCGCCGCGTTGAGGTCGCTCACGCAAGCCCGGCCGATCGGGGTGACGGCGATCTCCTCGCTCAGCTGATACCAGCCCCAGAACCGGGAGGTGGGCGCGAGGGCGGCCTTGATGAGGTCCTTCGTCGCGGTGTGCAGCCGGTGCCACTCGGAGTACGCGACGAACCGCTGGCCGCGCTTGATGCGCTTGTGCAGCAGTACGGCCAGTACCAGGTGTTCGATCACCAGCTCAGTGCACGTGCGCGGCCGGGAGGAGAACTCCACGGCGAAGCACTCGGCCACCACGACCTTGTCCAATTCGACGGGCGCCGGCTGGCGGTCGAGGAGCGAGGCGGTGGCGATGCTTGCCTGCAGGTCCGGGACGCGCGAGGCCGGTGCGAGGTAGAGGTCGATCTGCTGCAGGCGGCCGTCGTCCGGGACGAGGAAGACCAGGCCGACCCCACCGAGGTCGGCGACGATCGTGTCGCGCCAGCCGGGGAACAGGGCGCCGGCCTCGACGGACATCAGGTCGTCCAGGGCTTCGGCGAACGCCGGCAACTGGGCGTCGTGAACACCGACGACGAAGTCGACGTCCGAGAGGCGGTCGGCCGTGCCGTGGGCCAGCGAACCGCGGACCAGCAGGTGGGTGACGGCAGGGGAGGTGGCCAGGATGTCGGCGAGCTTCGACAGGAGCGGAAGCTGGGCCGGTCGGTTGGCGTGCGTGAGTTCGGCCAGTTGCAGGGTGGGCATGTTCGTCCTCCGTTCGGATTCGGGCGGGGTGGACCGTGCGAAGTGGGCAGTCAGTCAGGCCGTGAGGGCGAGTAGGCAGCTCTTCGCCGCCGTCCACCGCGTAGCGGCCTCCACGTCGCCGAGCGAGGTGTGCAGTTCGACGAGCAGGTCGTAGACCGCGCCCTCGGGCAGGGCGTAGGTGTAGAAGAGCCGCAGCAGCATCCGCTCGGCCGCCTCCGTATAGCCCAGGTCGACCATGCGCCGGGCGGCCTGCAGCCGTTCGGCGAGCTGCATCTGGTCCGCGTCGGGGAGGGGTTCGGCGGCGGCCGGGTGGAGGGTCGGGCGCCGGGCCAGCCGCTGGTAGGCGTCGTCGGCGTACACGTCGGCGATCAAGTGCACGCGCTCGGGGCCGAGCAGGTTGCACACGCCGTGGGCGTAGGTCGGCGTCAGCCGCCAGATCCGTCCGCCGGCCATGTGCACCTTGGCGCCGCCGGTGACCAGGAACGCGGACGTGTTGGTGTGCAGCGGGATGTGCAGCCGGTGCCGCTCGACCTGGTCGAGGTCGTCGTAGTCGCGGTGCTCCCAGAGGAAGGCGTTGGGCTCAAGCCTGGCGAGCCGCACCCACATGTAGTTCAGGCCGAGTTCGCCCAGCAGCGCGGTGGTGGCCGGCATCTGCGCGAGGAGGTCGGTCGGCTTGGCGGTGCAGTCGCCGATCGTCACGTCGGCCGCGTCGCCGGAAGCGTTCATCAGAGAGGTCGTCCACCAACCGCCCGACTGGTAGGCGCTGTACTCCGCCTTCCAGGGGGCCGGGGCGGTCAGGGCCTCGTGGCGCATCCGCTCGAGCTGGGCGGAGTCGATGCTGTCCAGCTGGGCGATCTGCCCGGCCAGGGTGGTCAAGGTGCGGTCCATCAGTTCCCTCCCGTCGTCGGCCCTGCGAGCGCGGGCCGGTAAGCACGTGGTGCTGCATGGGTTCGTTCTGTTCAGCTCGGAGCGGCGGGGTCGGGGGCCGACCAGGCGGGGGCCGCCTCGTCGGTGTGGTCGGCGTGCACCGCGGCGACGCCGAGCGTGCCGAAGCCGGCGGCCGTACCAAGGGCCCACAGCCACGCGAGGACCGTTCCGAGAACGTCGTGGGGCTGGTCCGTCACTGGGGGCTCTGCTGCTGCTCGCGGAGTTCGATCGCCCGCGACAGCTGGCTGTGGAACAGCTCCACCTGCCCGGGGGTGAGCACCAGCGTGGTGCCTTCGGTGGTCTCGTCCAGGTGGTGGAGCGTGATCGGTATCGAGACCCGCTCGGTGTCGTGCTTGTACGTGATGTCGCTCCGGTTCGGTGTGGCGTAGCCGATCACTGGACCTCCATGGCGAAGAGACAGCGGGGGTTGTCCGAAAAACCCGCAGGGCGTGGGTGGTTGGGCCGTTTACTTGGTAAGAACCTTGCGCGTCCGCTGCGCTGCGGGGCCAGGAGTGGATGTGTACGGCGCCGGTGTACGCATCAGGGGGAAGGGAGCGACCGTGCCGCAGCCGTCCAAGAATCTTGATCCGACCCGGTCTCCGCAGGACTGGTTCGGTGCTCACCTGCGCCACTGGCGCAAGGTCCGGAGGAAGACGCAGCGGGAGCTGGCGCTAGAGGTCCACGTCAGCGCAAGTACCATCGCGAAGATCGAGAAGGCCGAGCGGCCCTGTGACCTGCCGTTGGCGCGCAGCCTCGATGACGCACTGGACACCGGCGGAATCCTGGCGTGGCTGTGCCTGCGCACGGGCACTGATGCGGACAACGCACCCGGTGATGCGGACAACCCGGCGGTAGCCCCGGCGCTGCCGGGTCTACCGGGGTTCCCAGGGGCCATGCTGCCGGTGACTGAAAGCACTTCAGACGACGGGAGCCACGTGGACCGCCGTACCTTCCTCGGCGCATCCGGGGCCGCCGCCCTGTTAGCCGGTACCCCCTTGTCCCACCTGATCGAGCCCGCTGAGCCCTCCCGCCTGCCCTCAGCCGTCCGACCCGAGGACATCGAGCAGGTCGAGGCCGCAGCGACGGTGCTCGCGGGTTGGGATCACCACTACGGCGGCGGAGGCATCGTCCGCACCGCCGCCGAAGCGCAACTCCGCTGGGCGTCAGCACTCCTCGAACTGCCCTGCCCGGACCCCTTGCGGGCCGGCCTCTTCGCCGTCGCCGCCCGACTCGGCATGGTCGTGGGCGCGGCGGACTTCGACGCCCACGCCCACCACGACGCCCGCCGCGTCTTCGCCTTCGCTGCCGCCTGCGCCGAAGAGGCAGGCCAGTGGCACTTGAGAGCCAAGGTCTACTCGTGGCGGGCACGTCAGGCCGTCTATCTCGGGGACTGTGATTCCGGCCTGACGTACGCGGAACTGGGGCTCGCCCACGAGAACCGGCTCACTGGCACCGAGCGGGCCATGCTGCACAACGCGAAGGCCAGGGCGCTGGCCAAGGCCGGCAAAGTGCAGGCTGCGCTGCGGGCCGTCGGACAGGCCGACGACGCCTTCGCACAGGCCCGTCCCGGCGAAGACCCGCCGTGGATGGCCTACTACGACGTTGCCCAGCACGCGGGCGACACCGGGCACGCCCTGTACGACCTCGTCGCCGTCGGGTACAGGCCGGTCACGGCCGCAGACCGTCTGCGCACGGCCGTCGAAGGACACACGGAGGCGTACGTGCGATCCCGTACGTTCTCCCTGACGAAGCTGGCTTCTCTCACGATGGCCACCGGAGACCCACATGAAGCCGCCACCATCGGGCACCAGGCCCTTGACGAAGTCGCAAAGCTCCACTCCCGCCGGGCAGCCGACGAGATGCAGGACCTGGCCCGGCTCGCCGCCGTGCACCGAACGACCCCCGAGGCGGTCAAGCTGCGCGACCGCATCAAGGAGACGATCAAGACGTGACCCTCGCCCCCGCCGACAGCGTTAACGTCTCCCGCCGCGTCCTCATCGACGCCAGCCGGGCCCTCGGGCTGGATACCGAGGGCGCCGAGCCGATCCGGATCGCGGAGAACGCGATATGGCGGATCCCCGGGAAGCTGGTAGCCCGGATCTCCCGCCCCGGTGGCACGCCCGCAGCCTCACGTGAAATCGCAGTCGCCAACTGGCTTGCTGGCCAAGGCATCCCCGCCGTACGGCCCGCCCCGGGCATCGCTCAGCCCATCACCATCGACGGCCGTGCGGTGACCATCTGGGAGGAACTTCCGCCGCACCGCGACGGGAACGTCAGCGAGGTTGCGTACCTCTTGAAGGCCCTCCATGCGCTTCCGGAGCCCGACTTCGACCTTGAGCCTCTGGAACCGTTCCGGAAGATCCGTACCAGGCTCGACCAGGCGAAGGCCATCAAGGAGAGCGACCGTGAATGGCTGTACGGCTACACGGACGAGCTCGAAGCGGCATGGCTCCGGCTCGTAGAGAGCCCTGGTCTGTCTCGATGCGTCCTGCACGGGGATGCCTGGGTCGGCAACGTCGCCTCCGCCGAGGACGGCACGGCCTACCTCCTCGACCTCGACAGCTTCACCGTCGGTCCGCGGGAGTGGGACCTGACGTCCACAGCCGTGAAACTTACGTCCACCAGCAGCATCACCCAGCACGAGTACGAGGACTTCTGCACCGTCTACGGAGCGGACGTCACCTCCTGGGAGGGGTACGAGGTCCTGCGGGACATCAGGGAACTGCGGATGACGGCTTACGCGGCCCGGATCACGACCGAGCACCCCGACCACCCCCATGCCCGCCACGAGACCCAGTACCGAATCGAATGCCTCATGGGGGGCCAAGGGCAACAACGACCCTGGCGGTGGACTGCAGTGCCGTAGCGGTAGTGCAGGGGACCCGGTCGGTAGATGATCCGGCCAGGCGTGGGCGTCTTGCCCCTGTGGTCAGTCCTGGTACGGGAGGAGCCTGTCGGCGCCCCGGGCGATGGTGGTGGCCAATCGACCGTATTCGAGGACGTCCTCGTGGGTCATGAAGGGGATTAGGACTTCATGGTGCTTCCGGACGTACTTGAGCAGGAGATCGGCCATTGCGTACGAGGCCGCTTTGGCTTCGGCTCCTGCCTCGGGGTCGTGGACGTGGACGCCGGCTGCTTGGAGCTCTTCGATGGTGGCGTTGCGGACGATGGCCTGCTCCTCCTCGGTGAAGAGGCGCCCGTCGAGGTGGCGGTAGACGAGGGAGCCGGAGGGGCGCTTGAAGTTCGTGTCGAACAGCAGGGCCATGACGTGGGGGCGAGGGGTGGCTGCGGGCATGGAGGTGCTCCTGATGGTGGTGGGGTGGGGATCTGTATCAATGGTCTGGAGAATCGCCGGTTTGGCTGACCGGGGGATCGTCGGCTACCTTCGGCCGGTTTTCTTCGGTCAGCGCCGCCGGGTGGAGTCGCTCGCTGCCTTGGCCGCAGGCTGTGTGACAGGTGCGGTGGACGGGGTGCGCCGGTCGCTGCGGGCGGGCGGGTCGTGCGGTCCTTCGGGGGCGGCGGGCAGGTGGGCGCTGCGGCGCAGGCGTCATACGAGGACGTCGCTGATGGAGGCGGCGGTGCCGAGCTCGCGCCGTCGGGTGGCTTCGGTGAGCAGGACGGCCGGGTCGTGGCCGGCCTTCTGGGCGTCGGTGAGGGTAGCGGCCAAGGCGGGCCAGCCGGGTTCGGCCAGGAGCCGTTCGGCCAGCTCCGGCAGGGCCTGGCGTACGAGGGCGGCCTGCCGCTGCCGAACGTGCAGGGCCAGGTGCTGGCCTCGCTGCTGGAGGACGGCCATGGGCTGGGCTGCGGCGGCTTGGTAGGCGGCGCGGAGGTGTTCGGCGGTTTGCCGGGCGGCTGCGGCCTGCTGGGCGTGGTGTTTCTTGGCGTGCCAGTTGGCCGCCGCGGTGGCGAGGAAGAACGCCATGTCGATGAGCATGGCCGTGGTAGCGCCGTCTTCGCCTCGGCCGAGGGCGGGCCCGCTGTGGACGAGGTCGCGGGCGGCTGCCCGTAGGGCACGGTCGGCTCCGCGTACAGCCTTCACGTGGGAGCGGGAGGCTCGCTCGAACGCGAAGGCGGCGTCGCGGAGTTCCTTGCGAGTGTGGGCGGCGGAGGCGCCGGTAGAGGAGCTCGATCTCGCGGTTGAGGGCGAGGACGGACATCTGGGGGTCGCGGGAGCTCTGGCCAAGGGACTCGCGCCTTCCCGGATCGCCGCCAGCATCCGCGACGGCATCCACCGCAGCGCTCGCAACACCACGGGAGACGCGGCATGACCGCACAGCCCGTGGACAGCGACCTGTGGGCGGGACTGAACGCGACCGACGAACCGCAGCCCACCGAGCCCGTGTGGGAGGAGCCGATCCCGCTCAACGGGCGCCGCGAGCTTCCCACCTTCCCCGCGCACGTCTTCCCGGCCTGGCTCGGAGAGTTCGTGAAAGCAGTCGCCGAGGAGACGCAGACGCCCATCGACCTGCCCGGGTCCATCGCCCTGTCGGTACTCGCGGCAGCGGCCGGCGGCCGGTCGGTCGTCCACGTGCGAGGAAGCTGGCGGGAGCCCACCAACCTGTACGTGGTGTGCGCGCTGCCCCCGGCCAACCGCAAGTCCGCTGTCTTCACGCTGCTGACCGACCCGCTCTACGAGGCGGAAAAGAAGCTTCAGATCACCATGGCTCCGGCCATCGTGGAAGCGGCGATGACCGCACGGCTGGCCAAGGAAGCGGCCGACAACGCCGCGACCAAGGCCGCGAAGGCCGACCGCGAGAAGCGCGAAGGCCTGATCGCTGAGGCGATCGGGCTGGCACAGGCCGCCGAATCGGTGGCCGTGCCGGTCGAACCCCTGCTGCTGGCCGACGACTCCACCTCCGAGACGGTCACCTCGCTCATCGCGGAGCAGGGCGGCAGGCTCGCCGTGATGTCGGCCGAGGGCGGCATCTTCGACATCATCGCCGGACGCTACTCCGGAGCCCCCAACATGGAGGTCTTCCTCAAAGGCCACGCCGGAGACCGCCTCCGGGTCAACCGGCAGACCCGCCGCGAGTACATCGACCACCCAGCCCTGACCATCGGGCTGGCCGTCCAACCGGACGTGCTCCGCGACATCGCCAAGGTCAAGGGCTTCGACGGACGCGGCCTACTGGCCCGCTTCCTCTACTCCATGCCCAAGTCCCTGGTCGGTGAGCGCGAGGTCATCACCGAACCTATCCCCGAAGACATCGCGGCCGTCTACGAGCGCAACGTCCTCGCGCTCACCCTCTGGCTCGCCGAGTGGACCGACCCCGCCGTCATCCAGCTCAGCCCCGAAGCAGACAAGGCCCTGATCACCTACCAACAGCGGGTAGAGCCGCAGCTCGCCGCCCGAGGCGGAGCGCTGGGGCACATCGCCAACTGGGCGGGCAAGCTCGCCGGAGCCGTGGCCCGCATGGCCGCCCTGCTGCACCTGGCCGAGCACCTGGAAGGCGGACACACAAAGCCGGTCACCGAGGCCACCATGCACGCGGCGATCACCCTGGGGGAGTACTTCACCGCACACGCCCTCGGAGTCTTCGACGTCATGGGCGCCGACCCCACCGTGGGCCGCGCCCGCACCGTGCTGGAGCTGCTGCGTACCCAGAAGTGCAGCGAGGTCAGCAAGCGCGACCTCATGGTCAAGCTCTCCCGCTCGGAGTCCCCCACCGTGGCCGACCTCGACCCCGCGCTGAACCTCCCCGAAGAGCACGGATACATCCAAGCCCAGCCCACCCTGCGCACCGGCGGACGCGGCCGGCCGCCGTCCCCGCGCTACCTCACCCACCCCCAGCTGAGCGAACCCACCGTCTGACCCCCGCCACAGAAACCACAGAATCACAGAAATAGCCCCGCTAGACCCCTGACCTGCGCGAACGCAGCCAAGGACCGCCGTCGGACGGCTGCCACAGAAACCCGCAGAAGAACCACACAAATGCGAGCCCGCCCCGGCCCGCCTATTTCTGTGGGACTTCCCGCCATTTCTGTGGCAGCCCGTCCACCGGCCCTCACGGCCCTGTTCGCGCAGGTCAGCGGCTCACCTCAGGGTTTCTGTGTATTGCGTGGTTTCTGTGGCGGCCCGCCAATGAGCGAGCCCATGCACGACACCCAAGTCGCCGCGCCCCTCGCGGCAGACCCGACGCTGGTGCTGTTGACCGTCGAAGAAGCCGCCCGGCGGCTCCGCATCGGTCGGACCACCTGCTTTCACCTCATCCGCACGGGTGCCCTGGAGTCCGTCACGATCGGTGGACTCCGCAGGGTCCCGGTTGACGCGCCGGCCGCGTACGTGACCCGTCTCCGCACTGCCCACCGCGCGGCTTGACGACGCCGGGACGGTGGCCCCGCAGCCAGGGCAGTCCGCCATCCAGCCCGCCACTCGACTCACCCGAGACAGGAGCATGCCTGTGGCAGAGAGCAAGAAGAAGGGCACCCGCCGAGCCAATGGCGAGTCCGCGATCTACTTCGGGAAGGACGGCCGCTGGCACGCCAGGGTGCCGATGGGCTACCGGGACAACGGCGAGCCGTACCGCCGGCACATCACCCGCGCTTCAGAAGACCTCCTCAAGGAGGAGGTCAAGCGGCTGGAGAAGCAGCGCGACCAAGGGACTGCCCAGCAGCCTGGGGCTGTGGCACTGGGTCGAGAACATCGCCAAGGAAGTCGTCAGCGAGAACACCTACGACGGCTACGAGGTGGCTGTTCGGGTGCACCTCGTGCCCGGTATCGGCAAGCACCGGATCGACCGCTTGGAGCCGGAACACCTGGAGAGCCTCTACCGGCGGATGAAGGCGAACGGCAGCAAGCCTGCCACGGCTCACCAGGCCCACCGGACCGCGCGTACCGCCCTGGGGGAGGCCGTAGGGCGCGGCCACGCGGCAAAGAACGCCGCCGCGCTGGCCAAGCCGCCGAGGGTGGAGGAGGCCGAGGAGGAGATCGAGCCCTACTCGGTCGAGGAGGTGCAGAGCCTACTGATCGAGGTGAACAAGCGGCGCAACAGCGCCCGCTGGATGCTCGCTCTCGCGCTGGGCCTGAGGCAGGGGGAGACGCTGGGGCTTCGGTGGGCTGACGTGGACCTGGAGCATGAGTACCTGAAGCTGCGCCGGAACCGGCTGCGGCCGAAGTACGAGCACGGATGCAAGGAGGCTGAGCCGTGCGGCCGGAAGGCCGGGTACTGCCCCCTGCGCGAGCAGGTGCGGCGTGAGACGAAGAACACGAAGTCGCGGGCGGGGCGCCGTGCGGTGCCCCTGCCGGGGCCGCTGGTTCGGATGCTCCGGGCACACAAGGACGTGCAGGCCCGCGAGCGGAAGGCCGCCGGCGACCAGTGGACCGAGTCGGAGTACGTGTTCACCAAACCGCTCGGCGGTCCGCTCAGCCCGAACACGGACTACCACGACTGGAAGAAGCTGCTGGGGGATGCCGGGGTAAGGGACGCGCGCCTCCACGACGCACGGCACACCGCCGCGACCGTGCTCATGCTGCTCGGCGTTCCGCGTCATCGACCAGATCATGGGTTGGGAGCCGGGCACGTCCTCCCGGATGCGCGCGCGGTACCTGCACGTGCCCGACGCCATGCTGAAGGACGTGGCGCAGAAGATCGCGGAAGCCATCTGGGGCCCCTCGGAGAAGGGCTCTGTGGACAAAGACCAGGACAACGCGGCCTGAGGACACGCAAAGAGCCCCACCGCAAGCGGTGGGGCTCTTCAACGTATTGCCCGGTGAGAGCAATGGCGGAGGATACGAGATTCGAACTCGTGAGGGGTTGCCCCCAACACGCTTTCCAAGCGTGCGCCCTAGGCCACTAGGCGAATCCTCCGCCGCAAACAATACAAGACGTTGAGGGGTGCTCGCGAACGTGATCGTCTGCGGCAGCCAGGTCGGGGGTCGGGTGGGGTCCGGGAGGGGGTCCGGGCGAGGGTTCGGGGGGAGTGGGCTCGATTCCGGGGGTGGGGATCCGCTAGGGTGGGGTCCAGCCCCTCACGTGGCGCTATCTCACCCAACTCCCCCAGGGCCGGAAGGCAGCAAGGGTAAGTGGGCTCTGGCGGGTGCGTGGGGGGCCCTTTGCGTTCCGGGGGCCCGAGGGGCGTCGGCGGGCCGCTGATGTCGGTGGGCCCGGATAACCTCGTATACGTGTCGTCCCTTGCGCTGTACCGCCGCTATCGTCCCGAGTCGTTCGCCGAGGTCATCGGGCAGGAGCATGTCACTGCACCGCTGATGCAGGCCCTGCGGAACAACCGGGTCAATCACGCGTACCTGTTCAGCGGGCCGCGCGGCTGTGGAAAGACGACCAGCGCGCGCATCCTGGCCCGGTGTCTGAACTGTGAGCAGGGTCCCACCCCCACCCCCTGCGGGGAGTGCCAGTCCTGCCGCGACCTGGCGCGGAACGGGCCGGGGTCCATCGACGTCATCGAGATCGACGCAGCCTCGCACGGTGGTGTGGACGATGCCCGTGACCTGCGGGAAAAGGCCTTCTTCGGGCCCGCGTCGAGCCGGTACAAGATCTACATCATCGACGAGGCGCACATGGTCACCTCGGCGGGCTTCAACGCCCTGCTGAAGGTGGTCGAGGAGCCGCCGGAGCACCTCAAGTTCATTTTCGCGACCACGGAGCCCGAGAAGGTCATCGGGACGATCCGGTCCAGGACGCACCACTATCCCTTCCGGCTGGTCCCGCCCGGGACGCTGCGGGACTACCTGGGCGAGGTCTGCGGGCGCGAGGGCGCCACGGTCGAGGACGGCGTGCTGCCGCTCGTCGTGCGCGCCGGCGCCGGATCCGTACGTGACTCGATGTCCGTCATGGACCAGCTGCTCGCCGGTGCGGGTGATGACGGTGTGACGTATGCCATGGCGACCTCCCTGCTCGGGTACACCGAGGGGACCCTGCTCGACTCCGTCATCGACGCCTTCGCCGCCGGGGACGGGGCCGCCGCCTTCGAGATCGTCGACCGGGTGGTCGAAGGGGGCAACGACCCCCGGCGCTTCGCCGCCGACCTGCTGGAGCGGCTGCGGGACCTGGTCATCCTGGCCGCCGTGCCCGACGCCGGGGAGAAGGGCCTGATCGACGCCCCCGCCGATGTCGTGGAGCGGATGCAGGCCCAGGCCTCGGTCTTCGGGGCCGCCGAGCTGTCGCGCGCCGCCGATCTCGTCAACACCGGGCTCACCGAGATGCGGGGCGCGACCTCGCCGCGGCTCCAGCTGGAGCTGATCTGCGCCCGCGTGCTGCTGCCCGCCGCCTTCGACGACGAGCGGTCCTTCCAGGCCAGGCTCGACCGGCTGGAGCGCAGCGGCGCCGCCGCCTTCCACGCCGGGCCCGCCCCGGCCATGGGGTACGTGCCCGCCCCCGAGGCGCATGCCATGGCGCCGGCCGGTCCGGGTGGCGGTGTCGCCGCCGCGCGTGCCGCCGCGCAGGCCCCGGCGGTGGCCCAAGCCCCGGCTCCCGAGCCGGTTCGGGCTCCCGAGCCGGTAAGGGCTCCCGAAGCCGTACGGGCCCCCGCGCCGCCGGAGCCCGCGGTTCAGGCCGCGCCGGCTCCCGCGCCCGGCGCCTGGCCGGGAGCTGCGCAGCCCGGCGCCGGAGCAACCGGCGCCGGGCCGGGAGCCCCCGCCCCCGCCCCCACCCCGGCCGCGCCCGCCGCCGGGGCCTGGCCCAGCGCGGCCGCGCCCGGCCAGGGGAGGCCGGCCGCCTCCGCGCCCGCGCCCGCCCCCGCGGGGCCCGCCCCGGCCCCGGCCGCGGCGCCCTCCCCCGGCATGGCCGCCGGCGCCGGGCAGGTGCAGGCGATGTGGCCGAACGTCCTGGAGGCCGTCAAGAACCGCCGACGCTTCACCTGGATCCTGCTCAGTCAGAACGCCCAGGTCACCGGCTTCGACGGCACCACCCTCCAGCTCGGCTTCCCCAACGCCGGAGCCCGCGACAACTTCGCGAGCAGCGGCAGCGAGGACGTGCTCAAGGCGGTCCTGGCCGAGCAGTTCCAGGTCAACTGGAAGATCGACGCCGTGGTGGGAGGCGGCGGCCCGGCCCCCGCCGCCCAGAACTCCTACGCGGCCCCGGCCTACAGCCCGCCGCCCCCGGCCCCCTCAGCGCCCGCCCCGCAGTACCAGCCGCAGCAGCCGCAGCAGCCCCAGCCGCCGCAGCAGTCACAGCAGTCGGCTTCCGGCCCGCAGCCTCCCGTACAGCAGGCGCCCCCGCCGGTCGCGCCCGAGGACGACTTCGCGGAGGAGGACGATCCCGACCTCGTCGACAGCGCGCTCACGGGACACGACCTCATCGTGCGCGAGCTCGGAGCCACCGTTGTGGAGGAATACACGAACGAGTAGGCCCTCCTCATTGGGTGGCCGCACGAAACGCGCCACTGCGTCCGGGCTACCCTGGGCGGCGTGAAGGTCCTCGTCATCGGCGGCGGCGCCCGCGAACATGCCCTGTGCCGCTCTCTGTCCCTCGACCCCGACGTCTCCGCGCTGTACTGCGCTCCCGGCAACGCCGGCATCGCCGAGGTGGCCGAGCTCCGCCCGGTCGACGCCCTCGACGGCGATGCCGTCGCCGCTCTCGCCACCGAACTCGGTGCCGACCTGGTCGTCGTCGGCCCGGAGGCGCCGCTGGTCGCCGGAGTCGGCGACGCCGTCCGCGCCGCCGGCATCCCCGTCTTCGGCCCGTCGGCCGACGCGGCGCAGCTGGAGGGCTCCAAGGCCTTCGCCAAGGACGTGATGGCCGCGGCCGGGGTCCCGACCGCGCGCAGCTACGTCTGCACCACCCCCGAGGAGGTGGACGCGGCCCTCGACGCCTTCGGCGCCCCGTACGTCGTCAAGGACGACGGCCTCGCCGCCGGCAAGGGCGTCGTGGTCACCGAGGACCGGGCGGCCGCCCGCGACCACACCCTGGCTTGCGACCGCGTGGTCATCGAGGAGTACCTCGACGGCCCCGAGGTCTCCCTCTTCGCCATCACCGACGGCGTCACCGTCCTCCCGCTGCAGCCCGCGCAGGACTTCAAGCGCGCGCTCGACGGCGACGAGGGCCCGAACACCGGCGGCATGGGCGCCTACTCCCCGCTCCCCTGGGCCGACCCGAAGCTGGTCGACGAGGTCATGGCGAGCGTGCTCCAGCCGACCGTCGACGAACTGCGCCACCGCGGCACGCCCTTCTCCGGGCTGCTCTACGCAGGCCTCGCGATCACCTCGCGCGGGGTGCGGGTCATCGAGTTCAACGCCCGCTTCGGCGACCCCGAGACCCAGGTGGTCCTGGCCCGGCTGCGCACCCCGCTCGCCGGCGTGCTGCTGAACGCCGCCCGGGGGACCCTGGACGCCCAGCCCCCGCTCACATGGCGCGACGACGCGGCCGTGACGGTCGTCATCGCCTCCCACAACTACCCCGAGACCCCGCGGACCGGGGACCCGATCGAGGGCCTGGCCGAGGTGGCCGCCGAGGACGGACCCGACGTGTACGTGCTGCACGCCGGGACCCGGCGCGAGGGCGACGCCGTCGTCAGCGCGGGCGGCCGCGTGCTGTCGGTGACGGCGACCGGTTCCGATCTGGCGCAGGCCCGCGAGAAGGCGTATAAGGCGGTCGCGCGCATCCGGCTGGACGGCTCGCAGCACCGTACGGACATTGCGGCCAAGGCGGCCGAGGGGCGCTGAACTGCGGCTCCACAGTTCCCGCGGGCCCGGTGCGCACGAGGTGCGCCCGGGCCCGCGGGCGTGTTCGCGTGCGACTGCATCCAGCCGCGTTCGAACGCACCCACCTTTACCCAAAGCCATTCCATCGGGTGATGGTCCCCCGGTCTGCCTGACGGCCGGGCGCGTCCCAACTAGGGTGCGGCGCAAGCATTCCGGCACTTGGCCCACCGGCATTGCGATGTCAGTGGCGGGTGTCACAGTGGGGGAGTGAGCAAAGCCGCCGCAGGGCAGAGGGGGTGAGGTCCGGCTGTGTCCGGAACCGGTTCGATCATGGAAGTGGGCGTGCCGTCCGCGCGGTCCCGCGCTCTGGCCGTGCTGCGCGTACGCAGCAGGGCCCTGGCCCTCGGGCTGCTGCCCGCCGCCCTCGCGGTGGTGCTGGTGGCCGCCCGGATGACGGGCCGGCTGGCCGGTGACCCCTGGCCCGCGGTGACCCTCGCCGTGTGTGCGGTGGCCGCGCTGGTGCTGCTCGTCGGCGGGATATTCGCCGCGGTGGTGCTGCGGGCCGGCCCCGCCGTGACCCCGACGGTCCCGCTGACCGAGGCCGCCGCTCCCGACCTCTACCGGCTGGTGCGGGATCTGGCCGACCGGATGGATGTGCCGGCCCCCTCCGCGATAGCCCTGACGCCGGACTGCGACAGCTGGCTGGAGGACCGCACCCATGCGGCCCACCGCCGCGGCGGCATATCCACCGGCCCGGAATCCGAGCCCGGTGCGGCTCCCGTGCTGGTGATCGGCTCGCCGTTCCTGTGGTGGATGCGGGTCGCGGAGCTACGGGCGGTGCTCGCGCCGGTCGTCGCAGGTACCGGTCCTTCCGCGCATCCCGACATAGCCGACGCGCGCGGCTTTGTACGGGGTCTGGACGCCGCCGTGGACGTGGGCAACCGGCCCGGCCTCGGCTGGATCGCCGGGCCCGCCCGGCTGCTGCTGCGGCTGTGCCGGCTGGACGCCGCGGAGATGGAGCGCGGGGTGGCCGCGGCCGCCTCGGAGCGTGCACAGGATGTGGATTACGGGCTGCGCATCGTCGCCCAGGAGCAGGTCGGCCTCGCCTACGCGGGCTGGGACCGGCTGCTGACCCGGGTCGCGCTGCCGGCCTGGCGGATGGGGCGCTGGCCGGCGCACCTGGACGCCGGGGTGGTCTCCGCGCTGACCGAGCTGTCCCGGCGGGACCGGCTGGCCGAGGGGTACGCCTCCCGGCTCGGCGAGCGCCCCGCGTGTGACCTGCTGGAGCAGCCCGGGGTCATCGACGAGGCGGCTTCGCTGCTGGCCGCGCGGCTCTTCCACGGCAGTCCGGCCGAGACCGGGGCGGACTGGTCCCCCGTGGCCTGGACGGCGTATCCGGAGGAGGTCGTGGACCGCAAGTGGCGTACGGAGGCGGCCCGGCTGCACACCGCGCTGGACGCCCTGGCCGTCACGGCGGGTCTGCCGGCCGGCCCTCCGGGATCCGCCGCTTCGGCTGACTCGGCCGCTTCAGCCGGGCCCGCCGCGATCGCCGCCGCAGGTTCAGCGCCACCCACCGCAGACGGCTTCGCCGGGCCCACGCTGGAGCGGGTGCTGGACTACCTCACCGACCCCGCCGGCGAAGGCGCGGCCGGGGAGGCGCTGGCCGGACGGCTCACCGGGGACCTGGCGCGCGAAGAGCGAGCCGCAGGTCCGGCCGGCGGCGGCGCCGGGAAGGCGCGCGGCGGGGACGCCGTACCGCTGTTCCCGCTCCAGCCGCCGCGCACGGGCCGGGACCTGCTGGCCGACCACGTGACGGCGATGGTGTGCTGCGCGGCCGTGGACTCCGCCGGGGCCGCACCGGGCCTGGACTGGCTCGACGGCCCGGTCCTGCTGGTCGGCGGCGAGCGCCGCTCGGACCTGGCGCCGCGCGTGCTGTCGCTCGTCGAGGACGGAGACCCCGAGCCCCTGCGCGACTGGCTCGCGGACCTGGGCGTCCGCCCGGAGAAGCCGGTGCGCCTGGTCTGAGCCGAGGCCCCCAACCGCCGCCGCGAGCCGCCCCCAAGGGCTGTCAGCCGCACGAATTGTCGGATTCCAATGTTCCGGTCACGTCAATTCGCGACGAACGGTGACGGACTGCGTGCGTTATGTGATGTGCTGGGGTCCTGTGAATGCCCGTTCGGGGGAGAGGTAGGGAGGGGAGCGATGGTCATGGGTACGGACCAGATCCGGCGTTGGGAGTCAGGTGCGCTCGCGCACGCGGTCACCGATCCCTTCGGCCAGGGCCCCCTGCCCTGGTTCCGGGGGAGCGAGCTCTACTTCGACGACACCGGCCAGGTCGTCCCCTGGTACGTGGATCCGGCCGCCGCGGCCGCCGGCACCGGCCAGATCCCCCGCGCCCGCGGCAACGGCGGCCCCCGCACCGCCGACGACGTGCACCGCCAGATCAAGGGCTTCAGCTCCACCGGAGCCGTCGCCCCCGGCGAGGCCATCGACTTCCACATCACCGTCGACCCGCCCCAGCAGTTCTCCGTCGACGTCTACCGCATCGGCCACTACGGCGGCGACGGCGCCTTCAAGATCACTACCAGTCCCCGCCTCTCCGGCATCGTCCAGCCGGCCCTCCTCGCCGCCGACCGGACCGTCTCCTGCCACCACTGGTGGCTGTCCTGGCGCCTCCAGGTCCCGTCCTACTGGAACGTCGGCGCGTACGTCGCCGTCCTGACCACCGCCGACGGCTACCGCTCCCACATCCCCTTCACGGTCCGCGACGACCACCCCGCCGACCTCCTGCTCCTGCTCCCCGACATCACCTGGCAGGCCTACAACCTCTACCCGGAGGACGGCCGCACCGGCGCCAGCCTCTACCACGCCTGGGACGAGGAAGGCCGGCTGCTCGGCGAGCGGGACGCGGCCATCACGGTCTCCTTCGACCGCCCCTACGCGGGCGCGGGCCTGCCCCTCCACGTCGGCCACGCCTACGACTTCATCCGCTGGGCCGAGCGCTACGGCTACGACCTCGCCTACGCCGACGCCCGCGACCTGCACGCCGGCCGCGTCGACCCCGCCCGCTACCGCGGCCTGGTCTTCCCCGGCCACGACGAGTACTGGTCCGCCCCCATGCGCCGCACCGTCGAGCGCGCCCGCGACCAGGGCACCTCGCTCGTCTTCCTCTCCGCCAACACCATGTACTGGCAGGTCGAGCTCGCCGCCTCGCCCTCCGGCGTCGAGGACCGCCTCCTCACCTGCCGAAAACGCCGCGGCCCCGGCCGCCCCAGCCTCTGGCGCGAGGTGGACCGCCCCGAGCAGCAGCTGCTCGGCATCCAGTACGCGGGGCGGGTCCCCGAACCCGCGCCCCTGATCGTGCGCAATGCCACGCACTGGCTCTGGGACTCCACCGGCGCCGGCGAGAACGACGAGCTGCCAGGCCTGGTCGCCGGCGAGGCCGACCGGTACTTCCCGCGCACCCAGCTGCCCGAGCACCAGGACCGGATCCTGCTCGCGCACTCCCCGTACCTCGACAGCGACAACCACCGCCGCCACCAGGAGACCTCCCTCTACCGGGCGCCCAGCGGCGCCCTGGTCTTCGCGTCCGGCACCTTCGCCTGGTCCCCGGCGCTCGACCGTCCCGGGCACGTCGACGAGCGGGTCCAGCGGGCCACGGCCAACCTCCTCGACCGGATCTGCAAGAGGGACTGAGACCCCCGGGCCGGGGCAGGGGCGCCCGTACGGGAGAATGGTCCCGCGCTCGTACAGAACCACAGGGAGACCCCGTGTCCGGATTCGTCGAAAAGCCCGAGCCGGTTCAGGTGCCCGGCCTCGTCCACCTCCACACCGGCAAGGTGCGCGACCTCTACCGCGACGAGGACGACCGCCTCGTCATGGTCGCCAGTGACCGCATCTCCGCCTTCGACTGGGTGCTGCCCACCGAGATCCCGGACAAGGGCCGCGTCCTGACCCAGCTCTCCCTGTGGTGGTTCGACCAGCTCGCGGACCTCGTCCCGAACCACGTCATCTCCACCGACCTGCCCGCCGGCGCCCCCGCCGACTGGGCCGGCCGCACCCTGATCTGCCGGAACCTCGACATGGTCCCGGTCGAGTGCGTGGCCCGCGGCTACCTCACCGGCTCCGGCCTCGCCGAGTACGAGCAGACCCGTACCGTCTGCGGACTCGCCCTGCCCGAGGGGCTCGTCGACGGCTCCGAGCTGCCGGCCCCGATCTTCACCCCGGCCGCCAAGGCCGCGGTCGGCGAGCACGACGAGAACGTCTCCTACGAGGAGGTCGCGCGCACGGCCGGCCCCGAGACCGCCGCGATGCTGCGCCAGGCCACCCTGGCCGTCTACTCCCGCGCCCGGGACATCGCCCGCGAGCGCGGGATCATCCTGGCGGACACCAAGTTCGAGTTCGGCTTCGACCCGAAGGACGGCACGCTGGTCGCCGCCGACGAGGTGCTGACCCCCGACTCCTCCCGCTTCTGGCCTGCCGACCAGTGGGAGCCGGGCCGCACCCAGCCCTCCTTCGACAAGCAGTTCGTCCGCAACTGGCTGACCTCCCCGGCCTCCGGCTGGGACGCGAAGGGAGAGCTCCCGCCGCCCGCGCTGCCGCAGGACGTCGTCGCGCGGACCCGCGCCAAGTACATCGAGGCGTACGAGCGGCTCACCGGTCTGACCTGGAGCTGAGCCGGGACGGACACGACGAAGGCCCCGATCGGTGATCGGGGCCTTCGCACTCTGAGCGGACAACGCGACTCGAACGCGCGACATCCACCTTGGCAAGGTGGTGCTCTACCAACTGAGCTATGTCCGCATGCGCCGTAGCGCGGTACCCACTATACCCAACCTCGCTCCCGAGCGAGACGCACCGCCGTGTGCCGGTTCTCGGCGCCCAGCTTCGTCGCCGCCGAGGACAGGTAGTTCCGTACGGTCCCCTGCGAGAGCGAGGCCCGGTCCGCGATCTCCGCGACCGGCGCCCCGTCCGCCGCCAGTTCCAGCACCTCCGCCTCCCGGGCGGTCAGCGGCGAGTCCCCCGCGCTGATCGCGTCGGCCGCCAATTCCGGGTCCACATAGCGCCCTCCGGCGTGCACGGTCCGGATCAGCTCGGCCAGCCGCTGCGCCGAGACCGTCTTCGGGGCGAAGGCCCGCACCCCCGCCGCCAGGGCCCGCTTCAGGTGTCCCGGCCGGCCGTGACTCGTCACGATCATGGTCTTGCAGTCGGGGAGCTCGGCCCGCAGCGATGTGGCGACACTCACACCGTCCGCCCCCGGCATCTGGAGGTCCAGCACCGCCACGTCCGGCCGGTGCGCCCGCGCCATGGCCAGCGCCTCCGGCCCGGACGCCGCCTGGGCGACGACCACCAGATCGTCCTCCAGGGCCAGCAGCGCGGCCAGCGCGCCCCGGATCAGGTGCTCGTCATCGGCCAGCAGTACCCGTACGCGGCTCACGCCCGCACCTCCAGTCGTCGCATCCGCGGTTCCGGGATCTCGGCCCGCAGCCGGAACCGGCCGCCCTCGGCCGGTCCCGCCAGCAAGGTCCCGTCCACCGCCGCGAGCCGCTCCCGCAGCCCCGCCAGCCCGGAGCCCGGGGGTCCGGCCGGGGTCTCGGGCGCCCCGTCGTTCTCCACCAGCAGCGTCACGCAGCCCTCCGCCGGCGCCGTCAGCCGGATCAGGCAGCTGTGCGCGTCTCCGTGCCGCAGGACGTTCGTCGTCGCCTCCCGCACCACCCAGCCGAGCGCCGACTGCACCTCGGGCAGCAGCTCGCGCGCGCCCGCCTCGTACTCGACCCGGCAGTCCATCCCGGCCGCGCTCAGCACTCCGCGGGCGCCCTCCAGCTCCACGGCGAGATCCGCCTCCCGGTAGCCGCGCACGACGTCCCGTACCTCCCGCTGCGACTCGCGCGCGATCCGCTGCACCTCGATCATCTGGTCCACCGCCTCCGGGCGATCGCGGCGCGCCAGCTGCACCGCCAGCTCGCTCTTGAGCGCGATCACCGCCAGATTGCGGCCCATCACGTCGTGCAGGTCCCGCCCGAACCGCAGCCGCTCCTCGGCCACCGCCAGCTGCGCCTGGAGCTCCCGGGCGCGGTCCAGCTCGTAGACCGTGGTCAGCAGCCAACCGGAGAACCCGCAGGCGACGCTGAGGAACAGACCGGTCAGCAGCACCCCGACGGTGTATCCGAGGGCCTCTCCCGCGGGCAGGCCCAGCGCGAACACCGCCGCGCCGGTGCCCACCGCCGAGGCCGGGGCGACGCACCACATCCGGCGGACCCGCTTCGTGCACAGCACCAGGGATCCGGTCGCGAAACAGGTCATGCCCGTCACCAGCATCGGGGCGACGGAATCGGCGCACTGCCCGGTCTTGCGCAGCACGAGGACGGCCAGGCACGCCGCGGCCGTCATGGCTGCCGTCGCCACGGCGAGCCGCACCGGGCGGTT
Source organism: Streptomyces sp. ISL-94 (assembly GCF_018614075.1). Lineage (GTDB taxonomy): Bacteria > Actinomycetota > Actinomycetes > Streptomycetales > Streptomycetaceae > Streptomyces. The sequence continues at coordinate 53,124 of NZ_JAGGOZ010000026.1, read as the reverse complement.
CCGGCGGCCCACGATCCAGTCCAGCGCCCGGGAGGAGAGGAACCCGACCAGCACGGCGTGCATGCAGATCGTCAGGAGGAGCGAGAGCGAGACCGGCAGCGAGGCGTCATTGGCGGCGGAGCCCACCGCGGTCAGCCCGAACGACAGGATCTCGATGAGTACGAAGGTGTGGAAGGACCAGCGCGTGTACAGCTCGACCTTCGCCGCGCTGCTGCGGTTCCTCCACCACCCGGTCAGTCTCGACACGGCCCCGGCCCCCGAAGTTCGTTGAGCGGCGCGGTTCCCACCGGAACCGCTTCTGGACAGCAAACACGGTGATCATGACCCAGGCCAGCGTGGTGAGGACCGCGGCCGGCTGGTCCCCGCCCTCCGCTCCGCCGCTCCACCCGGCCGCCACCAGGGCCATCACCCGCTCAGCGGGAGCAGTTCGCGCCCCGAGGCCAGTACGCCGGGCGCGCCACGGGAGAAGGAAACGCCCCGCACGGCCTCGAATCCGCCGGCGTAGCCGCGGCGCAGCCCCTGGACGTCGATCACGGTGTCACTCATGAACCCAGCGTCGCGGTGCCCGCGCCGGGTCGGCAGTGCGCGCTGTCATGGTCCGCGATGACATGTGTCAGGGCTTCCGCCCGGAGCCCAGAGGGGTCCGGGCGGAAACACGAAGAAGGCCCCGGTCGTAATGACCGGGGCCTTCTCCTTATGGAGCGGACGACGCGACTCGAACGCGCGACATCCACCTTGGCAAGGTGGTGCTCTACCAGCTGAGCTACGTCCGCATGTACTGCGTGCACTGCCTGGGCAATGCGTGCATCACTCTACCTGATCCACGGCAGTGGTCGGCAAACCGATGCAGAGCGGGTGACAGGGATCGCACACTGCGCCTTCCCCCTGGAAGGAGGATGTTCTGCTACTGAACTACACCCGCACGACCTTCGGGGCTTGACCTTGCGGTCTCGCCCCTCGGCGTGATCCACACACTAGCCGACCCAGGGGGGTGGATGGCAAATCCGCCCTCAGTGGGCCGCGTTGTAGGCCTCGTAGATCTTCTTGGGGATGCGGCCGCGCGGCGGCACCTCGAACTGGTTGGACCGGGCCCAGGCCCGGACGACCGCCGGGTCCGGCGCGATGGACGTGTGCTTGAAGGCCTTCCCCGAGCGCGACTGCCGACGGCCGGCGGCCACGAAGGGGGCCAGGCCCGTCCGCAGTTTCTTTGCGTTCGCCACATTGAGGTCGATCTCGTACGACTTTCCGTCCAGAGCGAACACGACCGTTTCCGCCGCTTCCCCGCCATCGATGTCATCGGAGAGCGTGACTACTACGCGCTGCGCCACGGATATCGGTCCCTTCGTGCGACGCGCCGCCACCTGCTGACGTGCGGCGATGTCGCCTGTGTGGATGTTTCGGGGCAATGCATCTTTCCACGGGAATCCCGGGTGATTCCTTTGTACCCCGATTCCCATTGCATTGCGAAGCCCAGTTAATTCTCTCCGCGTGTCCCGCCGCAATCCCGGGGGCGTGGTTTTCCGGCGGATTTTGCGAAGCGTTGGTGAAGCCGAAACCGCGCAGCGCTCACCGCCGAAGGATATCTACCCGCGTAGAAATTTCGGCCGGGTACGCTGAGGGAACCGCCTTCGCACCAACCACCTCATCGGGAGTGCCAGTGGCACGCGTCGTAGTCGACGTCATGCTCAAGCCGGAGATCCTCGACCCCCAGGGCCAGGCGGTGCAGCGTGCACTGCCGCGCCTGGGCTTCGAGGGCATCGCCGACGTCCGCCAGGGGAAGCGCTTCGAACTGGAAGTGGAGGGACCGGTCGACCAGGCCGCCCTCGACCGCATCCACAAGATGGCCGAAACGTTCCTCGCCAACACTGTCATCGAAGACTTCACCGTGCGGGTCGAGACCGCGAAGGTCGAGGCCTGACGGTGACCACACGCATCGGAGTCGTCACGTTCCCCGGAACGCTCGACGACCGTGACTCGCTGCGCGCCGTCCGCCTCGCGGGGGCCGAGCCGGTCTCGCTCTGGCACCGCGACAAGGACCTGCACCAGGTCGACGCGGTCGTCCTCGCGGGCGGCTTCTCCTACGGGGACTACCTGCGCGCCGGAGCCATCTCCCGCTTCTCGCCGGTGATGGAGACCATCATCGAGCAGGCCAAGGCGGGCATGCCCGTCCTCGGCATCTGCAACGGCTTCCAGGTCCTCACCGAGGCCCACCTGCTGCCGGGGGCGATGCTCCGCAACAACCACCTGCACTTCATCTGCCGCGACCAGAAGCTGCGGGTGGAGAACGCGGAGACCGCGTGGACCGGCGACTACACCGTCGGCCAGGAGATCTCCGTACCGCTCAAGAACATGGACGGCCGGTACGTCGCCGACGAGCGCGTGCTCGACGAACTCGAGGCCGATGGCCGCGTGGCCTTCCGCTACGTGGTCGGCGGCGAAGCCGCCGAGGGGCACGGCAACCCGAACGGGTCGCTCCGCGACATCGCCGGCATCACCAACGCCGCGGGCAACGTCGTCGGCCTCATGCCGCACCCCGAGCACGCGGTCGAGCCGCTGATCGGGACGGGCCGCACCGACGGCCTCCCGTTCTTCACCTCGGTCCTGAAGAAGCTGGTCTCCGCATGAGCCTCGACACCGTCAAGAACGCCACCGAGACGCCGGACGCCTCCCAGCCCTGGAAGGAACTCGGCCTCAAGGAGGACGAGTACGCCCGCATCCGGGAGATCCTCGGCCGCCGGCCCACCGGCGCCGAGCTCGCCATGTACTCGGTCATGTGGTCCGAGCACTGCTCGTACAAGAGCAGCAAGGTCCACCTGAAGCAGTTCGGCGAGAAGGTCCCGCAGAACGACGCCATGCTCGTCGGCATCGGCGAGAACGCCGGCGTCGTCGACGTCGGCCAGGGCTACGCGGTCACCTTCAAGGTCGAGTCGCACAACCACCCCTCGTACATCGAGCCCTACCAGGGCGCGGCCACCGGCATCGGCGGCATCGTCCGCGACATCCTGGCCATGGGCGCCCGCCCGATCGCGGTCGTGGACCCGCTGCGCTTCGGCGCGGCCGACCACCCCGACACCAAGCGCGTGCTGCCGGGCGTGGTCGCGGGCATCGGCGGCTACGGCAACTGCCTGGGCCTGCCGAACATCGGCGGCGAGGTCGTCTTCGACGCCTGCTACCAGGGCAATCCGCTGGTCAACGCCGGATGCATCGGCGTGATGAAGCACGAGGACATCCACCTCGCCAAGGCCTCCGGCCCCGGCAACAAGGTCATCCTCTACGGCGCCCGCACCGGCGGCGACGGCATCGGCGGCGTGTCCGTACTGGCCTCCGAGACCTTCGACGACACGAAGCCGACGAAGCGCCCGGCCGTCCAGGTCGGCGACCCCTTCCAGGAGAAGCTCCTCATCGAGTGCACCCTGGAGATCTTCAAGGAGAAGCTGGTCGCGGGCATCCAGGACCTCGGCGGCGCCGGGCTCTCCTGCGCCACGTCCGAGCTGGCCTCCGCCGGTTCCGGCGGCATGCGCGTGGAGCTGGACACCGTCCCGCTGCGCGACGCGACGCTCTCGCCCGAGGAAATCCTCATGAGCGAGTCGCAGGAACGCATGTGCGCGATCGTCGAGCCGCAGCACGTCGAGCGCTTCATGGAGATCTGCGAGAAGTGGGACGTCATCGCCACCGTCATCGGTGAGGTGACCGACGGCGAGCGCCTGGAGATCTTCTGGCACGGCGAGCAGATCGTGGACGTGCCCCCGGGCACCGTCGCCCACGAGGGCCCGGTCTACCACCGCCCGTACGCCCGCCCCTCGTGGCAGGACGCGCTGCAGGCGGACGACGCGGCCAAGCTGCCGCGGCCGCAGACCTCCGAGGAGCTGCGCGCGCAGGTCCTGGCCCTGGTCTCCTCCCCGAACCAGGCCTCGAAGTCGTGGGTCACCGACCAGTACGACCGCTTCGTGCAGGGCAACACCGTCCTGTCGCAGCCCGAGGACGCGGGCATGGTCCGCATCGACGAGGAGTCCAACCTCGGCGTGGCCATGGCGACCGACGGCAACGGCCGCTACGCCAAGCTCGACCCGTACACGGGCGCGCAGCTGGCGCTCGCGGAGTCGTACCGCAACGTGGCCGCGACCGGCGCGAAGCCGCTCGCGATCTCCGACTGCCTCAACTTCGGTTCGCCGGAGGACCCGGACGTCATGTGGCAGTTCGCCGAGGCCTGCCGCGGTCTGGCGGACGGCTGCCTGGAGCTGGGCACCCCGGTGACCGGCGGCAACGTCTCGCTCTACAACCAGACGGGCGACATCGCGATCCACCCGACCCCCGTCGTGGCGGTCCTCGGTGTCATCGACGACGTCAACCGCCGTACGCCGATGGCGTTCGCGGAGGCCGGCCAGCTGCTGTACCTGCTGGGCGACACGGCCGAGGAGTTCGGCGGCTCGGCCTGGTCCCAGGTCGTCCACGACCACCTGGGCGGCATGCCGCCGAAGGTGGACCTGGGCCGCGAGAAGCTGCTCGCCGAGATCCTGATCTCCGCCTCGCGCGACGGCATGATCGACGCCGCGCACGACCTGTCCGACGGCGGGGTGATCCAGGCGCTCACCGAGTCCTGCCTGCGCGGCGGCAACGGTGCGCGGATCGTGGTCCCGGAGGGCCTGGACGCCTTCACCTTCCTGTTCTCCGAGTCCGCGGGCCGGGCCATCGTGGCCGTTCCGCGCAGCGAGGAGCTCCGCTTCACCGACATGTGCGGTGCGCGGGGCCTGCCGGCCGCCCGCATCGGCGTGGTGGACGGCGAGGAGATCGAGATCCAGGGCGAGTTCACCCTCCCCCTCTCGGAGCTCCGCGAGGCCCACGAGGCGACGATCCCGGCCCTGCTGGCCTGATCCCCGCCCTTCGCGTACGAGCCCCCGGCCGGTTCCCTCCGGTCGGGGGCTCGGCCGTTCCGGCTCGACCGCCGGGTTGGTAGCGTCCCCCGCGTCGTCACAGGCGCACAAGCGGGGGTCCGGGATGTTCGAACCATTGCAGCCGTCCAGCGGGGGACCGCTGCCGGACCGGGGCCGATGGCGCAACGCGGTCAACGCGCTGGTGTGCGTCGCCGGCGTCGGCGGCCTGGCCTTCGGCGGCTGGGCGCTCTACGACTCGTACGAGACCCACCAGGACCGCAACGCAAGCCGCGCGCTGATTGCCCGGGCGTGCGCCGGGCTGGTGGACGCCGACGGGGTCATGAGCCTGGACGGCGGCGCCGACCGCGTGGTCCTCGGCGGCGAGGACCCGAGCACGATCGATTTCGAGACGGTTCCGGACAGCTGCGTGCTGAGCCGTCTGGAGGACCGCGACGGCCGGGAGTACAAGTACAGCCAGTTCACGCTGTCCCTGAAGGGGCTGCCCCGGGCTCGCGACCTGCACACGACCGATGATTCCCGGAAGGCCCCGTTCAACCGCCTGCGCGCCGGCTCGAAGGGCGATGCCACCGCGCGGACCGGGCTTCCCGACCGGATGCCGCTCGGGGACGGCCGGCTCGGTGACTACGGTCCCGACGACGTCACCGTCGTGGCCCGGTGCGAGCAGCCGACCAAGGCCGGGACGACCACCCTGATCGTGAGTGCCACCTCGCCCAGCACCCGCCACGAGGCCGGCGACCGGCCGGTCCTGGCCCGCCTCGCCCGTCAGGCCGCCGAGCGTGCCGCCGGGAAGTACGGCTGCCGGACGCAGCTGCCCGAACTCCCGGACCGGCTGCCCGAGCCGGTCACCGGCCTCGGACCGGTGGGCGAGCGGACGGACAGCTGCGGCTGGTACGCGGCCCACCTGCGGACGGCGGACCGCGAGCGGTTGCCCGACCGGGCCGCCGGAGTCCCCCTCGCAGGAGCCGCCCGAGAGGAGGGCTGCCTGCTCGCGATGAGCCCCGAGGGGAACACGCGGGTCTTGCGCCTGCTCACCCCTGACGAGCGGGAGGACGCCATCACGTCCCTGTACCACTCACCCTGGTGGCTGCGGACGCGGTCGTACTACGGCGACGATGCGGACGCCGTCGCCGTCCCCGGCAGGCGCAGCCCGGACCCGGTGATCCCCGGCCGGGCGGGCCGACTCGGTGACGTGTTCTACGGCTCGATGACCTGCCAGGGGCGTCCGGCCACCCTCACGATGGCCGTCCCGTACAACTACCGGTCGATCCTCGGCCCGCGCCTGGACGGGTTGTTCAAGGCCTACGCCACCGAGACGGCGACGCGGCGCGGTTGCACCGGGCTCGTGTTGCCCGGGCCCGAGTAGGGTCGGGACATGCCGCCCGGGAAGAAGAAGCCGCGTACCTACGACCCCGCCAAGACCCGAGCGGCCGTCACCGCGCAGTTCGGGCATGTGCGCGATGCGGTACGGGGGTTGGACCCCGAGCAGCTCGCCCTGCCGAGCGGGCTCGGGGACTGGACCGTGGCCGAGCTCGCCGCGCACATCGCGTGGATCGCGGACTCCCTCGCCGGCGGCCTCGCCCGGCCGCCCGGCGCCGTCGCCGAGCTGACGGCCGTCGAGTGGCCCTCCGTCACCTCCTCCCTCGCCGGGAAGATCTCCGAGGCCGCCCGGGAGACCCTCGACGGGGCCCCGCTGCCCGAGCTGTACGACCGGGCGGCCACCCGCATGGCGGAGGCACTGGCGGCCAACCCGGGCGCACGCGTGCTGCACCTGTGGATCGGGGACATGACCCTCGCCGATTTCCTGGTCACGCGGACCGTGGAGCTCGTGGTCCACACCGACGACCTGAACCGGGCCGCCGGACTGGACATCCCCATCGAACGGCAGGCCCTGGCCGCCTGCACCCGGCTGCTCGCCGACGCCCTCGCGCTCAGGGCGCCGGGCGGTTCCGTCGAGGTGCGGATCCCGCCCTTCGCGGTGGTCCAGTGCATCGAGGGCCCCCGCCACACCCGCGGCACCCCGCCGAACGTGGTGGAGACCGACCCGCTGACCTGGCTCCGGCTCGCGACGGGCCGTACGGGATGGGCCGAGGAACTGGACGCGGCGCGGGTCAGCGCGAGCGGTGAGCGGGCGGACCTGTCGGCACTGCTGCCCCTGATGAGCTGAGGGTGGAACCGCCCGCGGGCCCCGCCCGTCCCAGGACCATGCGTACCCTCCGGCACGTCCCGACCGGCCTGGCCCTGGTGCCGGCCCTCGTACTCGCCCTCGCCGCATGCGGCCAGACCGAGGAGGGAGGGTCCCGCACGCTTCCCGAGCCCACCGGTTCCTGGGCCGTCGAGTCCCTGACCACCGGCGGCCGTACCCTGCACGCGCCCGGCACCGCCCGCCTCGACCTCGCGGAGCACGAGGCCACGGGCAACTACGGGTGCAACGGCTTCAAGGCCGCGGTCGCCTTCGCCGGCACGTCCGCCGTGACCGTCACCCCCGGCGCCACGACCGCCATGGCCTGCGAGAACATGGAATTCGAGACGGAGTTCGCCAAGCTCTTCAAGGGCCGGCTGACCATCGACCGGGGACCCGACCGCCTCACCCTGAAGACCGCCGACGGGAGCACCATCGCGATGACCCCCAAGCCCCCGGACGCGGACGCCCCGCTGACCGTGACCCAGTGGACGGTCGACTCCCTGATCAGCGGAGCGAGCGTCTCCTCCGTCCCCGCCGAGGCGGCCGGCAAGGCCTGGTTCACCCTCGCCGCCGACGGCGCCGCGAGCGGCGTCCTCGGCTGCAACCGGTTCAGCGCCAAGGCCGCCGTCGAGGGAGCCACACTCACCTTCGGGCCGGTCACCTCCACCCGTATGGCCTGCGAAGGGCCGGCGGGCGAGGTGGAGCGGACGCTGACCGAGCTGTTCGGCAGCGGCCCGCTCACCTGGGAGATCCAGGGCCAGGCCCTGACCCTCACCGCCGCCGACGGCAAGGGCCTGACGGCCAAGGCGGCCTCCGCCGCCGAGTAGCCCGGGCCGGATCAGCCCGGCCGGATCAGCCCGGCTGAGGCAGCGGCCCCGGCCGGTCAGCCCGGCCCGATCAGCCCGGCCCGGTCAGCCCGGCCGGATCACCTTCGGGCAGGAGCCCGCGTGCCACTTGCCGATCAGCGCGGTGAACCGGGTCGGCGAGCAGGTGGCGGGCCCGAGTAGGCGTCGGTGAACCGGACGCCTTGGCGGGCCAGGCGGTCCAGGTTCGGGGTCTTGATGTGCGGCGAGCCGTACGAGGACAGGTCCCCCCAGCCCAGGTCGTCACCCAGGAGGAACAGGATGTTCGGGCGGCGGGACTGCCGGCTGCGCGCGGCCCGGAACTCGCGCTCCTCAGGCCCCGCATTCCGGGCATCGGCGGCCCCGGCGGGGGCGGCGCCCAGCCCCACCGCCGCGGCGGCCGCGGTCACCCCGACGGCGCCTCCGAAGGCACGGCGGGACGGCTTGCTGTTGTACGAAGACACAGGCACTCCAAGGCACAGCTCACCCGCCCGCCCCGCGCGGGGCGCGGGACGGCGCGCGGCACGGCAGGGCAGGGCTGGGCTGAGCGGAAATGGGAAAAGAGGAAGAAGAGTTGTGGCTACGCGAAACAGCGACAGATGGCGCTCGCGACACGGACCAGGTCCACGTGCCGGCGCTCGACGAGGGTGACGGACCGGTCACCGAGAGGCTGTATGGGCCGAGAGCCTGTACGCATGCGCTTGTAGGTGTCAACAAGGCCATCCGCATACCGAGACGGGGGCGCTCCGTCACCCTCTGTGCTGTGAGATTTCCCGGGTATCCCGCATTCGGACCAGTGGTCGATCTCGCCTACACTCGGAGATGTGCCTCGTGGTGATGGACGACTCAACCACGACCTGCTCCCCGGCGAAAAGGGCCCCCAGGACGCTTGCGGCGTCTTCGGTGTCTGGGCTCCGGGTGAAGAGGTCGCCAAGCTCACCTACTTCGGACTGTATGCATTGCAGCACCGCGGACAAGAGTCCGCGGGCATCGCTGTGAGCAACGGTTCCCAGATCCTCGTCTTCAAGGACATGGGCCTCGTTTCCCAAGTCTTCGACGAAACCTCTCTCGGCTCGCTCCAGGGTCATATCGCGGTCGGTCACGCCCGCTACTCGACCACCGGAGCCTCCGTCTGGGAGAACGCTCAGCCCACCTTCCGTGCGACCGCCCACGGCTCCATTGCCCTGGGTCACAACGGCAACCTGGTGAACACCGCCGAGCTTGCCGAGATGGTCGCCGACCTCCCCCGTCAGGACGGCCGTGCCACCCAGGTGGCAGCCACCAATGACACCGACCTGGTCACCGCCCTGCTCGCCGGCCAGACCGACGACGAGGGCAAGCCCCTGACCATCGAGGAGTCGGCCGCCAAGGTCCTCCCCCAGGTCAAGGGCGCCTTCTCGCTTGTCTTCATGGACGAGGGGACCCTCTACACCGCCCGTGACCCGCAGGGCATCCGCCCGCTGGTCCTCGGCCGCCTGGAGCGCGGCTGGGTGGTCGCGAGTGAGACCGCCGCCCTCGACATCTGCGGCGCCAGCTTCGTCCGCGAGGTCGAGCCGGGCGAGCTCATCGCGATCGACGAGAACGGCCTGCGCACCTCGCGCTTCGCGGAAGCGAAGCCGAAGGGCTGCGTGTTCGAGTACGTCTACCTGGCGCGCCCGGACACCGACATCGCCGGCCGGAACGTCTACCTCTCGCGTGTCGAGATGGGCCGGCGCCTGGCCAAGGAAGCCCCGGCGGACGCGGACCTCGTCATAGCGACGCCGGAGTCCGGCACCCCCGCCGCCGTCGGATACGCCGAGGCCAGCGGGATTCCGTTCGGCGTCGGCCTGGTCAAGAACGCCTACGTCGGCCGGACCTTCATCCAGCCCTCGCAGACGATCCGCCAGCTCGGCATCCGCCTGAAGCTCAATCCCCTCAAGGAAGTCATCCGGGGCAAGCGCCTGGTGGTCGTCGACGACTCGATCGTCCGCGGCAACACCCAGCGCGCCCTGGTCAAGATGCTCCGCGAGGCCGGCGCGGCCGAGGTCCACATCCGGATCTCCTCGCCGCCGGTGAAGTGGCCGTGCTTCTTCGGCATCGACTTCGCCACCCGGGCCGAGCTGATCGCCAACGGCATGACGGTCGATGAGATCGCCACGTCGCTGGGCGCGGACTCGCTCTCGTACATCTCGCTGGACGCGATGGTCGAGGCGACCACCATCCAGAAGCCCAACCTCTGCCGTGCCTGCTTCGACGGCGAGTACCCGATGGAGCTCCCCGACCCGCAGCTCCTGGGCAAGCAGCTCCTGGAGTCCGAGCTCGCGGGCGGCACCGACGCCGCCGACGCGCTCCGTCGCCCGTAGCTCCCGCTCAACCTGCGCCGGGCCCTGTCTTTCAGGCTTTTCCCGGGGCCCGGCACCCCACGCAGCAAACGACACGAAAGCTCTCTCCTGTCATGACAGAGAAGACCACCGGTGCCAGCTACGCCGCCGCGGGCGTCGACATCGAAGCGGGAGACCGCGCCGTCGAGCTGATGAAGGAGTGGGTGAAGAAGACGCAGCGCCCCGAGGTCCTCGGCGGCCTCGGCGGCTTCGCCGGCCTCTTCGACGCCTCCGCCCTCAAGCGCTACGAGCGCCCGCTGCTCGCCTCCGCCACCGACGGAGTCGGCACCAAGGTGGACATCGCCCGCCAGCTCGGCGTGTACGACACCATCGGCCACGACCTGGTCGCCATGGTCATGGACGACATCGTCGTCTGCGGCGCCGAGCCGCTCTTCATGACCGACTACATCTGCGTCGGCAGGGTGCACCCCGAGCGGGTCGCCGCCATCGTCAAGGGCATCGCCGAGGGCTGTGTCCTCGCCGGCTGCGCCCTCGTCGGCGGTGAGACCGCCGAGCACCCGGGCCTGCTGGGCCCGGACGACTTCGACGTGGCGGGCGCCGGCACCGGTGTCGTCGAGTACGACCGCCTGCTCGGCGCGGATCGCATCCGTACGGGGGACGCCGTCATCGCGATGGCTTCGTCCGGCCTTCACTCCAACGGGTACTCGCTGGTCCGGCACGTCCTCTTCGACCGGGCCAAGATGTCCCTGGAGCAGGAGATCGCGGAGCTCGGCCGCACCCTCGGCGAGGAACTCCTGGAGCCCACCAAGATCTACTCGCTGGACTGCCTGGCCCTCACCCGTACGGCCGACGTCCACGCGTACTCGCACATCACCGGCGGCGGCCTCGCGGCGAACCTGGCCCGGGTCATCCCGGACCACCTGCACGCGACGGTCGACCGCTCCACCTGGGCGCCCGGAGCCATCTTCGACCTGGTCGGCAAGGCCGGCAGCGTCGAGCAGCTGGAGCTGGAGAAGACCCTGAACATGGGCGTCGGCATGATGGCCGTGGTCCCGCAGGAGTCGGTGGACGTAGCCCTGACCGTGCTGGCCGACCGGGGCGTCGACGCCTGGGTCGCGGGAGAGATCCTCGACCGCGGCGACCGTCCCGAGGGCGCCACCCTCACCGGTACCTACGCGAGCTGAGCAGCACTGAAACCCGGCCCGGGGCAATGCCCTGGGCCGGGTTTCAGCCATATGACCTGCTGTGCAGACGCCCTAGGACGTCAAGCGCCGCGCCGCTGTGCCGACGGACCGGACTCTTCGTCCTCATCGTCGTCGTTGTAGAGAGCCGCGTACTTGGCGTACGGGTCGTCGTCGTCCAGATCGTCATCGACTTCGACCGGCTCGCTGACAGGCAGCGGTTCCGTCGGCGATGCGCCCAGCTCATTGGCCAGACGCGAGAGGTCAGTCCCGCCGCTGTTGTACTTCAGCTGGCGGGCGACCTTTGTCTGCTTGGCCTTGGCCCGGCCGCGCCCCATGGCTCGACCCCCTCGGTGACGGGGCTCGACGGCCCCAGAGTCTGACACGCGTTCATGGTTCGGAGCGGGCTCTCCGTGGAGAGACCGTCCGTAGGGGTTTAACGGTACCTGCTTCCGCGGCCATACGGTACGCCGCCCGCATGACGCGCCCCGGTGCAGAACCAACAAGGCGCCCCGTCCTCGCTGGTCAACCGCGATTTTAACCCTTTCCTGGCGAGCGACCCGCCGAAGCGCAGTGAGTTCCGTCTCGCCGCGCCCCGGCGTGCCCGGCCCAAGGGGCCCTCCGAAGGGCCCCTCAGAAGGGTCCCCGGGAGGGCCAGACCACGCGGGCGGCGCGGGCATCCGCCATCCGCTGCTCGGCGATCCGGTCGGCCGCCGCGGCCGGCGGAATACCGTCCGCCTTCGCGCGTGCGAATATGGCCAGAGTGGTGTCGAAGATCTCCGAGGCCTTCGCCTTGCACCGGTCGAAGTCGAAGCCGCGCAGCTCGTCGGCGACCTGGATGACCCCGCCGGCGTTGACCACGTAGTCGGGCGCGTAGAGGATCCCGCGGTCCGAGAGGTCCTTCTCGATGCCGGGGTGGGCGAGCTGGTTGTTCGCCGCACCGCAGACGATCGCGGCGGTCAGGGCGGGCACCGTCTCGTCGTTGAGGGCGCCGCCGAGCGCGCAGGGGGCGTAGATGTCCAAGCCCTCGACGCGGATCAGCGCGTCCGTGTCGACGACTGCGGTGACCTTGCCCGGGTGCTTGTTCACGATCCGGCGTACGGACTCTTCCCGTACGTCCGTGATCACGACCTCGGCGCCGTCCTCCAGGAGGTGCTCGACCAGGTAGTGGCCCACCTTGCCGACACCGGCCACGGCGACCTTGCGGCCGCGCAGGGTCGGGTCGCCCCACAGGTGCTGGGCGCTGGCGCGCATGCCCTGGAAGACACCGAAGGCGGTGAGCACCGAGGAGTCGCCCGCGCCGCCGTTCTCGGGGGAGCGGCCGGTGGCCCAGCGGGTCTCGCGGGCCACGATGTCCATGTCGGCGACGTAGGTGCCGACATCGCAGGCGGTGACGTAGCGCCCGCCGAGGGACTCCACGAACCGGCCATAGGCCAGCAGCAGTTCCTCGGTCTTGATGAGGTCGGGGTCACCGATGATCACGGCCTTGCCGCCGCCGAGGTCGAGACCGGCGAGGGCGTTCTTGTACGACATGCCGCGCGAGAGGTTGAGCGCGTCCAGGACGGCCTCCTCGTCGGAGGCGTACGCGTGGAAGCGCGTACCGCCGAGGGCGGGCCCCAGAGCGGTGGAGTGGATCGCGATGACGGCCTTCAGGCCTGTGGCTCGGTCCTGGCACAGCACGACTTGCTCGTGGCCGCCCTGCTCCGTACGGAACAGGGTGTGCAGGACGCCGTCGGTCATTTCGGTCACGGTGGTGACTCCCATGGAAGAGATGCGGCGGAATGACGCCCGCCCTGCGGGTGGGGGAGGGCGTGCTGGGAGCAGAGTAAGACCTGCGGGGCGTGCGTAGGGGACCTGTCCGGAGATCGGAACACTCCCGTGGGACGGGCGGCTCCGGCCGGCCGGGCAAGAGGGGCCCGGGAGGTGAGCCGGGCCGCCCGGAGGGGCAGTACGAGAGCGTGAGCGAATCCCCTCCTTCCGCGCGCTCGGCGCCGACCGTTCCGTATGCCTCCTACCTGCGCGTCTACGAGCCATTGGCGGCCTTCCCCGAGCCGGAGCGCGCGCACTGGGCCGACTACGCCCGGCGCGGGGCCGCCCCGACCGCGCAGGACGAACTGCGCAGGTCCCTCACGGACTTGGTCCGGGTGCCCGTGGTGGGGGTGCCGGCGCACGAGAGCGCCGACGCGTTCACCGCGGAGGTCGAGGGGGTGCTGCTGGTCTGCCCGTGGCGGACCAGGCTGCGCGGCTGGCTGGCGCTCCAGGAGCTGGTCGAGTCGTTCCCGGGCCCGGTGCTGGACGCCGCGCTCCCGCCGGTGGCGCGGCGGCGGGCGGCCGAGGACTACGAGCGCTGGCGCGAGCGGAACCCGGACGCGCGCCCGTGGATCCGTACCGGGGTGTGGCAGGTCCCCCTGCGCTGGTTCGTGCTGGTGGCCCAGGAGGAGCGGGAGTACCTGCCGGGCGAGCGGCTGCGCTACCGGACGCCGATGGTGCAGGCGCGGCGGCGCCTCGCTCGGGCGCTGCGGGCCTTGCGGGAGGCGGAGGGATACGGGGTGCTCGCCGACGGCCTGGTGGAGGTCGGGAGCTGGCTGGAGGAGTTCCACCCGCGGTCGATGGTCGAACTGGACTACGGCGGGCTCCTGCACGCACTGCCGGCGGCCGGGCTGGCGGCGGACCGGTCGGCCGGGGAACTGGCGGAGGGGCTCGCGGCCTTGCGGGCGGGGGACGCGGAGGGGGCGGCCGAGGCGTACGGGGTGCTGGCGGACCGGTGGCGGGCGGTCCGGGAGAGACTGTTCGCGAATTAGTCCGGGAGGGCGGATCATGCTGCGAGTGGCCGCGAGGGATCCGTACGTACCGCTCCGTATCGGCTGATCGGCCATAAATGGCTGATCAGAGGCTTGATCATGGCATTTGGGACGTAGTTCCAGGACCTACGTCCCGATACGGGCCATTGGCCCAAGGGTGACGGACCGCACTATCTACACCCTTGCGCCCTTCCCCTACCCTCGTGCCAAAATAGGACAAGGAGTCCGGGGAGGGTTCCTTCCGTCCAACTAAGGGCGGAATGCTCGGCATTGCGCTCTACGGGGGGTCTGACGACTCCTGATCGCTCTGTGACTGATCGTTACAGTGGGGTGACTGTCCGTTATGGGACGGTCCATCGGCTTCCGCCGCTGATGAACACCTCGGAGGGCAATTCCATCGGTTTGGCCCTTGGGGCTGGACGGATGGTGTAGTTGTAGTGCCGAGGACAAGCCGTTCGTCCTATAACCGACTCGGCCCGCGTATGTCCATTTCGGGCAACGCGGGCCAAGGTGCAGAATTTAGAGGAAAGAACCGAGATGGTTCGGTTCTCCCGAGGAGGCCGCTCATGACCGCTCGCACCCCTGATGCCGAGCCGCTGCTGACCCCGGCTGAGGTTGCCACGATGTTCCGCGTGGACCCGAAGACGGTCACCCGTTGGGCCAAGGCTGGCAAGCTCACGTCCATCCGCACCCTGGGTGGACACCGCCGTTACCGCGAGGCCGAGGTTCGCGCACTGCTTGCGGGAATTCCGCAGCAGCGCAGCGAGGCCTGAGGTTTCGTAGCACCCCGCGTGGGGGCACCTCCCGGCGGTAGCTGGGGGAGGGTCTATATCGGGTCCCCCAATCCGATGAAACCCACATGGCTTCATACGGCTGGACCTGCCCCAACAGGTTTCAGTCGTTCGGTCGCGCTGGACTCCGCCGGGTCCAGCGCGATCTTTTTTTATGCCCAGGTCGGGCGGCGTCGGGCGGGCGCGGGGCTACCGGCGGGTTGGGTGCCATTGCACATATTAAATCGACCGCGCGTAGGGGTGCGATAAATGTGCGAGTCTCAAAAACTGGTGCGGTGACTCCCGTCACAGATGATCACTCTTGTATTTCCGGCAATGCACCCCGTATGGGGACGTGCGCGATCGGACGCATCATGCGAAAGGGGGATTCCGGCCGCGGCCGCCCGCCGGCCCCTCGCGGCGGTCGGACGGTATGGGCGACGGCGACGGCGACGGCGGCTCAGGGGGCACGGCGGGTTCCGTTGGGACGTCGGGGCGCCCGCTGAGGCCTGAGGGCCCCCAATGGCCCCTGAGGGGCCCCCGGGAGGCCCAGCGCTGCCCTGGGGCGGCGGGGCGGCGCCCGAGACCGCCGGCGCGATCAGCGCCCAGTGCCTTCCCCGCCAACGCGTCAGGGCCCGTATCCCCTGGGGGACACGGGCCCTGACGTTTCTGCGAACCTGACGGGACTTGAACCCGCGACCTCCACCTTGACAGGGTGGCGAGCTAACCAACTGCTCCACAGGTCCTTGATTTGCGGCCGCTCGGCGGCTGCGAATCAGACTGTACCGCAGCTCAGGGGGTGCAGTCGAACCGGATCACGGGGCCGCCGCATCCACGGCCTTCACGATCCGCTTGTCGGAGACCGGGTACGCCGTCCCGAGGGCGTGCGCGAAGTAGCTCACCCGCAGCTCCTCGATCATCCAGCGGATGTCCGTGACCGAGGCCGGCACCGGCCGCCCCTTGGGCAACTGCTCCAGCAGCCAGGCGTACTCGTCCTGCATCTCGTGGACCTTCTGCATGCGCGTGGTGTCCCGCTGGACGCCCGTGGGCATCTGCTGGAGCCGCCGGTCCGCCGCCACCAGGTAGCGCATCAGGTCCGGCAGCCTGCGCAGTCCGGTGAGGGTCACGAAGCCGGCCGGCATCAGGGCCGCCAGCTGCGTCTTCACGTCCTGGATGTTGGCCACCAGCGCCAGGCTGCTCGTGGCTTTCAGGCGGCGCTCACAGGCCTGCCAGGCCGCCAGCACCTGCTGCACCTGGCCGATCGTGCGGACGGTCGTGTCCACGAGGTCGGCGCGGACGGCCTCGTAGAGCTTGCGGAAGCCCGCCTCGTCCCAGGCCGGCCCGCCGTGGTCGGCGATCAGCTTGTCGGTCGCCGCCGTCGCACAGTCGTCGAACAGTGCCTGGATGGAGCCGTGCGGGTTCCGGGACAGGGCCAGCTTCTGCTGGTTGGTGAGGTGGTCCGAGGCGAACTTCGCCGGATTCACCGGGATGTTGAGCAGGATCAGCCGCCGGGTGCCCAGCCACATCGCCTGCTGCTGCTCGGCCTCCGTGTCGAAGAGCCGTACGGAGACTGTGCCCGCTGCCGCTCCCTCGTCGTCCACCAGCGCCGGGTAGGCCTTCACCGGCTGGCCGGCCCGACGGGTCTCGAAGACCTTGGTCAGCGTGCCGATGGTCCAGTCGGTCAGCCCGGTGCGCTCCACCGACTCCCCGCCCGCCCGCTCGGCGGTGGCCGCGGCGGCCTTGGACAGCGCCTGGCGGGCCTTGGGCTTCAGCTTCAGCCGCAGGGCTTCCAGGTCCTTGTCCTCGGCGAGGTTCTTGCGCCGCTCGTCGACGATCCGGAAGGTGATCTTCAGGTGCTCCGGGATCCGGGTCAGGTCGAAGTCCTCGGCCGAGACCGGGACCCCCACCATCCGCTGGAGCTCCCGCGCCAGGGTGACCGGCAGCGGCTCCTGCGGTGTCTGATTGCCGCCGGAGGCCGACGGCACCGCCGTCTGCAGGAAGCGCGTCGCGAAGTTCGGCGCGGGTACGTAGTGCCGGCGGATGGGCTTCGGGAGGGAGCGGATCAGCTCGGTGACGACCTCTTCGCGCAGACCGGGGATCTGCCAGTCGAAGCCCTCGTCGGTGACCTGGTTCAGCACTTGGAGCGGGATGTGCACGGTGACGCCGTCCGCGTCCGCGCCCGGCTCGAACTGGTAGGTCACCCGGAACTTCAGCTGCCCCTGCCGCCAGGTGTCCGGGTAGTCGGCCTTGGTGACCCCGGCCGCCTTCTCGGTCAGCAGCATCTCGCGCTCGAAGTCGAGGAGTTCGGGCTCCTCGCGCTTCTTGTGCTTCCACCAGGAGTCGAAGTGCGCCCCGGACACCACGTGTTCGGGGATCTTCTGGTCGTAGAAGTCGAAGAGGGTCTCGTCGTCGACCACGATGTCGCGGCGCCGGGCCCGGTTCTCCAGCTCCTCCACCTCGGTGAGGAGCTTGCGGTTGTCGGCGTAGAACTTGTGGTGCGTCCGCCAGTCGCCCTCGACCAGCGCGTTGCGGATGAACAGCTCGCGCGAGACCTCGGGGTCGATCCGGCCGTAGTTGATCTTCCGCTGCGCCACGATCGGCACGCCGTAGAGCGTGACCTTCTCGTACGCCATCACGGCCGCCTGGTCCTTCTCCCAGTGCGGCTCGCTGTACGTGCGCTTGATCAGGTGCTGCGCCAGCGGCTCGACCCACTCGGCCTCCACCTTGGCGTTGACCCGGGCCCACAGCCGCGAGGTCTCCACCAGCTCCGCCGACATCAGGAACTTCGGCTGCTTCTTGAAGAGCGCCGAGCCCGGGAAGATCGCGAACTTGGCGCCGCGGGCACCCAGGTACTCGTTCTTGTCCGTGTCCTTCAGCCCGATGTGCGACAGCAGGCCGGCCAGCAGGGAGATGTGGATGTTCTGCTCGGGGGCGTCCGCCTCGTTGACGTGGATCCCCATGGTCTTGGCGACCGTACGCAGCTGCGAGTAGATGTCCTGCCACTCGCGGATCCGCAGGAAGTTCAGATACTCCTGCTTGCACATCCGGCGGAACGAGGAGGAGCCGCGCTCCTTCTGCTGCTCGCGGATGTAGCGCCACATGTTCAGGAACGAGAGGAAGTCGCTGGTCTCGTCCTTGAAGCGGGCGTGGTTCTGGTCGGCCTGGGTCTGCTTGTCCGAGGGCCGCTCGCGCGGGTCCTGGATGGACAGGGCCGCCGCGATGACCATGACCTCGCGGACGCAGTTGTTCTTGTCGGCCTCGACGACCATGCGGGCCAGGCGCGGATCCACGGGGAGCTGGGAGAGCTGGCGTCCCATGGACGTCAGCTTCTTGCGGGGGTCCTTCTGCGCCGGGTCGAAGGCGCCGAGCTCCTGGAGCAGCTGCACGCCGTCGCGGATGTTGCGGTGGTCCGGCGGGTCGAGGAAGGGGAACTTCTCGATCTCGCCGAGGCCGGCCGCGGTCATCTGGAGGATGACGGAGGCCAGGTTCGTGCGCAGGATCTCGGCGTCCGTGAACTCCGGACGGGCGTTGAAGTCGTCCTCGGAGTACAGCCGGATGCAGATGCCGTCGCTGGTGCGGCCGCAGCGGCCCTTGCGCTGGTTGGCGCTGGCCTGCGAGATCCGCTCGATGGGCAGGCGCTGGACCTTGGTGCGGTGGCTGTAGCGGGAGATGCGGGCGGTGCCCGGGTCGATGACGTACTTGATGCCCGGGACGGTGAGGGAGGTCTCGGCGACGTTCGTCGCGAGGACGATCCGGCGGCCCGTGTGCTGCTGGAAGACGCGGTGCTGCTCGGCGTGCGAGAGGCGGGCGTAGAGCGGGAGCACCTCAGTGAATCTTAGATTCCGTTTGTTCAGGGCGTCCGCCGTGTCGCGGATCTCGCGCTCGCCGGAGAGGAAGACCAGGATGTCGCCGGGCCCCTCGGAATGGAGTTCGTCCACGGCCTCGCAAATCGCGGTGATCTGGTCGCGGTCGGAGTCCTCGGAGTCCTCCTCCAGGAGGGGCCGGTAGCGCACCTCCACCGGATAGGTCCGGCCGCTGACCTCCACGATCGGCGCGTCCCCGAAGTGCCGGGAGAACCGCTCCGGGTCGATGGTCGCCGAGGTGATGATCACCTTGAGGTCGGGGCGCTTCGGCAGCAGCGTGGCCAGATAGCCGAGCAGGAAGTCGATGTTCAGGGACCGCTCGTGGGCCTCGTCGATGATGATCGTGTCGTAGGCGCGCAGCTCGCGGTCCGTCTGGATCTCCGCGAGCAGGATGCCGTCCGTCATGAGCTTCACGAAGGTCGCGTCCTGGTCCACCTGGTCGGTGAACCGGACCTTCCAGCCGACCGTCTGGCCGATCTCCGACTTCAGCTCCTCGGCGATCCGCTCCGCGACCGTGCGGGCGGCGATCCGGCGGGGCTGGGTGTGCCCGATCATGCCCCGGACCCCGCGGCCCAGTTCCATGCAGACCTTGGGGATCTGCGTGGTCTTGCCGGAGCCGGTCTCGCCCGCGACGATCACGACCTGGTGGTCGCGTATCGCCTCGGCGATCTCGTCCTTCTTCTGGCTGACGGGCAGGTTCTCGGGATACGTGACCTCGGGCATCCGCGAGGCACGGCCGGCCAGTCGCGCGGCGGCCTTCGCGGCCTCCGCGGCGATCTCGTCGAGTGCGGCCTGCTGGGCCTCGGGCTTGCGGATACGGCGGGCGCCTTCGAGGCGGCGGCCGAGGCGGTGCGCGTCACGGAGGGAGATCTCCCCGAGAAGCGTCTGCAGGGCGGCGAAGGAAGTAGACATACCTGGTCGAGGATCTCACCTGGTCCCGCCGGGTGGCGAACGCATTTGTGCCCCTCCCCGTACCATTTCGGGACGAGTCCCCCAGTTGTGTGAGTGAGAGGCAGCCCACCGTGTCCCGCCGTCGCCGTATGTGGTGCCTGCTGGCAGCCGTACTCGCGATCCTGCTGGGCACCGCCGCCCCTGCCCTGGCCGGGCCCCCGCAGCCCTCCGCCGCCTCCACCGCACGAGCGGCCGTGGCCTGGCCGGCCGATGACGGGCCGGGCGCGGGTCCGGTGTCCGCCTGGGATCCGGTGCCCGCTTGGGGCCCGGTGTCCGCCTGGGGCCCGGGCTCGCGGCAGCACGGGCCCGCCTGCGCCCCCGGCGCCCCCGACCCCGGCGGCGTGCCCGCCGTGCCGGTGCGCCCCGGCGGGGACCACGCGCAGCTTCCGCCGGGCGCGCCGCAGCCGGAGGGGGCGCGCCCGCACCTGCCGGTACCCGTACGGATCCTCGTACGCGGGCCCGATCGGGCGACGCCGGGGCCGGTGGAGCTGTCCGTGCTGCGGGTCTAGGAGGACCGGTCGGTTCCGCCGGTCCGCCTCATCACCCGTGATCACCCGTAGCTCTGGAGTACCCGTATGTCCTCTTCCTCCCGCCAGCCCCTGCTGATCTCCGCCGGAGTCGCCGTCGCCGCGGTCACCCTCGGCCTCGTCTCCTGGCAGGCCACCGCACCCGAGAACACCCCCGACCGGTCCTCGTCGGCGTCCGCGCCCCAGGCCGGCGACCCCGCCGCCGAACTCAAGGCGCTCGCCCGCCGCGAAGCCGGCGACCGGCTCGCGCTCGGCCGCGCCGACGCGCCCGTCGTCCTGATCGAGTACTCCGACTTCAAGTGCGGCTACTGCGGGAAGTTCGCCCGGGACACCGAGCCCGAGCTGGTGAAGAAGTACGTCGAGGACGGCACCCTGCGCATCGAGTGGCGCAACTTCCCGATCTTCGGCGCCGACTCCGAGGCCGCCGCCAAGGCCGCCTGGGCGGCAGGGCAGCAGGACCGGTTCCAGCGGTTCCACGCGGCCGCGTACGCCGAGGGCGCCAAGGAGAAGGGCTTCGGCGAGGCGCGCCTGGTGGAGCTGGCCGAGCAGGCCGGGGTCCCCGACCTGGAGCGCTTCAAGAAGGACATGGCCGGCGAGGAGGCCGCGGCGGCCCTGCGGAAGGACCAGGACGAGGGCTACCGCATCGGCGTCAGCTCCACCCCGTCCTTCCTGGTCAACGGGCAGCCGATCGCCGGCGCCCAGCCCCTCGGCGCCTTCACCGCCGCCATCGCCAAGGCCAAGGCAGCCGCGGCGGCGCAGCGGTGACCGACATCGGATACCTGGCCGCCCTGCTCGGCGGCCTCCTCGCCCTGCTCAGCCCGTGCAGCGCCCTGCTGCTCCCGGCCTTCTTCGCCTACTCGATCGACTCCGCCTCCCGGCTGCTCGCCCGGACCGGGATCTTCTACGCGGGCCTCGCGAGCACCCTCGTACCGCTGGGGGCGGCCTCCTCGACCGCCGGCCGGTTCTTCCACGGCAACCGCGACGCGCTCGTCCTCGTCGGCGGCTGGCTGATCATCGCGCTGGGCCTCGCCCAGATCCTCGGCCTCGGCTTCGCCTCCCGGCGCATCTCCGAGCTCTCGGGGAGGATCCGCCCGACCACCGCCCTGTCGGTGTACGCCCTCGGCGCGGTCTACGGCCTCGCCGGCTTCTGCGCCGGCCCGATCCTGGGCAGCGTCCTGACCGTGGCGGCGGTCAGCGGCAGCCCGGTCTACGGCGGCCTGCTGCTGGCCGTGTACGCGCTGGGGATGGCCGTACCGCTCTTCGTGCTGGCCCTGCTGTGGGAGCGCTTCGAGCTGGGCAGGCGGCGCTGGCTGCGCGGCCGGGCCCTCACGGTGGGCCGCTTCGAGCTGCACACCACGTCCGCCCTGTCCGGGCTCTTCTTCATCGCGCTCGGCGGGCTGTTCCTCGTCTTCGACGGGGCGAGCGCGCTGCCGGGGCTGCTCGACGTGGACGACTCGTTCGCGGTGGAGCAGCGGGTCCGGTCCCTGGCGGACGGGGTTCCGGACTGGGCGCTGCTCGGGCTGGTCGCGGCGGGGGCGGCGGTCTTCGGCCTGGTGCAGTGGCGCCGCCGGTCCAACCCCACGGGAGAGGCCGAGTAACGCAGGAAGGCCCCGTCCGAGGACGGGGCCTTCCGATGGTGGCTGGGGCCGGGGTCGAACCGGCGACCTATCGCTTTTCAGGCGATCGCTCGTACCAACTGAGCTACCCAGCCACGAAACCGTTTCCGGCTTCAGCGATCCTGACGGGACTTGAACCCGCGACCTCCACCTTGACAGGGTGGCGAGCTAACCAACTGCTCCACAGGACCTTGCAGTGTGCGAGACCAAGTCTTGCACACGGTAACGCGTACCCCCAACGGGATTCGAACCCGTGCTACCGCCTTGAAAGGGCGGCGTCCTGGGCCACTAGACGATGAGGGCTAAAGGCCCGCCTGGGCGCTTTCCAGCGCGTCGGGGACGTGAGAAGCATATGGGATCCGGGGAGCTATCGCCAAAACGGTTTCTCCCCCGCAAGGGGAGGGGCCCCCACGGGAGGGACAATGACCGCGTGCTGGAGATGACGCGCGAGGAGTTCGAAGAGCTCGTCGCAGAGGCCCTGGACCGGATCCCGCCGGAGCTGACGCGGCTGATGGACAACGTGGCGGTGTTCGTCGAGGACGAGCCGCCCGCCGACGACCCCGAGCTGCTCGGCTTCTACGAGGGGATCCCGCTGACGGACCGCGGCGAGTGGTACGCCGGGGTGCTGCCGGACCGGATCACGATCTACCGGAACCCCACCTTGCGGATGTGCGAGGACCGCGAGAGCGTGATCGCCGAGACGGAGGTCACCGTGGTGCACGAGATCGCCCACCACTTCGGGATCGACGACGAGCGGCTGCACGCGCTGGGCTACGGATGACCCGGCCGGTCGAGGGTGCCGAGGCGATCGACCCGGACGTCGACCTGCACGTGCCCGCGCAGGCCGCCGAGCCGCAGGGCCGGGTGCTCGCGGCGGTGGCGGCCGGCGGGGCGCTCGGGGCATCGGCCAGATACGGGATCTCCCTGCTGTGGCCGGCCGCCGGGCCCGGGGCCTTCCCGTGGGCGACCTTCTGGATCAACGCGGGCGGCTGTGCGCTGATCGGCGTACTGATGGTGCTGATCAGTGAGGGCGGGCGCTCGGCGCATCCGCTGGTGCGGCCCTTCGCCGGGGCCGGGATGCTCGGCGGCTTCACCACCTTCTCGGCCTACGCCGTGGACACCTCGCGGCTCCTGGACGAGGGGGAGGCGGCGGTCGCGCTGGCGTACGCCGGGCTCACGGTGGTGGCGGCGCTGGGCGCGGTGTGGGCGGCGGTCGCGGTGACGCGGCGGGTGGCCGGTGTCCGGGGCGGGTTCCGGGGTCGTTTCCGGGGTCGGGCGGGGGGCCGGTGAACTGGCTGATCGTAGTCGTGGGCGCGGCCGTCGGGGCCCCGCTGCGCTACCTGACGGACCGTGCGGTGCAGGCCCGGCACGACGCCGTCTTCCCCTGGGGCACCCTCGTGGTCAACGCGGCCGCCTCGCTGGCGCTCGGCGCGCTGGCCGGCGCGGCCCTGGCCGGGGCCTCCTCCGCGCGGCTGGACCTGCTGCTGGGGACCGGGCTGTGCGGGGCGCTGAGCACGTACTCGACGTTCTCGTACGAGACCCTGCGGCTGGCGGAGAGCGGCCGGTCCTTCCTCGCGGGGGCGAACGTGGCGGTATCGGTGCTGGTCGGGCTGGGCGCCGTACATCTCGGGTCGCAGGTGGCGCGGCAGCTGTTCGGCTGAGGGCGTGTCTCTTACGGGTCAAAGGGAGTTGGGCACATTGACCCGCTCATGCGGACCCTCACCCCTCAGGCTCCGGAGGTGCCCCCGTGCGCCAGTTGTCCGCTTCCCTCCGACTGGCCGTCACCGCGCTCGCGGTCGCGGCGACGGCCGGCTGCATGAGTGTCGGCGAGGACGCGGCGCAGCCCGGGCCCTCCTCCTCCGCGGACCGCAAGGGCGGCTCCGGGTCGGCGGCGGGCGCGGCCGCCGGGCGCGGCTCCGGGGTCCACGGCAACGGGCACGGCGCGAAGGACGGTACGGAAAACCAGGACGGCAAGCCCAAGGAGGACGGCAAGGCGTCCGGCGCGACCGGGGGTTCGCCCAGCCCGGGTGCGCCGAGCGCCGGGCCGGGAGCGCCCTCGCCGTCGGCGGGACCGGGCGGCGGGGCGGGCGGCCAGGGCCCCCAGCAGCCGCCCTCGGGGGGCTCGGGCGGAGCGGGCGGCTCCGGGGGCTCGGGCGGTTCGGCCGGGTCGGGCGGCTCGGGCGGTTCGGGCGGCGGCCAGCCGACGAGCGGGCCGACCGGGCAACCGACCGCTCCGGCGACCCCGCCTGTGACGGAAACCACTCCTCCGGCGAGCCAGCAGCCGGAGCCGACCACCCAGCCGCTACCGCCGTCGTAGGCCGGCGGCAGTCGGCCCCAGCCCTGCCCCCACCCCTCTCGGACCCGCGAGCGGACCGAGTGTCTTCGCAGGTCAGAGCCGCTTCAGGGGGAGCGACTTGCCAGACCGGGGGGAGGGTGCGTATGGTTATAGATCGTTTGATCCCATTGCCCGGCGCCGACTCCGAAGAGCGCCGTGTGGCGCGTACTCTCCCTAGCCGTGGCTGACCGCATTGAGGCGGTCGATTTGCGATTCACGGAGTTTGGGCGCGTGCCGAGACTCCGGAAGGTTTCGCATTTCGCATGTCCATTTCCAGTTCTGACCGTTCCGTCATGCCCGAGAACGACTCCCACGAGATCGTCGAGATCGTCGACGCTGCCCCGGCCCTTCTGGCCGACGAGGCCGTCGAGGCCCTTGAGGCCATCGAGGCGGACGAGATCATCGAGTCCCTCGAGGACTCCAACGACTTCGACGAGGACGGCGACGCCGACGTCGACGCCGAGCCCTCCCTCACCTTCGGCGACCTCGGTCTGCCGGACGGCATCGTGCGCAAGCTCGCGCAGAACGGCGTGACCGCCCCCTTCCCGATCCAGGCTGCGACCATCCCGGACGCCCTGGCCGGCAAGGACATCCTCGGCCGCGGCCGCACCGGCTCCGGCAAGACCCTCTCCTTCGGTCTGCCGACCCTGGCCTCGCTGGCCGGCGGCCACACCGAGAAGAAGAAGCCCCGCGCGATCATCCTCACGCCGACGCGTGAGCTCGCGATGCAGGTCGCGGACGCCCTCCAGCCCTACGGCGACGTGCTCGGCCTGAAGATGAAGGTCGTCTGCGGCGGCACCTCCATGAGCAACCAGATCTTCGCTCTGGAGCGCGGTGTCGACGTCCTCGTCGCCACCCCGGGCCGTCTGCGCGACATCATCAACCGCGGCGCCTGCTCCCTGGCGAACGTCCAGGTCGCGGTGCTCGACGAGGCCGACCAGATGGCCGACCTGGGCTTCCTTCCCGAGGTCACCGAGCTGCTCGACCAGATCCCCGGTGGCGGCCAGCGCATGCTCTTCTCCGCCACCATGGAGAACGAGATCGGCACCCTGGTCAAGCGCTACCTGACCAACCCCGTCACGCACGAGGTGGACAGCGCTCAGGGCAACGTCACGACCATGACGCACCACGTCCTCGTCGTGAAGCCGAAGGACAAGGCGCCGGTCACGGCCGCCATCGCCGCCCGCAAGGGCCGCACCATCATCTTCGTCCGCACCCAGCTGGGCGCCGACCGCATCGCCGAGCAGCTCGTCGAGTCCGGCGTGAAGGCCGACGCGCTGCACGGCGGCATGACGCAGGGCGCCCGTACCCGCGTCCTCGCCGACTTCAAGGACGGCTACGTCAACGCGCTCGTCGCGACCGACGTCGCCGCCCGCGGCATCCACGTCGACGGCATCGACCTGGTCCTGAACGTGGACCCGGCCGGCGACCACAAGGACTACCTGCACCGCTCGGGCCGTACCGCCCGCGCCGGCAAGTCGGGTGTCGTGGTCTCCCTCGCCCTGCCGCACCAGCGCCGCCAGATCTTCCGCCTGATGGAGGACGCGGGCGTCGACGCCACGCGCCACATCGTCCAGGGCGTCGGCGCCTTCGACCCGGAGGTCGCCGAGATCACCGGTGCGCGTTCGCTGACCGAGGTCCAGGCCGACTCCGCGAACAACGCCGCCAAGCAGGCCGAGCGCGAGGTCGCCGAGCTCACCAAGCAGCTGGAGCGCCTGTCGCGCCGTGCCGTGGAGCTGCGCGAGGAGGCCGACCGCCTCGTCGCCCGCTCCGCGCGTGAGCGTGGCGAGGACCCGGAGGCCGCTGTCGCCGAGGTGGCCGAGGCCGCTGTCGCCGAGGTCGCGGCTGCCGCCGCGGCCGCTGCCGCCGAGCTGGCCGCGCAGGAGCGCCGCGAGGAGCAGCGCGCCCAGCGCGACGACCGCGGCAACTTCGAGCGTCGCGACAACCGCGGCGACAACCGCGGTGGCGACCGCGGCGGTGACCGCGGCGGCTTCCGCCGTGACGACCGCGGCGACCGCGGCGGCCGTCCGTCCGGTGGTTTCAACCGTGACGACCGTGGTGGCGACCGTGGTGGCTTCCGTCGTGACGACCGTCCGTCGGGTGGCTTCCGCTCGGGTGGCGACCGTCCGTCCGGTGGTGGCTTCCGCTCCGGTGGCGACCGTCCGTCCGGTGGTTTCAACCGCGATGACCGTGGTGGCGACCGTGGTGGCTTCCGTCGTGACGACCGTCCGTCGGGTGGCTTCCGCTCGGGTGGCGACCGTCCGTCCGGTGGTGGCTTCCGCTCCGGTGGCGACCGTCCGTCCGGTGGTTTCAACCGTGACGACCGTGGCGGCGACCGTGGTGGCTTCCGCCGTGACGACCGTCCGTCGGGTGGCTTCCGCTCCGGTGGCGACCGTCCGGCCACGGGCAACGGCACGTACAACCGTGACGACCGCACCTCCGGCAGCGGCTTCCGCTCCGGCGGCGGCGACCGTCCGTTCAACCGCGACCGTCGTGACGACCGTCCGGCCGGTGGCTTCCGCTCCGGCGGCGCCGGCGACCGCCCGTACGGCCGCCGCGACGACCACCGCCCGTCCGGCTCCGGTTCCACCGGTTCCACCGGCTCCTTCGGTGGCCGCCGCGACGACAAGCCGCGCTGGAAGCGCAACGGCTGATCCAGGCCTGAGCTGAACCACTGACAGGGCCCCCACGACACCGTCGTGGGGGCCCTGTTGCACACCCGGCCGCCGAGCGACAGGCCGGTAGCGGGATACCCGATCGGCTGAGCGGCGCTGTCCGGCTATGCTCTGGGGAGAGCACCTGGAGGGCCATTAGCTCAATTGGCAGAGCAGCGGACTTTTAATCCGTTGGTTGTCGGTTCGAGTCCGACATGGCCTACTGCTCGCGGGGACGAGGAAACATCCTCTGACCTGCGCTTGAGCGCCCCATCCGATTTCTTCGGGTGGGGCGCTTTGCCGTGCCCGGGGCGCCCGTTGGCCTGATATGAGCCCGAGGTGAGCCCGGCGGTACGAGCGGCCTGCCTCGGGACCAACTTCACCGCGGCCTCGGCAGCCTTTCGCGCCACCTCGGGCAGGACGCTGGTGTACGTGTCCGAGGTGATGGTGATGGAGGAGTGCCCGAGCATCTCCTGCACGACCTTCATCTCGGCGCCAGCCGCAAGGGCGAGGGTCGCCGCGCCGTGGCGCAGGTCGTGCAGCCGGATCGGGGGCAGACGCGCCTCGGCAGCCAACCGCCGGAACTGGTCGGTCACCCATGCCGGGTGCAGCCACTCGCCGTTCTCCTGCGTGAACACCCGGCCTGTGTCGACGTACGCCTCGCCCCACGTGAGGCGCTCCTGCATCTGGCGCTTGCGGTGCTTCTTGAGCACCTTCACGGTCTCGGAGTCGAGGGCGACCACACGCTCGCCGCTGTCCGTCTTGGGCGCGGACTCCTCGACCTTCCAGCCGCGCTGTACGAGCTGAGTGGCGACGGTGAGGTGCCCGGCCGCGAGGTCGGTGTCTGTCCATTGCTGGCCGCACGCTTCGCCTCGGCGCAGGCCGCGGAAGGCGATCACGTGGAACAGGGCGTAGAGGCGGTGCTTCGCCGCGCGGTCGAGGAACGCGCCTGTCTGCTCGGGCGTCCAGACCATGACGGGCGACGGCTTGTCCCCCGTCCGCTTCCACTGGGCGATCCGTTCGTCGGTCCAGACGAGTGCCTTGGGCCGCTTCCCCGTCTCCAGCTCGACATGTGACGCCGGGTTGAACGTGATGAGCTGCTGGGCGATGGCATCGTTCAGAGCTGTTCGCAGCGTCGCCCGGATGCGCTGGCGGGTGGCTGCCCCGGTGGCCTTCCGGAACGGCTTCATCTCGGCGAGCTTGGCGCGCTCCGCGGCGATCCGCGCGCGCTCGGCAGGGAGGGGGCGCCCGGGTGTGGTCGGTTTGCTCAGCGCGACCTGTGCCCGTCGGTTGGCGTTCTCTACGAGGATCTCCTCGTTGTGCTCCTCGATCGCGTCGAACAGCTCCACGAGGTGGCCCACGTTGAGCCGGTCGAGGCGGTGCTGCCCGATGTGCGGCTTCAAGTGGACGCGGATGTGGGACTCGTACCCGTCGATGGTGGAGTCGCGGCGCCGCTTGCCGGCGAGCCACTGGTCGAGCCAGTCGCCGACGGTCAGGCGGGCGGTCAGGGACTGCCCGGTTCGGAAACGACTCTGCGTCTCCTCGTAGTCGGGTATCGCCTCTTTCTTCGTCGCGACCGTTTCGAGCAGGTCGCCGACGAGTAGGCGGCCGTCGGGGTCGTCGTCACCGGGGATGCCGAGGAGCGCGCGCAGCTTGTCGAGGTCGCTCTGCGCCTCGTTCTTCGTGGCGTAGCCCGAGCGCCGGAAGGTGCGGCGGTTGCCGTCCTTGTCGTTCGGCAGCTCCTGCCGGATGTTCCACAGGCCATGGCGCTTGTTGGTCAGCTTGGGGCAGGACTGGCCGTACTGCTTGCCGGTCTCAGGGTTGCGGCAGGCGCAGCGTCGGAACGTGGAGCCGGTCAATCCGTGTTCTCCTTCGGTTCGAAAATCTCCACGGCCTCGGGGTGATCGAGCATCTCGAATTCCCGCATGTCGTTGACCCACTTGGCGCTGTACGACGGGACACGCAGGCCGTACTGCATCATCGAGTTGAGGGCCTTGGCGAGTTCCTGCAAACAGTCGAGATAGGCACGGCGAGCGGTCAGCGTCTGCTCGGCGTCGTCGCCGTGGCGGGCCTGTGTGAAGTGGTGATGACCGCTCGCCTTCTTGAGTAGGGCCTGCGCTGTCTGGAGCTCGCGGTACACCTCGGTCGGTGCGGCAACCTCACGCCAGACGCCGATACGGCTGTGCCCTTCGGCCCCGCCGATCTTCTCGCTGTCCACGTAGATCCGGCCGTCCGTGTGGAGGAATGCCGGCGGCTCCTCGCCGGTGATCCAACGCCATGCGTAGTACGGGTGCAGGCCACCCCACCGGGCCGGTGAGGGGGTGGCGTCCATGTCGCCGAGCGGAAGCATCAGCAGCAGCGGTGGGACACCCAGGGCATAGGCGAACGTGAGCAGTTCGTCGATGGTGATCTCCCGGCGCCGCTTGCCGTCTTTGTCTCGGCGACCGGTCTCGATGTTCGTGATGGCCGCGTACGTCAGTTCCGGGGCCCCGACACGTGCGCACTCCTCGGCGAGCTGCTCACGGTTGAGCCCGAGGCGCGTCCGGTGCTTCCGGATCTGGTCTGCCGCGAGGTCGCTGAGATTCTGAGGGTCGGAGTGCATATCGACATGTTAGCGCGGCGTGTTGCACTCCACCAGTCGATGCCGCTAGCGTGTGATCAAGTTCAAGTCGCACTCTCTAGAGTGCATATCGACACGCTAGGAGTTTCGGTGATTCGCCCCCCGCTCAACCGGGAAATGACCCACGCCGAGCTGACCGCTCTGCCGGTGAGCTTCTCCCTGGACGTGTCCAATCGGGCGCTGAGGATCGGCCGCACGCAGGGCTATGCCATGGCCAAGCAGGGCACGTACCCCATACGCGTGCTGCGCCTCGGTCGGCAGTACCGGTGCACGCGGTACGACCTGCTGCGCTTCCTCGGTGTCTCGGTGGATTCTGCCGAGCACACAGCGGCCTGAACGGGGTAGCCACCTCTTGAACCCCGAACTGGCACCCTCCCCGCGTCGCGTCGCCCTATGGGCCGCCGCGCAGGGCTGGTACGTGCACCCCCTCGCCCCGGGCACCAAAGTGCCTGTCCGCGGCTGCGATCGCTGCTCGGCGGGTAGCAAGGAGCGGCCCAACCCTCAACACGTCGCCCACGATGGGCACGGCTGCGAGTGCATCGCCGCCGGACGCCCGTGTCACGGCGTGCTCGCCGCGACCACCGACCCCGACCGGATCGCCTCATGGTGGGCCCGTACTCCGGCCGCCGGGGTCGGCGTCGCCGCGGGCCCGTCCGGTCTGGTGATCCTCGATGTGGACTGTCACGGTGGGCAGCCTCCCGAGGACCTCGCCGAGCTGCTCCCCGGTGTGGACCTGCCCAACGACATCAATCCCGGCAGCATCATCGACGGCCGAGACACCCTCGCCCTGCTCGTCGAGGCGCGGCGGGCTGTGCTGCCCGGCTGCGGACCCGAAACTCTCACCGTGCGC
This sequence comes from Streptomyces sp. ISL-94, assembly GCF_018614075.1. Classification (GTDB taxonomy): domain Bacteria; phylum Actinomycetota; class Actinomycetes; order Streptomycetales; family Streptomycetaceae; genus Streptomyces. Next base: position 22,719 of record NZ_JAGGOZ010000026.1, on the reverse strand, counting down.
ACGCCTTCCGGCGGAGTGCATTACTGGTTCCGCGCTCCGGCCGGTACGGCGTGGCGCCCGCTCGCAGGGGCGTTGGGCTGGCAGCTCGACGTGCGCGCCGGTTCCTCGTACGCGGTCGCCCCGGGTACGGTCACCCGCTCGGGCACGTACACGGCGCTCGGCGACTGCCGCACGGTTGCCGAGCTGCCGGTGTGGCTGGCGCGCGACCTCGACCGCACCGGGCACCGCGTACGCCCCGAGCGGCCCCGCACGGTGCTGCCCTGGCGGACGCGCAGCATGGGCAGCGGGTACGCCGCCGCTGCGGTCGAGGCCGAGCTGCGGGCCGTCGCCGAGGCGCAGCCCGGCACCCGGAACGCCACGCTCAACCGCGCCTCCTTCAACCTCGGCACCCTCTGCGCCGCCGGCCGCCTCGACCGGGGACAGCTCGCCGACGTGCTGCTCGACGCTGCTCGGCACGGTGGACTGTCAGACCGCGAGGCCGAGGCCGCGATTCGCTCCGGCCTCACCGCCGGCGAGCGGAACCCGCGCACACACGCCGGGGCCGCCGCGTGAGCACCCCAGCCTTTGACTCGCTCGCCGCCGCCCGCTCCGTCGTCCCCTTCCCGATGACGGAGCAGGGCGGCGAGCAGCCGCGCGCAGCGAAGCAGGAACGGCAGCCCCCGCAGGCCGAGGTGCTGCGCGTGCTCGGGCAGAACCGCTTCCGGTACCTGCACCACAACGGCGCCCCGTACGCGGTCCCGTACGAGGGGCCGGCCATCGCCGTGCCACTGCGCGCAGCAGCCCACACCGGTACCGGCAGCCTGCGGCAGCACCTCACCCGCATCTACGTCACCGAGCAGGACCGCACGCCCTCACAGACCGCCCTCGCCGATGCCGTCGCCACGCTCGATGCCCTCGCCATGCGCGCACCCGAGACCGAGCTGCACCTGCGCGTCGCTGCGGACCCCGAGGACACGGCGGTGTCCTGGCTCGACCTCGGCCGCCCCGACGGGGAGTCGGTCCGCATCGCCCCGGACGGGTGGACCCTGACGTGCCCGGACCCTGAGGCAGGGCCGATCTGGCGCCGCAGCAAGCTGGTTCGCCCTCTGCCACGCCCGGACCGCCCGGCCGGCGGCTGGCGCGAGGGCATCGGGGAACTCTCCGCACTGCTGCCCTTCACTCCCGAGACGCTGCCGCTCGCGGTCGGCTGGCTGCTGGCCGCGCTGCGTCCCGGCATACCGCGGCCCATTGCCTATCTGACCGGCGAACAGGGCACCGGAAAGAGCACCTCGGGCCAGATGCTCACGGGAATCATCGAGGGCGCCCGTGCGCCGCTGCGGCAGGCGCCCGAGAACCTGCGCGACCTCGGCCCGACCACCGCGGCCGGATGGGTGCTCGCCCTCGACAACCTCTCCGGGCTGCCCGGCTGGCTGTCCGACGCCCTGTGCCGCATCGTCACCGGCGACGCGCAGGTGACCCGCGCCCTCTACACCGACGACGACGTGAACGTGCTGACCTACCAGCGCCCCGTACTGCTGACCGGGATCGACCTCGGGGCGCTCCGCAACGACCTCGCCGAGCGCATGATGCCGCTCGAACTCCAGCCCATCCGCCGAGACCAGCGACGCACCGCGAGCGCCCTGTGGGCCGCGTACGAGCAGGCGCACCCGCGCATCCTCGGCGCCCTGCTCGACCTCGCCGCCGTCGTGTGGGCCGACCTCCCGCATGCCGCCGCAGACCTTACCGAGCGCCCCCGGCTCGCCGACTTCGCCGAACTGCTCCACGCGCTTGACCGCGTCACTGGCTGGCGCAGCCTTGCTGCCTTCAACGGCGCCCAAGACGCCCTGAACGACGCCGTCCTCGATGGCCACCCGGTCGCCGGCGCCCTGCGCGACTGGACAGCCTCCCCCGCCTTCCCGCCCGGCGGCTGGCAGGGCACCATGGGCGACCTTCACCGGCAGCTCAGCAGCGACGGCCGCGGCTTTGCCGACGGCTGGCCCAAGACACCGGCCGTACTGAGCGCCCGCATCCGACAGGTCGCCCCGGCGCTCCGGGCTCGAGGCATCCACGTGGCGCGCACCTCGGGCAGCAACAAACACGGCAAGGTCTACGCCGTGACCTGCAGCTCAACTTCATAGCCAGACGCCACACCGTGCTCCGGACTGCAGCGGTTGCGAGGCGCTTGCGTGTTCGAGGGAGGTGTACGGAGACATGCGCCGCGCCCCCGGCTTTGAGGCGTCTCCCGTGGTAGCCGAGTGGCGAAAGTGGAGCACGGCGACTTGTGACGCCACAAAAAGAGAGTCAGCTTCACCTGGAAAGCAACTCAGTGGGATTTCGAAAGAAATTTCGACCTTCCCTTAAGTCTCGCCGCGCCAACCTTGGACCTCTGCTCGGATCGATCGCTTTTCGCAATAAGATCTTGGCCTGATTCGACCTGTCGGGAGTGGCCCGTAAGGCGCTCTTGCTCGTCCGGCGGGCCAAATTTATGATCACCAACTTGCGTCACTTAATTTACATGCATTCAGTGACGGCCGGGGTAAGTGGTACTAGGCGGGGGCCGCGAGTGAGTCAGGGAAGCGCCGATCCAACTGCTGTCATCTCCGAGGTGGATGAGTCGCGACGGCAGGAGCACTACCGAGCCAGCGTAAAGATCTTCGATGAGATCGAAGACGATCTCCGGACGTCGCGGACTCTTCAGAGGATCTACCTCCTGTGCCTGATGGGCGGGATCACCCTCACTTTCCTCCTGGGCTACACAGTCATCGTTGGGCTGTGGAAGACCCAGCCGGTGTTTACCCGGTGGGCTGGTCTCGTCATTGTCAACAGCCTATGGATCGCCATGGGGTGGGCGCTCTGGAAGAACCGCAAGAAGCTCGTTGACCGAACTGGCGCGCTACGGAACGCTCTCCAGGACCGGCAGACTGCCGCTGCAATGCTCCCCCTTGACTCGCCCTCGGGGCTTCGGATCTATCGCGAAGCGTCACTGGATCTGATTGACCAGTATCGGAAATCAGCGAACAAGAACCGACGCGTCCATAATTTCTTTCAGGGCATTATCATCACCGGGTCGATCGTCACGTCCACACTTGCCGCCATGAATGAGGGTAGTAGTCAGATTTTGCGGCTCTCGACAGCTGCTCTCAGTGCACTTGTCGGAATTTCTGCGGGCATCACTGGTTATTTTAAATTCCGCGAGCGTGGATACAATCTCCAGTCGACGGCCGACGATATCGAGAAGCATTACAACGCGTCGCAGTTCATGCTCGATGAGTACGCCGGTCGGGATGACGAGCCGCCGCTTCCCGAGGCTGAGCGGCTCAGGATGTTCGCTCGCTACGTAGAGCGCTTGAAGGAAGAGCAGAGGAAACGAGAGCTCCAGTTGGAGACCTCCAGCTCCGGGAGCGAAGAGCGTGCAGGCTGATGTTCCTGCGGTGCACTCCGGTAGAACTGCGTGCTGGATACGCAATGGAGCTAAAAACTGACCGCGACTTCACCGATGTCAGGTGTGGGTGGTTGATGTTGCTTCCTGGAGACCCACAGTGAGGGCGCACAGTGCGAGATGGTTCCTCGCTCCACTTTGGCAGTGGAAGGCTCGACGGCTCATCGCTGCTCACGGTGGGACCATGTCCCCAACGACCGCCTGGTGCTTAGTCGCGCTTGCACGTGATCCTGGGTACATCCCGTTTGTGCAACACATCGTGGCGCAGCGGTCATCAGAGGAATCGATGCCGCCGGGCGTAGTCCTTGACTCGTGGCGAAACCTTGAGCCGCGTGAGCAAAAGAGACGCAGTGCTTGGCTTAACCGCTATAGAGCCACGCCTCTCCACAGGCTGGGTGTGCCAGAGGAAGTCATCGCGTTAGCTGGCCTGCACGTAGTTGAGTGGCGGCTTCCTCCGGGGCAAGACATGGCCTCGCTCGTTGCCCAGAACCGCCCTCGTTCCTCAGGCGGCGCCTCGTAAACCGGCAGGTTCAGCTGATCGATGGAAGGGCGGCCCGAGCCGGCGCCCGCCCTTTCTAAACGCTTCCATGTCCGGGGGACGCGCAGGGGACGACGGGGACGCACGTCAACCGCCGGTCGTCCCCCTCCCGCCCCGCCGGGTGCTGCCCTGGGGCGATGTGTGGGACGCAGGGGACGGCTCCACCCCTTCACTCCTCTGTCTCACTCAGAGAAGAAGAGAAGAAGGAGAGGGGAGAGTTCCAAGAGCGTCCCCCACGTCCCCGCCGTCCCCCGGTTGCATCGGAGCCCGTCCGCGACCGGTCGTGTCTTGTGCGCGGGCGTGCGCGAATACAGCAGGGCACTGACAACGCCATGAACCCGCACGCGGAACCGGTTCCTACCGCCTCGCGCACATGGGTACCGACTTAGGGTCGCGACCGGTCGAAGCGCCCTCCGCGCGCGGGAGCGCCAAGAAACCGGACCCGAGGGGGCTTCACACCTTGGCGTACTCGCGATGGGCTGCCCAAGCTCGGGCCGCGGAGATGAGCGGAGCGCGGTGGGGGGCGGGGTCTGATTCCGCGCGACTCTCCCATACGGCACAGAGGGCCTGCGCGAAGGTGGTCACGGCCGAGGGCGCGGCGGCGCGGTAGGCCGGGACGGTTCGGGCGAGCGCCTCGGCCTGCTCGGGCGTGTGGCCGGCGTAGACGAACCGCGGGATCGCGAATGCGGTGTCGGCCCATGCCGGACCGGGGCAGGCCAAGGCCCAGTCGAGTACGCGGATGCCGTCATCGGTGGCCAGCATGTTGAGCGGTGACACGTCGCTGTGGATGAGTGCCCGGCCTTCAAGGTCGGGGTAACGGTCGGTCGGGAAGAAGCCAGCCCATCGGATGTGGAGCGGCTTCTTACGGACCTGCTCGGGCCACGGGGCCGCCGCCATGGTGGTGAGCGCGGTGATCAGGGAGCCGAGATCGGGCGATCCGGGGGCGAGGTCGGGGTGAGGGCCGAACACGTATTCGTACCCGGTGAGTAGCCATCCGTCGGCGTCGACCTGCCAGAGCACGCGGGGGGCGAGGGGCGCTACGCGGGTGACGCGTGCCTCGTACTCGTACATCCATGCGGCCGGCTCGTCGCTGCGGGTGCCCTTGACGAAGACGGGACCGGTGGCGGTGTGCAGGGTGCAGGCGAGGCGGGCCATGACGCCGGTCTCTGCGGTCTCGGCGTGCTCCACCGGGCCGGTGTAGGTCTCGACGGCGCTACGGGCCTCGGGCGGGAGTTCAAGCCATGCGGTGCGGTCCACCCGCTCACTCCTCGTGCAGAACGGAAGCCGGTCCCCGGCTCGGCCACAGCGTGGCACAAGCCGAGGACCGGCCGCAGGCGGTGCGTCAGGCGTGCTTGGGGCTGTTGTGGCAGTTGGCGTGGCACTGCGAGCAGTCGGCGAGGTCCAGCTCGGGCCAGAACTCCATGTCGATCACGAACCCGGCCGCGACGATGGCGTCGACCGTCCGGGCGCGCAGGGCCTTGCCGCCGCCGTGCTCCGCCTTGTCGAGGAAGCCTGGCTGGTGGTGGACGAACTTGCCGAGCATCTGCCCGCAGAAGTCCTGGTACGCCTGCGTGTGCAGCAGGAAGGCGTGCCAGAAGTCATCGACGAGCGGGGACGGGCTGAGCGGGGTGTCGCTGTGCGCGCCGGCCGCGAGGAAGGCGAGCATCTGGCCGATGCCGCGCTCGGCCTGGTCGTCGCTGAGCTCGGGGAACTTGGCCTGCATGTTGGACGCGAGCGTTGCGCGCAACGTGGCGCCGATCAGCGTCCGGGCGTCCGTCGCGGGACGTTCCTGGATTACGGTCACGGTCCTTGCCTCCTTGGTCAGTGGTGCCTGGACGTGCGGTGTTGCACCCCGCCCGCGCGGGGCCGTTCCGGTCATCCCGGCGGGCAGGGAGATCAGAGCGCCGGAATTCGGGCGTCGGGCGCGGCGAGTGCGGGCATGGCGTCGTGGCGTCCGAGCTCGGCGGTACCAGTGGCAGCCAGGGCGGCGAATCCCGCGACGGTGCCGAGGGCCCATATCCAGCTCAGGAAGACCCCGAAGGGATCGCGAGCGGTGGCGCGGCGGTGTGCTGCGTGGCCGGCGCTCATGCCGCGTCTTCCTTGGCCTGCTCACGCTGGGCGATGATCCGCCCGAACTGGCACGCGTACAGCTCCACCTGGTCCGGCGTGAGGACGAGCAGGGACTCGGCGGTTCCGCCGTCCTCGTAGTGGACGGATACCCGCAGGGCGCCCTGCTGCGCGCGAGGGTCGTAGAGGGCATCCCGCTGCATCGGGGTGATGTGCGTGACCTGCGCTGGTACGGGGCGCAGAGTCGTGCCGTCGGCCGGTGCCGTCCACTTGTCGCCGCCGCCCGGCGGGCTCAGGTGGTACGTGCCGGCGCCGACGCCGGGAAGCGCGACCACGACGCCGATCTGTCCGTCCTTGGCGGTGTCGCGGGCGAGATCGCCAAGGCGCGGGTAGAACGGGGCAGCCGTGCCTAACTCGCCGCCCTGCGAGGGGAGATGGGGAGTTGCTCGTCCTGTCATGCCCCAGAAGTTAGGGGCGTGTCAGGGGTCCAATATGAATCGGAGGAATACCACCCTCATCCGTCCAGGTGGAAGCGGTCTGACATGCGGCGCAGCTTCTCGCGGGTGGCGATCCGCTCGGCGTAGACGATGCTGCGCAGGGTTGACCGGGCGATCGGATGGTTCCGTACGAGCTGCGGTGCGATCCGCTCGGCGGTCTCCAGCTCGGCGAGCGCATGGTCGCGGTTGCCGTCCCATAGCCAGGCGCGGGCGAGGTCCATGTGGTGGTGGCCCTGACGGGAGTTCGGGAGAGCGGCGACGAGCTCGGGCGCGGTGCGCCGGTTTATGGCGAGGGCCTTGGTCTGCTCGCCCGTCTCCAGGGCCACGCTGATGGCGTGGATCTGGACGTTGCCGGGGGAGAACGTGACCGAGTGGCGATCGTAGACGTGGGGGTTGTGGTGGCCGGTCATGCGGCGGGCGGCGTCGCGTGCGTGTCCGATCCGCTCGTCGGCCTCGGACGGGCGGCCGGCGCGGGCCGCGGCGACGGCAGCACGCAGGTGGAGCGTGCCCCACATCCGCAGCGCGAGGGGGTCGCCGAGCTCGTACTCGCGCTGAACGCTGGCGATGGCCTTGTCGGACAGGGTGAGCGAGTCGTCCCAATCGGCAGTGGCCCACATGTCCCAGACGCGCATCCAGTCGGCGAGCGCGGGCATGACGGGGTCGGCAGACAGGCGAGCCGCCCATGCTGCCCGCTCGGCCGCCATCGCGACGAGCTCGGGGTGCCCGAGGGCATGGGCGGCCGTGTGGGCGAACTTGCACGCCACGGCGTAGATCGCGAACGCTTCCTCGCGCTCGTGGCCGGTGGTGGCCTCGGCGAGGGCGCGGGCCTCGCGCAGCAGGTCGGGCAGGGTGGCGAGGATCGCCGTGTTGGCTGCCGCGTCCCTCAGGCGGTGCAGGCGGGTCATGTCCCGCCACAGCTCACCGGACGGGCGGGCGGCCCCGTCGAATACGGGCGTCAGGTCGTAGCGGCGCAGCTCACGCAGGATGGAGGCGGCCGAGACCTGCCACTGATTCTCTGCGGGGCTGCTCGCGTACGGCCGGCCGATCAGGTCATTGGGATGCACGTGCAGCTCGGCAGCAACGAGGTTCAGCAGCCCGACCCGGTCCAGTTCGATCAGGCCGCGTTCCATCTTGGACACCCAGCCCTGTGTCTTACCCAGGGCAGCGGCGAGGTCTGCCTGCGGCATCCCGAGCCGGAGCCGCGCCCGGCGGACGCGGCGGCCGATCTCCTCGGCTTCTTCCAACATCAGCGCACCCCCTGCACGTCGGCGACCGGCCATGGCCGCTCATCAGCACGGTACCGATGCAGCGGGCCGAGCGCGTGGGGTCAGGACTCTTTGGTCCCATACCGGCCCTCGGCTGCATGGCCTCGCCGGTAGTGGGGATCGGCGAGGCCGTAATGAGCAGAAGAGGAAACGGTCATACGGGCAGGTCAGACCGCAAGCGAAGTGAGCCCGGCGCAGGGTTCTGACTGGGCAGGTGCACCGAGCAACGGCCTCGGCCAGGGGGCGATGAGGTGCGAACTTCGCTGGTCGCTAGGTTGTGCGGACCGCGTCTGGGGAGGGTTCCGTGTCAGAGAACGAGCACTTCAACAAGTTGCTGAGCATCATGCCGCCCGCTGACGGTTCTGATGAGCAGGTTGATTGGGAAGCGGTCGAACAGGGGTGGGGAACTCGGTTCCCGTCCGACTATGTCGCCTTCATGGCTGCCTATGGAGCGGGGGCGATCAGCGACGGATTCTCCATCGTGCGCCCCGAGGCGCCCACGGAGGAGTTCAGTCAGCAGATGGGCGGCGAGACCGCGAATGCCCGGGGACTCTGGGAGCCCGAGCCCGCGTCGTACGGCCTGGGAACCAGCCGGCTTCCGGTGATCGCTTGGGGCGTGAGCTGTGGTGCTGACATTGCGTGCTGGCTGACCGAAGGAAGCGATCCGGATCAGTGGCCCGTCGCCGTGTGGAAGCGGCACGGCTCCCTCACCGCCCCGTGGAACGTCTACGACTGCGGTATGACCGAGTTCCTGCGGAAGGTGTTTCTCCAGGAGCTCGGCGACTGTCCCTTCAGCGACCTGGCCCTGTGGGGTGATGCGTCGCCGCGGTTCATTCACTGGCGCGAGGAACAACGGCGGTGGGACCTGGGCATCGACCCGTGGACGGGTGAGCCGGACCCATACGCGGAGATGTACGACGCGTGAGCCGGGGTATCAGGTCGCGGCGTTGTCCCAGCTCAGGCAGCCTGCAAGGTGAGCCCGATGTGAGCCCGGACGCCTGTGGACGGGGTGTCATGGGCCGGTGGTCGGGTGGCTGGGGCACCCGGTCTGACCAGCCGGAACGGCATGGGCAGGAACGGGGCCCCAGCCGACATCACTCGGACTCCTCGACTTTTAATCCGTTGGTTGTCGGTTCGAGTCCGACATGGCCTACCGCTCAGAACGAAGCGCCCCACCCGCAGTTGTTGCCGGGTGGGGCGCTTCGTTGCGTACGGGTGATCAGGCCGTCGTGGCGCGCCGGCGGCGGGCTCCGAGCCAGGCGGCGGCCGCACCGAGGGCGACCAGGGCGGCGGCGAGGCCCGCGTACAGGCCCATGGCCGAGTCGGAGCCGGTGGAGGCCAGGGAGCCGGTGGCCGAGCCCGTGGTGGTGGTCAGGTTGGTGTTGCCCGCGGCGACGGCCGAGGAGGAGGTGGCCGAGGCCGGCTCGACCTTGGTGGTGCCGGACGGGGTCTTGGCGGGCGGGGCGGACGGCGTCACGGCCGGGGTGGGCTCGGTGATCGGGGCGAGTGGGAACTGGACGGAGGAGTCCTCGAACGGGTAGGTGTTGCCGCCGTTGGCCAGCCGGATCCGGGCCTCCATCGTGATGGTGGTCTTCTTCTTCAGCTTCGTGTCCTTGCCCAGGCTGAGCCGCAGCTCCTGGGTGCGGACCCCGGAGCCGGCGCCGAAGCCCTTGGGGATCACGGGCAGCTCGTACTGGCCGTCGTCGAACTTGAGGTCCTGCCAGCGGCCGTCGATCAGTGCCTGCAGCCGAAAGTCGGCCTTCTCCTGGCCCGGGTGCGTGAGGATGAGGCTGGTCGCGAGGCCCTCGGCGAACGCGCCGTCGCCGGTGGCCTGATAGTTCAGATTCAGGTACGCGCGCTGCTCCTGGCCGTCCTTGCCGGAGCTGACCTGCTTGAACCAGGTCTTCAGCCGGCCCAGCTTGATCTGCGGGTCGACCTTGAACAGGTGGGAGCCCATGGCCTTGGGGTCCACCGTGCTGCTGAGACTGGAGGCGGTGAACCTGAAGTCCCCGTCGTTGGTGGGGTAGTTCGCGCCGAGGCCGACGGTGACCTTCCAGGTCATCTTGCCGTTCGCCGGGATGTCGAAGCCGCTCTGCACGCCCGACCCGGACGCCGGGTAGAACATCCCCTGCCATCCACCGTCCTGCTGGCCGACCATGTACTTGGTCGCGGGAGCGTCCAGGGCGTCGACCTTGAAGACGATGTCGTCCTTCTGCAGCGGGCTCGGGCCGGACTGCTGGGCGATCATCCACGGGTTGTACTTGAGGGCCTTGCCGCTAGGGTTCTTCACCGTCAGCTCGAAGGTCTCGGTGGCTCCGCCACGGGACAGCGGGCCGCTGGGGACGGGCGTGCTCATTTCCGTGCGCAGCAACGCCTGCTCGTCGGCGGCGGACGCGGCGGTAGCGGAAAGCGGCAGCAGAGTGGTGACAACGCCGGCGACGACTGCGATGGCGGATGCGGTGCGAACGGACATGGTGGACTCCCCCCAGGAATCACAAGGGCAACGGCAGAGCGCCGGGCCGGAAGGTGTGGATCGTGCCGCCCGGCCGGTTCGTGTTCCCCCTGGCCTTGGCGACAGATGAATCTTCGCCCGCGAGCGATCCCGGAACCATCCCCGTGGTGTCACCGCCGCGCAACAGAGACGATCTTCGCTCACCAAGCCCCGCTCCGGATGGGTTTCCAGGCCTCTGACCTGCATGGATGGGGGTTCTGGGGGTGGGTCGGCGGTTAATTGGCGGAGGGCTCCCCCCGGATGGCGTAGAGTTGGGTTTACCGACGCGGGGTGGAGCAGCTCGGTAGCTCGCTGGGCTCATAACCCAGAGGTCGTAGGTTCAAATCCTGCCCCCGCTACTCAGTACGAAGGCCCGGTTCCCTTGTGGGAACCGGGCCTTCGTCGTGTCCGGGCCGGGCGCCGGCATCTTACGCCCCGTCACCCGGTCGGCCGCCGCCGGGTCGCCGTACGGGCCCATGTGCCGCCAGCCTTGAGGGGCGAGGCGGTGTCGGGCCCGCACCCGTGCGAGGGACCGGGCGGCAGGAGAGAGCAGCGTGGTGGGGCTGAGCCGGCAGGACAACGGGGGGCGCGCGGGCGGTGCAGGCAGCGCCGTGGCCCGGCGGGTGGTCCAGGCACTGCCGGGCGCACTGATCCTCCTCGGGCTGGCCTTCGACGTGATGACCCCGCCCAGCTTCACCGGATCCCCGTTCTTCTCCGCGGCCCCGCTGATCGCCGCCCCGCTGTTCAGCTTTCGGGCCACGGCCGCGACCGGGGCGCTGGCCTCGCTCGCGGTGGTCCTGTTGCACCTCTACAACGGCACCAGCTGGAAGGCCGAGGCGCTGACCGAGCTGGCCACCGTAGTGACTGTCTGCGGGCTGGCGCTCCTGATCAACCGGGTGGTGCGGCGCAGCGGCCGGCAGCTCGCCTCCGCGCGCGGGATCGCCGAGGCGGCGCAGCGGGCCGTGCTGCCCACCCCGGCCGAGCGTATCGGGGGCCTGCACGTCTCCGCCCGGTACGAGGCCGCGCAGGCCGACGCCTTCATCGGCGGCGACCTGTACGCCGTCCAGGACACCCCGTACGGGATCCGGCTGGCGGTGGGCGACGTACGGGGCAAGGGGCTGGGGGCGGTGGAGGCCGTTGCGGTGGTCCTGGGGGCCTTCCGGGAGGCGGCGGAGACCGAGCCGACGCTGGAGGCGGTGGCGCAGCGGCTGGAGCGGGCCCTGGCCCGGGAGGGCACCCGGCGCGACGGCCTGGACGCGGTGGAGGGGTTCACGACGTGCGTGCTCGGCGAGGTCCCGCCCGGGGCGGGGGTGCTGCGGCTGCTCAACCGGGGCCATCCCGAGCCGCTGCTGCTGTACGCGGACGGGGAGCTGGCGGTCCTGGCCCCGGCGGAGTACGCGCTGCCGCTCGGCATGGGCGAGCTGGGCGGCGGCCGGCCGGATCTGGCCGAGGAGTGGGATTTCCCGGCCGGGACCACGCTGCTGCTCTATACGGACGGGCTGACGGAGGCCCGGGACCGGGCGGGGGTCTTCTACGATCCGGCGGACCGGCTGCGCGGGCGGGTTTTCCCCGGGCCGGAGGAGCTGCTCAGCGCGCTCAGCAGCGATGTGCGCCGGCATACGGGGGGCGCGATGACGGATGACATGGCCCTGCTCGCGGTCGGCCGACCGGGGCGGGGCGAGCCGCCGAGGCGGCGGACGGTGCCGGTGGTGCGCCGCAAGGGTGACGCGTAACAGTGAGTGGTAACGGTGGGTGATGAAAGGGGTGCTCTCAGCAAGATGGTTGACGAGGCGTCATGTCGCCTGTGTGGCTGAGAGGGTGGGGGAGTCGCCTGATTTTTGCCAGGGTTGGTGACCTTTTGGCGATAAAAGTCCAGGCCAGGGCTGATCGGGGAGTGGCCGATTGGTGTGAACGATCAATCGCAGCAGCTTGGAATCAATCCCCTGCGTCTATTACCGTTCGATAACGCAGCGCGGTCGTCCCAGCCGTCGCAAGAGACGGCGCCGTGCGCGTGCGTGTCCATGAGGAGTGTGCCCCGGTGGCCTCCAACTTGCCTGCCCCTGAAGGCACCGAGATCGGGGAGCCGCCCACCGCGGGTGCCTGGGGCGAGTGGAACCCCACCGAGGATTCGGTCCGCCCCGTCCGCGGCAAACACCGGGTGGCCAAGCAGCGCGGGGGACTTGCCCGCAGCTCCACCGTGCTCGGGGTCGGCGTGATCGCGGCGGTCGGCGCGGGCGGCATCGCCTCGGCGCAGGACCGGCCCCAGATCGCGATATCCCTGCCCTCGTTGCCTGACCTGATGACCGGGGACGAGTCCGGGGGCGGCGGCGCCGGCGACAACGGCCGGGAAGCGGACACCGGTTCCGGAGCGGCGGCCGGGACGGCCGTGCGGACAGGAATCATTCCGCGGCAGTCCGACCACCAGGCCGACGCAGGCGAGGCGCTGCGCAACCGCATCCTCCAGCAGGCCGAGTCCCAGCAGGGCGCCGCCGAGGCCCAGGCCCAGGCCGAGGCCGAGCGGGTCGCCCGGGAAGCCGCCGCCCAGGAGGCCAAGGAGAAGGCGGAGGCCGCGCGCAAGGCAGCCGAGGAAGCGGCGGCCGAGGCCGCGGCGAAGGCGGAGCAGGCGGCCAAGGAGGCCAAGGAGGCCGCCGAGGCCAAGGCCGAGCAGGAGCACCTCGCCCAACTGGCCGGGAGCTACTCCCTGCCCACCTCTGCCTACACCCTCACCTCGCACTACGGGGTCTCCGGCTCCATGTGGTCCTCCGGCTACCACACCGGCCTCGACTTCGCCGCTCCCACCGGCACCCCGGCCAAGGCCGTCGCCGCCGGGAAGATCACCTCGGCGGGCTGGTCCGGGGCGTACGGCTACCGCATCGTGCTGGAGCTCGAGGACGGTACGGAGATCTGGTACTGCCACCTCTCCTCGATGTCGGTGACCGCCGGTTCGGTGGCCTCGGGCGAGACCATCGGCCGGGTCGGCGCCACCGGCAATGTCACCGGACCCCATCTCCACCTGGAAGTGCGCAAGGGCGGCTCGACGATGGATCCGCTGGCCTGGCTGGAGTCCAAGGGGCTGAACGTCTAGCGTCCGAGGCCACGAGGTCCGGTCTTTCGAGGTCCGGTCGCCGCGGAGCCGGTACGCCCGCCAGCGGGTCCGCGGGGCCGAAGCGTGGGCCCGGCCTGCGGGCCAGGGGGTCGAACCACGGGGGGAGCAGCTCCTCCATGACCGCCGCGCGGGCCAGGGCGGGACCCGCCGTCGCCCGGCGCATCCACAGGCTGTGGAGCAATTCCCGCTCCCGCCCGGCGAAATCCGGCTCTTCCGCCGGGCCGCCGCGGCGCGCCCGGTTCCGCAGCAGGGCCAGCGCGGCCGCATCGGCCTCGTACAGGGCGACCGCCCGTCCGGCGGCCCGGCCCCCGCTGCGCCGGGCCAGGGTGCGGGCCAGCGACCGGGCCGGCATCGACGCCAGGGCCGGCACTTCGGCCGGGCCGAGCCAGCCCGCGGCCGCGTACACCGCGAGCTCCCCTGCGACGGCCCGCAGCCTGCGGCGCCGTATCCGCACGGCCAGCCACACCAGCAGCCCGAACACCGGGACCATCACGGAGCCGTAGACCATGTAGAACCCGTACTCCCCCAACTGTGAGGAGCCGTTCCACAGCGCGTGCAGGCCCATGGCGAGGGCCAGACCCAGCAGCGGCAGGCCGACCGTGCGCGCACGGCGGGCGCTGACCGCGGCCGCGCCGAAGCCGAGCCCGGTGAGCACGGTGAACAGCGGGTGCGCGAACGGCGAGAGCACTATCCGTACGAAGAAGGTCGCCACCGTCAAGGAGTCGAGGACGCCGGTTCCTTCGGCCACGTCCTCACCGAAGGCGTTGCCGAGGTAGAGGATGTTCTCGGTGAAGGCGAAGCCGGTGGCGGTGAAGCCGGCCACCACGAAACCGTCGGCCGGTCCGGTGAACTGCCGTCTTCGGAACACGAACACCAGCAGCAGGGCGGCCGCCTTGGCGCTCTCCTCCACCACCGGGGCGATCGCCACCGAGCCGAGCTGGTCGGCGTCGGAGGGGTCGGCAGTGGCCGCGGCTATCCATTCGGTCGCGAAACTGTTGGCCAGTATCGCGATCAGCGCCGCGGTGCAGGCACCCCAGCCGAAGCAGAACAGCAACTGCCGCCAGGGCGCGGGCGCGGCCCGGCCGAGCCACCGGAAGGCCGCCATGAGCGGCGGCACCGGCAGCAGTGCCAGACCGAGGCCGACGAAGAAGCCGGGGGTGCCGGTCTGCTCCCGCACGAGTTCGAGGATTGCGATCCCGGTGGCGGCGAGCAAGACGACGAGCACGCACATGCGGACCGTGCCCGACGTGCGTGCGAGCACAGAGGAGAGCGCTCGGAACACACGATGACCCTACAGAGTGGGTCCGACACACGCAGTGACGTTGTCAGTTCTCGATGCGGCGGAAGAGCAGGTCGTGTACGACGTGGCCCTTGTCGAGTCCCTGGCCTTCGAAGCGGGTGAGAGGCCGGAAGCCGGGGCGCGGCGCGTAGCCGCCGTCGGGCTGGGTGTTCTCGAAGTCCGGGTGCGCGGTGAGGACGTCGAGCATCTGCTCGGCGTACGGCTCCCAGTCGGTGGCGCAGTGCAGGACGGCGCCCGGCGCCAGCCGGGTGGCGGCCAGGGTGAGGAACTCGGGCTGGATCAGCCGGCGCTTGTGGTGGCGGGCCTTGGGCCACGGGTCCGGGAAGTAGACGCGGATCCCGTCCAGGGAGTCGGGCGGCAGCATCTCGCGGAGGAGGATGATCGCGTCGCCGTTGGCCACGCGGATGTTGGTGAGGCCGCCCCGCTCCGCGAGGGCGAGGAGGTTGCCCTGGCCGGGGGTGTGCACGTCGACGGCGAGGATCCCGGTGCCGGGGTCGGCGGCGGCCATCTGGGCGGTGGCCTCGCCCATGCCGAAGCCGATCTCCAGGACGACGGGCAGGCCGTCGAAGAGGGCCTTGAGGTCGATGACCTGGTGGCCGTCGATGTCCAGGCCCCAGGTGCCCCACAGCCGCTTCAGGGCCTCGCCCTGGCCGGTGGTGACCCGGCTGCGCCGCGGCTGGAAGCTCCGGATCCGCCGCTCGTGGTGCGAGCCGGCCGGATCGGGCGAGGGCCCGTCGGGGAACCGGGGTTCGGTGCGCCACTTGGGAGGCACGTACGCGGACGCCTCCGGTGCGGGGGCCTCCGGCGGGGCGTCGGGGAGGCTGGGCTGGGGGTTCAGGGGCTCAGACACAATGCGGTGATTCTACGCGGGGGCAGTGTCTCCTGCCCTGGTCGGCCCTGGCCTGCCCTGCCCTGCCTGCCCTGCCCTGCCCTGCCCTGCCCTGCCCTGCCCTGCCCTGCCTGCCCTGCCCTGCCTGCCCTGGCCTGGCCGGCCCTGGCCTGCCCTGCCCTGGCCGGCCGGGGGCGGGGTCGGGGTCGGTGACGGGGTGGGGTGCCGTCCGGGACGGGCTTCGATGTTCGGCGCCTGGGGGTGTCGGTTTCGTGCGGCGGTGCTTGGCGCCGAATTCATCTCGTTTTAGTCCCGGACGACACCCCACCCCGTCACCGACCCCGACCCCTTGCGTGGCTCGCTCCGCTCGCGGCGGGACCAGCGCAGCCCCGGGCCCCGCCTCAAACGCCGGTGGGGCTGGTGGGGTCAGGAGGAGCGGAGGGTCGTGAGGGCGCGGGTGGCGATTTCGCGGCCGATCGGGAGGGAGGCGGTGGCGGCGGGGGACGGGGCGTTCAGGACGTGGACCGTGCGCGGGGCCTCCCGGATCAGGAAGTCGTCCACGAGGGTGCCGTCCCGCAGGACGGCCTGCGCCCGTACCCCGGCGTCGGCAGGACACAGGTCCGCCGGTGTGACGGCCGGCAGCAGGCGCCGTACGGCCTGGGTGAAGGCCCGCTTCGACAGCGAGCGGTGGATCTCGCCCGCCCCGTACCGCCAGTGCCGCGCGGCCATCCGCCAGGACCCCGGCCAGACCAGCTCGGTGGCCACGTCCCGCGGGCGGATCACCGACCAGCCGTAGCCCTCGCGCGCCAGCGCCGGCACCGCGTTGGGGCCGACGTGGACGCCGCCGCCGATGCCCCGGGTGAGGTGGACGCCGAGGAAGGGGAACGCCGGGTCGGGGACCGGGTAGACCAGGCCCCGGACCAGTTCCGGCCGGGCCAGGTCGTAGTACTCGCCGCGGAAGGGGATGATCCGCATCCCGGGGTCGTCCCCGGCCAGCCGGGCGATCCGGTCGCACTGGAGCCCCGCGCAGTTCACGAGCACCCGCGCCCGGACCACCAGCCCGGACGTGGTGCGCACCCCCACCGCCGATGCACGGCGCGAAATCAGGTCCACCGCCCCGCCGTAGACGATCTCCGCACCCGAGGACTCCGCCAGCTGGGCGGTGACCCGGCCGTAGTCCGCGATCCCGGTGCTGCCGACGTGGATCGCGGCCAGGCCCCGCACCTGCGGCTCGTACTCGGAGATCTGCGCCGGACCGAGCTCGCGCACGGGAATGCCGTTCTCCCGGCCCCGCTGGACCAGCGCGTGCAGCCGCGGCAGCTCCTCCCGCTCCGTGGCGACGATCAGCTTGCCCGTCACCTCGTACGGGATTCCGTGCTCCGCGCAGAACTTGACCATCTCGGCGGCGCCGCGCACCGCGAAGCGCGCCTTCAGCGATCCCGGGCGGTAGTAGATCCCGCTGTGGATCACCCCGCTGTTGCGGCCCGTCTGGTGCCGGGCCGGACCGTCCTCCTTCTCCAGGACGACCACCCGGGTCCCCGGGGCCAGACGCGACAGGGCATGCGCCGTCGACAGGCCGACGATCCCGCCGCCGATCACCAGCACATCGCAGTCCACGCTGCCGCCCACGCCACCGCCCACGCCGACACCTCCCACCCCTGCATACTGCACCCCGCCACCGACAACGCGGCCACGCGGCTCCCGGAAGACAGGCCTTACGCCTGCGCCACCAGCAGCGGCCGGGCCCGCTCGCGCAGCTCCGCGACGCGCGGCTCGTCCCCGTACGGTTCCAGCCGGTGCAGCAGGTCCCGTACGTATTCGGTCGTCCGCGCCGAGGTGATCCTGCCCGCGACCTCCACCGCCCGGGTGCCCGCCGCGCAGGCCGCGTCGAGATTGCCCGACTCCAGCTCGGCGACCGCGCTCACCACCAGCCGCAGCCCGTGCGACCGTACGTACTCCTCGGTGGGCCGCGACAGGGCCTGCTCGGTGAAGCGACGCACCTGCCGCGGGAGTTTGAGGTCGCGGTAGCATTCCGCCGCATCCGCCGCGAAACGGTCGTACGAGTAGAAACCGAGCCAGGTCGGATCCGGATCGCCCTCGCGCGCCCGCTCCAGCCAGCCCTCGGCCGCCCGCAGCGCCGAACCGGCGGCCGCGGAGTCGCCGGCCTTGGCGTGGGCCCGCGCCTCGACCAGCCGGAAGAAGCTCATGGTCCGGGCGGTGGCCAGGCCGCGGTTGCGCTCGACGGCGGCCTGCGCGAGGTCCACGCCCTCGTCAGGGAAGTCGCGGTAGGTCGCCTGCAGGGACATCGAGGCCAGGACGTACCCGCCGAGCGGTACGTCCGCGGCCGCGCGGGCGAGGCGCAGCGCCTGGATGTAGTAGCGCTGCGCCGCCTCCTGCTGGCCGGTGTCGAAGGCCATCCAGCCGGCGAGCCGGGTCAGCTCGGCCGTCGCGCCGAACAGCGCGCGGCCCACCTCGTCGGTGTAGGAGCCGAGCAGCAGCGGCGCCGCGTCCACCCGCAGGCACTCGGGCACCATCGACGAACGCCAGTCCCCGCCCCCGTACTTGGAGTCCCAGCGGCGGGCGTCCTCGGCGGCCTCGCGCAGCTTGGCCACATCGCTGTGGCCCACGCGCTGCCCGTGGTCGCGACGCGTTTCGGGTACGGGCCGGGCGGGCACAACGGTGGACGGCGGAGCCGTACGGCCTCCTGCCGGTGCCGGCGTACGGACTTCCGTGCGGGGCTCCGGGGCAGGTGTGTCGTGCGCCGGTGCGTCCTGAGCCGAGGGGGTCCGAGCGGAGATGCCGGATGTCGGAGCACCGGATGCGGGAGCGCCGGATGTGGGAGCGGCGGATGTCGGCGCGGCGGCTGCCGTGGTGCCGGACGCCGGGGTGCCGGACGCCGGCGTGCCGGACGCCGGCGTGCCGGATGTCGGAGCGGCCGACTCGCGCGCCACCGAGCCGTCGGCGGGAGATATCAGCCAGCGCGAGGCGGGCGTCGCGTACGCCGCCACCGAGAACGAGCCGGCGAGCGACTGCCAGATTCCGCCACCTCCGCGCCGCCCGGCGAGGTCGAGCCGGTACAGGTCCGTGGCCGAACGCACCGCGGCCCCCACGTCCCGCGGGAAGGACAGACCGACCTCGGGCGCGGGGTCCGCGTCCGCCAGTCCGATCTCGTGCAGCG
Source organism: Streptomyces sp. ISL-94 (assembly GCF_018614075.1). GTDB lineage: Bacteria > Actinomycetota > Actinomycetes > Streptomycetales > Streptomycetaceae > Streptomyces. The sequence goes on along the minus strand of NZ_JAGGOZ010000026.1, from coordinate 4,030 downwards.
GCACCGGCCGCCCCAGCTTCGCGCCGATGGCGGCCGCGATGAGGTGCGGTGCGGCGCCCTGCGGCACCATCCCCTTCGACACCCACCGGGCCACCGACGTCTTGTCGTACCGAAGCGTCAGGCCGCGCTGTGCGCCGAGGTCGTTGACCCGCCGGGCCAGCCCCGCGTTGCTGATGCCCGCGAGGGCGAGGACGGCGCCGAGCTTCTCATTGGGCTCGCGGAGCTCCCTGGACATGCGCCACCCCTCGTCACACGCGGAACGCAGACGCCGCCGGGGCATAGGCGCCCGGCATTTCGTAAACCCAGCGTAGTTCCCCGCCTCCCAAGCGTTAAGGCCCTTACTTCCGTATGGCGGGATTGTTGTCCGTTTGCACAGTCACGCCCCGGCCCGTACCGGGGCGCACGTGTCATCGCGTGCTCCGTCCGTGTGGCCGTGCGCCCGCCCGTGCGCTCTGGCCGGTCGCGGGGCCCGGCGATTCGATGTGCGGTGCGTGGGTCGGCCCGCTGCGCGGATCGGGCGGGTCGGGGGATGCCGCTGCCTCAATCCCCGCGGGTGGCGGAACGGTCCGGGGGGTGGATTCCGCCTCCCGGACCGCGCCCGCGCACCGCGGGCCGGCCCCGCGTGACTGCTCTCAGGACGGCCGAAGAATGGCCGAAAGCGACCTATGGGGCGGGGGGAACGGAACGCCAAATACCGCGTGGCGGGGGCGTGTTCGTTCGCATGTGCGCCCCCTTTAACCACTCTCGCACGCCTGTCCCGTGGCAGCATGGACCCGAGCCATCCGGGGTCCCGCCGACTGCGCCCTCAGCGCCGACCGTGCTGCCTGTGCCCCGGTCATGTGCCCACAGGCTGGGGAGGCGGCGGTGCGCTGGTTGGTGGGTTGGAGCAGTATCGCCGCGAGCTTCGGCACGGCCGGCCGCGTCTCGGGACACCGGCACGGACAAGGCTCCGGCCAGGGCGGTTACGGCGATACCGGATACGGCCAAGGCGGATACGGCGAGAGCGGCGCCCCCCCGCACGGCGGCATCGCGGACGCGGCCCACTCCGGCGACCCCGGCGCCGACGCCGAGCGCACGGTCCACCCCGTGGGCGCCCAGCTGCTCTGGGGAGACCCCGACCCGCTCTGGGCCGTCGGCGACTGGCGCCCCGACGAGATCCGGACCCTCACCGCCGACCCCGCGGACCCCTTCACCCGGCTCGCCGTCCTCGGCTGCTGCGGCGCCACCGACGCCGAACTGCGCCGCGCGCTCTACGCCGCCCGCGGCGGGGCGCTGCGCCACCTCACCCAGTGGTCCGGTAGTTACACCGCCGTCGTCCAGGCCGGCCGCCGCATCACCGTCGTCGGCGACCTCGCGGGCGCGCGGCCCGTCTTCTACACGCCCTGGGCCAGCGGCACGGCGTACGCCACCGCCGCCCTCCCGCTCGCCGACCTCATCGAGGCGCAGCTCGACATCGGCCATCTCGCCGCCCTGCTGGCCTGCCCCGACAGCCCGGAGGCGCTGGGCGACGGCACACCGTACGCCGGTGTCCGCCGCATCCCGCCCGGGCACGCGCTCATCCTGCGTGAGGGCTCCCGGGAGATCACCGGCTACGAGCCGGTCGCCTCCCTCGCGGTGGCCGCGCCCGAGGCCGATGCCGACCGCGCGGTGGAGGGCGTACGGGAAGCGTTGGTGGATGCCGTGCGCGCCCGGCTCACGGCGCCCCGGCATGCTCCCGACACACTGCCGCCGTACGATCCCGGCCCCGTGCCCGGCATGGGGCCGGCCGACCGGCGCGCGGCCCGCGGCGCCCCGGCCCCGGGAGTCGGCGCGGACCTCTCCGGCGGCAGCGCCTCCGCGACCCTCGCCCTGCTGGCGGCCGGTCTGCCGGGGGCGCCGGGCACCCTGCTGAGCCCCGCCGGGGCGCGCCTGCTGGCGGTCACCTTCAACGACCTGGCCACCCCGCAGGGCAGAGAGGCCGAACTGGAGAGAGCCCGGGCCATCGCGGCCGACCCGCGCCTGCACCACGTCGTGGTGGCCGCCGCCGAGGAGGCCCTCCCGTACGCCGAGCTCGACGGCCCGCTCACCGACGAACCCGGTCCCTCGCTGGTCTTCGCCGCCCGCGAGCGGCGCCGGCTGGCCGCCGGCAGCGCCGACCACTTCACCGGCCACGGCGCCCGCCAGGTCCTGGACGCGCACCCGGCCCGCATGGCCGACCTCCTGATGGACCGCCGCCGGCGCCATCTGCTGCGGCCGGTGGCGGCCCTGGCCCGTTCGGCCTCCGCCTCCGGAGCTTCCGGGGAGTCCCTGCTGGTGCCGCTGACCGTGTACTCCGCGGCCCGCAGACTTTCCCGTACGACGTACCGCGCGGGCATGGAAGCCGCCGCGGCCCGGCTCCGCGAGGGCGGGGTCACCGAGCGCGCTTCCGGTCCGGTGGACGCTTCCCTCGCCGCCCTGACCTGGTCCCGGCCGGGCCCGGCGGCGGGCTGGCTCACGGGGGAGGCCCTGGCGGAAGTATCGATCCGCCTGCAGACCGCCGCCGGCCGCCCTCCGCTGTCGCTGCGGCCCGGCGAGGCCCGCGCCCGGGCGGTGCTCGCCCGGCACGCCGCCGACCACCGGGTCTTCGAACAGGCCGTGGAGGTCCGCAGCCAGCGCCTGCACGCGCCCTTCCTCGACAACCAGGTCGTCCGGGCCGCCCGCGCCCTGCCCGAATCCCTGCGCGTCCAGCCCGGGGCCCGGGCCGCGATCCTGCGCAGCGTCCTGAACTCGGCCGGCGTGCGCGAACTGCCGCCCGGCTGGGGCGCCCCGGCCCACATCCCGAACGAGACGGCGACCCGGCTGGGGCTGCGAGCCGCCCTCACCGAGCTGCTGGACCTCTTCGCCTCGCCGCTGCTCGCGGACGCCGGGCTGATCGAGGCCCGGGTGGTGCGCCAGGCCCTGCTCGACGCGGCGGACGGCCGCCCCGTCCCGCTGGACGGGCTGGCGGAGCTCGTCTCGATGGAGCTGTGGCTGCGCCGCCTGCTGGCCCGCCGCGGCACCTGCTGGACCGGCACCTCCGCCGCGCGCCGCCGGGCGGTGCCGGAGGGGGTCCCCGTACATCGCCCGGCGCTGTCCTGATCCTCCTGGGCCGGAAGGCCGCTCAGGCGCCGAGCACCAGGACGGTCGCGACGGCCAGGCCGAAGGCGCCGCCCGGCTGGTAGCAGAGGGCGAACAGGCCGATGGCCGTGGGGCGCTGCGCCTCGGGGGCGGCCGAGGCGGCGTGCACCGACAGGACGGCGGTGGCCCCGGTGGCGGCGAACACGGCGCCCAGGGTGGCGGTCAGCCGCAGCGGGCCCCAGCCGGCGATCGCCGCGGTCACCACGGCCGGCGCGCCGATCCCGGTCAGCACCGCGCGTACGGCCGTCCCGCCCATGCGCGCCGAGGCCGCGGCCGACAGCCACCAGTCCTCTCAACGTCAAGTGTCTCAACGTTGAGTTATTTTGGAGGGTGGTGGTGCGCGGCGAGAACGGAAGCGGAAGAGGGCACGAGATGAGCGACGCAGTGGACGCGATCGTCGGCCAGTGGGAGGTGGAGCGTCCCGACCTGACGGACGGTCTGTGGGCCGTCGAGGTGCTGGCCCGCATCCAGCGCATGAACCGGATCATCGAGAAGCAGCTCAAGGCCTTCGCCGCCGCACGCGACCTGGAGGTGGGCGAGGTCGACATCCTCTTCACCCTCCGCCGCTCGGGCCCCCCGTACGCCCTGACCGCCGGCGCCCTCATCCCCGCCGCCATGGTGACCTCCGGCGCGATCACCAACCGCATCGACCGCATGGAGGCCAAGGGCCTGGTCGAACGGGTCCGCGACGGCCAGGACCGCCGCTCCGTCCGGATCCGGCTGACCGAGCACAGCCTCAAAGTCACCGAGGCGCTGATGGCCGACCACCTGCGTCAATTCGCCGAACTCCTCGCCCCCCTGGACCCCGCCACCTGCACCTCGGTCGCAGGCGCCCTGCGCAGCCTCCTCGAAGCCAACGGCGACACCTCGATCACCTAGTGTGCTGCGCCTGAAA
>NZ_JAGGOZ010000025.1 GCF_018614075.1 Streptomyces sp. ISL-94 | reverse complement strand
GACACGATCATTGAGATTCTCTTTGCTGTTCAGGCGCGGTCGGCTGAAGGGATGCGCGTGCAGCAGTCCAGGGCCGAAGCGTTGTCCGCGGCCAGGGAGCGGGCGAGCACGACGAGGTCGACGACGCGGGGGTCGCCGACGGAGTAGCGCAGCTTCTTGCCGTCGCGGCGTGCGGTGACGTAGCCGCAGTCCACGAGGCAGGACAGGTGCACCGAGACCCGGGGCTGGGAGATGCCGGCGTGCTCGACGCAGTCTGCGCTGGTGCGCTCGGCGCGCAGGATGAACTCCAGCAGCTTCAGCCGGGTGGGGTCCGACAGGGCCCGGAAGAAGCGGGCGGTGGTGTCCAGGTGAGTGCACGCGACCTCGGTATCGGCGGCCGGGCCGGTGACTGCGTGGGCGGGGCTGGATGTCATGTGAAGGGGCCTCCCGCATGCTTCTATTCGCCTAACCAAATAGTATGGTGGCAGACTGGTATTCGGCAAGACGCATAGAAAACTGGGTCCGGAGGCCGGGCCCTGCCACCAGGAGGCAGCACCGTGACCGGTACGGGAACAGGTTTTGATCTTGCTGTGATCGGTTCGGGTTCGGCCGCCTTCGCCGCCGCCATCGCCGCGACCGCCAAGGGCAAGCGTGTGGTGCTCGTCGAGCGCGGCACGACCGGCGGCACCTGCGTGAACGTCGGGTGCGTGCCGTCGAAGGCGCTGCTGGCCGCCGCCGAGGCCCGCCACGGCGCGCAGGTCGCGGACCGGTTCCCCGGCATCGCCGCCAGCGCGGGCCCGGTCGGCTTCCCGGCCCTGGTCGGCGGCAAGGACGCGCTGGTGGCCCAGCTTCGGGCGGAGAAATACACGGATATCGCGGCCGAGTACACCTTCGAGATCGTGGGCGGCACCGCCTCGTTCACCGAGGGCCCCGCGCTTGAGGTGGCCCTGAACGGAGGCGGAAGCCGGCGCATCGAGGCCGCTCACTATCTGATCGCCACCGGTTCCGCCCCGTGGGCGCCGCCCGTCGACGGATTGGACGAGGCCGGGTACCTGACCTCCACGACCGCGATGGAGCTGGACCGCCTGCCGGAGTCGATGGTCGTGGTGGGCGGCAACGCGGTCGGCCTGGAGCAGGCCCAGCTGTTCGCCCGCCTCGGCACCCAGGTCATTGTGATCGAGGCCCTGGAGCGGCTCGCCCCGTTCGAGGAGCCCGAGATCTCCGCCGCCCTCGAGGCGGTCCTCGCCGACGAGGGCATCGCCGTGCACACGTCCGCCGCCCTGACGGGGGTGCGCCGCGACGAGACCGGCTATACCCTCACCGCCGCCACCGGCCATGGCGGGAAGGATCTTTCCCTGCGGGCCGAGCAGCTCCTGATCGCCACCGGCCGCCGCCCGGTCACCGCCGGGCTGAACCTGGACGCGGTGGGCGTGAAGACCGGGCCGCGCGGCGAGGTCGTCGTCGACGAGTACCTGCGCACTGCTGCCGAGCGGATCTGGGCCGCCGGGGATGTCACCGGCCACCCGCAGTTCGTGTACGTCGCCGCAGCCCACGGCACCCTGGTCGCCGACAACGCTCTCGACGGACAGGAACGGACCCTGGACTACGCGGCGCTGCCGCGGGTCACCTTCACCAGCCCGGCCGTCGCCTCGGTCGGGATGACCGACGCCCAGGCCGCCGAGGCCGGCATCCCGTGCGACTGCCGCACCCTGGACCTGGCGTACGTTCCGCGGGCCCTGGCCAACCGCGACACCCGCGGCCTGGTCAAGCTCGTCGCCGACGCACGCACCGGCCGCCTGCTCGGCGCGCACGTGCTCGCCGACGGCGCCGGAGACATCATCACCGCCGCCACGTACGCCATCACCGCCCAGATGACCGTCGACCAGCTCGCCCACACCTGGGCGCCGTACCTGACGATGGCCGAAGGACTCAGGCTCGCCGCGCAGACCTTCACCTCCGACGTCGCCAAGCTGTCCTGCTGCGCCGGCTGAGCATCCCGCGGCAGACCGGAGACCGATCATGAACGGGAAGCGGACACGGCCGATGACCGTCGGCGAGCTCTCGCAGCGCACCGGCGTCCCGGTGAAGACGCTGCGCGAGTGCACCGACCTCGGGCTGATCTACACCCTGGGACGCAGCCAGGCGGGCTACCGGCTGTTCGACGCGGAAGCCCTGTGGTGCGTGCGGTGGATCGGTGAACTGCGCGGCCTTGGGCTGGGGGGCAGTGACGGTGATGGGCATGGGAAACCTCTCGTCATCGAACTAGCTAGTACGTCCGTACTAGCCGCCCCCGCAGCATCCAGTAGGATGGCCGTACTAGTCAAGGGTAGGGAGGCCGGGATGGCGACAGAGACACGAGGCCGCATGCTGGAGGCCGCAGTGCAGGCACTCCAACGGCGCGGCGTCGCAGGCATGTCGTTCACCGAGGTCCTGCGCGACAGCGGTGCCGCACGCGGCGCGATCTATCACCACTTCCCCGGCGGCAAAGCCCAGCTCGTCGCCGAGGCCGCCACCCGCAACGGCCAGGACATCCGCGCCCACCTAGGCGCGCTGCCCGCGGGCAGTCCGCACGCCGTCGTGGAAGCCTTCCTGACCTTCGTCCGTCCGGTCATCGAGGCCGCCACCACCGGCAGCGGCTGCGCCGTCGCCGCAGTCACCGTCGATCCCGATCCCGATCCCGAAAGCGACACGCTGCGCGAGGTCGCGGCCACCGCGTTCGGCTCGTGGATCGAGCAGCTCTCCGAACGGCTCGCCGCCGCCGGTGTCGCACCGCGCGAGGCCGACGACCTGGCCGCCATGCTCGTCACCCTGCTGGAAGGCGCCCACGTGCTGTGCCGCGCCTCCGGCACCCTCGAACCCTTCGAACAGACCGCGCGCACGGCTCTCGCGCTCACACAAAGCCGGTATCCAAGCGCCTGAGCCCCGAGCGCGGCCCACCGGGCGAGGGCTGATCGGGGGACTTACCGTGGTGCGTGTATGGGCGCCGACGCCACGGTGCCCCATCACTCGCGCCACGCTCATCTGCGCAGTGGCGGAGAATCCGGGGAGGTTTTCCGGTGAAGCAGTCCCCTAGCCCTACGGGGACAGAGAGGAAGTGCGCATGCACCCCACTCACACGGGCCGGATACGGCGGCTGGTGCCGACGCTCGGGACCGCATTCGCCCTGACGCTGGTCGCAGTCGGACCGGCCACAGCCACTGCATCCGCGGCAACCGGACAGGCCGGCAAAGCCGAGGCACTGAAGGTCGTCCTGCTGGAGAAGGAACCCGTATTCGGCGACATGAATGCCATGACGCCCGGCAACGTCCTGTTGTTCGAAGAGCCCGCGGTGGACCCGCAATCAGGGAAGCCCATCGGAGACTCGCTAACCCGGATTCAGTTGCTGAAGGACGGCAGTTTCCTGCTGGACTGCACCGTCCGGCTGGCCAAGGGCAACCTGGTCTTCAGCGGCGGCGAGGAGTCCGCGAACGTAGCCAAGAAGGTGACGTTCGCGGTCATCGGCGGAACCGGGCAGTACAGCGGAGCCTCGGGCCAAGTGGAGAGCACCCCCACCACGGTCCAAGGGCAGAAGGCGGCACTCCTGGAGTTCCAGCTGCACGGCTGAGGCAGCACCTGCCTCCCGAGAAGGCGCGCGCCGCCGACGAGGATCCGGGGGCGTCGCGTCTTCACGGTCTCGGTCAGGCAGCGCCACGCGGCCGTCGGGAGGCCAACAGGAGCTCGGCCGTCGCCTTGGCGGTCTTGGCGCTCGTCAGTGACTTGTCGAGCTGGGCGGCCGCGATGGCGCCGTCACACAGCTGGACCAGGGCGGCTACCAGCTCGCCGTCCCCGCCCGCGCCGAGCGGTCGCAGGAGTCGGGTGAACAGGGCCGGCTCAAGGGCTTCCTCGGCCTGTTCGGCGCCCTGAAGGACGGGGTCCTCTCCGCCGGCATACAGGAGCGGATCGCGCTCGCCGTCGCCGAGTTCAACGGCTGCAGCTACTGCCTGTCCGCACACACCATGGTGTCCCGCAACGTCGCGAAGCTCTCCGACGAGGAGATCGAGGCCGCGCGGCGGGGAACGAGCGCCGACCCGAAGGCCGCCGCCGTGCTGCGCCTGGCGCTCGCGGTCGCAGAGAACCGGGGGCGGACAGGCGAGAACGCATTTGCCGCTGCCCGCGACGCCGGCCTGACCGACGAGGAGATCGTCGAGACGATCGCCAACACGGTCCGGAACGTCTTCACCAACTACGTCAACGAATCACTCGACGTGGACGTCGAGTGGCCGCTCGTCACGCCGTTCGCCACGACCGCCCGCTGATCCCCCATCGGGCCGGGACGTTCGGCCGTCCCGGCCCGATGCGAGCTTCCCAGAGGTCGACGACATCCGGCTCGCTGACCCGACGGGTGCTCCTGGAGGTGTCTGTGCGCGGTCTTGGCGGCGCCGGTTGGCGCGCAGCGCCACGCCAGTGAGCAGCAGCATGACGAAGGCGGCCACGATCGCTGTGATGCCGATGCTGTCGAGCAGGCCGGCGATGGACTGCTGCACGGTGCCGACGGCGTCGATGACGGGGTCGGTGGTCTGCGGGTCGCGCAGGACGCGGATCTCGTACCAGCCGTAGTACGCGACGTACACGCCGACCAGGAGGAGCAGGCTGCCGCCGAGGCGGGAGGCGACCGAGCCGAGGCGGCGCAGCCGGCCCACGCGGGCGGTGCGGGTGAGCGCGACGGAGAGTGCGGCGGCGCCGACGATCAGGCCCATTCCCGCCGCGTACGCCGTGAACAGGGTGACGCCTTCGAGAGCGGAGCCGCTGCGGAAGGCGGAGACCACGATGGCGAGGAAGGGGGCGATGGTGCACCCGAGGGAGGCGATGGCGTAGGCGGCGCCGAACAGGGCCATCGACGGCACGGAGCGGGTCACGGTGGGGGCGCGGCGGAGTTTGGGGAGCATCGAGGGCAGGTCGCGGCCGGCCAGCAGCCAGGCGCCCACGAGGGCCAGGAGGACTCCGAAGGCGATGGTGAACCAGGGCAGGTGCTGCTGGACCTGGCCGGCGACGGGCGCGATGGCGAGGCCGAACAGGGCGAACACGGCGGCGAATCCGGCGGTCATCGCGGCGGTCGCTGCCAGCGCGCGGGTGACGGCGGCGGTGCGGGTGGGTGTGTCGTCACCGAGTACGAGCAGGGAGAGGTAGGCGGGCAGGAGGGCGAAGCCGCAGGGGTTGACGGCAGCGAGCATGCCCGCGGTCAGGGCGAGGGCGAGGGGAAGGTCGGACATGGCGGTTCAGCCGACAAGCGGGCTGAGCTTGTCGGCCAGCCCCTTCCCGGCGGGCAGGTTGCCCGTGAAGACGGTTTTGCCGTCCTTGTCGAGGATGACGTAGGTGCTCTGTTGAGTGATCTCGAACTTCTTCCAGATGTCGCCGGCCTCGTCGGACAGGTTCGGGAAGGTGGCGACCTTCGTGTCGGTGACGAAATCCTTCATGGCCTGCTGCTTGTCGAGGCCGGCCACCCCGACGACGTTGGCCTTGCCCTGGAACTGGGCCGCGACCTTGGCGGTTTCAGGGCCCTGGGCCTTGCACTTGGGGCACCAGGGCGCCCAGAACCACAGCACGGTGGGCTTGCCCGCCAGTGTCGCCGCGTCGAAGGGCCGGCCCTCGATGGTCGTGCCGGTGAACCGCAGTGCTTCGGGGACCGTCGGAGTCCCGGGTACGGCCTCTGCCGACTCGGTGGAGCCGGCGGGTGTGGGGCTCGCCGCTCCGGCGCCGCTGGAGGCGGCGTTGTCCTGGGCGCCGCAGCCGGCCAGGGTGAGCGCGGTGGCGGCCACAAGGCCGGGAAGGATGAGGCGGGCACGCATGAAGGACAGCTCCTGATCGTCGGGGTCGGCTCTGGACTGTAGGCCGGGCGAGGGGCCGTGTGGGCGGGATGGGTGCTTACGGTTCGGTGACGTCAGCCCGCGTGGTCGGCGAGCCGCTCGGCGTCCAGGACGGTGATGCGGCCCCGTGCGAGGCGGATCAGGTGTTGCTCGGCGAAGTCGCGCAGGACCTTGGTGGTGGTCTCGCGGGACGAGCCGGCCAGAGCGGCGATCTGCTGGTGGGTGAGCGCGATCTGTGGGCTGCGGGTCCCGAGCACGCGGGGCCGGGTCTCGGCGGCGAGGGTGAGCAGGGTGGTGGCGATGCGCTGGGGTACGGATTTGAAGACGCTGTCGGACAGGCGTTGTTCGAGGTCGGTGAGCCGTCGTCCGAGGATTTCGGTGATGCGTGCGGAGATCCGGGCGTCGGCCAGCAGGAAGCGGTGGACGTCGGTGCGGCTCATGACGCAGACGGTGACGTCGTCGAGGGCTTCGGCGAAGTTGTCGTACATCCGCTGCCCCAGCAGCACCATCTCGCCGAAGATGGTGCCGGGGCTGATGATCGCGCAGGTCAGGGCGCGGCCGTCGGCGGAGACCCGGAAGATACGGATGCGGCCCTTTTTGAGGATGAACAGCACTTCGGAGGGCTGGGAGGGCGAGTACAGCAGTTCGCCGGCGCTGTAGGTCTTCATCGGCGCCGCGGCGGCGATGGCGTCCATCTCCGTTTCCGACAGGTCGCGGAAGATGTCGACCTCGGAGATGCACCAGGTCTTCTCGGCGTCGTCACCGGTGTGGTTCATGTGGTGTGGTTCCTCGCGTCGTCCCGGTGCCCACGGCGGGGGCGCGGCGCCCCACGCCGGGCTGGCCAGCGCGCCTGCGCTGTCGGCCAGACAGTAGTGGTCCGGGGCATCGAGGAGAGGTTCAGCACCCCGGAGCGGTGCGCCGGGACCGGGCGTTGACGCTGTTGGTATCGGTGTCATCCCGCGGCCCGGCCAGTGCGCTTGCCCACCATCATGGCGATGCAGGAGAAGGTGATTCCCGCGAGGAGACCGAAGACGAGGTGGCCGCCGAGGCTGGAGGAGGTGACGTCATTCCATTCGAAGACGGGCATACCCATGTTCGCCGGCATGATCCACAGCGCGCCGAGGACCCACCACACCGCGCCGTAGGCCAGGCCGAGGACGACGGCGGGCGCGAGCCGCTGCGCGAGGTGACCGAACACGACGCCGAACACGGTGCCGGCCGTCAGTGCGATCGCGAGGTGGATCAGCCAGCCCGCGAACGCGTTGGTAGAGCCGAGGAGACCCGCGACCATCGTGATCATCGCGGTGTCCATCATCGGCCGGGAGACAGACATCCAGATCCCGAATCCGACGCCGCCGACCAGTCCGGCTGCGGCGCCCCACACGGCGTGGACCGGGATCGCGGCGGTCTTGGGGGTTACGTGTGCTGCGGTGGCCATAGTGATCATCTCATCCGGTGGGTTCGCTCTGTCGCTTTCGCCGCCGACGCTAGGACCCATGGCAGGGGCCGGTATGTGACCGCCCTTACCTACGTGCCGGTAGATCTACGCCACGACGGGACGGGACGCGCGGCGGACCCGGCTTGCCTGGTCTCGGCTACGGCCGCCATCCGCGTGACAGCCGACGTGCGCCGCGCCGGGCAGCGGGTCCAGTTGCTTGCCGGTACCCGGCTGGGGTGATGTGAATGGAATCGGTACGCCCGGCAGCTGGACGGGGCAATCGCAAGGGATCGACGAGAGTGTGGAGCGGGTGGTCGCGCTGTCGTGCGAGCGGGTGGCGGCGTACGCCATGGACTGGCGCCACGATGCCGAGCGGACCCCAGGGGACCTGGAAGGGCGACTGAGCCCGTCGCGCTGACGAGCACGATCCGGAGGGCTGTCATGGCATACGACGAAGGACTGGCGGAACGGATCCGGGCCCGGCTGGGCGCGGATCCGGCGGTCACGGAGAAGCGGATGTTCGGCGGCCTGGCGTTCCTGCACGAGGGCAACATGGCCGTGGGCGTGATCGGCGACGAGTTGATGGTCCGCGTCGGACCCGATGCCGCCGACGCTGCACTCGCGCGGCCCGGGGCGCGGCCCTTCGACTTCACCGGCCGCCCGATGCGCGGGTGGGTGGTCGTCGCCGCCTCCGCCCTGTCCGAGGACGCGGACCTTGACGACTGGATCGACCAGGGGCACGCCTTCGCGGCCGGCCTGCCACCCAAATGAGCGCGGGAAGAGGCGAACGCTGCCGCGCTCGCAGTGGTCACCTGGGCGTTCTAGCGTGGAAGGAGAGGATTTTCGTTTCGCTGGGCCAAGAGGAGTGGTCGCCATGGCAGGCCGCAGCCGAAGCGAGGTCGAGTCGGAGATCAAGGAGACGCTGGGTCTCGTGCCGCATTTCTTCTCCCGGATCCCCGATGACCTGCTGGACTACGAGTGGGAGATCTTCAAGAAGATCGAGCTGGGTGAGTCGCTCATCCCGAACAAGTACAAGGAACTGATCGGGATCGCACTGCACTCCGAGACGAAGTGCCGTTACTGCACCCTCTTCCACACGGAGGCCGCGAAGCTGTTCGGGGCAACGGATGAGGAGATCCAGGAAGCCGTCCACTACGCGAAGAACAGCCTCGGCTGGAGCGCCTACCTCAACGGCACCCGTGAGGACTACGACGACTTCGAGCAGGAACTCGGGCAGATCAAGGACTACCTGGCATCCAAGGGCTGATCATGCACCTGGAGTGGGCCCGGCCCGGTGTCCTGCGTGCGACCGCTCACGCCTTCGAGTTCGCGGCGCTGGTGGCCGCCGCCCGGGTCGTGGCCGAGTCCGCTCCACCGGACATCCCGCAGGAGGCGCTGGCACAGCTCCGCCACGTCCTCCACGACTACGACGCACAGGCACTGCGTCTGCGCGAAGCCGCACCTCCCAACGGCGACGCCTGAGCGAAAGGCGTGGCGGAGCCACAAGCGATCAGGCGTCCCCACTCTTCTCCGCACTCTTCTCCGCGGTCAGCAGGACGTAGCCGAGGGCACCGGCCGCCACGGCCGTGCGGGACGCATCGAGGACGGCGGGGGCCGCGTCGAGGTCGACGCCGGCGGCGGTGAGCTTGTCCTGGGCCGTCATGCGCAGCAGGTGCAGCCTGGCCTCGATCTGGTCGATCATCCGCAGCATCGCGGTGTCGTGCCGTTCGGTGCGCAGGGTGCGCAGGCCCGCGGCGGCCAGAATCCGGGTGTACTCGTCCAGCGGGCGGGCGTCGGCGATGCAGGCGATGCGGGCGCCGAGTCCGGTCAGCTCGGGCGGGAGCCGGTCGGTGTCGACGGTGACGTCGGTGATGCCGACTCGGCCGCCGGGCGCCAGCACGCGAACGAACTCGGCTGCCGCGCGCGGCTTGTCGGGGAAGGTGCACAGCGCGCATTCGCACACCACGGCGTCGAAGATTCCGTCCGGGTAGGGGAGTTGTTCGGCGTCCCCGGTGGTGAAGCGGGCCTTGGCGGCGAGCCCTGCGGCCTGGACGGCGCCTTGGGCGAGGGCGGTGTTCGCGGCGGAGTAGTCGACTCCGTCGACCTCGGCGCCGTAGGCGTCGGCCAGGAGGAGGGCGGTGGTGCCCCGCCCGGAGGCGACGTCCAGGACGCGTGCGCCGGGGGTGAGCCCGAGCGTGTCGGCGAGGTGCCGGGTCAGGGCGGTGCCGCCGGGGTGGTAGGAGTCGCCGAGCAGCAGGGCGACGACATCGGAGGAGTAGGCGGCGGCGCAGCACGCCTTGATGTCCTCGCCGGCCGGTGGCTGTGTCATGACGAGGACTCCTCTGCGGTGGCCCGGCGTGCGGTCTTGGAGCCGTACACGGTGCTGGTCAGGCGGCCGGCGAGCGGCAGGGCGTTGGGCACGACCGGGGCTACGGTCACGCCGGACATCGCCGCGCGGACCTGTTCGCGGTAGCCGACGGAGTTGTACGCGCAGAACGGGATCAGCCGGCCGTCGGGGGTGATCTCCTCGACGCAGCACTTCATCAGCTGCTTGACGTTGAGGGTGTAGGGGTCCTGAAAGTCCTGGACCACGATCATGAACGCCTTGTCGTTCAGGTCCTTAATGGCCTGCGGCAGGTCGATGCCGCACGCGTCCGTGCAGTCCAGGGCCTCGGCGGTGGCCCGCAGTTTCTCCTCGGTCGTCTGCGTTCCCATGAACGCGGAGGCCGACCACAGCTTCTCCAGGGCCTCGCGGATGCCCGCGTCGGGCATGACGCGGTTGGTGACGTAGTCGAGGTAGTCCTCCACGTTCAGCAGTCGAGGGATGGGCACGATAGTGCGGTTGCCCGGCTCGCCGTCCACCAGCAGGTAGGTGATGGAGCGGCAGGTGGGGAAGCAGCAGGGCACGGGGAAGAAGTCGCCCTTGGTGAACCACTGCGGGCGCTGGGCGTTGATCAGCTTGATCACGTCGGGGTTGGTGAGCCGGTTCAGCGGATCGAACTCGACATGCCGGCCGGAGTGGGTGACCGGCTGGAAGGCCACGGACCGCACCGCGGGGTGGTCGATGCCGTACTCGATGATCGCGCCGAGTTCGTGCTCGTTCAGGCCCCGTTCGACGGCGGCGACGAGGGTGACGGTCAGCCCGGCCTCGGCGCAGTTGTCCAGCGCCCGCTGCTTGAACGCACGCAGGTCCCGGCCCCGGATTTCCCGGTGGGTGCGCTCGTCGAAGCCGTCGAACTGGAGGTAGACGTTCACCGAACGGCCCGGGAGCTCGTTGCGCTTCCCGAGCTCGGCGACGAAGCGTTTGTCAGTGGCGAGGCGGATGCCGTTGGTGTTGAGGGTGACGTTCTTGATCGGGCGGGCCTGGGCGAGGTCGATGAAGTCCAGGATGTGCTTGTGGATGGTGGGCTCGCCGCCGGAGAACATCACCACCTCCGCCTCGCCCTCGGAGGCCACGAAGACGTCGAGCATCCGCTCGCACTGCTCGTGCGTGATGGAGTAACCATCCGGCTGGTGGCCGGAGTCGGCGAAGCAGATCGGGCAGTCCAGGTTGCAGCCGGTGTTGACCTCGATGATGCCCAGACACGCGTGCTGCTTGTGCTCCGGGCACAGCCCGCAGTCGGACGGACAGCCGTCCTTCACCTCGGTCTGGAAGACCAGGGGGATGGTGCCGGGCTTGTTGAACCGAGTTGAGGCGAGGTATTCCTCGGCGTCCCCGTAGACCAGGGCCTCGAACTCGCCGTGCTCCCGGCAGCGCTTGCGCAGGTAGACCTTGTCGTTGCGGATGTTGACCTGTGCGTCGACGGGTGTTTTGCACATCGGGCAGATGGACTTGGTGAACTCCACGAACACCTCGTCGCGGTCCACCTTGCGCCGGGGCGCTGGGGCGTGGGTCATCGAACAGGTCCTCTCTCCATGGGGGTTGGTCTCAACCGTGTAGTGGTGGTCGTTGCGGTCCCGGGTCGGCTTCGTCGAGGGGCTGAGCCGGGACGGTCGGGCAGCAGTCCTCCGGTCCGGCGCTACGGCGGCGGCAGACCCGGCACCGCAGGACGTAGCCGGTTCCAAGGAGGAGCACCACCGCTCCGACGGTGATCAGCCACGGGTTGCGCAGCGCCCCGCCGACGGCGCCGAGCGCGCCGCCGGCCACGAGGAGTGGCCCCGCGCAGCAGGCCACCACGAGCAGCGCGGTGCCCGCGGCCGCCGCCGTACCGCCGACGCCGGAGTGTTCACGGGATACGGACATCACGGCCCGCCTCCACTCGGTCGGCGTGCTCACGTGATGGAGCTGTGCGGCCATGGCGCAGCAGCAGTCCCGCGTAGAGCAGGGTCAGGGCGTCCTGGAACAGGACGAACCAGCTCAGCCGCTGAGTCAGGTAGATCCCGAAGCAGCCGCAATTGGCCACCGTCAGACCGCGTGCGTACGCCTGTACGGCCAGGACCGCCCACACCACCGAGACGGCCGTGTACACCCACACCGGAGCCAGGAGCTTGGAACGAGGGCGGGCAAGGAACCAGATGCCGCACACCAGCTCGCCAAAGATCAGAGCCGCAGCCAGTGCGGTCGCGGCGACGCCGGCCACCAGCCCGTACGCGGACAGGATGGCGGGCATGTGCCCGAAGGAGGCGAGCTGGCCGATGGCCATCGCCGTATACACCGCGCCCAGCACGATCCTCAGCACCATGATCCGAACGTAGGCCCCGCGGCGGGGCGAGAACTGTAAGCGCGCTCACCGAACCGGTCCCTCGCGCGCGGGAGAATCAGCAGTGCGAAGCGGTGTTCGCCGCGGAAGCCGGTGTCCCCGGGGGTTCGGGAGGTGCCAGGTGAATGGTCAGCAGGCTCCCCGCCCGTCGAGGCGGCAGACCGTCAAGGGTGCGGGCGTGATCGGGGGCGTCGTCGTCCTGCTCGCGGGCGGGGGTGTGGCCGGCTGGCAGGCCCTCTCCGATCGCCCCTCCGAGCCGGTGACAGCGGTACAGGCAGGCCAGGACCCCTCACTGGAGGCCCTGGCCGACGCCGCGGTCTCCGGCGGGCCGGGCAAGGACGGCATCCCTTCGATCGACATGCCCCGCTTCGTTCCGGCCCGTGACGCCGGCTTCCTCAAGGACGACGACCGGGTGTTCGGTTTGGAGTACCGAGGCGAGGTGAGGGCGTATCCGCAGCTGGTGCTGGTGTGGCATGAGATCGTCAACGACACCGTGGGCGGTGAGCCGCTCACGGTCACCTACTGCCCGCTGACGGGCACGGTGATCGGGTTCCATGCCCCGCCCGGTACCCAGCCCCTGTCGTTCGGCACTACGGGACGGCTGGTGAACTCCAACCTGCTGATGTACGACCGGCAGACCGGCTCCGAGTGGCCCCAGCTTCTCGGCACCGCGGTCAGCGGCCCGCTGAAGGGCACAAAGCTGGACACCGTCCCGCTGGTGTGGACCACCTGGAAGCAATGGCGCACCGCCCACCCCGACACCGAGGTGCTGTCCACGGACACCGGGGCGCTGCGCAGCTACGGCAGCGACCCGTACGGCTCCTACCCCGGCCGAAGCGGCTACTACGTCAAGGGCGGCCCGCTCTTCCCCGTCCTGGCCACCAGCGAACGCTTCGACGACAAAGACGTGGTGATCGGCGTGCGAGTCGGTGCCGAGCGCCTCGCGATCCACAAGGACCACGTGCGCACGGCGCGGACGGTGCGCGCCGAGATCGGCGGCATACAGGTGGAGGCCCGCTGGGACGACCAGCTGGGCACGGCCAGGGTCGTCCAGCGTGTCGGCGACCGAGGGGAGCCGGCGGACTTCCTCGACTCCATGTGGTTCGCCTGGTACGCCTTCTACCCCAACAGTCAGGTCCGGCAGTGAACCCGCTCACGGCAGCCCTCGCGAAGGCCGGTGACGCCTGGGACGCGGCCGTGGCCGCCGCCGCGGCCACCCCGCGCCGCGTGCGGGCCGCCCTCGGCGTACACCGCCATAGGCAGGCCGCGCTGATCGCTGCCGCCGTCACTCTGCTGGTGTACCTGTTCTCCATCGGCGACCTCGCCGTGTCCGCCTCCGGCCGGTTCACCGGCGCCCCGGTCTTCCAAGCCGCGCCCGGTCAGCTGTTCCGGGCCCGCGCCCCGTACCTGTTCGAACCGGTGCTCGCGGTGCATCCGAGCGACCATGTCGCGGTGTTCGTCAGCCCGGTCAACCTGCTGCTCGGTGCGGTGGTGGCCGCGCTCGTCGGCTGCAATATCGCCCTCGCCGCGTTCGCGGCCCGCCAGGCCGCCTCCTGCCGGCGTACCAGGTATGCCCGGCTGCTCGGTGTCCTGCCGGCGTTCCTGCTCGGCTTCGCCTGCTGCGTGCCGGCGTTCCTGCTCGTCCTTGGCACGAGCACCGCCGCCGCGCTCCTGCCGGTGCTGCTGCCCCTGCGCCCGGTCTTCTATCCGCTCACGCTGGTGATGCTGTTCAGCACCCTGGTATGGGGCGCATCCCGGACCGGCCGACGGCAAGCCGGGATCGTCCGCGGCGCCGATGGCCCAACATCCGAGAGATAAGGCGGGCACTTCATCCGTGGCCGCGCACGCCTGACCGGCCCCTGCCGCATCTTCGATGGTCGTGGCCTGCGAGGTGAAAGGTCCCTCTCCATGACCGGCGGCGTGGCCGTGCAGAGCAACCCTGCATCTTCGGCGGCGGACCGCGTATTCGTCGCGCAGAAGTACGGCGCTGAGGACCGGGATGACCGGGCAAGAGAGGTGGGTCCTGACAGGGAGCCTCGGCGGCGAGCACGGTCCCTTGCCCACCCCCGTCACCGGATCGCCGACCCTGCTTCATTCGAGATCCAGTTGCTCAGCGCAAGATCCTACGCACTGCAGGACTGCAATCCGTAAGGTTCACCTGCGCAGGACAATCAGCCATGGCCGGGCGGCAGCCAGCAGAACACCGCGCGCTTGAGCGCCCGGTACAGCCAGTTACCCACCCGGTCGCGGACCAGCACCAGACGGCTGGCAGCCGCGGACTTACCTACCTCCGGGTGCGCGGGTGGACCGTCCGGCGGAGTGTTCCTTCCGTCGATGGTGCGGGCCCGCCCGGTCCGCGTGACCGGATAGGAGGACCCGGGCTGGTCGAGCCGGCCTTCGCGGTATGCCGTCTTGAGGTACTCGATAGCCTGTTCCCCCTTGGTGCGAGACCTGCGCTGCGACACCATGACCGACCTCCTTCGACCGGATGCCTTGGCGGAACGCGGCCGTCAGCCGCACAGCCATCACCGGCTCACTGCAGCGCCGCGCGCCTCTCCGCCTCCTGCTTGACCGATGCCAGGGAGGAGGCGACCGTCTCCTCCCAGCGCGCTGCCACCAGCCGCCCCCAGCGTTGTCCCAGCACCCACCCGTCGGTGCCCAGCTCCCCCTCGTACACCAGACGCGTACCCGCCTCGGTCGTGGTGAGGACGAACGACTCCACGACGTGGGGCACCGGTCCGCGTACCAGGTGGAAGTCCACCCGCTGGGGCCGGGTGAAGCGCACCGTCTCCACGGTCACAGCCGTCAGCCTCCCACCCGCCACGGTGGTCGTGTGCGCGGCGAGGACCATGTCGCTGCCGCGCTCCAGCACTCGTACGTTCTCTCGCATCGCCCGGGTGGCCCTCCCGAGGTAGGGCTGTGCGATCACGTCGAAGACCGCTTCCCGGGGGGCGTGGATGTCGACGGTTTGAGGGCCGAGCGGGCGGATCCGCCGGCCGACACCCGTATCGAGCGGCATCGCCCCGCTGACAAGCCCCAGGTAGCAGGCCGCAGCGCCGCCGCCACCGACCGCGGCCACACACGCCAGCTTCGTCAGCCACGCCATACCCGAGCCCCTCTCTTGTGCTCCGGTCCCTTACCGTCCAAAAGCGACGCTACGGCCGACTGGCCACAGCCGACGGTGAGCGCGCTTACGTTCCGGCGGCGAGTCAGGCGCTTACCGTGGGCAGCGCATCCCGGGAGGAGAGAGAAGGGCCGGCCTGCGTGCGCGTTGCGGATCTCACCGACAGCCGGGCGGCGACCGACGCCCTGCTGGGACATCTGAGACAAGGCCGCTGGTCTCCTCGCGCCGTCGCCCGTTTCCTGTGGCTGGCCGGGGACCGGTCGGTGCGCCAGGCGGCACGCCGTCCACAGGCACTTGTCCAGATCACGGCCGCGCACGGCCTGCTCGCCGGCCTCGCCCGGAACAAGCGGCCGGGGCCCGGCTGGGTGGCGGCCTCGTGGGCCCTGAGCGTTCTCCACCTCGGGCTCCTTGAGGAACGCGACCACCTCTCGGCCGCCGATGCCCTCACCCTCGTACGCGGCAACCTCCCCGCAACCGCCCTCGGTTCGACTCGCTGGGCGGGGGTCGCGGCCATCGCCCTCGACGTGGCCGACGGCCGTCTGGCCCGTCACCAGCACACCGTCACCCCGTTCGGCGACTACGCCGACACCTTCGCTGACGCCGCGTTCTGGATCTGGCTCACCCTGTGCCACGAACCCAACCGGCTGGTGCGCGCGGCGGCGATCACCGCGTGGGCGCTGCCGGTTGTCACGGTCACCGCGATCGGCATCCGCCGCGGCACGATGCCCGAGCGGCCCCGCCCCACCCTGCTGCGACCCGCAGCCGCGATGCAGGGCATCGTCGCGCTGCGCCACCTCCTGCGCAAGTGACCAGGCACCGGCTCTCACGTGCTGCCGCACCTGCTGCCGTCCTGCGCCGACTCCGGAGTGCCTTCGACCCGCACGCCCTGCCAGAACGCCACATGGTCCTTGATCCTCCGGGCGAGCGGGCTGGGCCTGGGGTAGTACCAGGCCGCATCCGGATTCGTCAGCCCCGCGACCTGAAGGCTGTAGTAGCGGGCGATACCCTTCCAGAAGCACACCGACCGGGTCCGGCTCTCGGTGAAGTACTCGCGGCGCAGCGACTCGGGCGGAAAGTAGTGGTTGCCTTCCACCACGACGGTGCGCGGCGCCTCCGCGATCACCGCGCCGTTCCACACAGCCCTCATCATGGCCTCTCGCCTGCCTTCCATCGGTCGTGGAGCCCCACGGTTCCGACGCTACGCACGGTCGACCACCCGCTTCGGTGACCGTGCTCACGTTCCGTGCGGTTGACGATCAGCGGGAGCGCGTTCGCGCGGTCAGGGCCGACGGGCGATGGGCACGACCGTGCCGGATCGGTTGGTGAGTTCCGCACGCAGGGCCTTGTCGTGGTGGAGGGCGGCGATCGCGGTCGCAGCGGCCTTCAGCTTCATGGCCAGCTGCGTGCATTCCTGTGTCTTGGCGGCGAGCTTCTTACGGAGGCGGGTGATCTCGGCGTCCCGGCGGGCCTCTCCTGCCGTGGTCTTGCCCCGCTCGGCGATGTGGGCGTCCCATTCGGCGAGGATCGGCTGGGCTCGGTTCATGGTGGCCCGACTGACCTGGGCTTCTCGCCACAGGTTCTCCTTGGTGAGCCGTCCGTCGGTGCGTTGGGGCTTTCCGGTGAACAGGCGCTGCATCGCGGCCCGCAGGGACCTCGCCGTCTGGGGTGAGACGCCGTCGGACGTGACGCGGCTTGGGGTGGTCATGCGGATGTGCCTCGAATCTTGTCCAGGACGGCTTGGGCGCGTTCGGCCTCTCTGGAGATCAGGGCCTTGCGGCTGGCGGGCAGGCCCGGTGTCAGCAAGGTCCTCTACCCCGGGCCCGGCACGTACACCTTGACTGCGTACGTGGCGGTGCATGGGAGCGATGGCCTGTCATATCTGAAGTCGTACTTCGACGCGAACGGCACGATGCAGCGGACCGTCGAGCTTACGACGGCCATTGCCGACGGCCCGCGCCTGGTTGGCACCGCCAGTCGCCTGGACGACGCTTCGCGGGTGCTGACGGTGACGAACGAGGGCAACGAAACAGCGACCGCCGTTTCCGTTCGGATCTCATCCGGTGGCTTCTCAAGTGATGCTCCGAAGTGGACCGATGACAAGCGGTGCAAGACCGATGAACCCTTCAACCAATTCGTGGTGTGCACGCTGGGGGACCTGGCGGCCGGAGCGTCGCAGAAGGTGGCCCTGAAGGCGGAAGCCAACAACACCTGCTACAAGGACGGCCTTTACTGGTCCTACGAGGCAAAGAATTCTTCTCAGCTCGATGAGACCCTCTGTCCCCGCCGGCGGTTCTAGCGGCTGTCTGGAGGCCCCGTTTGCGGACGGACGACACGGCGGCGCGGCAGATGGTTCGCCTCGTCGCCGCTGGTCGCTTCCGCTCTCGTCGTCCGTGGTCTCCGTGTTGCCGTCGGCCTGCGGGCCCGCTACAGTCCGGCGCCGATGCCGTCCGTCGTCACGGTCCGCAGGGGCTGGCGGCCTCGCTCGTCGAGTTGGGCGAGCTCGCGCTCGTAGTCCACGGTGATGGAGCCGTAATGGTTCACGGCAGAGCTGCGGGCCGGGGAGATGTGCGCCAGGACATCGTCGTGCACCTCCCGGCCGGCAGCCCGCAGCTGGTCGACGGCCAGGCCGAGGTACTCGGTGTGCCAGCAGATGACGGCGTTGGTCACCACGGTCAGGCACCACATCTGCTCACTCTGCTGGGCGGGTTGCCGCTGGGTGATCTTGCCGTCGCGGGCGTAGTGGAGCTGGCGGCGCAGGGCGTGGATGGACTCGCCCCGGTTCAGCTGCCGGGCGATCTTGCGCTGGTACACCGGATCGGACAGGTACTTCGCGGCGTAGATCGTCCTGCGGATCGCTCCGTACTCCTTCAACGCGGCGGCCAGTGCGTTCTGCCGCGAGGAAATCGACCTCGTAGAGTCCTCCGGGCAGCCGACTTCGCTTTGGGCGAAGCGGAGATGCGCCAGGACTGCCTCGATACGCGATTCGCCAGGTTCTGAGAGCGTGCACGAGCCGGGCGTGCTGCTGCGGCCGGCGTCTTGCAGCGATGCAAGAAGGATCGGCGGCATGAGGAATTGACTTCCAATTTTCAGGGTGAGCTGAGGTGAGTGGTGGATCAGGGGGCGACATGCGTTAGCGTGGCAAGCGTTGACGGCGAGCCCCGTGCTGGTTCGTGCTGGTTTTAGAGGCGCAGTAGGGGTAAACGTGCAGGTCAGGGCGATTTCATGAAATTGCTGCACACCTCCGACTGGCACCTCGGCCGGTCCTTCCACCGCGTGAACCTCCTCGGAGCCCAGGCCGCCTTCCTCGACCACCTCGTCGAGACCGTCTGCGAGCGCGAGGTCGACGCCCTCCTCGTCGCCGGTGACATCTACGACCGGGCCGTGCCCCCGCTGCCCGCCGTCGAGCTGTACGACCGGGCCCTGCACCGGCTCGCCGCGCTCGGCGTGCCCACCGTGATGATCTCCGGCAACCACGACTCCGCCCGCCGACTCGGGGTCGGGGCCGGGCTCATCGACCGGGCCGGCATCCACCTCAGGACCGACCCGGCCGGCTGCGCCGACCCCGTGGTGCTGGCCGACGTACACGGTGACGTGGCGCTGTACGGGCTGCCGTACCTGGAACCGGCCCTGGTGAAAGATCAGTTCGATGCCGAGAAGGTGAGCCACGAGGCGGTGCTGGGCGCGGCCATGGACCGGATCCGGGCCGACCTCGCCACCCGCCCGCCCGGCACCCGCTCCGTCGTCCTGGCGCACGCCTTCGTCACCGGCGGGCAGGCCAGCGACAGCGAGCGCGACATCACCGTCGGCGGAGTCGAGGCCGTGCCCGCCTCCGTCTTCGACGGGGTGGACTACGCCGCCCTCGGCCACCTCCACGGCTGCCAGACGATCAACGAACGGGTCCGCTACTCCGGTTCCCCGCTCGCCTACTCCTTCTCCGAGGGCGACCACCGCAAGACCATGTGGCTGATCGAACTGGGCGGGGCAGGGGAGCTCGTGAGCGCCGAGCGCATCGACACCCCCGTGCCTCGTGCCCTCGCGCGGCTGCGCGGGCCGCTGGACCACCTGCTGGAGGACCCGGCGTACGCGGCGCACGAGGACGCCTGGGTCGAGGCCACCCTCACCGACCCCGTCCGCCCCGAGGACCCGATGGCCCGGCTCACCGCCCGCTTCCCGCACACCCTGAGCCTCGCCTTCGACCCCGAGGGCCGCGCGGAGGCTGCCGGCGCCTCCTACGCCCAGCGGCTCAAGGGCCGCAGCGACCAGGAGATCGCCGAGGACTTCGTCGCCCACGTACGCGGCGGCGGCCACGCCGACGAGGCCGAACGGGCCGTGCTCCAGGGCGCCTTCGACACCGTACGGGCCGAGGACAGCCGGCAGGAGACCCACCGATGAGGCTGCACCGGCTCGAAGTCACGGCCTTCGGCCCCTTCGCCGAACCCCAGGAGATCGACTTCGACGCCCTGTCCGGCGCCGGGATCTTCCTCCTGCACGGGCCCACCGGCGCGGGGAAGACCTCCGTCCTGGACGCCGTCTGCTACGCCCTCTACGGCTCCGTGCCGGGCCCCCGCCAGGCCCCCGGCACCAGCCTGCGCAGCGACCACGCGGCCGCCGACGCCCCCACCGAGGTCACCCTCGAACTCACCGCGGGCGGCCGCCGCCTGGAGATCACCCGGCGCCCCGAACAGGACCGGCCCAAGAAGCGCGGCACCGGGACGACGAAGGACAAGGCGCAGAGTTGGCTGCGCGAGCACACCCCCGACGGCTGGCAGGCGCTCAGCCGGTCCCACCAGGAGATCGCCGAGGAGATCGAGCAGCTGCTCGGCATGAGCCGCGAGCAGTTCTGCCAGGTGGTGCTGTTGCCGCAGGGAGAGTTCGCGCGCTTCCTGCGGGCCGACGAGGCAGCCCGCGGCCGGCTGCTCGGAAGGCTCTTCGACACCCGCCGCTTCGCCGCCGTCGAGGCCCTGCTCGGCGAACGCCGCCGGGCCGCCGAGGCCAAGGTGCGCGCCGGCGACGAGAAGGTCCTCCACACCGCCCAGCGGCTCGCCCAGGCCGCCGGGGACAGCGCCGACCTGCGGGCCTGGCCGCTGCCCGGGCACCAGCCCGGGGACCCCGGACTCGCCGAGGCCGTCCGGGCCTGGGCAGCCGTCGCCCGGTGCGCCGCCCGGGAGCGGCTCACCGTCGCCGAGTACGCGCTGGCCGCCGTCGAGGGCCGGTACGCCGCCGCCCGGCGGGCCGCCGAGGACGCGCGGGAGCTCGACCGGCTCCAGCGCCGCCACGCCGAGACCGCCCGCCGGGCCGCCGTGCTCGCCGAGGCGGCGCCCGAGCGGGAACGCGTGCGGGAGCTGCTGGACCGGGCCCGGCGGGGCGCCCTCGTCGCCCCCGCCCTGGAACTGCGCGGAGCGGCCTCGGCCGCGCACCTGGCCGCCGCGCACGCGGAGTCGGCCGCCCGGGCGCAGCTGCCGCCCCCGCTGCGGGAGGCGGGCACCGAGAAGCTGGCCGCCGTCGAGCAGCGGCTGCGCGAGGACCTCGGAGCACTGGGCGCCGCCCATCGCTCCGAGCAGCGCAGCGCCGAGATCGGCCGCGAACGGGCCGACCTGGAGCGCGAGGCCCGCGCCGCCGAGGAGCAGTACCGGGAATCCGCCGACTGGCTGGAGCGCTGGGACGCCACCCGGGCCGCCCTCACGGAGCGCGTGGACGCCGCCCAGCAGGCCGCGACCCTGGCCGAGCAGCTCGCGGGCAGGCTGGAACCGGCCCGGATGCACCTGAACGCCGCCCGGCGGCGGGACGAGCTGGCCGCCACCGCCGAGCGGACCGCCGGCGAACTGCTCTCCGTACGCGAGGAGTCGGCCGCCGCCCGCGAGCGCTGGCTGGAGCTCAAGGAGGCCCGGCTGCGCGGAATCGCCGCCGAGCTGGCCGAGGCGCTGGTGGCGGGAGAGGCCTGCAGCGTCTGCGGATCGGCGGAGCACCCGGCTCCGGCCCGGCCGGCTCCCGGCCACGTGGACCGCGCCGCCGAGGACGCCGCCCACGCCCTCTTCGAGCAGGCGGAGGCGGCCCGGGCCGCCGTCGAGCGCCGGCTCGCCGCCGTCGACGAGGCCCGCACCGAAGCCGCGACCGCCGCCGGGGACGCCACCACCGAGGAACTCCTCGCCCTGACCTCGGACCTGAGCGCCCGTCATGCCGCCGCCCACGCCGCGGCCGCCGGGCTGCACGCCGCCCGGGAGCACCTCGCCCGCGCCGAGCGCGAGCACGCCGCGCGCAGCGCCGACCGGCTCGCAGCCGCCGAGCGCGCCGCGGCCAGGGTCTCCCGCCGCGAGGCCCTGGACCGGGAACAGGCCTCGCTGGAGGCCGAGCTCGCCCTGGTACGGGATGGCGCCCCCACCGTCGCGGCCCGCTCCCGGACCCTGGAGGACCGGGTCCGGATGGTCACCGGCGCCGCCGCCTCGCTGCGCCGGGCCGAGGCCACCGCCGCCCGGCTGAAGGAGGCCGACGACCAGCTCGCCGACGCCGCCTTCAAGGCCGGCTTCGACACCGTCGAGGCCGCGGCCGACGCGGTGCTCCCCGAGTACGAACGCACCGCGCTCCAACGCCGCATGGACGCCTGGCAGGCAGAGGAGGCCATGCTGGCGGACCGCCTCGGCGAAACCGACACCGCCGCGGCGGCAGCCCTGCCTCCGGCCGCGCCGGAGGAGGCCGAGGCTTACGCAGCCCAGGCCGCGGCGAAGCTTCGTACCGCAGGATCCGCCGTAGACGCGGCCCGGGTCCGGTGCAAGGAACTCGACGGGCTCTCCCGGCAGGCCGAGCAGGAGCTGCGCGCCCTGGGCCCGCTGCGCGAGGCCTACGAGCGGGTGGCCCGGCTGGCCGGTCTGACCGCGGGCACCTCCGCCGACAACGAGCGCAAGATGCGGCTGGAGGCGTACGTGCTGGCGGCCCGCCTGGAGCAGGTCGCCGCCGCCGCGACCGTACGGCTGCTGCGCATGTCCGGCGGCCGCTACACCCTGGTCCACTCCGACGCGCGGGCGAGCGGACGGGGCCGCTCCGGCCTGGGGCTGCACGTCGTCGACGCCTGGACCGGCAGCGAGCGGGACACCGCCACGCTGTCCGGCGGCGAGACCTTCTTCGCCTCGCTCGCGCTCGCGCTGGGCCTCGCCGACGTGGTCACGGACGAGGCGGGCGGCATGCGGCTGGACACCCTCTTCATCGACGAGGGCTTCGGCAGCCTCGACGACCAGGCGCTGGACGAGGTGCTCGACGTACTGGACTCGCTGCGCGAGCGGGACCGCAGCGTCGGCATCGTCAGCCACGTCGCCGACCTGCGGACCCGGGTGCAGGCCCAGTTGGAGATCGTCAAGCAGCGCGGGGGCTCGGTGGTGCGCCACCGGACGCCGGCGCACACGGGCTGAGGCCTGCCGGCCGGGGCTCAGGGGCTGCGCGGCTCAGGGGCTGTGTGGCTCATGGGCTGAGCGGCCTGCGGGGGAGCGGCGACGAGTAGACGATGCTGGTGGTCACCGGGCCGAGGCCCGAGATCCGGCCCGTGACCTCCTCCAGGTGCGCCATCGAGCGGGCGGCGACCTTCAGCACGAAGCAGTCGTCGCCGGTGACGTGGTGGGCCTCCAGGATCTCGGACGCGGCCTCCAGGAAGTCGTGGAACGGCTTGTAGTTGCCGTGCGGGTAGCGGAGCCGGACCAGGGCGAGGATCGATTTGCCGAGTTTCTCCGGATCGACCACGGCCGTGTAGCCGGTGATGATGCCGACCTCCTCCAGACGGCGGACCCGCTCGGTGACGGCGCTCGCGGACATCGACACCGAGCGAGCCAGCTCGGTGAAGCTGGCACGGCCGTCCCGTTGGAGGGCTTCGAGGATCCGCCAGTCGGTGGCGTCAGGGGAATAGTCGGTCATGGGGCAGGTCTAGCAGGGGATTCCCCGGCCCGACAAGGGAAAGGCCGGGGAAAAGCGCTTCCTGGCAGGATCAACAGATCGTAGATTTTGAGCCATGACGACGACACAGACGCAGTTCAACGAGTCGGGCAGCACCGCGCCCGCCACTGCCAACCCCGTGCTGCGGGTCCCGCCGGCCTCCCCGGCCGCGGCCGCCGCCTACTTCGCGGCGAGCCTCGCCTTCCACGCGGACGTGTCGGATGTCGCCAGTGCCTTCAAGGCCCACCGTGAGCAGGGAGCCGAGCTCGGCTTCCAGCTGATCGACTCCCGCTCCACGCCGTCCTGGGACCAGGCCCACGTGCCGGGCGCCATCCACCTGCCCACGGCCCTCATTGCCGAGCAGGCCGAGCGGCTCCTCGACAAGAACATCCCCGTGGTGACGTACTGCTGGGGCCCCGGCTGCAACGGCGGCACCCGCTCCGCCCTCGCCCTGGCCGAACTCGGCTTCCAGGTCAAGGAGATGCTCGGCGGCATCGAGTACTGGATCCGCGAGGGCTTCGAGGTCGAGAGCTGGCAGGGCAGGCGGCAGCGCGCCGAGGCGGACCCGCTGACCGCGCCGACCGACTCGGACGACTGCGGCTGCTGACTGCGGCTGCTGACGTACGGACGCGACACGCACGGAATGGATACGGACGGGCCGCTCGCTCCCAGGGGAGGCGAGTGGCCCGTCCGTACGTCATGTGACGTGAGACGTGTAACGCGTGAGGTGTGACTGCCGCGGGGCCGTCAGAGCTTCGACAGCTCGTCCACCAGGTCGTCCAGCCCCAGCGAACCCTGCGACAGGGCCGCCATGTGCCAGGCCTTCAGGTCGAAGGCATCGCCGTGCGCGGCCCGCGCGTTGTCCCGGCCCAGCAGCCAGGCGCGCTCGCCCAGCTTGTACCCGATCGCCTGCCCCGGCATCGACAGATAGCGGGTCAGCTCGCTGACCACGAACTCCGCGGGCCGGCCGCTGTGCAGGCCGAAGAACTCCTGCGCGAGGTCCGGGGTCCACGTCTCGCCCGGGTGGAAGGGCGAGTCCGCCGGGATCTCGAGGCCCAGGTGCATGCCGATGTCCACGATGACCCGCGCCGCGCGCATCATCTGGCAGTCCAGGTAGCCCAGGCGCTGCTCGGCGTCCTTGAGGTAGCCCAGCTCGTCCATCAGCCGTTCCGCGTACAGCGCCCAGCCCTCGGCGTTGGCGCTGACGATGCCCACGGTGGCCTGGTAGCGCGAGAGCCGGTCGGCCACGTGCGTCCACTGCGCGAGCTGGAGGTGGTGGCCCGGAACGCCCTCGTGGTACCAGGTGGAGACCAGGTCGTACACGGGGAAGCGGGTCTGGCCCATGGTGGGCAGCCAGGTGCGGCCCGGGCGGGAGAAGTCCTCCGAGGGGGAGGTGTAGTAGGGGGCCGCGGCCCCGCCCGGCGGGGCGATGCGGGACTCCACCTTCCGGACGCGCTCGGCGAGTTCGAAGTGGGTGCCGTCGAGGTTCTCGATGGCCTCGTCCATGAGCCCCTGGAGCCAGGCCTGGACCTCGTCCACGCCCTCGATGTGGGTGCCGTGGTCGTCCAGGTGCCGCAGCGCCTCCCATGGACCGGCGCCCGGGAGGATCTTCTCCGCCTCGGTCTTCATCTCGGCGAGCAGCCGGTGGTATTCCGACCAGCCGTAGGCGTACGCCTCGTCCAGGTCCAGGTCCGTACCGTTGAAGTAGCGCGACCAGCGGGCGTACCGCTCGCGGCCCACCGTGTCCGGCTTGCCCTCGACGGCCGGGGCGTAGACCGCGCTCATCCAGTCGCGCAGCGCGGTGACGGCGGCGGTGGCGCCGGCGGCCGCCTCGTCCAGCTCGGAGCGCAGGGCATCGGGGCCGTTGGAGGCGAAGTCCTGGAAGAAGGCGGGCTCGTCGCCGTCCTCGCCGGCCCAGGTGGTGAGCTGGCCGATCATGGTGGTGGTGGCGCGCGGGCCGCCGTACAGACCGCGCTGCAGGCCGAGGCCGAGGCTCTCGCGGTAGCCGGCGAAGGCGGCCGGTACGGCGCGCAGCCGCTCGACGATCGCCGCCCAGTCCTCGTCGGTTTCGGCGGGGGTCAGGGTGAAGACCTCGCGCACCGCGTGCGCGGGGCTGTGGATGTTGCTGACCGCGCGCAGGTCCTCGTCGGCCTCGTGGACCGCGAGTTCGGCGGTGAGGCGTTCGCGGAGCAGGCGGGTGCAGCGGCGCTCGGTGTCGCTGTCGGCGCCGGGCAGCCGCTCGGCGGCGGCGAGGCGGGCGAGGGTGGTGCGCGAGAGTTCGGCGACGGCCGCGCGGCCGGCCGGTGAGAAGTCGGGGAGTTTCCCGGAGCTCGCGGCGACACCCAGATAGGTGCCCGTGATCGGGTCGAGGGCGATGAGGTAGTCGACGTACGCGTCGGCCACCTGGCGGGGCAGCCGGGAGGCGCTGCCGTTGTGGAGGATCTCTGACATGCGGCCATCTTCGTATGCGAGACGGGGTCGCGTCATCACCATGGGGCGTCAGCCTGCTGACGCGGGGGAGTGGTGCTGCCGCTGTGCGCCGTCGTACGCCGCCGATCCGCGGGCGGTACGGGCAGAAGGGCCCGCGGATCGGGGGTGTCCGGACCGGGCGGGCTCAGTGGCGGCCCCGCGGTGTCTGCCGGTCGCGCGGGAGCTCGTACGGGAGCTCGTGCTGCCGCTCGTACGGGAGCTCGGCGGGGAGCTCGTAGGGCAGCCGGGACCTGACCGGGGTGGCGTCCAGCCGGGCCGTGATCACCAGGGTGCCCTCCTCGATCTGGTAGTCGAGGGGGAGGCCCAGGCCGCGCATGGCGGCGACCATGCCGGTGTTGGAGGCCTGGGTGACGGCGTACACGCTGTCGCAGCCGGCCTCGACGGCCATCGAGAGCAGCCGGCGCAGCAGTTCGGAGCCGATGCCGCGGCGCTGCCAGTCGTCCTCGATGAGCAGCGCGACCTCGGTCTCGTCGCCGTCCCACAGCAGGTGGCCGAGGGCGACCAGCTTGCCGGAGGCGGTGGTGGCGGCGAGGGTGCGGCCGAAGCGGGGGCTCAGGAGGTGGCCGAGGTAGCGGTCGGCGTCGGCTACGGGGCCGTGGTAGCGCAGCGACAGGGTGCGCTCGGAGCAGCGGTCGTGCATCGCGCGGGCCGCGGCCTGGTCGGAGCCGTCGGCCCGGCGCACGGTGATCTCGTTGCCCTCGGGCAGCGTCAGCACGTCCTGGCTGCGCGGGACGCGCGGGCCGAGCCGGGCGTCGAGCTCGACCAGGGCGCGGGCGCGGGCGAACTCGGTCGGGGTGAAGGGCAGGTACGGCCGCTCCACGGTGATCGCGCCGCCCGAAGGGTCGCGCAGCCGCATCACGGTGGCCTCCAGGACCCCTTCGACGGGGGCGTCGGCGCCGGCGTTGGGGCGGCCCGAGAGGGTGGTCGCCGGGAGGGAGTGGATGGTGCAGCGGCCGAGCAGCTGGCGCAGGGCGAGGGGGAGTTCGGCGGCGTCCAGGGCGGTGCGGGTGGCCAGGCCCAGGACGCGGGTCGGGGTGTCGACCAGGTCGTGGGCGTCGGCGCGCTCGATCCAGGTGCTGTGGCCGCCGGCGCCGGCGATGGCGCGGGTGAGGTCGGCGGAGGGCAGCTCCTGCGGGGCGCGGAGCAGGAACTCGTCGACCGTGCCGCCCTCGGGGAGCGGGTGGGTCTGGAGGGTGAGGATGTCGACCCTGCTCCGGGCGAGGGCGGTGCAGAGCGCGGCCAGGGAGCCGGGCTCGTCGCGGACGGTCGTGCGCATCCGCCACAGAGCGGTGGTGGTCGCGGTGGTCGCGGTGGTCGCGGTCTCGGTGGTGGCGGCGGTGGACGTGGCCGGGGGCGGTGTGCCCTCCGGCGGCGGCGCATGACTGTGGCGCCGCGCCCACCAGGTGTGGAAGGCGGCGGTGACCAGGAGTGCGACGGCCGAGGCGACCAGCAGGATCGGGCCCCTTGGGCCGTGCACGACGAGGTTGGCGATGCCGTCGGCGACCGCGACGGCGCAGAAGAGGGCGGCGAGTTCGACGACGTCGCGGCGCCAGTGGTGGCGGTGGGCACGCTGTGGACGCCGGGCTGAGGCATGCATACGGTCAGTCATGCACAACACTGTGGCGTAAGGGTGTTGCGTGATCACGAACGGTCTGTGACCGACTGGTTAAGTATCCATCTGGCCGATTTCATCCAGTTTTCGGGCCTATTTCCGCTGCGCGGACGGGCCCCTCGGCAGCACGGATCTGCCGGCTACTGGCCCACGCGACCGGGCTGCAGGGTCCGGGTGAAGAGTACGCCGCCTCCCTTCCGCCGCAGCTGGACGGTGAGTTCCCCGCTGCCGCCGTCGATGCCGACCTCGCCGTAGTACGGGGGGTTCTCCGAGGGCGACATGTTGGCGACCGGGGCCGACTGGACGTACGCCGTTTCCGGGCCGAAAGTGGCGTCGAGCCGCCCGGCAGGGAAGCCGCCCGCGCCGATCGGGCCGGAAACGAACTCCCAGAACGGCGCGAAGTCGGTGAAGGCCGCCCGCTCGGGCGCGTAGTGGTTCGCGGCGGTGTAGTGGACGTCGGCGGTGAGCCAGAGGGTGCCGGTGATGCGCTGGTGCTTGATGTGGCGCAGGAGTTCGGCGATCTGGAGCTCACGGCCCAGCGGGGCGCCGGGGTCACCCTGGGCGACGGCCTCGAAGTTCACCGCTCCGTCGGCGACGACTATGCCCAGTGGCATGTCGGCGGCGATCACCTTCCAGGTCGCACGGGAGCGGGAGAGCTCGCGCTTGAGCCAGGCCAGCTGCTCGGAGCCGAGGATGCCGACGGGGTCCTCGGTCCGGGTGCCGGGGGAGTTGGCGTTGCGGTAGGTACGCATGTCGAGCACGAAGACGTCGAGCAGCGGGCCGTAGCGCATCACGCGGTACATCCGGCCCTCGGCGCGGCCGCCGCGCAGGTCGGTGACGGGGAAGTACTCGCCGAAGGCCTGGCGGGCGTGGCGGGCGAGCGTGTCGGCGTCCTTGACGGTGTAGCGGGGGTCGTCGATCAGCTGGCCGGGGTACCAGTTGTTGCGTACCTCGTGGTCGTCCCACTGGGCCAGGACCGGGACCTGGGCGTTGAAGTCGCGCAGGTTGCGATCGAGCAGGTTGTAGCGGAAGTTCCCGCGGAACTCGGCGAGGGTCTCGGCGACCTTCGCCTTCTCCTCGGTGGTGACGTTGCGCCACAGGCTGCCGTCGCGCAGGGGCACGGCGGCCTGGATCGGTCCGTCGGCGTAGATCGTGTCCCCGCTGAAGAGGAAGAAGTCGGGGTCGAGCAGCCGCATTTCGTCGAAGACCCGGTAGCCGCCGAGGTCCGGGTTGATGCCCCAGCCCTGGCCCGCCAGGTCGCCGGACCACAGGAAGCGAACGTCGCGGCGGCGGGAGACGGGTGTGGTGCGGAAGCTGCCGCGGACCGGCTCGCCCGTGCGCCGCGGGTCGTC
This sequence comes from Streptomyces sp. ISL-94, assembly GCF_018614075.1. GTDB lineage: Bacteria > Actinomycetota > Actinomycetes > Streptomycetales > Streptomycetaceae > Streptomyces. The sequence goes on along the minus strand of NZ_JAGGOZ010000025.1, from coordinate 42,440 downwards.
GGGGTCGGCCAGGAGGACCCGGTAGTGGATCTGCTGCCCGGGCGGGAGGTCGCGCAGGACGGTGGTGCCGGTGAAGTCGGTGGCCGGGCCGAGCAGCGGGCCGCGGTGGCGGCGTACGGCGTAGCGGAACGCCTCGCTCGGGGAGGTCTCGACGTACATCCGCGCGGGGCGGTCGGATCGGGTCCAGACCGTGGCCGAATGGGCGGTGATCTCGCCGGATTGGACGCCCCAGGGCGCGCACGGCCGGCCGGAGCGGGCGAAGGCGGGGGCCGCGAAGGCGGGGGCCGCGAGGGCGGGGGCCGCGAACGCCGGAGCGGCGAGCAGCGCGGACGACAGGCCGAGGGAACCGCCGATCAGGGTCCGTCGGGTGTGCGGGTTAGATGCCATCGGTGTGTCTCCAGAGGCCGGCGAGGACGGGCCGGACCAGCGTGCCGCCGCACACCGGCCCGGCCGCGTCTCCCACGCGAACCCCGGGTGAACAGCCGTCAGCGGCTCATTCCGTCGGGCGCGTTGCGCTCCGAGCCGTGTCCAGGATCACCCGGGCGACGAGCGCCGGATCGTCGTTCATCGGCACGTGGCCGCAGCCCGGGAGCCGGACGAGCCGGGCGCCGGGGACGGTGTGCTTGGCACGCACGCCCTGGCGGCGCAGCAGCAGCCGGTCGCGGGTGCCCCAGGCGATGGTGACCGGCAGGCCGGGCACGTCGTCGGTGAACCGTACGGAGCCGCCGGCGGCCAGGGTCTCCTCGAAGCCGGTGGCGTCGCGCAGGGCGAGGGTCTCGGCGACCACCGCCGCGGGCGAGCGGCGGGCGGGGCGGGCGTAGATGGTGCCGGTGAGCGCCGTGCGACCGGCGGCGCTGCGCGAGAGCCGGTCCACCGCGGGGCGGGGCAGCGCCCTGGCGCCGGCGCGCATCGCGAGGAGGGTGGCGAAGGCGTAGCGGCGCTCGCCCTCGGTCCAGAACCCTGCGGGGGAGAGAGCGGTGACGGAACGGACCAGGCCGCCGCGGCCCATTTCGAGCGCGAGCAGGCCGCCGAGGGAGTTGCCCGCGACGTGGGGACGCTCGACGCCGAGCGCCGCGCAGAGTGCACCGAGCGCGGGGGCGACGGTGCCCAGGCCGTACGGAACCCCTTCGGGCAGAGGCTCCGAGGCGCCGAAGCCGGGGAGGTCGACCGCGATCACATCGTGCTCGGCGGCCAGGATGTCGGTCACCGGCTGCCAGGCCTGGAGGTGGTGGCCGATGCCGTGCAGCAGGAGAAGCGGTTCGCCGGCGCCCTTGCGCTCGTAGGCGACGGTGGCGGTGCGCGGGCCCAGCGGCGAATCGATCGTGAAGGAGACCGTGGCGGTCATGCTGCTCCTCGTCGGGTGGACGCGTGTGAGACAGGCTGTCAGTACTGCGTACCGCCATGATTACCGTCCGGTAGCCCTTGACTACAAGCCTTCGGGGCACACGAGAACACCCCGTGAACGGCTTGATACGTATGCCCGATCTGCCCGGCAAAGGCCTGAGCATTGGTCTTGACCAAGGGGGTGCGCCGCCCTATCGTCGCAGGGATAGTGAAGGAACCTTTAATAAACAAAGGCGCGGAACTGCCGCTGGAACACGGCGAGTGCGGCCAGTGCGGCGATGGCAGGAGGAGTCAGGGTGGGGACCACGCAGCTCGAAACGGTGCCGGAGCCGAAGTACTGGCACCTCAAGACCGTCCTCAGCGAGGCGCTCGACCAGGACTTCGCCGTCGGCGAGGTCCTGCCCAACGAGCGTGAGCTCGCGGCCCGTTTCGGAGTCGCCCGCGCGACCCTGCGCCAGGCGCTGGAGCAGTTGGAGCTCGAGGGGCGGCTCCAGCGCCGCCGCGGAGTCGGCACCACGGTCGCCCCGCCGCGTGTGGGCGTCGCCGTCGGCGGTACGCAGCACAGCTGGCCCGCCGAGGGCGTCGACGGCTGGGAGCCGGTGGACGCGGCCGAGACCCTGCCGCCGGCCGCGGTGCGCGCGCTCCTCGGTGCGGGCGGCGCCGGTGCCTTCGCCGCCGACCAGCCCGTCCACACGGTGCGCAGGACCCGCGTCACCCAGGGCCAGGCCGTCGCCGCCGAACTGCTCTACGTGCCGGCCGTCTCCGTGCCCGGGCTCACCGCCATCGAGGCCCCGGCCGGCCCCGCCCGCGCCCGGGCCGTCCTGCGCGAGCTCCAGCGGCTGGTCCTCGAAGGCCAGGACCGCTCGGTGGAGCTGGGCTCGGCCCGCGCCGACGACGCCAAGGAGCTGGACCGGCTGCCCGGCGCCCCGGTCCTCCTGGTCACCACCCGGTACTTCACCGCCGCGGGCACGGCCGCGGTGTCCGTGGCCACCTACCGCGCCGACACCTGCCGCCTGACCTTCGGCGACTCGGGCGACGTCGAGATCACCCACGAACCGCGCGTGGCTTCCTGACACGCCCCCGTCCTCCGATGCCCGCCGGCCGCAGCCGGCGGGCACCGCCATGTCCGGCCGACGGCAACCCGTCTCCCCCGGGGGCTGTGGTCGGCGGTGGGGGCAGCCGTGCCGCATCTTGCCCGTGCCACCGACCAGCGGCGTGACAGCCGAGACGGCTCCTGCCGGGGGCCATCGGTCGGCGGTAGCGGACGGCCGAGTCCGGCGCCTGCCCCGGGCTGTCGGTCGGCGGTGGCGGGCAGGCGTGCCCGGGTCCTGCCCGGGGCGGTGGGTCACCGGCGGCGGGCTGTGACCGTCTTCTCCACCGCGAAGAGTTCTTCCTCGACGTGGTCCAGCGCGAGCCGGAGCGCCCCGGTCGCCACCGCGGCCTCACCGAGCAGGGACAGGGCCACCCGGGGCGGGCGCAGGCAGTAGCGCTCCAGCTCCTGGCGGAGGGGATCCAGCACCCCGTCGAGCCCGGCCGCCCAGCCGCCGACGACGACCAGCTCCGGATCCATCGCCAGGACCAGCGCCGCCACGTCGTGCACCAGCCGCTGGAGGAACCGCTCCACAGCGGCCACCGCCCGCTCGTCGCCCCGCTTGGCCATCGCGAAGACCTCGGCGACGGCGGGCTCGTCCAGCGGATGCAGAGGTTCACCGGTGGTCGACAGCAACCTCTCGGGAGTGACCTCCCGGCCCAGCAGGTGCAGCGCGCCGATCTCGCCGGCCGCCCCGCCGAAGCCGCGGTGCAGGCGGCCGCCGATCAGCGAGCCCGCGCCCGGGCTGAGCCCCGCCATCACGAACACGATGTCGTCGGTGTCCCGCGCGGCCCCCTTCCAGTGCTCGGCGACCGCCGCCGCGTTGGCGTCGTTCTCCACCTGCACCGGGCAGCGGAACGAGCGCCGCAGCCGTTCCCCGAGCGGCAGACCCGTCCAGCCGGGCAGCGCCGTACCGAGGCGGACCGTGCCGTCCGCCTCCACGATCCCGGGGCTGCCGACGCCGACAGCACGCAGCGAGTCCCGGGGCACCCCGGCCCGGCGCAGCAGATCCGCGACCGCCGCCCGTACCCGCTCCAGCCGCTCGTCGGCGGAGGCCGACTCGGCGACGTCCTTGGTGCCGGCGCCGATGATCCGCCCGTCCAGCCCGGACAGCAGGACGGCGATCCGGTGCGAGCCGATCTCGATGCCGAGCAGGTGCCCCGCCTCGGCCCGGAAGCGGAACCTCCGTGCGGGCCGCCCCTGCCGGCGCGCGCCCTCCTCCGCATCGGCCTCGACGACGAGCCCGGTACCGATCAGCCCCTCCACGACCCCCTCGACCGTGGGCCGGGAGAGCCCGGTCACCCGTGTCAGGTCGGTGAGGGTCGGAGATTCGGCCGCGCGCAGCGCCCGGAGCACCACGGCGGAATTGATCCGCCGGAGCAGAGAGGGATCTCCGCCGGTCAGCTGCCCCAACGTGTGTCCTCCCAGCGAGCGAGCTTGTCAGCCGGATCGTACTGCGCCCCCGTCGCGGCGGCGAGAACCAGCCCCCCATCGGCCGGAACGCGGCCCGTCCCTCACGCGGGGGAGACGAACCCCGACTCGTACGCCGTGATCACCGCCTGGGTACGGTCCCGCGCCCCCAGCTTCGCCAAGATCGCACTCACGTGGGACTTCACGGTTTCGGCGCCGATGATCAGCTCGCGGCCGATCTCGACGTTGGTCAGCCCCCTGGCCATGAGCCGCAGGACGGCCTCCTCCCGCTCGGTCAGGGCCGCCCGCTCCAGCACGGCCCGGGCCTGCCGGTTCCCGTACGCCGCGGCCAGCGCCCGCACCGCGGCGGGGAAGAGCAGCGTCTCGCCCTCAGCCACCAGCCGTACCGCGTGCACGATCTCCGAAGGCCGGGCCCGCTTGAGCAGGAACCCGTCCGCCCCGGCCCGCAGTGCCTGGTAGACGTACTCGTCGTTCTCGAAGGTCGTCACCACGAGGATCTTCGGCGGGGAGTCCACGCTGCGCAGGACCGCCCGCGTCGCCTCGATGCCGTCGAGCAGGGGCATCCGTACGTCCATCGCCACCACATCGGGCCGCAGTTGCCGTACGAGCGGGACGACCGAGGCCCCGTCGGCGGCCTCGCCCACCACCTTGATGTCGGGCTGGGCCTCCAGGACGGCACGCAGACCCGCGCGCACCAGGGGTTCGTCATCAACGAGCAGTACGGTAACCGGCATCGGGTCAGCGTATTCGCTCCAGCGGAAGCCGGGCGCGCACTCTCCAGCCGCCTTCGTACGGACCCGTTGTCGCCTCCCCGCCGAGCAGTGCGGCCCGCTCCCGCATCCCGCGCAGCCCGCTGCCGCTGCCGACGGTAACGGCGGGCCGCTCCGGCATCGGGTTCGTCACCTCCAGCTCGAGCCGGCCGCCGGTCATCTCCACCCGCACCCGGACCGGCACGGGGCCGCAGTGCCGCAGCACATTGGTCAGGGCCTCCTGAAGGATCCGGTACCCCTCCCGGGTGACGGGTCCCGGCAGCTTCTCCAGTGGTCCGGTCAGCCGCGCGTCCACGGTGGCCCCGGAGGCCCGCGCCGACTCCAGCAGCCGGTCCGCCTCCGCCAGGGTGGGCCGCTGTGAGGCCGGTTGCGTAGACTCCCGCAGCACCAGGAGTACCCGTTCCAGATCCTCCAAGGCGGTCCGGCCCGTGTCCTCGATCGCCTTCAACGCGCGGTCGGTGAAGGCGGGGTCTTGCGCCGCCCGCGCCGCTCCCGCCTGAACGACGGCCACGGTGAGGGCGTGCCCGATGGAGTCGTGCAGCTCCCGCGCGATCCGGGTCCGCTCCAGCAGCTGCTCGGTGCGCGCCTCCAGGGCGGTCAGCCGCTCGGCCGCCGAAGGCCCCAGCAGCCGGCGGGCGATCGCGGTGATCACCTCGCCGAGGAGCACCACGACGGCGAAGAGCACGATCACCGGGACCGGCGCCAGCAGTGCCGCGGCCCAGCGGGGCGGAATGAACTGCAGCATCGGATCGGCGGTCAGCGAGTGCCCCAGTGCGGTCGCGATGAGCTCGACGCTCATCACCGGCAGCCAGACCGTCGCGAACATGGCCGCGCCCGCGACGACCAGCCGTATCTCCAGCCACAGCAGCGTCCGCCACCGGTCGCTCCACCGTGCCGACGGCGCGGTGCTGATGCTGCTGTCGGCGGAACCGCGATCGGAGGGGGTCAGCAGGAACTGGGCCTGAAGCCCCTCCGCCAGCCGGACCCAGGGCACGAATCCGAACGGTATGACGATCAGCAGGGGAGCCCACGGCCACGCGGGATTGATGAACATCCAGATGGCGAGCAGCAGCAGGGGAACGCACAGGTGGAGCCAGCGCGAGTACGTCACCGGTCGGAACGGAGCACGGAGCAGTCGGTACATGCGTCCATCGTGACAGTGGCCGGGCCGCGGACGTCTCCCCCACGTGGGGGAGACGGCACCCTCGCATGGGGGAGGGAAGGGAGGGGGGCGGCGGGCGAATCTGAATCCATGAACCGCATCGAGATCCGCCAACTGACCAAGGACTACGGCACCAATCGCGTCGTGGACCACCTCACCTTCGATGTCCTGCCCGGTCGGGTGACCGGGTTCCTGGGCCCCAACGGCGCCGGCAAGTCCACGACGATGCGTTTGCTGCTGGGGCTCGAGCGGGCCACTTCCGGCACTGCCACCATCGGAGGGCGCCGATTCACCGACCTCCAAGCCCCGTTGTACGAGGTGGGAGCCCTGCTCGATCCGCAGGCGCCCCGCGGCGGGCGGACGGCCCGCGACCACCTCCTCGTGCTGGCGGCCGGCAACGGCATTGCGAAGGCGCGGGTGGAGGCGGTGCTGGAGCAGGCCGGCCTGGCTTCGGTGGCGCGGCGGAGGGTCAAGACCTTCTCGCTGGGCATGCGTCAGAGGCTGGGGATAGCCGCCGCGCTGCTGGGTGACCCGGGCGTGCTCCTGCTGGACGAGCCGACCAACGGACTCGACCCCGAGGGCATCATCTGGATCCGGGAGCTGATGCGCGCTCTCGCCGCCCAGGGGCGTACGGTCCTCGTCTCCAGTCATCTGATGGCGGAGACCGCCTCCTTCGCCGACCACTTGGTGGTGCTCGGGCGGGGCAGGCTGCTCGCCGACACTTCCATAAGGGAGTTCATCGACGCCCGCAGCACCCCCAGGGTGCGGCTGCGTACCTCCGACCCGGACGGTTTGCGAGCGGCCCTGGAGCACCAAGGTTTCCGGCTGGACGCCGCCGAGGACGGGCGGTGGACCGTGGACGGCATCCAGGCCGAGGCGGTCGGAGCGCTCGCCGCCCGCGAGGGAGTCCCGCTGCTCGAACTCTCCGACGAGCGCGCCTCGCTGGAGCAGGCCTACCTCGACCTCACGGCCGGGCGCGCCCAGTTCTCCTCCTCCGCTGCCTGACCGCCTGGCCGTCCCTGACCGCTTTCCGACCGACCCTGAACGGAGGCCTGCCATGAGCGCGGCCGCCCTGCCCACCCTTCCCGTCCTGCACTCGGAATGGATCAAGATACGGTCCGCCCGTTCGGTCCTCGGGTCCCTCATAGCCGTCTTCGTGGCCACGGCCGGCATCACGGCCCTCACCGCGGCCGCTGTCGGGACGGCCGACGAGGCATCCATGGGGGCTGACCGGCTGCTCGGCGCGTTCTTCGGGATCAACTTCGGCCAGATAGCGGCCATTGCCTTCGGCGCCACCGCCCTCGCCGGCGAGTTCCGGGGCGGAGCGCTCAGGGTTTCGCTCACCGCGGTGCCGAACCGGACCCGGCTGTACCTGTCGAAGGTCGCGGTGATCGCCGCGCTGGCCTTCCTCGTCGGACAGGTCACCGGGCTGGCCACCTTCGTGGCGGGGCAGGCGCTCATGGGTGAGTACGCGCTCGGCCTGGGCGATCCCGGCACGCTGCGGGCGGTCTTCGGCAGCGGTGTCTACCTCATGCTGATGGCGCTGCTCGCCGCCGGTCTGACGGCGCTGGTGCGCAGCGGCACCCTCGTGATGAGCCTGCTCATACCCTTCATCCTGATCGTGCCCTTCATCGTCGGTCAGGTCGTGGGCGGCGCCGGACAGTTCATGCCCGACCGGGCGGGACAGCTGGTGATGCGGATGGACCCGCAGGGGTCGCTCGGACCCTGGAGCGGGCTCGGGGTGGCCGCCCTCTGGTCGCTCGCGGCACTGGCCGCCGGCTGGATCGCGGTGCGGCGCCGGGCAGCATGACGACAGGCCAGTTGTCAGTGGAGATCGGGATACTGACGACATGACCACGGCAGAGCATCTCGACACGATCGAACGGCTCCGGGTACGGGAGTTCCCCGCTGAGCCGGTCCGGTCCGGCGGGCAGAGCAGCGGCCCGGGTTACCACTTGGCCCAGGTCGCCCGGACCGCGGACTTCTGGGAGGACGACGGTTCGGCGCGGATCGAGGCGACCGACCAGATCAATGCCGAATACGGGGCGCTGACCCAGGCCCTGACCGACCGGTGGGGAGAGGCACAGGTCTTCAGCCTGCTATCGCTGTTGGACAGAGGGCTCGACGGGGAGGAGATACCGGAGCCATGGGACGAGATGAGCAACACCACCGGCCACGTGCACCTGTGGCGGGCCGAGGAGCGGTGGCTGGTGGCCTATGTGGCTCAGTGGGACTCCGAGGACCCCTACCTGCTGATGGCAGGGGTCACCGTGATCGACCCGCCGTGAGGCGCTGTCATCGGGGTTCTCACGACGTTGACCAGCGAAGTCTGCATAGCGGGCGAGCCGCTGCCGCGTTCGCTCCGGTTCATGAGCAACGGCCGCCCGAGCGACCCGGATCGACCCGGATCGGCCCGTTCTAGGGTCCCTCGGGGGACTCGGCGGCGGCGCGGAGGCGGGCGTACTCCTGGGCCATGGACTCGGCGGTCCAGTGGGCGTTGAGGCCGCTGGGGTTGGGGAGGGCCCAGATGCGGGTGGCGCCGATGGTCCGCTCCTGGGGGCCGATGTGCGCCCTTCGCTCCCCGAAGGCCGTGCGGTAGGCGGTGACACCGACAACCGCCAGCCACTGGGGGCGGAGCTGCTCCACCTTGGCCGTCAGGATGCGGCCGCCCTCGCGGAACTCCTCGGCGCTCAGCTCGTCGGCGCGGGCCGTGGCCCGGGCCACGACGTTGGTGATGCCGAGGCGGTAGGTCAGCAGTTCCTCCTGCTCCGAGGGGGCCAGCCGGCGCGGAGTGAAGCCCGACAGGTGCAGGACGGGCCAGAAGCGATTGCCGGGGCGGGCGAAATGGTAGCCCGTCGCCGCGGAGAGGAGACCGGGGTTGATGCCGCAGAAGAGCACACGCAGACCGCCCGCGACCACGTCCGGGAGGACGCGGTCACGGGCGGCGTTCAGCTCGTCGGGGGTCAGAGGATCGACCCCGGTGCGTACCCGGCGGCCTCCGGGTGCTGCTTGGCGATCGTCTCGATGCGCGACACCACCGCCGCGACCTGGTCGCCTGCGGCGCCGGTGAAGGACAGCTTGTCGGCCATCAGGGCGTCAAGCTGGGCACGGTCCAGCGGCATTCGCTCGTCGGCGGCCAGCTTGTCCAGCAGCTCATTGCGCTCGGCGCCCTGCTCGCGCATGGCGAGCGCGGAGGCCACCGCGTGCTCCTTGATGACCTCGTGGGCCGCCTCGCGGCCGACCCCGGCCCGCACCGCGCCCATCAGGACCTTGGTGGTCGCGAGGAACGGCAGGTAGCGGTCCAGCTCGCGGGCCACGACCGCCGGGAAGGCGCCGAACTCGTCGAGGACGGTCAGGAAGGTCTCCAGCAGGCCGTCGAAAGCGAAGAACGCGTCCGGCAGGGCCACCCGGCGGACCACGGAGCAGGAGACGTCGCCCTCGTTCCACTGGTCGCCGGCCAGCTCACCGGTCATCGAGGCGTAGCCGCGCAGGATGACCATCAGGCCGTTCACACGCTCGCAGGAGCGGGTGTTCATCTTGTGCGGCATCGCGGAGGAGCCGACCTGGCCGGGCTTGAAGCCCTCGGTGACCAGCTCGTGGCCGGCCATCAGGCGGATCGTCTTGGCGATCGACGAGGGGGCGGCGGCCAGCTGCACCAGGGCGGTGACCACGTCGTAGTCGAGCGAGCGCGGGTAGACCTGGCCGACCGAGGTGAAGGCCTGGGCGAAGCCGAGGTGGGCGGCGATCCGCTGCTCCAGGTCGGCCAGCTTCGCGGCGTCGCCGCCGAGCAGGTCGAGCATGTCCTGGGCGGTGCCGACCGGGCCCTTGATGCCGCGCAGCGGGTAGCGGGCGAGGAGGTTCTCCAAGCGGTCGTAGGCGACCAGCAGCTCGTCGGCCGCGGTGGCGAAGCGCTTGCCCAGCGTGGTGGCCTGCGCGGCCACGTTGTGGGAGCGGCCGGCCATGACCAGCTCGGCGTGCTCGCCGGCCAGCTTGCCGAGGCGGGCGAGGACGGCGACCGTACGGTCGCGGGCCAGCTCCAGCGAGAGCCGGATCTGGAGCTGCTCGACGTTCTCGGTGAGGTCGCGGGAGGTCATGCCCTTGTGGACGTGTTCGTGACCGGCGAGGGCGTTGAACTCCTCGATACGGGCCTTCACGTCGTGCCGGGTGACCTTCTCGCGCTCGGAGATGGAGGCGAGGTCGACGGTCTCCAGGACGCGCTCGTAATCCGCGAGGGCCGCTTCGGGGACCTCGATGCCGAGGTCCTTCTGGGCGCGCAGCACGGCGAGCCACAGCCGCCGCTCCAGCGTCACCTTGTACTCGGGGGACCACAGGACGGCGAGCTCCGCGGAGGCGTAGCGGCCGGCCAGGACATTGGGGATGCGGGGCTTGGCAGTCACGTGGAGGGATTCTACTTGGGCATCGGCTGTGCGTTTACGCAGGTAGCGGCACCACTGGCGATTGTGCCTTGCTACGAGACCGGCGAGCCCGCGTACGGCAGCAGCTGCGGGCGCTTGGCCGGGCGGCCGTCCCCGGAGGAGCGGCCCGTCAGGCGGCGGCCGACCCACGGGATCAGGTGCTGCCGGGCGAAGCTGAGGTCCTGGGCCCGGCGGACCGCCCAGCCTGGCGGCACCGCGCTGGGCAGTTCTGCGCGCCAGTCCTGCTCGGTCGGCAGGCCCAGCGCCTGCCAGACGGCCTCCGCCACCCGCCGGTGGCCCTCGGCCGTCAGGTGCAGCCGGTCCACGTCCCACATCCGCGGATCCCCGAGGGCCGGGGCCCCGTACAGGTCCACGACCCGGGCGCCATGCCGTGCCGCGAGCTCGTCGATGAGGGTGAAGAGCTCTTCCATCCGAGGCCGGAAGCGCTCCATCACCGGCCCGTTGCGGCCCGGGGAGCGCATCAGGACCAGGTGCTTGCAGGAGGGGGCGAGGAGTTCCACGGCCGACTCCAGATGGGCCCGGACGCGGCCCATGTCCACCTTGGGGCGGAGCGTGTCGTTCAGCCCGCCGACCAGGGTCACCACATCGGCGCCCATGGCCGCGGCCACCGGCGCCTGTTCCTCGGCGATCTGCCCGATGAGCTTGCCGCGGACCGCGAGGTTCGCGTAGCGGAATCCGGGCTCACGCGCCGCGAGCCGGGCGGCCAGCAGATCGGCCCAGCCCCGGTAGGAGCCGTCGGGGAGCAGGTCGGACATGCCCTCGGTGAAGGAGTCGCCGACCGCGACAAAACTGGTGTAAGACGCAATCATCTCCATGTCGGAGCGATGTTACCGCGCGGTACCCCGGCCCCGCAGGGCCGGGGACCGCACGGGTCAGGCGGAGGCGGGCCGTCCGAACAGCTCGCGCAGCACGTCCTCCATCGTGACCAGGCCCGTCATGGCACCGTCCGCCCCCAGGACCGCCGCCAGGTGCGTACGGCTGCGCCGCATCGCGGTCAGCACGTCGTCCAGCGGGGTCTCGGCGCGCACCTGCGCGATCGGCCGCAGGTCCGACACCGGGAAGGGCTCGTCCCGCGCCTCCACGTCCGCGTCCAAGGCGTCCTTGACGTGCAGGTAGCCCAGGATCCTGTCCTGAGCGTCGATCACGGGGAACCGGGAGTACCCGGACGAGGCCGACAGCCGCTCCAGCCCCGTCGGCGTGATGCCCTCCCGGGCAGAAACCACCCGGTCCGCCGACAGCACCACATCGGTGACCGGCCGGCGGCCCAGCTCCAGGGCATCGTGCAGACGCTCGCTCGCCCGGTCGTCCAGGAGCCCCGCGTTGCTGGAGTCCTTGACCATCCGTGCCAGCTCGTCGTCGGAGAAGGTAGCCGCGACCTCGTTCTTCGCGTCCACGCGCAGCAGCCGCAGCAGCGCGTTGGCGAAGGCGTTGATCGCGAAGATCACCGGCCGCAGCGCCCGCGTCAGGGCCACCAGCGGCGGCCCGAGCAGCAGTGCGGTGCGCACCGGCTCGGACAGCGCCACGTTCTTCGGCACCATCTCGCCGAAGAGCATGTGCAGGTACGTCGCCAGCGCCAGCGCCACCACGAAGGAGATCGCGTGCGTCAGGCCGTCCGGCACCCCCAGGAGGTCGAACAGCGGGGTCAGCAGGTGCGCGATGGCCGGCTCGGCGACCACGCCCAGCACCAGGGTGCACAGCGTGATGCCGAGCTGGGCCGCCGCCATCAGCGCCGACACGTGCTCCAGGCCCCACACGACGGCGCGGGCCCGCCGGTCGTCCTGTTCGGCGTACGGCTCGATCTGGCTTCGCCGGACCGAGATCAGCGCGAACTCCGCGCCGACGAAGAAGGCGTTGACGACCAGGGTCGCCAGGCCGATCAGCAGTTGGATCGCCGTCATCGGCCCTTCCCCTCCTTGTCGCCGGCCGGGTCTGCCGGCATGTGCAGCAGTACCCGCGCGGCCCGCCGCCCGCCCGCGTCGATGACGTCGAGCTGCCAGCCGTCCAGTTCCAGGCTGTCGCCGACGGCCGGGATGCGGCCCAGCTCGGTCGCTATCAGACCGGCCAGGGTCTCGTACGGCCCCTCCGGCACGCGCAGTCCGATCCGCTCGAGCTGGTCGGTGCGCGCGGCGCCGTCGGCGGCGTAGAGCGGTCGCCCGAGGGCGTCCGTACCGGCCGGGGCCAGATCCGCGGTCTCGTGCGGGTCGTGCTCGTCGCGGACCTCGCCGACGACCTCCTCGACGATGTCCTCCAGCGTGGCCACCCCGGCCGTGCCGCCGTACTCGTCGATGACCACGGCCATCGTCTGCTTTCCGGACAGCCGGTCCAGCAGTCGGTCCACGGTCAGCGACTCCGGTACGAGGAGGGGCTCGCGCAGCAGCTGCGACACCGGGCGGTGGCGGCGCTCCTCGGCGGGCAGCGCCAGTACGTCCTTGATGTGGACGGTGCCGACGACGGTGTCGAGGCTGCCCCGGTAGACCGGGAAGCGGGACAGGCCGGTGGCCAGTGTCGCGTTCGCCACGTCCTCGGCGGTGGTCTGCACGTCGAGGGCGGTGACCTGCACGCGCGGGGTCATCACGTTCTCCGCGGTCAGGTCGGCCAGGTTCAGGGTCCGCACGAACAGCTCGGCGGTGTCCTTCTCCAGGGCGCCCGCCTTCGCGGAGTGCCGCGCCAGCGCGACCAGCTCCTGCGGGGTGCGGGCGGAGGCCAGCTCCTCGGCCGGCTCCATGCCGAAGCGGCGCACCAAGTGGTTCGCGGTGGTGTTGAGGTGGCTGATCAAGGGCTTGAAGGCGCGGCTGAACACCCGCTGCCAGGTGGCGACGCGCTTGGCGATGGCCAGGGGTGAGGAGATCGCCCAGTTCTTGGGGACCAGCTCGCCGACGACCATCAGGACGACGGTCGACAGGACGGTGCCCAGGACCAGGGCGGTGGAGGAGGCAGCGCCCGCCGACATCCCCAGGGACCGGAACGGGCCCTCGAGCAGGGCGGCGATCGACGGCTTGGAGATCATGCCGATGACCAGGCCGGTCACGGTGATGCCGAGCTGGGCGCCGGACAGCTGGAACGTCAGGGTGCGGACGGCCGCCAGCGCGCTGTCGGCCCCGCGCTCGCCGCGCTCGACGGCTTCTTCGAGCTCGCTGCGCTCGATGGTGGTCAGCGAGAACTCGGCCGCGACGAAGACTCCGCAGGCAAGGCAGAGCAGCAGCGCCACGACGAGCAGGAGCACTTCGGTCATCGGTCGATCACCTCCGTCCCATGATCAGCCAGGAGGAGGGGTATCGCGCGATGTCGCGTACGGAGATGTCGGGGACTGGGAGGCTCGCCCATGGGCGGACGCTCACACACCTTTCGCTCGAGGGGAACTTTGCCTCCATGGTAAAGGAGGGGCAAAGGGGGCGGAGGGTTCTTTTGTCCGGTCTCGCACAGTGGAAGTGGGTGGCGGCCCGCGGGCCGGGCGTGCTTGGCTCCCGATCATGAACCAGTCCGAGCCTCAGCAACAGTCTGCGCGCCGGCCCCGGCTCCGGCTCCGGACCGCGGTGCCGGCCGACGCGGAGAACGTGCTCGCCTTCTGGAAGGAAGCCGCGGAGGGCACGTCGATCACGGACGACGTGGACGGCGTGACCCGGCTCGTCACCCGCGATCCCGACGCGCTGATCCTCGCGGCGGACGGCACCCTGGTCGGGTCCGTGATCGCCGGCTACGACGGCTGGCGGTGCTCGCTGTACCGGCTGGCCGTCCTCCCCTCCCGGCGTCGGCAGGGGATCGCCGGCGCGCTGCTCGAGGCGGCCGAACGGCGCTTCCTGGCGGCGGGCGGCCGGCGCGGCGACGCGATGGTGCTGGAGGAGAACGAGCGGGCGCAGCGGGCGTGGGCCGCCGCCGGGTACCACCGGGAGGACCACTGGCGGCGGTGGGTGAAGCCGTTCGTGTAGGTGCGGAGAGGTCGATACGGGGCTCAATCCAGGCGGCGGGCCGCGCCGATGACGCAGTAAGAGGTCGGGAAGACCGGGCCGCGCTCGGGCAGCCGGAAGCTGCGCGGCGAGACGATCCGGAAACCGGCGGCCTCGATCGAGGCGAGCGGGTCGCGGGCGGTGTGGCAGCCGCCGAAGAGGCGGGGCCAGACGGTCCGGTCCAGGGCGCGCTGGACGGCGGCCATGCCGGGGCCGGGGGCGAGGCCGTGCTCGAAGAAGCGGAGCTCGGCGCCGGGGCGGAGCACGCGGTGCAGCTCGGCGAGGGAGCGGGGCAGGTCCCGTACGGTGCACAGCACCAGCGAGGCGACGGCGGCGTCGAAGGCCTCGCTCTTGACCGGGAGGGCTTCGGCGGCGCCGGGCACGATGTCCACGGGAACCTCGGCGCGGAGCGCGGCGGAGGCCGCGAGGCGGCGGAGGGTGCGTTCCGGTTCGACGGCGACGACCTCGGAGACGGCGCGGGGGTAGTGGGCGAAGCTGAGGCCGTTGCCGGCGCCGATCTCGATGACGCGGCCGGTCACTCCGTGGAGGAGCTCGGTGCGCAGGGCGGCGATGCCGGCGCGGGTCTCGGCGGCTTCGCCGGCGCGGCCGTAAAGCCGGGCGAAGAGGGGGTGGTGGACGGGGTCGCGGGGGCGGCGCGGCATGACGGACCTCCGGGGCGGGGGTAGGTACCGGTACCTCCAGCGTGCCCGGTCGGCTGCGCCTCACGCCTGGCGGTGTCGTCTGCGGCGCCGCTGCGCGGGCGGCCCCGGGCTGCGCCCGGGCGGCCCCGGGCTGCGCCCGGGCGGCCCCGGGCTGCGCCCCGGACCCCGCGCCTCAAACGCCGGCGGGGCTGGATGGTTCGGCGGGCCAGGTGGTCAGGAAAGTGGTGGGGGACCAGGTGCCGTTGAGGGTGGGGGCGAGCCAGCTGGGGGCCTTGGAGCGGAAGAGGGGTGGGGGGAGGGTGGCCGCGGATTGTGGGACGGCGCCCAGCAGGGGGGTGTTGGAGACCTTGGGGAGGTCCGCCAGGTTGCAGCGGGAGGCCAGGTCCGGGGAGGACGGCCAGCTGCCGACCACCAGGCCCAGCGGGGTGAGGTCGCGGGCGCGCAGGGCCTCCGCCGTCAGGGCCGCGGAGTTGAGGGTGCCGAGGCCCGCCGGGACGACGACCAGGACCGGAGCGCCGAGCAGCCGCGCCGCGTCCGCCAGGGTGTGGCCGGCCTCGTCGAAGCGGACGAGCAGCCCGCCCGCGCCCTCCACCAGGACCAGGTCGTGGGAGAGCGCGAGCCGGCTCGCCGCCTCCGCGACGGCGGCCGGGGAGACAGTGGGCAGGCCCGCGCGGCGGGCCGCCGTGTCCGGGGCCAACGGCTCCGGGTAGCGGGCCAGTTCCACCGCCGTGACGGAGGAACCGGCCAGCCGCGCCACCTCGGCGGCGTCCCCCGGCTCGTCCGGGCCGACCCCGGTCTGGGCAGGCTTGAGCACGGCCACCGAGCGGCCGGCCGCCACCGCGGCGGCCGCGATCGCCGACGTGACCACCGTCTTGCCGATCTCCGTGCCCGTCCCGGACACCACTACTACGGACATGTCCGTCTTCTCAGCCTTCCTGTGCTGCCGCGACCACCGCGCGGCAGATACGGGCCACATCGTCGTCGCCGGTGACGAACGGGGGCATCGTGTAGATCAGATCGCGGAACGGGCGCAGCCAGACGCCCTCCCGCACGGCCGCCCGGGTGGCCGCCGCCATGTCGACGTCGTGGTCCAGCTGGACCACGCCGATCGCGCCGAGGACGCGTACGTCCCGTACGCCGGGCAACTGCACCGCACCCGCCAGGCCTTCACGCAGGCCCGCCTCGATGCGCTTGACCTCGGTCGGCCAGTCCTGGCCCAGGAGGAGGTCGATCGAGGCGAGTGCCACGGCCGTGGCGAGCGGGTTGCCCATGAAGGTCGGGCCGTGCGCGAGCACCGGAACCTCGCCCTGCGAGATCCCGTCGGCCACCCGCTCCGTGCACAGGGTCGCCGCCAGCGTGAGGTACCCGCCGGTCAGCGACTTGCCCAGGCACATCACCTCCGGGGTGATCCCCGCGTGGTCCGCCGCGAAGAGCGCGCCCGTACGGCCGAAGCCCGTCGCGATCTCGTCGAGGATGAGCAGGACGCCGTACTCGTCGCACAGGTCGCGCAGCACCCGCAGGTAGCCGGGGCTGTGGAAGCGCATGCCGCCCGCCCCCTGGACCACGGGTTCCACGATGACCGCGGCCAGCTCGTCCGCGTGCGCGGCGATCAGGGAGCGCAGGTGCTCGGCGTACGCCGGGTCCACGGGGGTGTCGAAGCCGCCGGGCGGCGCGTCCGCGAAGACCTGCCGCGGCAGGTGGCCCTGCCACAGCTCGTGCATGCCTCCCTCGGGGTCGCAGACGGCCATCGGCTGCCAGGTGTCCCCGTGGTAGCCGCCGCGCCAGGTCAGCAGCCGGGTCTTGCCCGTCCGCCCGAGCGAACGCCAGTACTGGAGGCACATCTTGACCGCGACCTCGACCGAGACCGAGCCCGAATCGCAGAGGAACACGTGCTCCAGCCCCGGCGGCGTGATCTCCACCAGCCGGGCCGCCAGCCGGACGGCGGGCTCATGGGTGAGCCCGCCGAACATCACGTGCGACATACGGCCCAGCTGCGCCGTCGCGGCCTCGTTCAGCACCGGGTGGTTGTAGCCGTGGATCGCCGACCACCAGGAGGACATGCCGTCGACCAGCTCGTCGTGGCCCTGCCCCTGCCCGGACGGATCGGCGAGCCGCAGCCGCACCCCCGAGGCGGAGGCGATGACCAGCGGCTCCTGCCGCCCGGGCATCGGACCGTACGGGTGCCAGACGTGCTGCCGGTCGAGAGCGAGGAGTTCCGCGCCCGCCGACAGCGGCTGAAGCTGATCAGGCATTGGGGGCGAGATCCGTCCCCGCGCCGCGCCGGCGGACCGCCACCAGGCCGGAGCGCACCTCCCCGGCATCGGCCTGCGCCGGTACGGGCGCCGTCTCCGCGTGGCCG
Organism: Streptomyces sp. ISL-94; assembly: GCF_018614075.1. Lineage (GTDB taxonomy): Bacteria > Actinomycetota > Actinomycetes > Streptomycetales > Streptomycetaceae > Streptomyces. The sequence goes on along the minus strand of NZ_JAGGOZ010000025.1, from coordinate 25,242 downwards.
GAGCAACCGCCGCAGGCCGAACCGCACCCGGCTTCCCCCGCGGCGTCGCCGGAGCCCGCCGAACCGCACAGGGAGGCCCCGCCACCGTGCGAACCGCAGCCGCCCGCCGTGGCCGCCTCCGCCACGTCGGCCCGGTGGGCCGGGAGCGTGCTCGTACCGGCCCCCTCCACCTCGAAGCCGGCGTCCGCGATCATGTCGAGGTCGGCCTGGCCGGCCTGCCCCTCACTGGTCAGGTAGTCGCCGAGGAAGATCGAGTTCACCAGGTGCAGGGCGAGGGGCTGCATGGTGCGCAGGTGCACCTCGCGCCCGCCCGCGAGGCGGACCTCGACGTCGGGGCAGACGAACCGCACCATCGCGAGGATCCGCAGGGCGCGCTGCGGGGTGAGGTTCCACTCCTTGGCGAGCGGAGTGCCCTCGAAGGGGATCAGGAAGTTGACGGGCACCGAGTCCGGGTCCAGCTCGCGCAGCGAGTAGACGACATCGACGAGGTCCTCGTCGCTCTCGCCCATGCCCGCGATCAGACCGGAGCAGGCGGACAGGCCGGCGGCGTGCGCCTTCTGCACCGTGTCGACCCGGTCCGCGTAGGTGTGGGTCTTGGTGATCTGACCGTACGTCGCCTCGGAGGTGTTGAGATTGTGGTTGTACGCGTCGGCGCCCGCTTCGCGCAGCCGCTCCGCCTGGCCGTCCGAGAGCAGGCCGAGGCACGCACAGACCTCGACGCCCTCGTTCTGCTCCTTGATCGCCGCGATCGTCTTGCCGACGCGGTCCACGTCCCGGTCCGTCGGCCCGCGGCCGCTCGCGACCAGGCAGACCCGCTTCGCGCCGCCCGCGACACCGGCCGCGGCGGCCTGGGAGGCCTCCTCCGGCTTCAGCCACGTGTACTTGAGGATCTCGGCCTTCGAGCCGAGACGCTGGGAGCAGTAGGAGCAGTCCTCGGGGCACAGGCCCGACTTCAGGTTGACCAGGTAGTTCAGCTTGACCCGACGCCCGAACCACTGGCGGCGCACTTTGCCGGCCGCGGCCACCACGTCGAGCAGTTCGTCGTCGGAAGTCGCCAGTACGGCGAGCGCCTCTTCGCGGGTCGGCAGCTCGCGCCGCAGCCCCTTGTCCACCAGGGTGTTCAGCAGGTCCATGACGCCGATCCTGGACCACACCACCACTCCCGGCCAAGGAGAGATCGCACAACATGGCCGGTTGGGAGTGTGTGTATCGCCACACCTGACACTCAAGGCCCGGCGGCTAGGGTCGAGCCGACGCCCGGCGGCTAGCGTCGGGCCGGTCTGTGGACTGCCGACAAAACACGAGGACGTGCCGATGCCCCAGCCCACTCCCGCGGCCACTCCCGAGCCCGCTCGCGGGCCCGGTCCCGTGGACGTCTTCTCCTGGATCGACGCCGCGCAGAGCGCCCGCGAACAGGCCGGGCTCGTCCGCACCCTGCGCCCGAGGCCGGCCGAGTCGCCGCTCCTGGACCTCGCGAGCAACGACTACCTCGGTCTGTCCCGGCATCCCGAGACCGTCCGCGGAGCGCGGGAGGCGGCCGAACGGTGGGGGGCCGGAGCCACCGGGTCCCGTCTCGTGACGGGTACGACCGAACTGCACGCGGAGCTCGAACGCGAGCTCGCTGCCTTCTGCGGATTCGAGGCCGCGCTGGTCCTGTCCTCCGGATACGCGGCCAACCTGGCCGCAGTCACCGCGCTCAGCGACCGGGGCACGCTCATCGTCTCCGACGCCGGGAACCATGCCTCGATCGTCGACGGCTGCCGCCTCTCGCGCGCCGAGACCGCCATCATTCCGCACTCCGATCCGGACGCCGCGCGCAAGACGCTCGCCACGCACGACGGACGGGCGCTGCTGGTCAGCGACTCCGTGTTCTCCGTCGACGGGGACGCCGCCCCGCTCGCCGGATACGCCGCCGCCTGCCGGGACGAGGGCGCGGCCCTGGTCGTGGACGACGCGCACGGGCTGGGCGTGCTGGGGGAGGGCGGCCGCGGCGCGCTGTACGCCGCCGGGCTGGCGGGCGCGCCGGGCGTGGTCGCCACCCTCACCCTCTCGAAGTCCCTGGGCAGCCAGGGCGGGGCGGTGCTCGGTCCGGCCAAGGTCATCCGCCACCTGGTCAACACCGCGCGCACGTTCATCTTCGACACCGGGCTGGCCCCGGCCGCCGCGGGCGCGGCGCTGGCGGGCCTGCGCCTGCTCGGGCGGGAACCGGAGCGCGCCGGCCGCGCCCGCGAGGTGGCCGCCCAGCTGTACGGGCGGCTCACCGCGTCCGGCCTGACCGCGGCCCGGCCGGACGCGGCCGTGGTGTCGGTACGGGCCCCGTCGGCCTCGGCGGCACTGCGCTGGGCCGCCGACTGCCGCGAGGCAGGTCTGTCCGTGGGGTGCTTCCGGCCGCCGTCGGTGCCGGACGGCATTTCCCGGCTGCGGCTGACCGCCCGGGGGGATCTCACGGGGGAGGAGATCACCCGGGCTGTGGCGACGATCCTGCGGACCGCTCCGGCCGGAGCCACGGACCGGTAGGCGGAGCTACGGAAGCACGTCCGCCCGTACGGAAGTGAGGAAGCCGTCCCAGGCCGGCCCGGTGAAGAGCACGGCCGGGCCGTCCGTCCGCTTGGAGTCGCGGACGGCCAGCAGGCCGCCGCCGAGGACGGCCGCTTCCACACAGTTGTTCATTCCGGTGCTGCGGCTGCTCCGCCGCCACCGCGCGCTGATCAGAAGTCCGCTGATCGATAAGACCGATAAGGGGGTTGCGGACACGGGGGTGCCTCCTTACGCGTCGTCAGCAAGTGAGCTGATGAGATCCGACGAGTCCTGGGGCGGGAGGGCGTGTTCCTGAATGGTGCGGAACGCGGCGCTGTATGCCTCTAGGTCTTCCTTCCGCTCCAGATAGAGGCTACTCGTCAAATGGTCGAGTACCACCACATCCAGATCGGCGATGTTCGGAAATGAGAAAATGACGAACGGTCCGGTGAGGCCGAGATGACCCCCCACGCTGAACGGCAGTACTTGTAGCCGCACTTGGGGCAGCCGTCCCACCTCCACCAGGTGTCGCAGCTGTTGCGCCATGACCCCGGGCCCGCCGATCTGCCGGCGCAGCACCGCCTCGTCCAGTACGGCGCTCAGCTCCAGCGGCGGATCGGCCCGCAGCACCGACTGCCGGGCGAGGCGTACGTCGACCAGCGCGTCCACTTTCGGCTCGGGCAGCCCGCCCAGCGCGGCCCGGGTCACGGCCCGCGCGTACTCCGGGGTCTGCAACAGCCCCGGCACCACGGACAGTTCCACGGTCCGCGCCGCACTCGCCCCGGCCTCCAGGCTGATGAAGTCCCGGTACTCCTGGGGCAGCAGGCCCCGGTAGTCGTGCCACCACTGGCGGCCCCGCCCGGTGTCACCGCCCGGGCCGGGGCCCGCGGCCGAGGCGGACAGCGCCTCCAGCAGGGCGCGCTGCTCGGGGCTCACGATCTGCCCGTAGACATCGAGCAGGATGCGGATGTCCTCGGGTTTGACCCCGCTGCGCCCTGTCTCGATGCGGCTGATTTTCGACTGGTGCCATCCCACGATCCGGGCCGCCTCACCACTGGTGAGTCCGGACCGGTCGCGCAGGGCACGCAGTTCCTCGCCGAGTTTGCGCCGGCGCACCGCGGGACCGTGTTGCACACCCGCCTCCTTCCACCGGCACAGGTCGCACCAGTCTGCCGTCCAAATACGCTCTTCCGTAGCAGAGTTCACCGCATTGAGCGACAGATATATGCATATCTTGGGGGAACGGCAGTTGCGGCGGCACGATGGGTGGCACTCTGGCGTCCAGCACAGATCCGGGGCGGCTTGGCCCCGGTGGGAAAGGGACCGTCGCCATGGCAGATCACCAGGAAGCATCCGTCACTCTGCCGAGCGATCCGGCCTCGGTCGCCGCCGCCCGACGCTATGTCGCGGAGGTGCTGGGCGAATGGGGACTTCCCGATGACGCCGACATCGCCGACAGTGTCCGGCTGATCGTCTCGGAGCTCGCCACCAACGCCGTACAGCACACTTTCGGCCAGTCGCCGACCTTCACCGTGGACGTCCGGCTGGAACGCGAGGAGTGGCTGCGCGTCGGCGTCACGGACAGCCACCCGCGCTGGCCCAAGCGGCTCCCGGCCGCCGTCCAGCAGGACAACGGCCGGGGGATGGTCATCATCCGCTGGCTCACCGCGGAGGCGGGCGGTCGCCTCTCGGTCAGCCCCACCGAGGACGGCGGCAAAACGGTCTGGATCGCCCTGCCCTGGACGGTGGCAGCGCCGGCGAAGACGGCCACCGGCTGCTGAAGCCGGGGTCAGGAGGCGGCGCGCTCCACGGCGCTGCGCTCGATGCACAGCTCGTTGCCCTCGGGGTCGGCGAGCACGACCCACCCCAGGACGCCGTCCTGCGCGCGGCGGTCGTCCACGATCTTCGCGCCGAGCCCGACCAAGCGCTCGACGGTCTCGTCCCGGGTGCCGGTGGGCGGCTGGATGTCCAGGTGGACGCGGTTCTTGACGGACTTGGCGTCCGGCACCCGGATGAAGAGCAGTCCGGGCCCACCGGGCTGCCCCGACTCCAGCAGGATCTCGTCGTCACCCTCCACGTCGTCGGGGTGGATCGGGTAGCCGGTCACCGCCGACCAGAATTCGGCGACCCGGTAGGGGTCCAGGGCGTCGAAGGTGATGTGCCGGACGGGATTGACGAACACGGGTCTCCTTGAGGGTGGTCCGCAGGCGGAGCGCCGTGCGGAGCCGTATACGGAACCGGGCTCCGGGGGCTCCGGAGTTGAACCGGGTACCTCCCCGAAACGTGGGTTAACTCAGCGGAAAAGCGGAGCGCCTAGCGTGGCGCCACGCTCGTCCGCCAATGATCACCCATGATCCGGTAAAGCGGCGGTGGTCGGGACGGAAAGCCTTTCTCTGCGTTGGGCAAGACATGCTTGGCTCGGATAAGCGCAGGTCAACAAAGTGTTAAGGGCCAGTAGGGTCGGCTCGGCGCGATGTTGATCTTGTCCCGGAAATTTGGTGATACGTGTGCAACTGACACCGCACGAGCAGGAGAGACTGCTCATCCATGTGGCCGCGGACGTGGCCGAGAAGAGGAGGGTGCGCGGGGTGCTCCTCAACCACCCCGAGGCGATCGCGCTCATCACCTGTCACATCCTCGAAGGGGCCCGCGACGGACGGACCGTGGCCGAGCTGATGGCCTCCGGCCGCACCGTGCTGCGCCGCGAGGAGGTCATGGAGGGGATCCCCGAGATGATCCACGACGTCCAGGTCGAGGCGACCTTCCCGGACGGCACCAAGCTCGTCACCGTCCACGACCCGATCGTCTGAAGAGGAGCGAACCGCGTGATCCCCGGCGAAATCACCTACGGGGACGGCCCGGTGCTCCTCAACGAGGGCCGCCCCGTCACCCGCCTCACCGTGCTCAACGCCGCCGACCGGCCCGTCCAGGTCGGCTCCCACTACCACTTCGCCGAGGCCAACCCCGGCCTGGACTTCGACCGTTCCGCCGCGCGCGGGCAGCGGCTCAACATCGCGGCGGGCACCGCCGTGCGCTTCGAACCGGGCATCCCCGTCGCCGTGGAACTCGTACCGCTGGCCGGGCTGCGCACCGTACCGGGACTGCGCGGGCAGACCGGGGGTCCGCTCGATGGCTGAGATCTCCCGCCAGGTGTACGCCGATCTCTTCGGGCCAACGGCGGGTGACCGGATCCGGCTGGCCGACACCGACCTCTTCGTCGAGATCGAACAGGACCTCAGCGGCGGCCCCGGCCGGGCCGGCGACGAGGCCGTCTTCGGCGGCGGCAAGGTGATCCGCGAGTCCATGGGCCAGGCCCGCACCACCCGTGCCGAAGGCGCCCCGGACACCGTGATCACCGGGGTCGTCGTCCTCGACCACTGGGGCATCGTCAAGGCCGACCTCGGCATCCGCGACGGCCGCATCTGCGGCCTCGGCAAGGCCGGCAACCCCGACACCATGGACGGCGTGGACCCGGCCCTGGTCATCGGCCCCGAGACCGAGATCATCGCGGGCAACGGGAAGGTCGTCACCGCCGGGGCCATCGACGCCCACGTGCACTTCATCTCCCCGACCGTCATCGAAACGGCGCTCGCCTCCGGGATCACCACCCTCGTCGGCGGCGGCACCGGACCCGCGGAGGGCACCAAGGCCACCACCGTCACCCCCGGACCCTGGCACCTGGCCCGGATGTTCGCGGCGCTGGAGGCCTACCCCGTCAACATCGGCCTCCTCGGCAAGGGCAACACCATGTCCCGCGAGGCCATGCACTCCCAACTGCGCGGCGGCGCCCTCGGGTTCAAGATCCATGAGGACTGGGGGTCCACCCCGGCCGTCATCGACGCCTGTCTGAGCGTCTGCGACGAGACCGGAGCCCAGGTCGCCATCCACACGGACACCCTCAACGAGGCCGGATTCGTGGGCGACACCCTCGCCGCGATCGCCGGGCGGACCATCCACTCGTACCACACCGAGGGCGCGGGCGGCGGGCACGCGCCCGACATCATCACCGTGGTCTCCGAGCCCAACATCCTGCCCAGCTCCACCAACCCCACCCGGCCGCACACGGTCAACACCGTCGAGGAGCACCTCGACATGCTGATGGTGTGCCACCACCTCAACCCGGCCGTCCCCGAGGACCTCGCCTTCGCCGAATCCCGGATCCGGCCCTCGACCATCGCCGCCGAGGACGTCCTGCACGACCTCGGGGCCATCTCCATCATCTCCTCCGACTCCCAGGCCATGGGGCGCGTCGGCGAGGTCGTCCTGCGCACCTGGCAGACCGCCCACGTGATGAAGAAGCGGCGCGGCTTCCTCCCCGGGGACGGACCGGCCGACAACCACCGCGCCCGCCGCTACGTCGCCAAGTACACGATCAACCCCGCCGTCGCCCAGGGGCTCGCCCGCGAGATCGGCTCCGTCGAGACCGGCAAACTCGCCGACCTGGTGCTGTGGAACCCCGCCTTCTTCGGGGTCAAGCCCGAGCTGGTCATCAAGGGCGGCCAGATCGCCTACGCGCAGATGGGCGATGCCAACGCCTCCATCCCCACCCCGCAGCCGGTGCTGCCCCGCCCGATGTTCGGCAGCCACGGGCGCGCGCCCGCCCTGAACTCCCTCAACTTCACCGCGCAAGCCGCCCTCGACGACGGACTGCCCGAACGGCTCGGACTCGGCAAGCAGTTCACGGCCATCGAAAACACCCGGAAGGTGGGCAAGGCGGACATGCGCAACAACGACGCCCTGCCGAGGGTCGAGGTGGACGCCGACACCTTCACCGTCACCATCGACGGAGAGGTCGTGGAGCCCGCCCCCGCCGCCGAACTGCCCATGGCGCAGAGATACTTCCTCTTCTGATGGATACGCTCCGATGAGCCTCGCCGCCCTGCTCGTCCTCGCGGACGGCCGGTTCCCCGCCGGGGGCCACGCCCACTCCGGCGGAGCCGAGGCCGCCTGCAAGGCGGGCCGCATCCACGACGCCGCCACCCTGGAGGACTTCTGCCGGGGCCGGCTGCACACTGCCGGACTCACCGCCGCCGCCCTCGCCGCGGCCGCCGCCCTAGGGCTCGACCCGGCGGAGCTCGACGCCGCCGCCGACGCCCGCACCCCCTCGCCGGCCCTGCGCACCGCGGCCCGGCGGCTCGGCCGGCAGCTGCTGCGCGCCGCCCGGGCCACCTGGCCCGACCCCGGACTGGAGGCACTGGCCGCCGCGTTCCCGCGCGGCGCCCACCAGCCCGTGGTGCTCGGCCTCACCGCCCGGGCAGCCGGGCTCGGGCCGCTCGACGCCGCGCACGTGGCGGCGTACGAGAGTATCGGCGGCCCGGCGACCGCGACCGTGCGGCTGCTGGGCCTGGACCCCTTCGAGGCGAGCGGGGTCCTGGCCCGCCTCGCCCCCGAACTCGACGCCGTGGCGGCCCGGGCGGCCGAGGCCGCGCACCGGGCCCGCTCCGACGGCACGGACTGCCTGCCCGCGGCCTCCTCGCCCCTGCTGGAGATCGCGGCCGAGGCCCATGCCGACTGGCCGGTACGCCTCTTCGCCTCCTGAGCGCCCCGACCGGCCCGCCAGACACCCCAAAGGAGAATCCCCCCATGCATCTCGACCACGGTGCGGCCTACCCCCAGCGGCACACCCACGGCGCCGCCCCGCTCCGCGCCGACGGCACCCGGCGCGCCCTGCGCATCGGACTCGGCGGACCCGTCGGCTCCGGCAAGACCGCCACCGTCGCCGCCCTGTGCCGCGCCCTGCGCACCGAACTGTCCATGGCGGTCGTCACCAACGACATCTACACGCGGGAGGACGCCGAGTTCCTGCTCCGCGAGGCCGTGCTGCCGCCCGAGCGGATCACCGCCGTCGAGACCGGGGCCTGCCCCCACACCGCCATCCGCGACGACATCTCCGCCAACCTGGAGGCCGTGGAGGAGCTGGAGGAGACGGTCGGTCCGCTCGACCTGATCCTCGTCGAGTCCGGCGGCGACAACCTCACCGCCACTTTTTCCCGCGGCCTGGTCGACGCCCAGATCTTCGTCATCGACGTGGCCGGCGGGGACGACATCCCGCGCAAGGGCGGCCCCGGCGTCACCACCGCCGACCTGCTCATCGTCAACAAGACCGACCTCGCCCCCCACGTCGGTTCCGACCTGGACCGGATGGCCCGCGACGCCGCCGAGCAGCGCGGCGAACTGCCCGTCGCCTTCCAGTCGCTGCGCGGCCCCGAAGGGGTGGCCCCGGTGGCCGCCTGGGTGCGCGAGCGGATCGCCGCCTGGACCGTACGGTGACCAGCGCGCCTCCCGCACTCCCGTCGGCGGCGGGCCTGCGGGCCACCGCCCGCATCCACGCGGCCGCCGACGGGCGGGGCGGCACCTCCCTCCCCCTGCTGGCCGGCGAGGGGCCGCTTGCGTTGCGCCGCACCCGGGGCTCGGGGGCCGAGGCCGGGGTGATGCTGGTCGGCGCGATGACCGCCCCGCTGGGCGGCGACCACCTGACCGTCGAGGCCACCGCCGGGCCCGGGGCACACCTCGCCCTCGCCTCCGCGGCGGCGACCCTGGCGCTGCCCGGCCGCTCTGGCGAACCCGCGCGGTACGACGTACGCCTGGCCGTGCAGGAGGGGGCCTCCGTGCGGTGGCTGCCGGAGCCGCTGGTCTCCGTGCGCGGCAGCGACCTGCGCGTGCGCACGCAGGTCCAACTGGCTCCCACCGCGCGGCTGCTGCTCCGCGAGGAACAGGTGCTGGGCCGCTACGGGGAGGCCCCGGGCCTGCTGCGCAGCCGGCTCACCGCCACCCGCGGCGGCCGCCCGCTGCTGGACCAGGAGCTCACCTGCGGACCCGGCGCGCCCGGCGGCTGGGACGGCCCGGCCGGACTCGCGGGCCACCGGGCCCTCGGGCAACTCCTGGTCGTGGACCCGGCCTTCGAACAGGACCCGCCCGCGGCCGCGATGCTGGGGGAGTTCGCCGTGGTGACCCCGCTGGCCGGGCCCGCGGTGCTCGTCACGGCCCTGGCCCCGGACGCCCTGCGGCTGCGGGAACTGCTGGACGAGGCCGCCCGCACCTACGGGCCGCCGCCGAAGGCGTAGTTACGGGACGAATCAGACACCGCTGAGCGGTACACGCCTCTCCGGTTATCGGGTTGGCAAAGAACTCGACCCTGCTCTGTTGCCGGGTCCTGGTCAGGCGCAAGGATCCCCCTGCACGCGGACGACCGAAACCGACCGCAATCGGCCGCCGACGGCGGCACCTGACGCAGGGGGAACAACCACGTGATACGCAACGCGGCGCTGGGCAGCGCCGCCACACTGATCACCGGCACGCTGGCTGCGGGCCTGATGCTCGCTCCGTCCGCCTCGGCGGCCTCGGCCGGCCGTGACAACGGGGCCGCGGAGGCGGTCGGCGTCCAGATCGCCGCCGCCCGCGCCGCCCGCACCGGGATCGAGTGGAAGGACTGTCCCGCGGACTGGGGCTTCGAAAAGCCCATCCAGTGCGGCTGGGTGAAGGTTCCGCTCGACTACACCAAGCCCTTCGGCAAGACCATCGACATCGCCGTCGACCGGATCGGCAGCACGGGCACCCCGGAGGAGCGCCAGGGCGCGCTCATCTACAACCCCGGCGGCCCCGGCGGTTCCGGCATGCGCTTCCCGCGCCGGGTCATCACCAAGAGCCCGCTGTGGGTCAACGCCTCGAAGGCGTACGACTTCGTGGGCTTCGACCCCCGCGGTGTCGGCCACTCCGCCCCGATCTCCTGCATCGACCCGCAGGAGTTCGTGAAGGCGCCCAAGGCCGACCCGGTCCCGTCGAGCGAGGCCGACAAGCTCGCCCAGCGCAAGCTCGCCGCCGAGTACGCGGACGGCTGCAAGGAGCGCAGCGGCGAGATGCTGCCGCACATGACCACGCCGAACACCGCGCGCGACCTCGACGTGATCCGCGCCGCCCTCGGCGAGAAGAAGCTGAACTTCCTCGGCGTCTCCTACGGCACCTACATCGGCGGGGTCTACGCGACCCTCTTCCCGACCCACGTGCGCCGCATGATCGTCGACAGCGTGGTCGACCCGGACCAGGACAACATCTGGTACGAGGCCAACCTCGGCCAGGACGTCGCCTTCCAGATGCGCTGGAACGACTGGCAGGACTGGGTCGCCAAGAACGACGCGGTCTTCCACATCGGCGACACCCGCGCCAAGGTCGAGGCCAAGTACCAGGAGCTGCGCGCCACCGCCAAGGCCAACCCGATCGGCGGGGTCGTCGGCCCGGCCGAGCTCATCGGCTTCTTCCAGGGCGCCCCGTACTACGACTCCTCCTGGGTGCCCGTCGCCCAGACCTGGGCCGCCTACCTCGCCGGTGACACGCAGGCGCTGGTCGACGCGATCGCCCCGGACATGACGGACATCAAGGGCAACGCGGCGTCCGAGAACAGCAACGCCGTCTACACCGCCGTCGAGTGCGCCGACGCCAAGTGGCCCACCAGCTGGGCCGAGTGGGACCGGGACAACAGCAAGCTGCACGAGAAGTACCCGTTCCTGACCTGGTCCAACGCGTGGATGAACCTGCCCTGCGCGACCTGGAAGTCCAAGCAGAGCACCCCGATCGAGGTCGGCGCCAAGCGCGGTCTGCCGCCGGTGCTGATCGTGCAGTCCGAGCGGGACGCGGCCACGCCGTACGAGGGCGGGGTCTCCCTGCACAAGCGGCTGGCCGGTTCGCGTCTGATCACCGAGCAGAACGCCGGCTCGCACGGTGTCACCAGCCTGGTGAACCCCTGCATCAACACCCGTGTCGACACCTACCTGCTCACCGGCAAGGTCGACGCCAAGGACGTGACGTGCGGTCCGCACGCCACTCCCGTCGCGCCCGCCCCGGCCGCCGCGAAGGCGCTGGCCGAGGCCCCGCCGTCCGCCCTCCCGGCTCTGGAGGAGCTGCCGGCCGTTCGCTAAGGCCTGCGGTGGCATGAAGCAGTACTGAGCACAGCACAGCACAGCAACACAGCAGCACAGCACGGCACGGGAGAAGGCTCAGCGCGTCTTGCGCCGGGCCTTCTTCCGCGCTTCCTCCTCCTCCGCCTTGACCTCGGCGGCGTACCGGTCGACGTACTCCTGGCCGGACAGGTTGAGGATCGCGTACATGATCTCGTCGGTGACGGCCCGCAGCACGGCCCGCTCGCCCTCCATGCCCGCGTAGCGCGAGAAGTCCAGCGGCTCGCCGAAGCGGATCCTCACCCGCCGGATCTTCGGGATCTTCTGCCCGGGCGGCTGGATCTCGAACGTGCCGAGCATCGCGCAGGGGATCACCGGCGCCCCGGCGCCCAGCGCCATGGCGGCCACGCCGACCTTGCCCTTGTAGAGCCGCCCGTCGTGCGAGCGGGTGCCCTCCGGGTAGATGCCCAGCAGCTCGTCCTTGGCCAGCACCCCCAGCCCCTCCCGCAGAGCCGCCTGCCCGGCGTCCTTGCCGGAGCGGTCCACCGGGATCTGCCCGGCGCTGCGGAAGAACGCGGCGGTGAGCCGCCCCTTGACCCCGGGGCCGGTGAAGTACTCGGCCTTCGCGAGGAAGGTGATGCGGCGCTTCAGGATCGCGGGCATCAGGAAGTGGTCGGAGAACGACAGGTGGTTGCCCGCGATGATCGCGGGGCCCTGCGCCGGGATGTTCTCCAGCCCCTCGATCCGCGGCCGGAACAGCAGCCGCAGCAGCGGACCGAGCAAGACGTGCTTGAGCAAGTGGTAGAACACCAGGCCGCTCCCGTCGATGTCCCGTTGTCACGGCCATCGTACGGACAGTCAGTGCCGTCGCGGCAGCTCGGGGACGGCCTTGATCGCACACTGTCTTGATCGCACATGGTCTTGATCGAGACGCTGTCCTGCTCAGGCCCCGCGGGACGCGGCCATTCCGGCGGTGAGCAGCCCCAGCACCACCCAGCCGAACCACAGCCAGCCGTTGCTGCCGAGGGCCACGGAATACGCGGCGACGGCCACCAGAGCGGCGAAGGTCATGACAGCCATCGCCTTAACGGATCCGGTCATGCCCCATGGTCGCGCGCGAAGGCGCTTCTGCGCTACTGGCCACGCGCTTGGAGCGAGGCGAGATACGCGTTGTACGCCTCCAGCTCCTGGTCGCCGTCGCGGTCCGCGGCCCGGTCGGAGCGCTTCGCCGCCCGCTGGTCGGAGTGGTACCACTGGTAGACCAGCGCGATCAGCACCAGCACCGAGGGGACCTCGCTGAAGGCCCAGGCGATGCCGCCGCCCCACTGCTGGTCGAGCAGCGGGTCGATGCCCAGGGAGGCCGGCGGGTTCGCGTACGTCTTGATCATCGGCTCACTCGCCATCATCAGGGCGATGCCGAAGAAGGCGTGGAAGGGCATGCCCGCGAAGAGCTCCAGCATCCGCATCACGTAGCCGGGGCGGTGCGGGCCCGGGTCGATGCCCATGATCGGCCAGAAGAAGATCAGGCCGACGGCGAGGAAGTGCACCATCATCGCGATGTGCCCGGTCCGGCTCTCCATGAGGAAGTCGAAGAGGGGGGTGAAGTAGAGGGCGTAGAGGCTCGCGATGAACATCGGGATCGTGAAGGCCGGATGCGTGACCACGCGCATGTAGCGGCTGTGCAGCAGCATCAGCAGCAGTTCCCGGGGCCCCTTGTGGCCGCGCGCCGCGGGCGGCAGCGCGCGCAGCGCCAGCGTCACCGGGGCGCCGAGGAGCAGCAGGATCGGGGTGACCATGCTGATCACCATGTGCTGGACCATGTGCACGCTGAACATGACCATGCCGTAGTCGTTCAGCTTGGTGCACATCACCAGGACCACCGTCAGCACACCCAGGGTGAATGCCGTGGTCCGCCCCGGCGACCAGGAGTCCCCACGCCGGCGCAGCCGCAGCACGCCCCACCCGTACAGGGCGAGCCCGATCAGGGAGCCGAAGAGGAAGAAGGCGTCGAAGGAGAACTCCAGCCCGCGTCCGAGAGTGAACGGCGGCAGGTCCATGTTCATGTCCATGCCGTGCCCGCTGTGATGCATCTGTTCACTCCCTTGACCGTGGTGCCCCACCACAGTAGTGCCGCCCCCGGACGCGAACTCGTCCGGGGGCGCCCATCACAGAAATGTGGCGTAGAACGGGGGAAACATCACAGAACGGTCTGCGCCTCGGCGTACCGCTCGGCCGGGACCGTCTTGAGGGTCGAGGTCGCCTCGGCGAGCGGCACCATCTCGATGTCCGTGCCGCGCAGCGCGGTCAGCATTCCGAACTCGCCCCGGTGCGCCGCCTCCACGGCGTGCCAGCCGAAGCGGGTGGCGAGCACCCGGTCGTACGCGGTCGGCGTGCCGCCGCGCTGGACGTGGCCCAGGATCACCGGCCGGGCCTCCTTGCCCAGGCGGTGCTCCAGCTCCACGGCGAGCCGGTTGCCGATGCCCGCGAACCGCTCGTGGCCGTACATGTCGGTGCCGCCCTCCTTGAACTCCATCGAGCCGGGGCGCGGCTTGGCGCCCTCGGCGACGACGACGATCGCGAACCGCTTGCCCGCGGAGAAGCGCTCGCCGACGATCGCCGTCAGCTCGTCGATGTCGAAGGGGCGCTCCGGTACGACGATCGCGTGCGCGCCGGCCGCCATGCCCGAGTGCAGGGCGATCCACCCGGTGTGGCGGCCCATGACCTCGACGACCATCACGCGCTGGTGGGACTCGGCGGTGGTCTTCAGCCGGTCCAGAGCCTCGGTGGCCACGCCGACGGCGGTGTCGAAGCCGAAGGTGACGTCGGTGGACGCGATGTCGTTGTCGATGGTCTTCGGGACGCCGACGATGGGCAGGCCGGCCTGCGAGAGCAGGTTCGCGGCCTTCAGGGTGCCCTCGCCGCCGATCGGGATGATGGCGTCGAGACCCAGGTCGGCGACATGGCCGCGGGCGCGCTCCACCCCGTCGCGCAGGTGCGCGGGCTGGACCCGGGAGGAGCCGAGGATGGTGCCGCCGCGGGCGAGGATGCCGCCGACGGCGTCGAGGTCGAGCTTGCGGTAGTCCGCCTCCAGCAGCCCCTTCCAGCCGTCGAGGAAGCCGATCACCTCGTCGCCGTGGTCGACGACGGCGCGGTGCACGACGGAGCGGATGACGGCATTGAGGCCGGGGCAGTCGCCACCGGAAGTGAGCACACCTATGCGCATGGCAGAAAAGACCTTTGCAACGTGGGCCGACGACCGGACCACGTCGTCCGGTTGGAACTACCGTCACCCTACAAGCGGAAAGCGGGTGGGCTGAACCATCCTCCACATGCTGGTCGCACGGGTCGTACGAACGCACGTCGGCCCGGTTCCCCCAAGGGAATCCGGGCCGAACGCCTGGTGCCGGTGCCGCCTCGCGCGGGTCGCGGGGCCCTACGCGGGCTGCGTCGCCGCCGCGATGCGCTCGGCGCGCAGCGCCTCGTACCACCGGTCGTCTATGGCCGGCAGCGCGTTCACGTCGAGGGCCAGCTTCAGCAGCAGGTCCGCGATCTGCGGGTTGCGGGCCATCACGGGGCCGTGCATGTAGGTGCCGAACACCGTGTCGTTGTACGCGCCCTCGGTACCGTCTCCGGTGCCGTTGCCGCGGCCCATGGTCACCCGGGCGAACGGCTTCGCCGTCGGGCCGAGGTGGGTGACGCCCTGGTGGTTCTCGAAGCCCGTCAGCTGCGGCAGGCCCAGGCGCGGGTCGATGTCGGCGAGGACGTCGCCGACGCACCGCTCGCCCTCGCCGCGCAGGGTGACCACGTCCAGCAGGCCGAGGCCCTCCTGGCGCTGTCCCTGGTCGTTGACGAACTCCTGGCCGAGGATCTGGTATCCGGCGCAGACGGAGAAGACGATCGCCCCGTTCGAGACGGCGCGCTCCAGACCGCCGTCGCGCAGCAGGCGCTCCGCGGCCAGCCGCTGCGGCCGGTCCTCGCCGCCGCCGATCAGGTAGATGTCGCCCGAGGTGGGAATCGGCTGGTCGCTGCGCACGTCCACGCGCTGCACGTCCAGGCCGCGCTGGCGCGCCCGGCGCTCCACCACGAGGGCGTTGCCCTGGTCTCCGTACGTGCTCAGCAGGTCCGGGTAGACCCACACCAGACGCAGGCTGTTGTCGCTCATGCTCTTGTCCTTTATGGGTACTAGTTGCCGACGCGGCGGCGCACGTCCTGGAAGGCGGTGTAGTTGGCGATCAGCTCGATCTGGCCGGGCGGCGCGAGCTGCACGGCCTCGTCGAGGGTCTCGCACACCCGGAAGTCCAGGCCCGCGACCTCGAGGCGGACCGCGAGGTCCAGCTTGCGGTCACCGATCACGAAGATCGGGTGGCCGACCAGGCGCGGGTAGTCCACGTCCCACAGCCAGGAGGTGTCGGTGCCGTCGGCGCCGCGCGCGTTCACCGAGAGGATCACCGGGGTCGGCGGCGGGTCGATCAGCGAAAACGTTTCCAGCCAGCCGGCCGGGTTCTTCGCGAGCAGCAGCCGCAGCTCGCGGCCCTGGAAGGTCACCACGTCGTAGCGGCCGGCGACGGCCTGCACCTGGTACATGCGCTCCAGCGCGACCTGCGGCGGGACGCCGAAGACCGCGGCGACGGCGGCCGAGGTGGCGGCGTTGGCCTTGTTGGCGCGGCCGGGCAGCTGGAGGTGGATCGGCCAGGCCGAGCCGTGCGGGTCCAGGACGTGGTCGCCGGAGAGCACCCACGTCGGCGTCGGGCGGCGGAAGCCGCACTCGCCGCAGAACCAGTCGTCGCCGGGGCGCTGCATCACACCGCCGCAGGAGGGGCACGACCAGGCGTCGTCCTTCCACTCCTGGCCGGCCGCGACCCACACCACGTTCTGCGAGGAGGAGGCGGACCACACGATCAGCGGGTCGTCGCAGTTCGCGACGATGACGGCCTTGGAGCCCTGGAGCCCCTCGCGCCACTTCTCCGCGAGCATGCGGGTCTCGGCGGCGCGGTCCAGCTGGTCGCGGGAGAGGTTCAGCAGGGCGATCACCTTGGGGGTGACGTCCCGGGCCACCCCGGCCAGGTACTTCTCGTCGACCTCGATGACGCCGTACTTGGCGTCCGAGCCGCCGGCGAGGGCGGAGGTGATGCCGGCCGGCATGTTGGCGCCCAGCGCGTTGGAGACGACGGGGCCGCTGGCGCGCAGGGCCTCGGCGATCAGCCGGGTCGTCGTGGTCTTGCCGTTCGTCGCGGACACGAGGACGACGTCGAGGTGCTGCGCCAGCGCTGCGAGTAGATCGGGGTCGAGTTTGAGTGCGACCTTGCCACCGATCACCGATCCGCTTCCGCGTCCCGCGGCCCGCGACACCGCCGCCGCGGCCTTGCCCGCCGTCACGGCCAGCTTGGCCCGCGGCGAAAGCGGCTCTGTGTTGCCTGCCATCGTCCCTTGTCCTCCTTGCGTCGGTCGGCCCCAGCCTATCCAGTACCGGCCGGGGCCTTGACCGCGGCGCCCCCACGCCACGGCAGATCTCCTCATATAGTCGCCCGTCGTACCCTTACGGCCATGCGACAGCGCCCCATTCCCGGTACGACCGGCCTCGTCCGCACCATGAGCCTGCTGGGCGATCCGGTGCTCCACTCGGCCTGCGCGGAGGTCACCGAATTCGGCCCGGCCCTCGACCGGCTCATCGAGGACATGTTCGCGACGATGTACGCGGCCGAGGGCGTGGGCCTCGCGGCGAATCAGATCGGCGTCGCACAGCGGGTGTTCGTCTACGACTGCCCCGACGACGAGGACGTCCGCCATGTCGGGCACGTGGTGAACCCGCGCCTGGTGACGGCCGACGGGGACGAGTTCACCGGGCCTGAGGGCTGCCTGTCCCTGCCGGGGCTGGAGGCGGGTACGGCTCGCTTCGACCGTGCCGTTGTGGAGGGGGTCACCTCGGACGGGGCGGCCGTACGGGTGGCGGGGACCGGGTTTTTTGCGCGGTGCCTGCAGCATGAGTGCGACCACCTGGACGGGACGGTGTACGCGGACCGCGTGACGGGCTTGCGGGCCCGTCGCCTGCGGCGGGCGATCCGTAAGACGCCGTGGGGTGCGGAGGCGCTGCGCGGCTGAGGCGGTCGGTGCGAAGCCCGGCTGCGCCGGGACCTGGGGCTCCGCCTTCGACTCCACGCCACAAACGCCGGCGAGGCCGGCTTCCGCTCCGCCGCAGCCAGGCTGCTCCGGCGCGGCCGAAGAGGTCAGAAGCCCGGGCCGTCTTCACGGTTGCCGGCGGTGGCCAGGCGGCCCCAGAGGAGGTCGGTGAGGCCGGCGACGAGTTCCGCGCGCTCGCAGGGGCGTTCGCCGAGCCACCAGTCGCCGGCGGCGTGCATCATGCCGACGATGCCGTGGCCCCAGACGCGGGCCAGACGTTCGCCGCCCGGGCCCAGGTCCACGCGTTCGCCGATCACCTCGGCCAGCTCCTCGCCGAGGCGTCGCAGCAGCGGGGCCGAGTGCAGGCCGACGTCGAAGCCGCGCTCGGTGCTCTGGGAGTCCTCCGCCGGGTGCATCAGGAAGCGGTAGACCTGGGGGCGGGCCTCGATGGCGGCGAGGTAGGTGTCGAGGGTGGATTCCACCCGGCGGCGCCGCTCGGCCGGGGCGTCGAGCGCCGCCCGAAGCGAGTCGAGCAGGGCGTCCGTGTGTCGGACGGCCAAGGCCTGGTACAGGCCCGCCTTGTCGCCGAAGTGGCGGTAGAGGATGGGCTTGGTGATGCCGGCCTCGGCCGCGATGGCGTTCATGGAGGCCTTGGGGCCGTCCCTGAGCACGACGCGGTCGGCCGCTTCGAGCAGCTCCCGGCGCCGGCGCCCGGCCGCTCCCGGCTCGCCTGCCTGCTGCGTGGTCTCCATGATGTGTTTCTCTCCCCGCCCGTGCGATGTGCGTGACGCCCACGCAACGTAACACCCCCGTACACCGTGACCGTCGGAGCCGTCCGTGCTTGACAGTGCTTACTGACCGGTAACAGACTGTGGCCACCGCGCAGGTTACCGCTAGTAACCTCCGCATGGACGAGTACAGACAGGTGGAGGGGACATGGCGGAGTTCACCATGGAGCTCAACGACGACCAGAAGCAGGTACGGGACTGGATCCACGGCTTCGCCGCCGATGTGATCCGGCCCGCGGCCGCGGAATGGGACGAGCGCGAAGAGACTCCCTGGCCCGTCATCCAGGAAGCGGCGAAGGTCGGCATCTACTCGCTGGACTTCTACGCCCAGCAGTTCTTCGACCCCACGGGCCTCGGCATCCCGATGGCGATGGAGGAGCTCTTCTGGGGAGACGCGGGCATCGCCCTGTCCATCGTCGGCACCGGGCTCGCGGCCATCGGCGTCGTGGCGAACGGCACCGAGGAGCAGATCGGCACCTGGATCCCGCAGATGTACGGCACCCCGGACGACGTGAAGGTCGCCGCCTTCTGCTCCTCCGAGCCGGACGCGGGCTCCGATGTGGGCTCCATGCGCACGCGGGCCGTCTACGACCAGGCCAAGGACGAGTGGGTGCTGAACGGCACCAAGACCTGGGCGACCAACGGCGGAATCGCCAACGTCCACATCGTCGTCGCCGTCGTCGACCCGGAGCTGGGCACGAAGGGCCACGCCTCCTTCATCGTGCCGCCGAACACCCCCGGACTGTCCCAGGGCCAGAAGTTCAAGAAGCACGGCATCCGCGCCTCGCACACCGCCGAGGTGGTGCTGGAGGACGTACGGGTCCCCGGTTCCTGCCTGCTGGGCGGCAAGGAGAAGCTGGACGAGCGGCTGGCGCGGGCCCGTGAACGGGCGCGCAGCGGCGGTGCGGGCGAGCGCGTGAAGAACGCCGCCATGGCCACCTTCGAGGCCTCCCGGCCGGCGGTCGGGGCGATGGCGGTGGGCACCGCGCGTGCGGCGTACGAGGTCGCCCTGGACTACGCGAAGACGCGTACGCAGTTCGGCCGGCCGATCATCGACAACCAGGGCGTGGCCTTCCAGCTCGCCGACATGCGGACGCAGATCGACGCAGCGCGGCTGCTGGTGTGGCGGGCGTCCTGGATGGCGGTCGCGGGCCGGCCGTTCACCTCGGCGGAGGGCTCGATGTCCAAGCTCTTCGCGAGCGAGGTCGCGAAGAAGGTGACCGCGCAGGCAGTCCAGATCCTCGGGGGGAACGGGTTCACCCGGGAGTACCCGGTGGAGCGGATGCACCGGGACAGTGCGATCTACACGATCTTCGAGGGGACGAGCGAGATCCAGCGGCTGGTGATCGCGCGCACGATCTCCGACATGCCGATCCGCTAGGCGCTGTGCCCCGGCCGGGGCGCGGGGCGCCGGCCCCGCACCCCGTGACTCAGCGCAGTGGTGCGAGGCAGCTCGTGGTGGAGCCGCCCGGACCGTACTTGAGGTCGGCGTAGAACTCGCCGTCCGCGCAGGTCGTCCCCGGCTGGAGCCGGCGGGTGACGCGGTACTCCGCCTCCGGTGAGCCGCAGGGCTCGACGAGCAGCTCCTGGTCGCTCCAGTCGCCCACGTTGCGCACGCACTGCCCCACGCTCAGCGTCGTCGGCTCGTCGTCGCCGACCACGAGGCCGATCACCAGGAGCGTGGGGACCGCGAGGACGACGAGCAGCATCGGCACGAGGACGATCAGCACCGGGACCCGGCGCCAGAGCGGCCGGCCCGGGTCGAGCGGCGGCCGGAAGCCGCCCGCCGGGGGAGCGAGCCGGCGGAAGGCCGCCCGCGGGCCGAGGTTCATCAGCAGGGTCACGGGCGTGATGAAGGCGGACAGGGGCCCCCACCAGCCCTGCCACATGGTGTCCGACGACATGCTGCGGTAGGTGGCGAGCCCGCAGTCACGGCAGAACGGCCCGCTCCGGCTCAGGAACCGCATCAGCACGATCATGCCCTGGTGGCCGCGCACGGTCGCAGCCGCGGCGGGCCACGCCCCGCACACGCGGCAGCCGTACGCGCCCGGCTGCGGGTGGACGCCGTAAGCGCCGTACGAGGTTTGCTGCGGGACCTGCGGGACCTGCGGGACCTGCGGGACCTGCGGGACCTGCGGGACCTGCGGGGCTTGTGGGGCTTGTGGGGCTTGTGGGGCGTACGGGTTGTTCCGGTCGTACGGGTACGGGTACGGGCCGGCGCCCTGCTGGGGCGGTGGCGGAGTGGCCACGGAGATCTCCTCGGTCGCGTAGTGATCACCGGCGCGGTGATCACGGCACCCTAGCCCGCGGCGTCAGCGGCCCAGCAGCCGGGCGAGGGCCCGGCCGAAGAGGAACCGGCCCGCCGCCGCGACCACGGGGTCCAGGGCGCGCGGGAGGCCGCGCAGGCGCAGCTCCTCGCGCCAGTGGACCTCCGCGCCGGCCCCGCCGAGGGGGCGGATTTCGATCTCCGCCCAGCCCGTCACCGTGCGGCCGCGCTTCTCCAGACGGACCAGTCCCGGGATGCCAGGCGCCGGCGGGCGCCATACGGTGACTTCCATCGGGTCGTCGAATGTGATCCTGCCCACCCCCGTGCGCGCCGTGAAGATCGTCCCGACTCGCGTCGGAGGCGGTGTCGTGATGATCGTCCGCGTGAGGGGGACCTGCGCCCCGTGGCGTTCCCAGTCCGTCAGCCGCAACCACGCCTCGGCGGCCGGCAGATGCGTACGGCGAATGATCCGGATAGCGGGCATGAGCGCATGGTAATCGGGCATACACACCCTGAACTGGACCGCGAATATGGGTTCCGTCCGGGGGCGGCGATCAGCAATACTCACCGCCACCGTGGATCGCGGATTCGACCGGGTGACCACCGGCCCTCCCGCCCCACCTTGCGAGGAGGTGCGCCATGTGCTCCCACCAGCCCCCCTGCCCTGCCGCAGACAGTTCAGACCACGATGCCGCCCGGACCGTGGCCTTCCACCCCGAACAGGGTTGGAGCCTGCTCTGCAACGGTGTGGTGGTCTTCGACGACACCGGTGAACTGCTCCCCGAAGGCCGAACGGTGGAGCCCCGCCGCCCGGCCCTGGTCTGAGCGAGGAGGCAGCATGCGTCAGCAGCTGATCCGCAAGCCCGTTCCCAAGCCCGCCCCGCGAGACCTGGACCTGCGCACACCGTCGGGCAGACCCCTCCCGTACTGACGGGAGGCCAGGTGTTGAACCAGTTGTCAGCACGTTCACCGGCTGCTGTTCAGCCGGTGGACGAAGCCGCTCCGCCCCGGAAGGCCGTCTCGTACGCGGCGTCGCCGATCGCCGCCCGGGCCTGCCGTTCGCCCAGGTCCCGAAGGGCCGTCAGCGAGGGCGAGCCCATCTGCGGCCGGCCCACCGTGCGCCACCAGGCGTGCCCGGTGCCCAGCAGGCGCGCCGCCAGCTCCCCGTCGCCCAGCGCGGCCACCGCCGCGGCCAGCAGGTCCAGGCCCAGGGCGATACCGAAGCGGTCCCCGAGCAGCCGCTTCCCCGACAGCATGGCCCTGACGTGCCGGGCCGCCTCCCCGTGTTCGCCCAGGCCCAGCGCGGCCACCGCCAGGACGTAGTCGGCGTACGCCCGCAGCCAGCGCTCGCCCAGCTCCGCGCAGGTCTCCCGCAGGGCCGCCGCCTCCTGTGTCGCCTCCTCGAACCGCCGCAGGTCACACAGGGCGTAGGCCGTGGCCAGCTTGCAGAGCAGCCAGCCGGGAGCGCTCGTCCGCCCGCCGTGGCCGGCCCGCGCCCGTGGACCGGCCAGGCTGAGGGCCCGTACCGGATCGCCCGGCATCAGCACCGACACCGCCTGCAGATAGGCCGCGCGCAGCTCCCGCTCGGGATCCGCGAGCCTGGCCGCGCCGCCCGCGCACTCCTCGCCGACCCGCCGGGCGACCGTCATGTCGCCCTGGATCAGAGCCGTGAGGCCCAGCGCCCACAGGGCCTGGTTGTACGCGGCTCCCGTGGGCTGGGCGCTCTCCAGCGCCCGTTCCAGGACACTCCGGCCCTCGTGCACGTGCCCGCAGCAGAACCAGAAGAACCACAGGGCCCCGGCCATCTCCAGCGCCGCCGTCGGATCGGAGCCCACCAGGTGCTCCAGGGCCGTGCGCAACTGCGCGTGCTCGGTGGTCATCCTGCGGTACCAGTCCACTTGCCCCGGGCCCAGCCAGCCCTGGTCGGCGGCCAGGGCGAGTGCCGCGTACCAGTGGGCGTGCCGGTCGGCGACGACCCGCGTCTCGCCGAGCTCCTCCAGCCAGTCGTGCCCGTACTCGCGGATCGTGTCCAGCATCCGGTAACGGGCCCCGGCGCCCCGCTCCTCGGTGCGGCGGACCACCGACTTGGCGACCAGGCCCGCCAGCACCCGCTCCACCCGGGAGGCGGGCAGCGGGCCGCCCGCGCACACGGCGCGGGCCGCCGCGACGTCGAAGTCCCCGGTGAAGACCGACAGCCGGGCCCACAGCAGCCGTTCCAGCGGCTCGCACAGCTCGTGGCTCCAGCCGATCGTGGTCCGCATCGTCTGGTGCCGGGCCAGCAGGGCGGACCGCGTGTCGGAGAGCATGTCGAAGCGCGCCCCGATCCGCTCGGCCATCTGCTCCAGCGACCAGCGCCGCATCCGGGCGCCGGCGAGTTCCAGGGCGAGCGGGATCCCGTCGAGGCGGCGGCACAACTCGGCGGCGACCAAGGTCCGTTCCGGGTCCTCGAAGCAGGCCGCAGCCCGCGGTGTCGCGGCCAGGGCGTGGGTGCGGAAGAGGGCGAGGGCATCGCTGTCGGGACCTTCGCAGGGCAGCGGGCGGATCTCGACGACCTCCTCGCCGGGTGAGCCGAGCGGTTCCCGGGAGGTGACCAGGACCGTCAATCCGGGCGCCGACTGGAGGAGTTCGCCCGCCAGGTGGCGGCATGCGGCCACCATGTGCTCGCAGGTGTCCAGGACCAGGAGGAGCTCCTTGTCGGACATCCACGCGCACAACTCCTCGTCGAGGGGGCGCGGGGAGTGGTCGGCGAGGCCCACGGTGTGGGCGACGGTCGCGGTCAGCAGGCCGGGGTCGCGCAGCGGCGACAGCTCCACCCACCACACGCCGTCGCGCCGCGCCCGGCCGGCGGCGGAGGCGGCCTGCAGGGCGATCCGGGACTTGCCGACACCGCCCACGCCGGTGAGGGTGATCAGCCTCCGGTGCTGTAACAGGACGTCGAGGAGGCCGAGTTCGCGCTTGCGGCCGATGAAGCCGGCCGGTTCCGGCGGCAGGTTTCCCTGTGTGAAGCCGGCGGCCGGCGCGAGGTCGCCGTCCGAGGAATCTGCCTGATTGTTGTTGACCGAGTACTCACCGAACACGGATGTATTGTGCGTGATCTTCTTTCCCGGCAGGGGCGTTCAGGCCAGATCGTTGCGCGGACTCACGCCACGAGGGTGATCCGGCGCTCCGCCGAGAAGGCCCCCCAGGTGCCGTCGGGCAGCCGTGCGCGCAGCTTGACGGCCCAGACGGTACCGGCCGGCTCGGTCACGGTGATCCGGTGCTCGGCCCGCCCGCTGGGCACGGCGCCGGCACCGAACTGGATGACGGTGGTGGGCCTTCCGTTGACATGCAGCTCGTACTCGCTGGTCTTCCGGCCGGTGTCCGGGGCGGTCCAGCCGAGGGTGACCGCGCCGGGCGAGGCGGCCGCCGTGAACCCGGCGGGCGCGGTGTTCGGGCCGTCGCCGGAGGCGGGCGGGGTCGTCACGTCCACCGGGGGGCTGTCGGGGGAGGAGTTGTCCGCGCCGTCGCGGGCCCGCACGGTGAAGGTGTACACCGTGTCCGGCTGGAGGCCGCCCAGGGCGGTACCGCTCTCGCCGGGGCCGGCGGTGTGGATCCGGACACCGCCCTGGTAGACGTCGTACGCCGTCACCCCCGTGTCGTCCGTCGCCGCCGACCAGGACACCAGGGCCGACCGGGGCCCGGTCGCCCGGGCGGTGGCGGCGGCGGGCGCGGTGGGCGCCTGTTGGTCCTCGGCCTTGGCCGCGGGGGTGGTCGCGCGTGCGCCGGGGGCGGCCGGGGAGAGGTTGCCGGCGGCGTCCGCGGCCTTGACGGTGAAGGCGTAGCCGGTCTGGGGGCTGAGGCCGGTGATGTCCACCATGGTCTTGTCGGCCGGGAGTTCCCGGACCAGGCGGCCGCCCTCGAAGACCTGGTAGCCGGTCACCCCGTCCCGTTCCGCGGCCGCGTTCCACATGACGTGCACGGTCGTGGCGCTGCCGGCCTGCGCGGTGAGCCCGGCGGGGGCGGGCGGAGGCTCGGTGTCCGGTGCGGTGCAGGCGGCCAGGCCGCAGAGCGCCAGGCCGAGGAGGCAGAAGGCGAGCGGGGCGTTGCGTCGCACGGGTGCCCTCCTCGGCTCCGCCTAAAGGTCTAGACATATATGGCACGCGGGGGCCGGGCCGGGCAACCCCCGTGCGGTGGGCTTGCCATCGCGGTGAACGGACGCGCTGGGGCGGCGCGGGGGATGTGGGGCGGTTCGTGTTCGTCGAGGAGTACCGCGCCGAGACCGGCGCCGGCCTCCTCGCCGTCGGCCACGATCCGGTGCTGCTCGGCCGCTGGTGCGACCGCACGACCCACTGGCACGAGATCGTCAAGGACTGACCTTCCGTCACGGACGGTCAACACCCGTACGGCGTACACGTCTTTTGCCCGGAGCCGGCCCTCGCTGCGCCACCATGGGCGCCGAGTAAGGAGGTTTCGATGGTGATTTCGCTCTCCGTGGTCGTCCTGCTCGTCATCCTCGCGTGGATCTTCGTACGCAGCGGCGGCCTCAAGTTCTCGCACGCCGTCGTCTGCGTGCTGCTCGGCTTCTACCTGGCGAGCAGCAGCATGGCCGCGACCATCCACGACGGCCTGACGGCCACCGCGAACGTGGTCTCAGGACTGAGGCCCTAGGTCCTGTTTGAAGTTC
>NZ_JAGGOZ010000024.1 GCF_018614075.1 Streptomyces sp. ISL-94 | reverse complement strand
CTGCACGGGTGCCGCGCCGCTGCGGGGGCTCCGCGCCCGAACCCCCCCGACTCAAACGCCGGCGGGGCTGGATATGCCTCTACGCGGCAACCAGCCCTCCGGGCAGGCAGGCGCCAGCCCACCCCAGCCCCGCCGGCGATTGAGGCGCGGGGGCGGAGCCCCCGGAGCGGCGGCGCACCCGCGCCGTCAGGAGAGGTGGGAGCGGACCTCGGTCGCGGCCTCTTCGCCGTAGGCCTTGGTGAAGCGCTCCATGAAGTGCGCCCGCGCAAGGGTGTACTCCTGGGTGCCCAGCGTTTCGATGACCAGGGTCGCCAGCATGCAGCCCACCTGCGCGGCACGCTCCAGTCCCACACCCCAGCTCAGCCCCGTCAGGAACCCGGCCCGGAACGCGTCGCCGACGCCCGTCGGGTCGACCTTCGCGGTCTCCTCGGGGCAGCCGACCACGATCGGCGCCTCGCCGACCCGCTCGATCTTCACGCCGTTCGAGCCGAGGGTCGTGACCCGGGTGCCGACCTTCGCCAGGATCTCCTCGTCCGACCAGCCCGACTTCGACTCGATGAGGCCCTTCTCGTACTCGTTCGAGAAGAGGTACGTCGCGCCCTCCATCAGGGTGCGGATGTTCTCGCCGTCCATCCGGGCGATCTGCTGCGAGAAGTCGGCCGCGAAGGGGATCCCGCGCGTCCGGCACTCCTCGGTGTGGCGCAGCATCGCCTCGGGGTCGTCCGCGCCGATCAGGACGAGGTCCAGCCCGCCCACGCGGTCGGCGACGGCCTTCAGCTCGATCAGGCGGGCCTCGCTCATCGCGCCCGTGTAGAAGGACCCGATCTGGTTGTGGTCGGAGTCCGTGGTGCACACGAAGCGCGCGGTGTGCAGCACCTCGGAGATCCGGACGGACTCGGTGTCGACGCCGTGCCGGTCCAGCCAGGCGCGGTACTCGTCGAAGTCGGAGCCGGCGGCTCCGACCAGGATCGGGCGGCTGCCGAGCTGCCCCATGCCGAAGCAGATGTTCGGGCCGACACCGCCCCGCCGGACGTCGAGGTTGTCGACGAGGAAGGAGAGGGAGACCGTGTGCAGCTGGTCCGCGACCAGCTGGTCGGCGAAACGGCCGGGGAAGGTCATGAGGTGGTCGGTGGCGATGGAGCCGGTGACTGCGATGCGCACGGCGTGGACGCTCCTGCGGAGGACAGTAAGGGGACAGTCAAAACTACCCGGTCGAGGGCCCCGGGCCGACCGGCCGAAACTACCCCGTAGTAGGTCTTTCTTCACGTGAGGCGCGGTGCCTACGGTGCGTCCATGACCTACACCGATGGCTCCGGCTCCACCGAGTACACCGCCGAGACGCGCGGCGCGGAAGACTCGCGGCGGCCCGGCTTCGCCCGCCTGCTGGGCGACTGTGCCCGAATGGCCCCCCACTGGGCGGTTCCGGCGGGTCCGCTGCCGGCCCGGGTGGCTCCCTCGCAGATCCACGGGATCAGCGTTCCGCCGGCCTCGGCGCGCCTGATCGCCTCCACGGCGGTCTACGGGGACTGATCGGGGAACCGGTTGCGCGTCTGTTCCGTCACACCCGCATCAAGCACGCCGGGACAGGTGAAGGAGCGATGCGGTGACCAGCGAACAACCCGAGACATCACGCGGCACACGAGGGCGGCCGGCCTGGGCCGTCGGGTCCGTCGCGGCTGCCGTGCTGCTGGCCGGCGGCGGTACGGCGTACTGGGCCTCCACCGCGTACGGCGACGCCTCGCCCCGTACGGCCGGCAGCGCGGCCTCCGCGCCCCGGGACGCAGGGAGCCCCTCGGGGCCCGGCATCGCGCCCGGGGAGCCCGACCCGTCCGGCGGCGGGGTGGTCTACCGGGCCGACGTGAAGCTGCCGGAGGGTCCGGCGACCGCGCCCGCCTACGCCGTGTCCGGGGAGGTCACCTCGGAGGAGGCGGCCAGGCTCGCCGCCGCCCTCGGCATCGCGGGCGCCCCGCGGGCCAACGGCGACGTCTGGGTGGCCGGGGAGGCCGCCGACGGCTCCGGGCCCCGGCTCGCGGTGACCCGCAAGGCGCCGGGGACGTGGAACTTCAGCCGCTTCCAGGGGCCGGGCGACGGCGGCGGCAACGGCGCCGGGGACGACTGCGTGCGCGGCAAGGACACCTGCGGCCCCGCCACCCTCCCGCATGAGGCGGTCAAGCGCACCGGCAATCCGCTGTCCGAGGAGGCCGCCAAGGCCGCCGCGGCCCCGGTGCTGGCCGCCGTCGGGCAGTCCGGGGCCGCCCTGGACGCCCGCCTCACCCAGGGGCCGGTGCGGGTGGTGACGGCGGACCCGGTGGTCGGCGGCCTCCCCACACAGGGCTGGTCCACGAAGGTCAGTGTGGGCGCCGACGGCTCGGTCGTGGCGGGCAGCGGCGAGCTGAAGACCCCCGTACGGGCGTCCGAGCAGCCGGTGGTCGGGGCCGTGGAGGCGCTGGCCCGGCTGAACGCGAAGTCGGGCGGCCCGGAGGGCACCGACCCGGGGCCGAGCGGCTGCGCGACCTCGGTCCCCCTGGACCCGGACACCCCGCTGGGGCCGACGGACGTCCCGCCCTGCAACCCGGAGCCGCGGCCGATGAAGCCGCCGCGCACGGAGACGGTCACGGGCGCCGCTCTGGGTCTGGTGCCCGGGACGGTGGACGGGGCCCGCGGCCTGGTCCCGGCCTGGCTCTTCGAGGTGGCGGGCAAGGACGGCGCCCCGGGCCGTACGGTGGCCCAGCCGGCCGCCGCTGAGGACACCGCGCCCACTCCCGGCCCGAAGGGCGGCGCTACCGTGCCCGGGTTCTCGTACACCCAGGCCGACCGGAAGCTGACCGTGAACTTCTGGGGCGGTGCGTGCAGCACCTACGCCCTGGAGGCACGGGAGCAGCCCGAATCGGTCCTGGTGAAGATCACCGACACCCCGAACAAGCCGGGCCAGGCCTGCATCATGATCGCGCAGGAGATGTCCCTGACGGTGACGCTCCAGCAGCCGCTGGGCGACCGCAAGGTCGTCGACGCGACCACGGGCAAGCCGCTCCCCCGGCAGTAGCCCGGGAAGCCCCGGGGCACGCGCGAGGGCCCGCCTCGCCGGTCGGATGTGACCGGAGGGGCGGGCCCTCGTCGTGTACCGGGTCGTCCAGGTTTAGCTGAACGAGTCGCCGCAGGCGCAAGAGCCGGTGGCGTTGGGGTTGTCGATCGTGAAGCCCTGCTTCTCGATGGTGTCGACGAAGTCGATGGAGGCGCCGTGGAGGTACGGGGAGCTCATCCGGTCCGTGACGACCTTCACGCCGTCGAAGTCCTTGACGACATCGCCGTCGAGGGAGCGCTCGTCGAAGAAGAGCTGGTAGCGCAGGCCGGAGCAGCCGCCGGGCTGGACGGCGACGCGGAGCGCCAGGTCATCGCGGCCTTCCTGCTCCAGCAGGGTCCTGACCTTCTCGGCGGCGGCGTCGGACAGGAGGATGCCGTCGCTCACAGTGGTCTTGTCGTCCTGTACGGACATCTGCATTCACTCCCGAAGTGGGCGGCTCCCAGCCGGAGGCAGGGAAACGTCGGACTCTTGCCGTCGGTGGCAACGAGCGGGACCGCGGATTCATTCCGGGACCCGACGCTTGTTTCAGATATTCATGCTCGCACACCGCGCGGGGGCGGAGCCGAAGGTTCGGCGGGCTGATGCGTCACATCGACACTATGGACATCGTCAAACTGACATGAAGAGGTTATGATAGATAGCGTCAAATAGACGAGAACTCGAAGCGATACCTCAAGCAGTCCCTTGTCGCAGAACAGAAAGGGTGCGTGCAGTGACCACCGCCCAGCCTTTGGACGTCCAGCCGACGCCCCTTGCCCTGCTGCTGCTCGGCCGTGAGGCCGACCCCAAGAGCGAGCGCGGCGTGGAGTGCCCCGGCGACCTGCCCTCGCCCTCGGACCCGAACCTCGTGGCGCGCGCCCGCGCGGCCAAGGAGAAGCTCGGTGACAAGGTCTTCATCCTCGGCCACCACTACCAGCGCGACGAGGTCATCGAGTTCGCCGACGTCACCGGCGACTCCTTCAAGCTGGCCAAGGACGCGGCCGCCAAGCCGGAGGCCGAGTACATCGTCTTCTGCGGCGTGCACTTCATGGCCGAGTCCGCGGACATCCTGACCTCGGACGACCAGAAGGTGGTCCTGCCCGACCTGGCCGCCGGCTGCTCGATGGCCGACATGGCCACCGCCGAGCAGGTCGCCGAGTGCTGGGACGTCCTGACCGAGGCCGGCGTCGCCGGTGCGACGGTCCCCGTCTCGTACATGAACTCCTCCGCCGACATCAAGGCCTTCACCGGCAAGCACGGCGGCACGATCTGCACCTCGTCCAACGCGAAGAAGGCCCTGGAGTGGGCGTTCGAGCAGGGTGAGAAGGTGCTCTTCCTCCCGGACCAGCACCTCGGCCGCAACACCGCCGTCCGCGACATGGGCATGTCCCTGGACGACTGCGTCCTGTACAACCCGCACAAGCCGAACGGCGGCCTGACCGCCGAGCAGCTGCGCGACGCCAAGATGATCCTGTGGCGCGGCCACTGCTCGGTCCACGGCCGGTTCTCGGTCGACTCGGTCAACGACGTGCGCGCCCGCATCCCCGGCGTGAACGTCCTGGTCCACCCCGAGTGCAAGCACGAGGTCGTGGCGGCCGCGGACTATGTCGGCTCGACGGAGTACATCATCAAGGCGCTGGAGGCGGCCCCGGCCGGCTCCAAGTGGGCCATCGGCACCGAGCTGAACCTGGTCCGCCGCCTGGCGAACCGTTTCGCCGCGGAGGACAAGGAGGTCGTCTTCCTCGACAAGACGGTCTGCTTCTGCTCGACGATGAACCGCATCGACCTCCCCCACCTGGTGTGGACCCTGGAGTCCCTGGCCGAGGGCAACCTCGTCAACCGGATCCAGGTCGACAAGGAGACCGAGAGCTTCGCGAAGCTCGCGCTGGAGCGGATGCTCGCGCTTCCGTAACTCTCCACCCCGCACTGCGCGAAGGGCCGCTTCCCATGGCCGGGGAGCGGCCCTTCGGCGTCTCAAAGGCGGAGCCACACTGAGCGAGGGGGCTGGTCCGACCAGCCCGTCCTTGCTACGCCGCTTCCGAAGATCCCGTTGCCACCGCCTGAAGGGAGGCCCATTCCTGGACCTCCACGAGGTGGTCCGTCTGAAGGCCGACGTACGGGTCCGGCTGGACGAGGAGGGTGGGGTGGCCGCGGGCGGTCCGTTCGGCGGCCCAGGTGTGGTCGAGGGCGGTGAAGTCGTCGTCGATCCAGGCGACTGCCGACCCGCCGAGCCATGGCTCGACGTGGTCGCGCTTCCACAGGTAGCCGTTGGGGTGGCTGGTGGTGATGTGGGGGCGGGGGAGGTCGAGGTACGGGAACTCCGGCAGCCCAAGGAGCGGCCCGACGATGGCGGTGGCGTCCTTGCGCCGGCTCGTGCACCACACGGGGGCGACGAGACCGCCAGCCAGGTAGTCGGCGAGCAACGGGCCGTGGGCTGGATTGAGCCAGATGGGCACCGGGTCGTCGGGGTTGCGGCCCGTGGGTAGAACGGTGTGGCGGACGTGCGTGGCAGGGGTGCTGCCGTCGGCCGTCGGGAACGGTATGAGGACGCCGTCGATGTCCAGCAGGAGGTAGGGCAGGGGCATCGTTGCCTCCGTCGGTCAGCGTTTGCGGGCGGTGATCAGGAAGGTGGTGGGCCACGGATCGAGACGCGGGTGCCGTAGCTCGATGGCGGAGGTGATCCGCAGGCCGGTCCGGGAGAGGTGGGCGGCCCACCGCCGGGCGTCGAACTCCCAGCGGGCGATGGGCAGCCTGCTGCGGTCGGGCATGGTGACGTAGTCCTCGCGCGGACGGTCGTCCGGCGAAGGATGTCTTCCGGCCCGTGCGGGGTGAGGTACGGAGAAGGCCAGGAGCCCATTGGACTTGAGGCGGCGGGAGATCGCGGCGAGCAGAAGCTCCGGGGCGACCAGGCCGACGACGCCGAAGACGCCGAAGACCGAGTAGATCGCGTCGAAGGTCTGACCGGTGGCGTGGAGGTGGTGCAGGGCGTGGCCGGCGGCGAAGGTGACGCCGCCGATGTGACCGTAGTGCGAACGCGCCCGCCGTACCTGGAGGCCCACCAGGTCGACGCCGGTGACGCGGGCCTGGTGGTGCTGGGCCAGGTGGGCGACGTTGTGGCCGGGACCGCAGCCCAGCTCCAGGAGGCGCTTGCCGCGCAGGTCCCGGCCGAGGATCTCCGCGCCGGGGCCCAGGCCGCGGTGAGTGCTCCACTCCATCCGTGCGGGAGGGGTGAGGGGCTGGGCCGGGCTGATGGCGAGGCGCTGGGCGGCGTGGGCGTACCAGGGGCAGACCTGGGCGAGCACCTAGACCTCCAGGAGTTGGACCACGTCGTTCAAGTGGCGGCGGACGACGGGGATGTACGCGGGGTCCTTGGCCGGGTCGTTGATCCAGCGGGTGGCCTGTTCCATGAACCACTCGACGGCCCACATGCGGTGCCAGCCCAGGGCCCATGCCTCGGCGGCCAGACCACCCCGGGCGGCGACAGCGTCCTCGTGGCCGCCTGCGGTCACGTACTGCTCCAGGAACACCCGCAGCCGGTCGGGGCTCGGCGTGTCGGTGGTGCCGTGGTAGGAGGCGAGGTCGATCAGGCCGGGGCCGGTGAAGGCGCGGGCGAAGTCGAGAAGGTGCCAGCCGCTCTCCCCGATGTGGACACTCGTGGGGTGGAACTCGGAGTGGACCCAGCCGAACGGGTCAAGAGTCGCTCCCTGGGCGCGGGCCTCGGCCGCCGCGGAGATCTTCCCCAGGGCAGTCTCGATGTCGTCGCAGTCCATCCACCGGTCGGCCTTCCGCAGCCGCTGTAGGTGATCAAGGGCTCGGCCGGGCAGGGCCGCGAGGCCCGCACCGTCGAGTAGGGGCAGGCCGCTCGCCGGGCGGGCGGCGTGGACCATCACAGCGGCGGCGACGCCGTCGAGGTCGTCGGCATCCCGGACGGGGGTGCCGAGGTCGTCCATGAGCATCCCGAGCCACTTGTCCCGCATGGCGGTGGCGTGGAGTGCGGGTACCGGCAGCCCGCGCTGGTGGGCCAGCCGCAGGGCCTGGGCCTCGCGGTCGAAAGGTTCCTTGGCGTACTTGAAGACGGCGGTGGTGCCGTCGGGGAAGGTGACGCGCTCGACTCCGGACATGCCCCAGACGCGGATCTCGGCACGTTCGGGGAGGGGCTTGCCGACGAGGGTGCACAGGTCGTTCACCAGGGCGGTGGTGAGGCTCTGGTCCATGGGGGTCTCCAGGGGCTGGTTGGCTCCGGGGCGGGCGAGCAGGTCAGCCCGCCCCGAAGTCGTGCTGGGGGTTGGAGCTACTGGGCCGCAGTCATGCGGTGGGCGTAGACCTGTTCGATCCAGCCCGCCTTGAATGCGGCGAGGTCGTCACGGAAGTTGGCCATCGAGGCACCGTAGGGCGCGACAACGCCGCCGGACTGGTCCGGTACGGACTGGCAGCCGTGCACGAGCCGGCCGCCGAGCGCGGCGTGGGCCTTGATGGACTCGATCCGGCGGCGCTCGGCCAACCAGCCGCCGTGGTAGACCTCGTCGAGCATCCCGCCCATCTCGTCGTCCAGGTCGAAGACGACGGAGGTGGCGGCGGGGAAGAACCAGCACGGGCCGACGTTGGAGATGTGGCCGTCCAGCTCGACCTTGTTGAGCGCCATCAGTGTGGCCGCCTCGCGCAGCATGCGCAGGTGGTGGGCGGTGATCTGCGGCAGGCCAAGGCCGGCCAGGTGCTCCTCGCGGAAGAGGTACGAGTAGACCCCGTACGCCGTCGCCAGCACGAGGGCCGCGTCCGAGGTGGACTCGCCGTGGTTCTTGATGAAGTCGAGCGCGAACTGCTCGACCGCGCTCTCGGTCGTCTCGCTCACGCCCAGGAGCTGGGACTTGACCAGCTCCCAGTCGGCGACGAGCCAGGTGTTGGACTCGAAGCGGAAGAAGTACTCGGTCGGGTCGATGGTGAGGTGTCGGCCCTCGACCTGGATGCCGGGCAGGCGGCTCCAGCGCGGGTCGAAGGCGTCGGGCAGCTCGACCGTGATGGTCGCGGTGTCGATAGTGGTCACCGTGTCTCCGTCTCTCATCGGCCGGGCTCGGACATGGGAATGCCCGAGCCCGGTGGGGCGTACGGAACTTGGAGCCGCCCGGCCCGTGAGTGGGGCGGCTGTCGATAAGTGAACCGCCCGCTACGCAGAGTGGGTACGGTGTGACGGAGTCCAAGCGGTATACGCGGTTTACAGCTCCGGGACGGAGGAACGTGCCAGCGCCGACCGACCCCAACTCCCGCCTACTCGAAACGATCCACGCCGCCGGATGCACGTACGAAGCCCTTAGCTACTCCCGCGTCAGCGGCCCCGCCGCCGGCACCGTGGCCAGCCACACCGCCCGCACCCTGACCGACCTGGCCGACCACGTCGGCACCGAGCAGCAGCACCGCGACGCCCTCACCCGCTGGGACCCGGAGAAGTACAAGCGCGTCCACGCCCTCACCCACGCTGACCTCGGCGACAGCCTCGCCGCCCAGGCCCGCGCTGACGAAGCGGTCGCCGCCTGGACCCAAGCCCTGGTCCTCATGGAGGGCATGACCTCCGACCGCACCCGCAAGGCGATCACCTCGATCCGCTCCACGCTCGCGGTCTACCAGCGCCGCCGCGTCCCCGGCGCCGCCGATCTCGCCCGCCGCGCCCGTGAAGCCCTCGCCTAACATGCCCAACAACCCGCCCGACGAAGGGAACACCGTGGACCAGCAGATCGACGACCGCTCCCAAACCCTCGAGCCGGCGCTCGAATCGATGATCCTGCTGGTCGCGGCGGTCATCGTCCACGACAAGGCCACCAACCGTGTCGTCCTCCTCCAGCGCAGCGAGAACGCCAAGTTCGCCCAGGGCCTGTGGGACCTGCCCGTCGGCAAGAACGAGCAGGGTGAGCCCATCACCGAAACCGCGGTGCGCGAGCTCTACGAGGAGACGGGCCTCACCGTGAAGCCCGAGTCCCTAAAGGTCGCCCACATCATCCACGGCGCCTGGGGCGTCGAAGCCCCCAACGGCTTCCTCACGGTCGTCTTCGCCGCCCACGAATGGACCGGCGAACCCGAGAACCGGGAACCGCGCAAGCACTCCCAGGTTCGCTGGGTCGACACTGACGCTATCCCCGATGCCTTCGTGGACACGACCTCCAGCGCCCTCCATCATTATTTGTCCAGTGGCGCGGACGTCTCCCTTGACGGCTGGCCGACGGCGTGAGCATGACGCTGGCCGCCTCAGTTGGAGGCTTGAGGCCATGCGACACCCGACGACCTGAGCGCCGCCCGCTGGCGCAAGAGCAGCTACAGCGACACCAACGGGAGCCAGTGCATCGGGATCGCCGACGGCTTCACAGGAGTGATCCCCGTATGGGACAGCAAGGACCCGACGGCCCGCGCTGATCGTGGCGGCCGCCGACCGCGCTCTGAATGGGACATCAGTCGGAGTGAGTTGCTCGACGCCATCGTCGCCGGGTGAGGTGAGCCGGGACGGCAGGGGCCCCGCAGCGCGTGGCGCTGCGGGGCTTCCTGTCCCTGGGGTGGGCGGTGTGTCAGACGCCGGCCGGGGTGTCCTCCGGTGCCGTCGCCGGGGACGGGACCACCCTCAGGCGGGCCGTCTTCCTCGCGCGGCGGCGCTCCTTGCGGAGTTCCACCATCGTGTAGAGGGTCGGCACCAGCAGCAGGGTCAGCAGGGTGGAGCTGACCAGGCCGCCGATCACCACGACCGCCAGCGGCTGCGAGATGAAGCCGCCCTCTCCGGTGACGCCCAGCGCCATCGGGAGCAGCGCGAAGATCGTCGCCAGGGCCGTCATCAGAATCGGCCGCAGGCGGTGGCGGCCGCCCTCGACCACGGCCTCGACGACGCCCAGCCCCTGGGCCCGGTACTGGTTGACCAGGTCGATCAGCACGATCGCGTTGGTCACGACGATGCCGATGAGCATCAGCATGCCGATCATCGCCGGGACGCCCATCGGGGTACCGGTGACGAGCAGCAGGCCGAGCGCGCCGGTCGCCGCGAACGGGATCGAGACCAGCAGGATCAGCGGCTGGACCAGCGAGCGGAAGGTCGCGACGAGCAGCATGAACACGATCGCGATGGCCGCGAACATGGCCAGGCCCAGCGAGGCGAAGGCCTCGTCCTGGTCCTCCGAGACGCCGCCGATAGAGGCCCTGGCGCCCTCCGGCAGGTCCAGGGCCTTGATCTTCGTCTGGAGCTCGGAGCTGACCGCGCCCGTGTTGTCGCCGACCGGCTTCGCCGTGACGGTGGCGGCGCGGGCGCCGTCGATCCGGGTCATCGCGACCGGGCCGGGGACCACCTTGACCTCGGCGATGTCGCCGAGCTTGAGCGGGCCGATCGGCAGCGCCTGGAGTTCGGCCAGGGTGGTGGCCGGCTGCGCGGAGCGGATGACGATGTCCCGCTCGGTGTTGTCCAGTACGGCCTTGCCCGCCGGGTTGCCCCGTACCGCCTGCGCGACGATCGCGCCGAGCGCGGCCTGGTTCAGGCCGGCGTCCGCGGCCTTGGGGGTGGCGGTCACCGAGATCCGGGGCACGGACTGGGACAGGTCGCTCTGCACGTCGGTGACGTTCTTGAGGGTGGCCACCTCGGCCCTGACCTGCTCGGCGGCCTTGGCGAGGATCTCGCCGTCGCCTGCCTTG
Organism: Streptomyces sp. ISL-94; assembly: GCF_018614075.1. Taxonomy (GTDB): domain Bacteria; phylum Actinomycetota; class Actinomycetes; order Streptomycetales; family Streptomycetaceae; genus Streptomyces. The sequence goes on along the minus strand of NZ_JAGGOZ010000024.1, from coordinate 70,592 downwards.
ACGACCACGCTGAGGTTCTGGCTGCCGAAGCCGTCGCCCGCCTGGATCCTGGTGTCGCCGATGCCGTCGAGCTTGGCCAGCTCGCCCTCGATCCGCTTCTTCACGGCCTCCGCGTCGCCCGCGTCCTTCAGCGTGACCTGGTACGAGGCCTGGTTGGAGCCCGTACCGCCGCCGAAGGCCGCGAGGAAGCCGGAGGAGCCGACGGTGACCTGGTAGCTCTTGACGCCGTCCACCGAGGCCAGCGCCTTCTCGACCTTGCGGCTCGCCTCGTCGGAGGCGGCCAGCGAGGTGCCGGGGGCCAGCTCCTGCTTGACCGTCAGGACATTCTGCTCGCCCTGGTCGAAGAAGTTGGTCTTCAGCAGCGGGGTCATCCCGAAGGTGCCGACGAGGATCACGACGGCGATGGCCACGCTGGTCAGGCGGCGCCGGGTGGCGAAGCCCAGGACGCGGACGTAGAGCTTCTGGAGGCGGCTGCGCGCCTCCTTCTCCTCAGCCTCGCGCCGGGCCCGTGCAGCGCTCTCGGCGTCTCCCGCCGCCACGCCCTTCGGCGCGCTCAGGAACCAGTACGAGAGCACCGGTACGACCGTCAGCGAGACGAGCAGCGAGGCCAGCAGGGCGGCCGTGACGGTGAGCGAGAAGGAGCCGAAGAGCTCGCCGATCATGCCGCCGGTGAGACCGATCGGCAGGAAGACGGCGACGGTGGTGAGGGTGGAGGAGGTGACCGCGCCGGCCACCTCCTTGACCGCGGTGAGGATGGCGGTCTCGCGCTCCTCGCCGTAGCCGAGGTGGCGCTTGATGTTCTCCAGGACCACGATCGAGTCGTCGACCACGCGGCCGATGGCGATGGTGAGCGCGCCCAGCGTCAGCATGTTGAGCGAGAGGTCGCGGGTCCAGAGCACGATGAGCGCGAGGACGACGGACAGCGGGATGGAGACCGCGGTGACCAGCGTCGAGCGCAGCGAGGCCAGGAAGACCAGGATCACGATCACCGCGAAGAGCAGGCCGAGCAGCCCCTCGGTGGTGAGGCTGGAGATGGACTTGGCGACGGCCGGGCCCTGGTCGCTGACGACGGTGAGGCCGGCGCCGGCGCCGAGCGTGGAGCGCAGCTCGGGCAGCTTGTCCTTGACGGCGTCGGAGATGGCGACGGCGCTGCCGTCCTTGTCCATGGTGAGGACGAGGGCGAGGCTGGGCTTGCCGTTGGTACGGGTGATGGAGACGGCCTTGGCGGCCTCCTGCTTCACCGTGGCCACGTCGCCGAGGCGGACGGCCGGCTTGCCGGGTCCGGGGCTCAGGCGCAGGTCCTCGATCTGGGCGAGGGAGGTGTAGCCGGCGCCGACGCGGACGGTGCGGTTCTTGCCCTCCTCGTCGAAGGAGCCGGCGGGCACGGTCGCGCCGCCCGCCTGGAGGCCCTGGGCGAGGGCGGCGCCGTCGAGGCCGGTGGCCGCGAGCTTGGCGTTGTCGGGGGTGATGGTGACCTGGAGGTCCTGGACGCCGTCGACGGTGACCTGGCCGACGCCCTCGATGTCCGACAGCACGGGGACGACGGAACGTTCCAGCTGGTCGGCGAGTGCCTGCTGGTCCTTGTCGGAGGTGACGGCGAGGATGACGGTCGGGATGTCGTCGGTGGAACCGGCCACGACCTGCGGGTCCACCTCGGCGGGCAGCCGGACGCGGGCCCGGTTGACGGCCTGCTGGACGTCGGCGACGAGCTGCTTGGTGCCGCTGTCGCCGTAGTCGAAGGTGGCCATGACGAGGGCGTTGCCCTCGCTGGCGGTGGAGGTGATGCCGGTGATGCCGTCGACGCCCTTGAGCATGGCCTCGATCGGTTCGACGACCTGCTTCTCCACCACGTCGGGCGAGGCGCCCTGGTACGGCGCGAGCACGGACACCATCGGCAGTTCGATGGAGGGCAGCAGCTGCTGCTTGAGCTGCGGGATGGCTATGGCGCCGAAGAGGAGCGCGACGAGCGACACGAGGCCGATCAACGCCCTTTGGGCAAGGCTGAAGCGGGACAGCCAGGACATGGGTATGGGATCTCTCTGCAGTGACGAAGGCGAGGGCCTTTTCAGCCTTTCGCATGCCGTGGCGCCGCTGCGTCGCTCGCAGGTCCCGTCCTTATGTGCGGCATACCGCGTCCGCAGTACGCCGTACTACTGCGCCGCTACTCCGCGCGGGGCCGGACCAGTCCCGATTCGTAGGCGATGACCACCAATTGCGCCCGGTCGCGGGCACCGAGCTTGGCCATGGCCCGGTTGACGTGGGTCTTGACGGTGAGCGGGCTGACCTCCAGCCGTCCGGCGATCCCGTCGTTGGACAGCCCGGCGGCCACGTGGACGAGGACCTCGCGCTCCCGGACGGTCAGCGCGGCGAGCCGCTGCGCGTGCGAGCCGGCCGTGGCCGCGGCGGCGGCCGGGTCGGCGCCGCCGCCCTGGGCGAGGAAGGTGGCGATGAGCCCCTTGGTGGCGGCCGGGGAGAGCAGCGCCTCGCCGGCGGCGGCGACCCGGATGGCGTTGAGCAGCTCCTCGGGCTCGGCGCCCTTGCCCAGGAAGCCGGAGGCGCCGGCCCGCAGGGCGGCGGCGACGTACTCGTCGACCTCGAAGGTCGTCAGCATCACCACGCGCACGGCGCCGAGTTCGGGGTCCGCGCTGATCAGGCGGGTGGCCGCGAGCCCGTCGGTGCCGGGCATCCGGATGTCCATGAGGACGACGTCGGGGCGCGCGCGGCGGGCGAGTTCGAAGGCCTGGGCCCCGTCGGAGGCCTCCCCGACGACCTCCATGTCGGGCTCGGAGTCGACGAGCACCTTGAAGGCGCTGCGCAGGAGCGCCTGGTCGTCGGCGAGCAGCACCCGGATGGGCGCGGCGGGGGTCGGGTCCGTCCGGATGTCGTCCACGGGGTGAGCCTACGTGGGCACCGGCGGGGCACCCGAGGGGCATCAGCCCGGCCACCGGCGGGGCATCAGCCGGGGACAGGCCGGGTCAGCCCAGAGCCAGGACGATCAGGGCGGTGGTCGCGGAGACCTCGGCCAGGGCGCCGAAGACGTCGCCGGTGACCCCGTCGAAGCGCCGGACGCAGCGGCGCAGCAGCAGTTCCGCGGCGAGCAGGGCGGCCAGCACGGCCGCGGCGTGCCGCCCGGCGGCCGGGAGGCCCAGCGGGAGGGCGGCGGCCGCGGCCAGGACCACGGTCAGGGCGGCGACGGCGACGGCCGCACGGCGCGGGACCACCCCGGCGACCGCCGCGCCGAGCCCCTCGGGGCGGGCGGCGGGAACCCCTTCCCGGGAGGCGAGGGTCATGGCGAGGCGCGCGGTCACGGCGGCGGTCACGGCGGCGAGGGCGCCGCGGATCCAGCTGCCGGCGTACGCCTCGGACAGGGCCGCCACCTGGACGAGGAGCAGGAGGACCAGGGCCACGACCCCGAAGGGGCCGATGTCGGACTGCTTCATGATGCGCAGCGCGTCCTCGGCCGGTTTGGCGCTGCCCAGTCCGTCCGCGGTGTCGGCGAGCCCGTCCAGGTGCAGCCCCCGGGTCAGCGCGGCCGGTACGGCGACGGTGACGGCCGCGGCGAGCACCGGCCCTCCGCCCAGCAGGAGCAAGAGCACCCCGGGCACCGCCGCGAGCAGGCCTACGACCAGCCCGGCGGCCGGGGCGCAGGCCATCCCGGTACGGGCGGCGGGGCGGTCCCAACGGGTGATGCGGGCGGGCAGCACGGTGAGCGTGCCGAACGCGAAGCGCAGGCCGTCGCCGAAGGAGGCGCGGTCCGGGGCCGGCGGCAGCGGCGGATCTTCGTACGAATCTGTCATCGGCGCGAACGCTACCCGCTCGAAGTCAGCGGTAAATTACCGCATACGGGCCAAACCGGGAGCCACTGAACAGAGAGCTGGTGCGATGGGTCACTGGTGGTATCGGAACATCGACGAACCGGGCAAGCTGCCCCTCCTTCTGGCCCTGCTCTCCTTCGTGACGTCGTTCCTGGTCACCCGCGTGATCACCCGGATGATCCGGGCCGGGAGAGGGCCCTTCAAGAACGTGACCCCGGGCGGCATGCACGTCCACCACGTGGTGCCCGGCGTGATCCTCGTGGTCATCGGCGGTTTCGGGGCGGTCGCCAGCGGCCGCCACGGCTTCGGCGCGATGGCCTCGGCCGTCCTCTTCGGGCTGGGTGCCGGCCTCGTCCTGGACGAGTTCGCGCTGATCCTGCACCTCGACGACGTGTACTGGAGCGAGCAGGGGCGCAAGAGCGTGGAGATGGTGGTCCTGACGGCCGCGCTCGTGGCGCTGGTCCTGGGCGGATTCCTGCCCTTCGGGGTGGACGAGCTGACCAGCGAGGAGCGCCAGAGCCGCGGGCTGGTCGCCATGAACACCGCCACCAACTTCTTCCTGGCCCTGATCGCCCTGTGGAAGGGCAAGGCGCGCACCGCCGTCTTCGGCACGGTCATCCCCTTCGTGGCCCTGATCGGCGCGATCCGCCTCGCGAGGCCGACGTCCCCGTACGCGAAGAGGTTCTACGCGAAACGCCCGCGCGCCCGGGCCAAGGCGGGACTGCGCGCCTTCCACCACGACCGGCGCTGGGCGGCGCCGCGCCGCAAGTTCGAGAACTTCATCGGCGGGACCCCCGATCCGGAGCGGGCCGTCTCCCTGCAGAAGCCGCCCGAGCACTGACCGCGCTACGACGACGGGCCCGTCGTCGTAGCGGTGTGCCGGTGGCGGTGTCCTGGCGCTGAGCCCGGTATCAGCCCGGGATCAGGCCGTCGTCGCTGAGCATCTCCTTGACCTCGTCGAGCGACGCGTCGTCCGCGGGCAGGATCAGCTCGGACGGCTCCAGCGCGTCATCGGGGAGCGGCTTGCCGAGCCGCCGCACGGCATCGAGCAGTGCGCCCAGCGTGCGCCGGAAGCCCTCCTCGTCGCCGGACTCCATCTCCGCGAGGAGTTCGTCGTCCAGCTTGTTGAGCTCGGCGAAGTGGCCGTCGGCCACCTTCAGCTGGCCTTCCCCCATGATGCGGACAATCATGACGGGCCCCGTCCTACTGCTTGTCGAACCGGTGCTGGGTCTGCGGCTGCTGGGCGGTGCCCGGGGCGCCGCCCTCGATGGCCTGCTGCTGGGCGGAGGGGCCGCCCGCCAGCTCGGCCTTCATGCGCTGGAGCTCCAGCTCCACGTCCGTACCGCCCGACAGGCGGTCCAGCTCGGCCTGGATGTCGTCCCTGGCGCCGAGCCCGCTCTGGTCGTCGAGCGCGCCGGAGGCCAGCAGCTCGTCGATCGCGCCGGCGCGGGCCTGCAGCTGGGCGGTCTTGTCCTCGGCCCGCTGGATGGCCAGGCCGACGTCGCTCATCTCCTCGGAGATGCCGGAGAAGGACTCCGCGATCCGGGTCTGCGCCTGGGCCGCGGTGTAGGTGGCCTTGATGGTCTCCTTCTTGGTGCGGAAGGCGTCCACCTTGGCCTGGAGCCGCTGGGAGGCGAGGGTCAGCTTCTCCTCCTCGCCCTGAAGGGTCTGGTGCTGCACCTCCAGGTCGCTGACCTGCTGCTGGAGCGAGGCGCGGCGGGCCAGGGCCTCGCGGGCCAGGTCCTCGCGGCCCAGGGCGAGGGCCTTGCGGCCCTGGTCCTCCAGCTTGGCGGACTGCCCCTGGAGCTGGTTCAGCTGAAGCTCCAGGCGTTTGCGGGAGGTCGCCACGTCGGCGACTCCGCGGCGCACCTTCTGCAGCAGTTCGAGCTGCTTCTGGTACGAGTAGTCGAGGGTTTCGCGCGGGTCCTCGGCCCGGTCCAGGGCCTTGTTCGCCTTCGCGCGGAAGATCATCCCCATACGCTTCATGACACCGCTCATGGGCTTCGCGCGCCCCCTTCTAGACGGACTGTGCTCCAGGTCACCGACAGAACCCACAGTACGGGCCCTGTCTCCATTACCGCACTGTTCGAGGACGGATGCGCTCCTCCTCCAGGACGACTGCGCCCCCGCCGTGTCAGGCGTGAGGAGTAGGTGGGCCCCCGATCACCACCGCGGGCGGACCCGCGGCACGAACCGTGCAAGGGGAAGACGCCCGCCGTTGCCGGATCGTTCCCCGCGGGGGTGGGGGCCATGCCCGCAACCACGTAGGCTTGGGTTTTGTGTTTGGGAACCGCTCCTCCAAGGAAGAGAAGGCCGCCGCCACCGACAAGGTGACCGCCGATCTCTCGCAGCCCCGTAACCCGCAGGCCCCGAAGGGCCGCCCTACGCCGAAGCGTGCTGTGGCCCAGTCGCAGCGCAAGGCCGTGGTGGCCTCGACCGGCAACCGCAAGGAGGATGCCAAGCGAACCCGTGAGCGCCGTCGCGTCGAGATGGCCAAGCAGCGCGAGGCGCTGGCCAGCGGCGACGAGCGCTACCTGCCCGCGCGGGACAAGGGCCCCGTCCGCCGGTTCGTCCGCGACTTCGTGGACTCCCGCTTCTCGGTCGCCGAAATGTTCCTGCCGCTGGCCGTGGTCATCCTGGTGCTCAGCATGTGGCGGCAGCCGTCGATCCAGAACATCGCGCTGCTGCTGTGGCTGGCCGTGATCGCCCTGATCCTCGTCGACTCCATCGGCATGGTGTTCCGCCTCCGCAAGGCGCTGAACGACCGCTTCCCGGACGAGCCGCGCCGCGGCGCCATCGCGTACGGCCTCATGCGCACCCTCCAGATGCGCCGGCTGCGCCTGCCGAAGCCGCAGGTCAAGCGCGGGGAACGGCCCTGAGCGGATTCACCGAAGGCGCCCGCCTCTGGCTCGAGGGCCTGGGCGGGCTCCGTAACGCCGTCCGCCAGGAACTCGTGGGCCGCCAGGTCGACGAGCAGATCGCGCACCACTTCCCCGTAGGGCAGCGGCTGCGCGTGCTCGACGTCGGCATGGGCCAGGGCACCCAGGCGCTGCGGCTGGCCCGCGCCGGGCACAAGGTCACGGGCCTGGAGCAGGATCCCGGCATGCTGACCGTCGCGCGTGCGGCGCTGGACCGGGAGCCCGCCGGGATCCGCGACCGGGTCCGCCTCATGGAGGGCGACGGCCGCGAGACCGGCGCCCACTTCCTGCCGGGCAGCTTCGACGTGGTGCTCTGCCACGGGGTGCTGATGTACGTACCCGAGGCGGACGCCATGCTCGCCGGGCTGGCCCGGATGCTGGCCCCCGGCGGGCTGCTGTCCCTGCTCGTGCGCAACGGCGACGCGCTCGCCATGCGGCCGGGGCTGGACGGCGACTGGAAGGGTGCGCTGGCCGCCTTCGACAGCGTCGACTACACGAACCGGCTCGGCTTGGACGTGCGCGCCGACCGGCTGGCCGATCTGACGGCCACGCTGTCCGGGATCGGCGCGCCGCTGCAGTCCTGGTACGGGGTGCGCGTCTTCACCGACGGCACCGAGGCGGGCGGGACCCTGCCGCCCGACGAGGAGCTGGAGCGGCTGCTGTCCGCCGAGGACCGCGCGGGCCGCACCGACCCCTACCGGGGCGTGGCGGCGCTGCTGCACCTGTGCGGTGTGCGGGGCTGACCCCGCGGCGCGGGGGTCACGGCGGCTGCGCGCCCCCGCACCCCCGGCGCCTCGATTAGGGCCTAGACCTCCAGGGCCTCGCGCAGGCTCATCGTGTAGAGCTCGGTGCCGGCGTCGTCCGACAGCTTGACCTGCTCGACGCCGCCCTCCAGCAGGTCCTTCCAGTACTCACCGATCCAGGACTCCGCGTCCCCCTGCGTGGTGAACTCCTCCGGTACCACCGACGGGCTCGTCTCCGCGCCATCGGCCGTCTCGAACCGCCACGTCCACGCCATGTCCGCCTCCGTTGCTCGTCCGCTGCTCGCACGCTGCTTCGCCTTGAGTGTGCCCGCAGAGTAACCGGGCGCGCACCACTCTCGGCGACGCGGGAGGATCATCCTGTGGAACTCACTCTGCTCGGCACCGGCACACCCGAGGGCCTGCCCCGCCCCGGCTGTCCCTGTGCGGCCTGCGCACTCTCCGTCGGCGCCCGCTCCCGCGCCGCGACGGCCGTCCTCGTCGACGGGGCGCTGCTGCTCGACCTGACCCCCGGGGCGGTGCTGGCCGGCGCCCGGGCCGGGCATTCCCTGGCCGGGGTACGGCAGGTCCTGCTGACCCACCCGCACGACGGGCCCGCGGTGGAGCTGCCGCCCGGGCTGCCGGCCGCGGGACGGGTGCCCGACGGGCGGGAGCTGTCGGTGATCTCCGGGCACCGGGTGCGGGCCGTGCCGATGGACGCGCCGGGCACCGGGTACGAGGTGACGGGCCCGGACGGCGGCCGACTGCTGTACCTCCCGCCCGGCGGGGCGCCGGGCGGGACCGGGGAGACCAGGGGGCTGCGTCCGTACGACATGGTCCTCGCCGACGTGCTGGGCCGGCCCGAAGCCCTGGCCCGGCTGCGGGCGAGCGGCGCGGTGGGCCCGGCCACGGACGTGATCGCCGTCCACCTCGACCACGACACCCCGCCCGGCCGCGAGCTGGAGCGCCGGTGCGCGGCCGCCGGGGCCCGGGCGGTGCCGGACGGGACCACCGTGAGCGTCGGGGAGTACGGCGCGGAGCCGGACCTGCCGCGCCGCACCCTGGTGCTGGGCGGGGCCCGGTCCGGGAAGTCCTTCGAGGCGGAACGGCGGCTGGAGGCCTTCCCCGGGGTGGTCTACGTGGCCACCGGCGGCACCCGCGACGGGGACGCGGAGTGGGTGCAGCGGGTCGGCCTGCACCGGGAGCGCCGGCCCGCGAGCTGGCGGACGGCGGAGACCTGCGACCTGGTGCCGCTGCTCGCCAAGACGGGTCCGCCGCTGCTCATCGACTGCCTGGCGCTGTGGCTGACGGACGCGATGGACCGGGCGGGCGCCTGGGACGACGGGGAGTGGGCCAGGAGCGCGCGGCTGAAGCTCGCCGACCGGGTGGCCGAGCTGGTGGCCGCGGTGCGGGCGACCCGCCGCCAGGTGGTGCTCGTCAGCAACGAGGTGGGGGCCGGGATCGTCCCGGCGACCGCGTCGGGCCGCCGCTTCCGCGACGAGCTGGGACGCCTCAACAACGCGGTGGCGGGCGAGTGCGAGCACGTGCTCCTGGTCGTCGCGGGACAGGTGCTCGTACTCAAGGACTAGCAGGGGTGACGCCGTGAGGCCCTGGAGGTCCGACGGAGAGAGGACCGGACTGGCCGCCTTCGCGGGGTGCTGCCTGCCGGGCGGCGGCGACGCGGTGGGCGTGCGGTTCGGCAACCGCGAACTGGACCCGCTGTGGGGCGCGTCGCGCGGGGCCTACGTCTTCGGCGCCATCCCGGTGGTCACCATCCTGCTCTCCTCCCGGCTCGACGACGAGGAGCTGACGGTGGGTCTGCTGCTGGGCGCGCCCCTCGTGATGGCGGGCGTCCACCTCGGTGCGCCGAGGCCCGGCCGGCACCGGGAGACCCCTGAGGGGAGGGCCTCACCGGCTGTACGCTTCGGCAGATGAGCACGCTGAATCTCGACGACTTCTCCGATCTGATCGAGCGCCCCGACGGGGGCGTCCGGCGTGATGCCGAGGAACGCCGTGAACGCCTCTCGGTGCCGCCCGGCGCGCTGGGCCGGCTCGACGAGCTCGCCGAGTGGCTCGCCGCCGCTCAGGGGCAGGTCCCGGTCAAGCCGATCGAGCACCCGCGCGTGGTGCTGTTCGCCGCCGACCACGGGATCGCCTCCGGGGGCGTCTCCGCCCGGGCCGCGTCCGGCGGCCACGAGCTGGTGCGGGCCGTGCTCGACGGGGCCAGCCCCGTCGCCATCCTGGCCGGCCGGCTCGGCGTCACGGTGCGGGTCGTCGACGCGGGGCTCGACTGCGACCCGGAGCTGCTGCCCGAGGATGTGGTCCGCCACCGTGTGCGGCGCGGCAGCGGCCGGATCGACGTGGAGGACGCGCTGACGGCCGAGGAGGCGCAGGCCGCGCTCCGGCTCGGGATGCGGATCGCCGACGAGGAGGCCGACTCCGGTACGGATCTGGTCGTCCTCGGCGATCTGAGCGTCGGCGGGACCACCGTCGCCGCCACCCTGGTCGCCGCCCTGTGCGGCACCGACGCCTCCGTGGTCACCGGCCGCGGCGGCCTGCCCATCGACGACCTGACCTGGATGCGCAAGTGCGCGGCGATCCGCGACGCGCTGCGCCGGGCCCGGCCGGTCCTCGGCGACCAGGTCGCGCTGCTGGCCGCGGTGGGCGGCGCCGACGTGGCCGCCATCACCGGTTTCCTGCTCCAGTGCGCGGTACGCCGTACGCCGGTGATCCTCGACGGCGTCGTGTCGGCCGCCTGCGGGCTGGTGGCGCAGCGGGCCGCGTTCCGGGCGCCCGACTGGTGGCTCGCCGGTCAGGCAAGCGGCGAGCCCGGCCAGGCGAAGGCACTGGACCGGATGGCACTCAACCCTGTACTCGACCACGGCGTCACAGTGGGCGAAGGTACCGGGGCATTGCTGGCACTCCCCCTGGTCCAGGCGGCCGCCGCACTCGCGGCGGAACTCCCGGAGCAGGCGGCGCAGGAGCCGACGGCATGAGCCACCGGGGCCCACGGTCCTGACCAGGCCGCAGTCCCCGGACAGGCCCAGTATGGATCGCGACGCCCCATATGATCGCTTTTTATGGGAGAGGTCCGTTTGACCAGCGTAGAAACCGACCGCGGCGCCGTACCGGCGCCCGGGCCGGCATCCGGAAGGAAAGAGACCGGCGGCGATTCCGCCGGAAAGGCGGCGGGGGGCGGCCGGGAGACCGGCCGGGGGAGCACCCGCTCACGGCGCAGCGCCGCGTTCGCGGTCTGGTACCTGCGCGCCGTCACCTTCGTCAACTTCCTCAGCGCGGTGTGGCTTTCGCTCGGCCAGGATCTGCGCCGGCACAACATCGAGGACTTCTACACCCCGTACCTGCTCACCGCCGGCTTCGCGTCCGGCCTGTTCTCGCTGATGCTGGCCGTCACCATGGGCCGCCGCAAACGCGCCGCGTGGATCCTGAACCTGGTACTGGGCGGGATGCTGCTGCTGGCCTTCCTGCGGGCGGCCTTCGCCCCGTGCGTCCAGTGGGGCGACTTCAACCTGTGCTACCCGGAGTTCCGCGAGCACACGCAGAACTGGGTCTCGCTCGTCCTGACCGCCCTGTTCGTCGGCGCCCTGCTGCTGGGCCGCAGGGAGTTCTACGCCAAGGGCGACCGCTCCAACCCCGCGCTCGCCACCATCGTGGCCGCCGCGGGCCTGCTGGTCACCTCGCTGGTCGCGGCCCTGCTCGTCGGCGCCACCAACACCGCCGAGGCGGGGGCCGAGGCCACCTTCCTGTCGCGCTGGCGGTACGGGGTGATGCGCCTGATCACCCTGGATCCGGACGCCAAGGCCTACCGCACGATCACCACCCCCGGCTGGGTGGACGTCTTCATCAACGTCATGTCGATGCTCCTGCTGCTCGCGGTGCTGTTCGCGGCCTTCCGCTCGCGCCGCGCCGTCGACCCCCTCTCCGAGGAGGACGAGGAGCGGCTGCGGGCCCTGCTCGCCAAGCAGGGCGACCGCGACTCGCTCGGCTATTTCGCGCTGCGCCGCGAGAAGTCCGTCATCTGGTCCCCCACCGGCAAGGCCGCCGTCACCTACCGCGTCGTCGGCGGGGTCTCGCTCGCCTCCGGCGACCCCATCGGCGACCCCGAGGCCTGGCCCGGGGCCATCGAGCCCTGGCTGGCCGAGGCCCGTGAGCACGGCTGGGTACCGGCCGTCATGGGCGCGAGCGAGGAGGCCGGGCAGATCTACGCCCGGCACGGGCTGGACGCGCTGGAACTGGGCGACGAGGCGATCGTCGAGACGGCCGACTTCACGCTGGAGGGCCGCGCCATGCGGACCGTCCGGCAGGCCTACAACCGCGTCAAGCGGGCCGGCTACACGGTGCGGATCCGCCGCCACGCCGACATCCCGGCCGAGGAGATGGACGAGCTGCTGCTGCGCGCCGACGACTGGCGCGACGGCGCGACCGAGCGCGGCTTCTCCATGGCGCTGGGCCGGCTGGGCGATCCCGGCGACGGCCAGTGCGTGATGCTGGAGTGCACCGACGGCAACGGCGACCTGCGGGCCGTGCTGTCCTTCGTACCGTGGGGACCCAAGGGCCTGTCGCTGGACCTGATGCGCCGTGACCGGGACTCCGAGAACGGCCTGATGGAGTTCATGGTCATCGAACTCCTCGAACGCTCCAAGGAGATCGGGGTCACCCAGGTCTCGCTGAACTTCGCGATGTTCCGGTCCGTCTTCGAGCGCGGTTCGCGGCTCGGCGCGGGTCCGGTGCTGCGGATGTGGCGCTCGCTGCTGAGCTTCTTCTCCCGCTGGTGGCAGATCGAGTCCCTCTACCGGGCCAACGCCAAATACCGGCCGATCTGGGAACCGCGGTTCATGCTCTTCGAGAAGAGTTCGGACCTGCTGCGGATCGGTATCGCGGCGGGCCGGGCCGAGGGCTTCCTGGAAGCCCCCGGCCTGCCGAAGTGGCTGCACCGCAGACACCTGGAGACCCGCCGTTGACAGCGTGGACCACCTCCTCACTCGCGGGGTTCGCCCGCCGCGAGTGGGGGCCCCTGTTCCGGACCGTCCGGGACGCGCTCGTCCACGACAAGTGGCGGGCGGTCCCCATGACCCTCGGCGCGGTCTGCCTGACCTCGGTCTTCCAGGTCGTGCAGAACACGTCGTGGGGCTTCCAGCCGGTCCAGAACCTGGGGTCGGTCAAAGCGGTCGACCCCCTGTGGCTGGCCCTGCTGCGCACCCCCCTGTCCCTGTTCGTGCCCGCCCTGGACCTGCCGGTGTGGGGGGCGCTCGCGCAGATCCTGCTCGTCTTCGGCATCTCGGAGATCTGCATCGGCTGGTGGCGCACCCTGCTGATCGGCTACGTCGCCACGCTCGCCGGGACCACATACGCGCGGATCGGGCTCTCGCTCGGCCCCGACCACCCCTTCGGCCTGCCGGTGTCCGACCGGATCGTCAACGACACCGGGCCCTCGGCGGCGGTGGTCGGCCTCGCCATCTACGTGTGCTGGCGCTACCGGGCCTACCTCACCGGCGCCGCCGTGATCCTCGTGATGATCGGCGAGGTGCTGATCAAGGACAACCTGGCGGGCAAGGAGCACCTGGCGGCCATCGCCGCGGTCATGGCGGTGTGCGTGGTCCGGGCGCAGTGGGGCCCGGAGCGCTCCCGGCAGCCGCTGGGCCGTCGCCCTCCGCCGGTGGACAGCCGGTAGCCGGCGCCCTGGCAGGCCGTACCGTATCCGCGTGACGACAGACCTCGGGCGGTTCGCGCCCACCCGGCAGTGGATGCGGGCCCACCCGCTCGCGACCGATGCCGTGCTCGCGTTCGGGGCGTTCGTCGCCATGGCCGTCGGATCCTTCGCCGATCCGCACGGCCCGCACGGGCCCACCTTCGGGACGCGCACGCCGGAGCCGTTCTCGCTGCTGCTGATGCTGCTCGGTGCGGCCGCCCTGGTGTGGCGGCGCCGCCGGCCGCGCACCGTACTCGCCGTGACCTGCGGGCTGTCGCTGCTGGAGCTGACCACCGGGGAGCCGCGGGCGCCCGTCGCCATGTGCACGGTGATCGCCCTGTACACGGTGGCCTCGTGCACCGACCGGCCCACCACCTGGCGGATCGCGCTGCTGACCATGGCGGGGCTGACGGGCGTGGCCATGCTGGCCGGGCCGCTGCCCTGGTACGCGCAGGAGAACCTCGGGATCTTCGCCTGGACGGGCATGGCCGCTGCCGCCGGTGACGCCGTGCGCAGCCGGCGGGCCTTCATCGACGCCATCCGGGAGCGGGCCGAGCGGGCCGAGCGGACCCGGGACGAGGAGGCGCGGCGGCGGGTCGCCGAGGAGCGGCTGCGGATCGCCCGGGACCTGCACGACGTGGTGGCGCACCACATCGCCCTGGTCAATGTGCAGGCGGGGGTGGCCGCGCACGTCATGGACAAGCGGCCGGACCAGGCCAAGGAGGCGCTGGCGCACGTACGGGACGCCAGCCGGTCGGCGCTGAACGAGCTGCGTGCCACGGTCGGGCTGCTGCGGCAGTCCGGCGACCCGGAGGCGCCGACGGAGCCCGCGCCGGGGCTGGCCGTCCTGGACGAGCTGGTGGACACCTTCCGGCACGCCGGGCTGCCGGTGGAGGTCATCGTGCAGCTGGGGCCCGAGGCGGGACCGCTGCCGGCGGCGGTGGACCTGGCCGCGTACCGGGTCGTCCAGGAGGCGCTGACCAACGTACGCAAACACGCGGGGCCGGGGGCCCGGGCGGAGGTCAGCGTGGTGCGGGTCGGCCCCTCGGTGGAGGTGACGGTGCTCGACGACGGCGGCGACTCCGCGGACTCCGCTCCCTACCCGCAGGCCCCCGGCGGCGGCCACGGCCTCCTCGGCATGCGCGAACGCGCGGGCGCCCTGGGCGGCTCCTGCTTCGCGGGCCCCCGCTACGGCGGCGGCTACCGCGTCCACGCCATTTTGCCCGTCTGACGGCCCCCGCCGGGCTCGTGACGTGGCCCGGGCCGGCTTCGGCCCCCTCGGGGGGCCGGGGGCCGGCCGGTGGCTGCCCACCCACCTCTCAGCGGGGCGGAGCCGGAGACCGGGCGCGTCCCGGCGGGGCGGGGGGACGGGAACAGCCCCCGGGAGGCCGGGGCCCCGGCGGGGCGGGAGCGGACAGCCGACCGGCACCCGGAAGATCGGGGTCCCGGCTGGACGGTCTCAGAGAAGGTATGGGGGTTTCCCGTCAGTCTCATCGTCCTTCCGCGTCGGGCCGGCCTGTCAAGGGCGCTCCTTCGTCGCGTCGCTTCGCGATGGCCTTCGGCCACCCTTGACAGACCGTCCCGCCACGGAAAAACGAAGACTGCCGGGAAACCCCCAAAAGAACGGCACGGTCGAGAGCGAAGGGACGGCCGTGGTCAGAGATCCGTCGAGGGGCCGGGCATCGGCCCGCCAGGCATCCGGGCCCGTTTCCGGGCGGCCGGGGCCGATCCGCGCATCAGATCGCTACGCGCTCCTCATTTCTCGGCGGCCGGCGACCGTCTGGGGCTGATACCCGCACCAAAAGACGAACAGAGAGTCATTCGGGATCAGCAGGCGCGTCAGATCGCTACGCGCTCCTCATATCTCGGCGTCCGGCGGCCGTCTTGGGCTGCTCTGTGAGCAGTTGGCGCCCATCATGGCTGCGTACGTGGGGGCCGTTGCCGTCGACGGCGTCCAAGAGGCGGATTGCGTAGACCTCGGACATCCGTTCGGCGACCTGTTCCGTCGTGAGCCACTGGACTGCCGTGGTTTCACCGGAGAGGCGTTCCGTGCCGCCGGAGGGCTTGCAGCGGAAGACCAGGGCCACCACGCCAGCCGTGGTGTTCTTGTAGACGCCGGTGAGCTGGTCCACTTCCACGTGGATGCCGGTTTCCTCCAGCACTTCCCGCCTCACCCCGTCCTCCGGCGTTTCCGTCAGCTCCAGCACTCCGCCCGGCAGCTCCCACGTCCCGTTGTCGGCTCGGCGGATGGCCAGCAAGCGGCCGTCATCGCGCACCACGACCCCGGCAACCGACACGGAGTGACGTGGCGTTGACCTGTTCGGCAGGGCGCTGTTACTCATGTACATGAGCATAGGAGGAAGCGAAGGACCATGGGAGCAGCTGTAGGAGGGGACAGGGCTGTCCCTCGGTATTTGCAGATCGCCGAGGACATCGTCCAGCAGGTCCGGGCAGGTGTCTTGAAGCCCGGGGACCAGGTGCCGAGTGAAGCCGAGATGGTGGACCGTTACGGCGTCTCGGGTGGGACCGTGCGCAAGGCCATGCTGGAGATCCGCGCCAGCGGTCTCGTGGAGACACGGCACGGCAAGGGCTCCTTCGTGAAGGCCCGGCCACCGGTGCGCCACCGGTCTTCGGATCGCTTCCGCCGCTCGCTCCGGCAGGGCGGCAAGGCCGCCTACCTTGCCGAGTCGGAACAGTCCGGCGCCGCCGCGAAGGTCAACGTGACCTACATCGGGCCGGTCGAGGCCCCGGACGGCATCGCTCAGCGGCTCGGCGTGGACCTCGGCACCCAGGTACTCGCGCGCCGCCGCCTGTACTTCCGCAACGGCTCACCCGTGGAGGCCGCGACGTCGTACCTCCCGTGGGACGTGGTGCGCGACGTTCCCGAACTCTTCGCCGAGAACCCCGGAGGCGGCGGTATCTACGCACGCCTTGAGGAACACGGCCATGTCTTCGCCGAGTTCGTGGAAACCCTGCAGGCGCGCCCGGCCTCGAAGGCCGAAGCATCGGAACTGGCACTGAGCCCCGGGTCCACAGTGGTGCACCTACTGAGGAACGCGATCACGGACACCGGTCGCGTCGTGGAGGTCTGCGACACCCTCATGGCCGCCGACCAGTTCGTCTTCGAGTTCCGCATCCCGGCAACCGACTGACGGCCACCCAAACCGCCCGCAACCCGCCGTGAGCAACCCATCACGGCGGGTTGACTCATATACAGGAGTCCGGCACTCTTCTTCATGTCACTCCTATACATGAGTGACGGAGTAACAGCCTCTTTAGAGGAGTGGCCATCATGCGCCCGATTCCCGTTCACACAGCGGCCTCCAAGGCGGTAACGCCGTGCTGCATCAGCATCGACACCGACGACACCTCCTCGCTGGGGGTGGTCGCTGTGGTCGAACCCAGCTCGGACCTGCTCGACCGGGCACAGGTTGGCTGGGAGCGGTTCCTCGACACCTTCGAGGGAGCGCCCGATGAATGAGCAGTACGAATACGTACCCCACCGCCTTCTCCACCGCCGCGTCCGCGACATCGCGTCCGGCGTCGAGGGTGAGCTGATGGCCGTGATCAACGAGAACGTCTCGGACTCCGCCAGCCACCAGCGCTGGATGGAACTGGCCTACATCCGGGGAGCAACCGGCCGCGAGTTCACCACCGCCGTCGAGAACGTCGAGCCCGCCCATGACCAGCCCAAGACAGCCGCCGGACGCCGAGACATGAGGAGCGCGTAGCGATCTGGTGCGCCTGGGTGCTCCGCAGGGCGGTCTCGTCGGCGTTTCGTGCAGGGAGGACCACCCCTGGCCCCGGACCGGCTGGGTGTCGCCCCGGATGCCCGGTCTGCCGGGCCCCGACCGCCCGCCGCATCTCTGACGGAGCCGCTCCTCTGACTATCGACCGTGCCGTTCTTTTGGGGGTTTCCCGGCAGTCTTCGTTTTTCCGTGGCGGGACGGTCTGTCAAGGGTGGCCGAAGGCCATCGCGAAGCGACGCGACGAAGGAGCGCCCTTGACAGGCCGGCCCGACGCGGAAGGACGAAGACTGCCGGGAAACCCCCATACCTTCTCTGAGACCGTCCAGCCGGGACCCCGATCTTCCGGGTGCCGGTCGGCTGTCCGCTCCCGCCCCGCCGGGGCCCCGGCCTCCCGGGTACCGGTCGGCTGTTCCCGTCCCCCCGCCGCGCCCCGCTCGGGGGCGGGTGGGCAGCCACCGAGTGGCCCCGACGGCTCGAGGGGGTGATAGTCGGCCTTCAGGCGCCCGCGCCGCCCGGACCCGTCAGCACGCCTTCCGCCAAGGCCCCAGTTCGGACTTCTTCTGCAGCGAGCTCAGCTTCAGCTCCTTCGACCTCCCGCAGAAGCGACTCGTCGGAAGCTCGTACTCGACGTGGAAGACGGCCTTTCCGGCCTCGATGAACGGGGTCAGCCGCTCGCACTCCTCGTATTGGGCGCACTGCTCGTTCACGGCGAAGTCGAACTCGCCCACCAGCTGCGGGATCTGGTCCAAGTCGTTCTTCAGGCCCACCGCCAGGCCCCGGTCGTGGGCCAGCTTCGCGATCAGCCGGTTGTAGCGCAGCTGGTCCTCCGCCGTGAGCGGGAAGCCGGACGTGTTCTGGTAGCCGTCCATGTTGTCCGGCTCGACCGCGTCGAAGCCCTTGTCCCGGCACATGTCGAACCGCTTGGCCATCAGCGGCTCCAGCTGCGCCACCCGCCGGATGTCCAGCCAGCGTTCGCCCTCCCAGCCGTTGCCCTTGCCGAGCAGTTCCTCGGGGAACTGGCCCGCATCCGGCCGGAAGTCCTCCCAGGCGCCGGTGGAGACGTAGCAGATGGTCTTGCGGCGGGCCTTCTTCAGCGTGGCGATCTGCTCCTTGGTGGTGTTGAAGCCGTCGACGTCGTACACCGCCGCCTTCACGGAGGTGTCGAGCCTGCCCGTGAGCTGCCACTGCCAGCTCACGCCGGGCCGCGGCTGCCAGCGCTCCCCGGGCGCGGGGCCGGGCGAGATGTCCTCGGGTCCCTCGTCAGGCCCCGCGGTGCAGGCTGCGAGGAGCAGGACCGGCAGGACGAGCAGCAGGAGCAGCGGGCGCAGGCGCTTCACGCGGTGGCCTCCAGGGCGTACGGGAGGGTCCCCCACGGGTGGGCGCCCGTCCCCGGGACCGCGCAGTGCACCCCCGCCCGGCGCGCCTCGGCGAGTTCGGCGGCGGGCGCGCCGGGCGGGACGGCGTAGACGAGGTGGCAGAACCGCCGGGCGGGGTGGTCCGCGGTCCAGGACGGTACGGCGCCCGCGTCCCGGTAGGCGTCCCAGGGGCCCTCGAAGGTGACGAGCAGGTCGGCGAGTTCGGCGTAGCCGGGGTGCGGGTGGACCCCGTGGTTGAGGACGAGGGTACGGGCCCCCGCGGCCCGGGCGGCGACGGCGAGCCGCCCGTAATGTGCCAGCAGCTCCGGGGCGGAGGCGGCCTGGTCGAGGAACGCCCCGTCGGCGCCGTACCAGTCGCGGTGGCGCAGCAGGTCCTGCACCACGGCGGCGTGCGGGCGGCGCCCGTAGTCGGTGTCGGCGTACCCGAGGACGGGCACCCCGGCCTCGCGCAGCCGCTCGGCGACGCGCGCGAAGCGTTCGTCGGGGGCGTCCCCCGGCCCGCTGTCGGGGTTGAGCACCACCGAGTGGAGCCGGCCGGCGGAGCTGATCAGCCGCTCCCAGTCCTCGGGCCGGTCGGCGGGGTGCTCGTAGAGGGGCACCAGCAGCATGGGGTCCTTCTTCTCGTACGTTCTGATGTGGTTCACCGGTGGGCGGTCGCCCGGCCGAGGAGCAGGCAGACCAGGACGGCCAGCGCGGCCGCGGCCGCGCCCGCGACCACCAGCTGGACCAGCCGGGGCTGTCCCAGCCCGGTCAGCAGGGCCAGGCTCTGGGCGACGGCGGCCGAGGCGCAGACCACGGCGGCGGGCCGGACCGCCCCGAAGGACTGGAGGAGCAGCCCGGTCCACATCACGGCGCCGAGCAGGAGCAGGGTCAGGGCGCGGACCGCGGTCAGGCCGGGGGCGTGCGGCCAGAGCAGGGTTCCGGCCAGGCCCAGGGCCAGCAGCACCACGAGGTAGGCGGCGAGGCACCGGGCCAGGGTCGCGTGCATCCGCCGCCGGAAGGCGCGGGGCGAGCGGGCCGCCCGGAGCCCGGCGAGGCTGCCGCTGCGGAACCGGTGGAGGAGCCATTCGGCGGGCCCCATGCTGAGGGTGAGGGCCACCGCCGAGGGGGCGGCGACGGCCTCGGCGGGTCCTCCGGCGAGCACCTCCCCGAGGGCGGCGTACAGCACGAGCAGGCCGGTGCCGAGGCCGAAGACCCCGTACGGGACGGAGTCCCCGAGCCGGGGCCCGCGCGGGGCGTACTCCTCCTCGGCGCCGCGCAGCATCTGCCAGCGCACCGGGCCGCCGCCGCCCGGGCGGCGCTCGGTCCAGCCCCGGATCCGGCGGGCGGCGGAGCGCAGGCCCGCGGAGACGGGCAGTTCCCGTACGGCCAGGGTGCAGGCGGCCAGCAGGGACACGGCGAGCAGGGTCACGCGGAGGGGGACGGGCAGGTCCACGAAGAGGGCGAGCAGGGCCCCGGCGGCCATCGGGCCGAGTGCGGCGAGCAGCATCCGCTCCCGGCCGAGGACGAGCAGGACCGTGGCGGCGCCGACGTAGAGGGCCTGCCCGGCGGCGAAGGCGTACGAGAACGGCGGCCCGCCCGGGACGGCCAGCGCGGCGGCGGTGCCCAGCAGGGACCCGGCGGGGGCTCCGGCCAGCAGGGTCCGCGCGGCGGCGGCCCGGTCGCCGAGGCCGAGCCAGGAGTAGGCGCGGTGGGACAGGGTCTGGTCCCAGACCCAGCCGATGAGCGCCCCGGCGAGCAGGGTCAGTGTCCCGGCGGGCAGGCCGAGGCGGTCCTGCGGGCCTTCGAGCAGGGGTGCGCCGAGGACGTAGGCGAGGCCGGGCAGGGCGAAGACCACCCCGCGCAGCAGGCAGGCGGTGAGGGGGACCTTCCAGGGGTCGGGGATGTCCGCGGGTTCCGGGAAGGAGCGGGGCACCCGGGCGTAGAGCTCCTCGGCGAGGGTGAAGGAGTCGTGGCGGCCGTAGGTGAGCCGGATGTACTCGTCGGTCATGCCGTCGGATTCGAGGATCGCGGCGATCTCGTCGGGGTGGACGGCGGCGGCGATGAACACGCCGAGGCGGTCGGCGAGTTCGTCCATCGGGTCGGCCGCGGCGGCCGGGGCTTCGCGGCGCGGCCGGGGGATGGCGGGGAGGGTGTCCCCACGGGGCCCGCGGGCCCCGGGAGCGCCGGCGGAACCCGCCGGCGCCGCCGATCCCCCGGAACCCGCCGGGCCGGCCCCCGCGGGCGCCGCGTGCCGGGCAGGGCCCCGGCGGCGGGTGGCCGGGGGGCCGGCCTGCGCCCACCCGCCCTCGATGCCGGGCGGTTTGAGCCACAGGGATCCGCTCACCACAGGCTCCCGTCGGCGGCCAGTTCGCGGTACCACGGGTCGGCGAGCCGCTGGGTCCAGTCGTCGCCCTCGCGGACGGGCAGGACGGGCTGGCCGTCCGCGAGCTCGCGGTAGATGTGCCGGAAGCCGTCCACGGACCGGTGGAGGGTGAACTTCTCCACCACCCGCCTGCGGGCCATCCGGCCGAGCTCGGCGCGGCGTTCGCCGTCGCGGAGCAGGGCGAGGGTCGCGCGGGCCATGGTCTCGGGCTCGCGCGGCGGGACGACGAGGCCGGTGTCGCCGACGGCTTCGCGGACCCCGCCGACATCGGTGGAGACGGTGGTGCGGCCGCAGGACATGGCCTCGATGATGCTGAAGGGGAAGCCCTCGCTGATGCTGGAGAGCATCACGATGCTGCCGGCCGCGTAGGCCTGGGCGACCTGCTCGATACGGCCCTCGTAGGTGATCCCGTCGCCGACGCCGAGTTCGGCGGCGAGTTTCTCCAGGCGCAGCTTGTACTCCTCGCAGCCGGCCGGGACCGGGCCGAAGAGCCGCAGCCGCAGGGCGGGCAGCTCCTCGCGCATGAAGGCGTAGGCCCGGATGAGGGTTTCGAGGTCCTTGATGGGGTCGATGCGGCCGCACCAGCTGAGGGTGGGCACCTCGGGTTCGGCGCCGGCCTCGGGGAAGGCGTGCGGGTCGACGCCGTTGTAGACCGTGCGGATCCGGTCGGAGGCGGCGCCTCCGCGCTCCTCCCAGCGGCGGTTGTACTGGTTGCAGGGGGTGATCAGGTCGGCCTGCCGGTAGCCCTCGGTGTTGAGCTCGCGGTAGAAGCCGAGCATCAGCGCCTTGACCGGCCAGCGCTGCTCGGCGGTGCGGTAGCCGAGGTAGCGCTCGCGCAGGTAGATGCCGTGCTCGGTGAGGAGGAAGGGCACCTCGTCGAGCTGTTTGGCGGCGAGGGCCGGGAGGGTGGCGAGGCCGCTGCTGACGGCGTGCGCGACGCTGTCGGGCGGGATCCGTACGGCCAGCGGACGCAGCGCGTGTTCCAGCAGGTCGGTGGCGGTGAGCGCGTCGTGGATGGTGGGCGCGGCGGCGGCGGTGCTGAGGCCGGGGCGGGTCCACACGGCCATCAGCAGGCGCAGGACGGACTCGGAGCGCAGGGCGGGGGCCAGTCGCCCGGACCGGGCGAGGAGGGCGAATTCGCGCAGGGCCTCGGAGAACCCCTTTCCGGCTGGCGCCGGCTGGTTCCCCTGGTGGACGGGGTCCAGGAGGGAGAGCACGAAGGTCTCGTAGATCTCGGTGAAGCGGCGGTGGGCCCTGCCGCGCGGGCTCCAGCGGCGGCCGCGCGCGGGGGGCGGCCCCCAGAGCGGGACGGAGGTGTGCCGGTAGACGTTGCGCGGCAGTTCCCAGGTGACCGGCTCGCGTCCGGAGCCGGTCAGGGCTATGACGTTGAAGTCGACCTCCGGCATGCCGCGTACCAGTTGGTCGCACCAGGTGCTGACGCCCCCGTGGACGTGCGGGTAGGTGCCTTCGGTGAGCATGGTGACATGGCGCCCATGGCTCATACGGTGTCCCCCCAGGACGGAAAAGGGGCCGGCGCCCGTGTGGTATCCGGAGCGCCGGCGCTAGGTGGTACGCGTGACGGCTTGCGGGGCTGCTGCCCGTCGGTCAGCTGGGCAGCTTGAGCGTGACGGCGCTCTGGAGCAGCTCGGGTCCGGTCCAGGCGGAACGGTTGCCAGCATAGGCGGCGCCGAAGTCGGCGGTGCCGAGCAGGAGTTGCTTCTTGGTCCCGTTGGGGGCGGTCAGCGGGGCGAGGACACCGGAGGGTGCCTTGACGGTGACGGCCGTGCCGATGCGGTAGGCGGTGACCTTGCCCTCGGCGAGCGCCTTGTCCCAGGCGGTGCGGCGGGCGAGCTCGACGCCGGTGTCCTTCATGCTCTGGTTGACGATCGGCGCGCTGGGCGCGTACAGCGCGCGGTAGTCGTCCAGGACCCGGTTGAGGACCGGGTAGAGGGTGCGGTCCTCGGCGAGGTTGGACTGGTGGGCGTAGTGCGGGCGCGGGTCGTTGGCCAGCACGTGGCGCAGGGCGGTCCGGGCCTCCTGGGGGACGATGTGGTCGAGGTAGCCGGTGTTCGGGTCCAGCGGGTCCGGCAGGCAGGTGGAGGTGGCGGGGCTGTCCTCGCAGACTCCGCTGCCGCCGTCCTCGCGGCTGGTGTAGATCCAGTTGTACTCGTCGGCCATCTCCGCGTTGGTGCCCGTGTTGTAGTACACGTTCATCGGGTGGCGGGGGACGGTGAGGGCGGCGCCGACCGGGCGCTGCCGGGGTTCGCGGGAGTTGTCGCTGCCCGCCCATTTCACGCCGTTGTCGGCGAGCGCGCCGGCCAGGTTGGGATTGTCCTGTTCCTGCTGCGGGAGGGTTTTGAGGCCCGAGTGCTCGCCGGTGACGAGCTCGGTCCGGTCGGTGGTGATGCCCTTGGAGGCGGCCCAGTTGTTGTTGTCGCGGATCTGGGCGGAGATCTCGGCGCGGCTCATCCAGTTGACCGCGCCCTGGGTGTTCTTCGTGCAGGTCCAGGGGACGGTGGTGGTGTCCTGGACGCAGCCGAGGAAGGGGTGCGTGTAGGTGTGGTTCATCCAGCGGTACTTGGCGCGGTCGGCGACGAGCTGGGCGGTGAGGGCGTCGGTGCCGCCGTTCTCGCCCTTCCACTCCTCGCCGGCGCCCGCGTTGAAGAGCATGTCGAGCGTGAAGCCCTTGGCCTGCTGCCACTGCGCCGCGTAGACGGCGTCGGCGGCGGTCATCCGGATGGTGCTCTCCTTGCCCTCGCCCCCCGCGCAGGCGTAGTCGCCGGGCGTGCAGTCGAGGTCCTTGCTCCAGCGGGCGTCCGGGGCGAAGACGTCGTCGACGTGGACCGCGAAGTAGCTGCGGCTCTGGCCGAGGTGGACCTGCTGGGTGAGCCAGTCGACGATGCCGCGGGCCAGCAGCCGGAACTGCTGCTGGTACTGGTTGTAGCCGAAGGTGACGACCAGTTCGCTGCGCCCGTCGTGGGCGTACTCGCCGACGAGCGAGGCCCGTCCGGAGTCGACGGGGGCGTCGAGGTAGCTGGTGTAGCCGGTCCTCGGCTTGCCCATGAACCCGAAGCTCTCGGGGACGAGGGCGGAGTTGTCCTCGAAGGCCACCTGTCCGCCCAGGTAGCCGAAGGGGCCGGCCTTGCCGGCGGCGGTGACGGCTGCCTGGGTGCCGTCGAGCCGGCCGCTGTAGCCGCCGTTGTCGGTGTACTCCAGACCCACGCCCGGGTGGGCCCAGGTGTAGGCGTCGACCTGGCGGATCCCGTACGCCGTCTCGTACGCGGCGAGCGCGGCCATCTCGGCCGAGCCCTCGCCGAAGGGGTTCTCGTTCGGCAGGACCACGCCCTGGTACTTGGCGCGCGGACGGCCGTCCACCGTGTCGCTGAGGAACCCGGCGTTGATGACCGGACGGCTGCCGGAGCCCAGCACCACGCGGGTGTAGGGGACTCCGGTGTCCCGGAGCTCCGCGGTGATCGCCTCGACCGAACTGCCGCCGTCGTCGACGACGAGCACCTTCAGGTCGATGCGCGGCGTCGCGACCGCCGTCGCGGTCGCGGCGGGTACTGCCGCGGACGCCAGGGCAGCCGCGGCCATGACGGCGGCGACCCTGTTCATCCGGTTCTTGTTGACCATGTCGGCCTTTCCCCCCGCAGGCGTCCTCGACTCGGCCCTGTGGCGGATGGCCGGGCCGGGGAGGCTCTGTGGAAATCATGCAAAGGAACCCCGCGTCCCGTTGCGAGAGTGGACCGAGTCTTTCGGACCTCGTCAGGTCTACGAGGCAAACCTGGAGCAGAGTCCACAGATGGGTGAACCTGACGGCCTCTTGATCGAACAACTTGCCAAACCTTCGAGTGGCGTACGGGCGAGAGGCTGCGCGTAGGCTCGTTCCGGCGGCCGTCGGGCCCGAATACGATCGCTACGGATGGCCGTCCACCCACTCGGCCCACACACACAAACGGAAGCGAGACTTCACCACCGTGACTGCTCTGACTCTCAGCACTGCCGGCGCGGCGACGCTGCGCGCCGACGTCCTCGTCGTCGGTGTCGCCAAGGGCCCCAAGGGGCCGGTCGTCGCCGCGGGCGCCGAGGCCGTGGACAAGGCGTACGACGGAAAGCTCGCCGCCGTGCTCGACGCACTTGGTGCCTCGGGCGCCGAAAGCGAGATCACCAAGCTGCCGGCCCCGGCGGGCCTGAAGGTCCCGGTCGTGCTGGCGGTCGGACTGGGCTCCCTCCCCGAGAAGGACGAGTCGTTCGACGAGGAGGTGCTGCGCCGCGCCGCCGGCGCCGCCGCCCGCGCCCTGCACGGCTCCAAGAAGGCGGCCTTCGCCCTCCCCCTGGACGACGCCTCCGCCGTCACCGCCGTCGCCGAGGGCGCGCTGCTGGGCGCGTACGCCTTCACCGTCTACCAGGGCGGCGAGAAGAAGGGCTCCGGCAATGGGGGCACCTCCCGGACGAAGTCTGGGGGAGAGGGCCCGAAGCAGCCGCTCGCCGAGGTCACCCTGCTGGGCGCCAAGCCGCGCGACAAGGAGCACAAGGCCGCGGTCGAGCGCGCCACGATCGTGGCGACCGAGGTCAACATCGCCCGCGACCTGGTCAACACCCCGCCGAACGACCTGACCCCCGAGGCCTTCGCCGCGGTCGCCTCCACGACCGCGAAGGAGCACGGCATCAAGGTCCAGGTGCTGGACGAGAAGGCCCTCGTCAAGGGCGGCTACGGCGGCATCATGGGCGTCGGCAAGGGCTCCGAGAACCCGCCGCGCCTGGTGCGGCTCTCCTACACCCACCCCAAGGCGGAGAAGACCCTGGCCTTCGTCGGCAAGGGCATCACCTACGACTCGGGCGGCATCTCCCTGAAGCCGGCCGGCCACAACGAGACGATGAAGTGCGACATGGCCGGCGCCGCCGCCGTCTTCGCCACCGTGGTCGCCGCCGCGAAGCTGGGCCTCCAGGTCAACGTCACCGGCTGGCTCGCGCTCGCCGAGAACATGCCGTCCGGCTCCGCCGTCA
The DNA here is from genome assembly GCF_018614075.1 of Streptomyces sp. ISL-94. Classification (GTDB taxonomy): domain Bacteria; phylum Actinomycetota; class Actinomycetes; order Streptomycetales; family Streptomycetaceae; genus Streptomyces. The sequence goes on along the minus strand of NZ_JAGGOZ010000024.1, from coordinate 44,915 downwards.
AGCCCGGCGACGTGCTGCGCATGTACAGCGGCAAAACCGTCGAGGTGCTCAACACGGACGCCGAGGGCCGCCTGGTCCTGGGCGACGCGCTGACCAGGGCCTCCGAGGAGGCCCCGGACGCGATCGTCGACGTCGCCACCCTGACCGGCGCCATGGTGCTGGCCCTGGGCAACCGCACCTTCGCGGTCATGGGCAACGACGACGCCTTCCGCACGTCGATCCACGAGATCGCCGAGGAGGTCGGCGAGTCCTCGTGGCCGATGCCGCTCCCCGCCGAGCTGCGCAAGAGCATGGACTCCCCCACCGCCGACATCGCCAACATGGGTGAGCGCATGGGCAGCGGCCTGCTGGCCGGCCTCTTCCTCCAGGAGTTCGTCGGCGAGGGCATCACCTGGGCCCACCTCGACATCGCGGGCCCCGCCTTCCACGAGGGCGCGCCGTACGGCTACACCCCCAAGGGCGGCACCGGCTCGGCCGTGCGCACCCTGGTGCGGCTGGCCGAGCGCACGGCCACGGGCGACCTGGGCTGACGCACGACCGGGAAATGTGAGACACGCCTCAGGCCTTGATCGAACGCTTGATCAAGGCCTGAGGCGTGTTCACCCACGACGAAATCCGTAGGTTTCTACGCAGCGGTACCGCGTGGTTCGTCCAGAACCACCTGCCACATAGTGGGCCCGGCGTCCCGCGTTCCCGCGACAAATGCGAAGATGGGTTCTCGGCAGGACAGGGCCCCCACCACAGGGCCGAAGAAGCAAGCGGCCGATTACCAGCCGCCGCCCGGTCACAGAGGACCGGTGCCCGGCGCACATGCATGGAGGACGTGACGTGGCGAACGACGCCAGCACCGTTTTCGACCTAGTGATCCTCGGCGGTGGCAGTGGCGGTTACGCCGCGGCGCTCCGCGCATCCCAGCTGGGTCTCGACGTTGCGCTGATCGAGAAGAACAAGCTCGGCGGCACCTGCCTGCACAACGGCTGCATCCCCACGAAGGCTCTGCTGCACGCGGGCGAGATCGCGGACCAGGCTCGTGAAGCCGCCCAGTTCGGTGTCAAGGCCGCTTTCGAGGGCATCGACATCGCGGGCGTGCACAAGTACAAGGACGAGGTCATCTCGGGCCTGTACAAGGGCCTGCAGGGCCTGGTCGCCTCCCGCAAGGTGACCTACATCGAGGGTGAGGGCCGCCTCTCCTCGCCGACTTCCGTCGACGTGAACGGCCGGCGCATCCAGGGCCGCCACGTCCTGCTGGCGACCGGCTCCGTGCCGCGGTCGCTGCCGGGCCTGAACATCGACGGCAACCGCATCATCTCCTCGGACCACGCGCTGGTCCTGGACCGCGTGCCCGAGTCCGCCATCGTCCTGGGCGGCGGCGTCATCGGCGTCGAGTTCGCCTCGGCGTGGAAGTCCTTCGGCACCGACGTGACCGTCGTCGAGGGCCTCAAGCACCTCGTCCCGGTCGAGGACGAGAACAGCTCGAAGCTGCTGGAGCGCGCGTTCCGCAAGCGCGGCATCAAGTTCAACCTCGGCACCTTCTTCGACAAGGCCGAGTACACGGAGAACGGCGTGCGCGTCACGCTGGCCGACGGCAAGACCTTCGAGGCCGAGGTGCTGCTGGTCGCCATCGGCCGCGGCCCCGTCTCGCAGGGTCTGGGCTACGAGGAGCAGGGCGTCGCGATGGACCGCGGCTACGTCCTGGTCGACGAGTACATGCAGACCAACGTGCCGACCATCTCGGCCGTCGGCGACCTCGTCCCGACCCTGCAGCTCGCGCACGTCGGTTTCGCCGAGGGCATCCTGGTCGCGGAGCGTCTGGCCGGTCTCAAGACCGTCCCGATCGACTACGACGGTGTCCCGCGCGTCACGTACTGCCACCCCGAGGTCGCTTCCGTCGGCATCACCGAGGCCAAGGCCAAGGAGATCTACGGCGCGGACAAGGTCGTCGCCCTCAAGTACAACCTGGCGGGCAACGGCAAGAGCAAGATCCTGAAGACCGCGGGCGAGATCAAGCTCGTCCAGGTCAAGGACGGTGCCGTGGTCGGCGTCCACATGGTCGGTGACCGGATGGGCGAGCAGGTCGGCGAGGCCCAGCTGATCTACAACTGGGAGGCTCTGCCTGCCGAGGTCGCGCAGCTCATCCACGCGCACCCGACCCAGAACGAGGCTCTCGGCGAGGCCCACCTGGCCCTGGCCGGCAAGCCGCTGCACTCCCACGACTAATCGTTCCGGGCGCGACGACCACTTCCGCACTTTCGTAAGGAGCAACAGAAACCATGTCGGTTTCCGTAACCCTTCCGGCGCTCGGCGAGAGCGTCACTGAGGGCACTGTCACCCGCTGGCTGAAGGCCGAGGGCGAGCGCGTCGAGGCCGACGAGCCGCTGCTCGAGGTCTCGACCGACAAGGTCGACACCGAGATCCCGTCGCCCGTCGCCGGCATCCTGGCCTCCATCAAGGTCGCCGAGGACGAGACCGTCGAGGTCGGCGCCGAGCTGGCCGTCATCGACGACGGTTCCGGCGCGCCGGCCCCCGCCGAGGCCGAGACCGTCGCCGCCCCCGAGGCCGCGGCCGCGCCGGCTCCGGCCGCCGAGGCCCCCGCGGCCCCCGCGGCCCCGGCTGCCGAGGCTCCGGCCGCCGGTGGAGCCGCCGCCTCCGGCACCGACGTCGTGCTCCCCGCCCTGGGCGAGTCCGTCACCGAGGGCACCGTCACCCGCTGGCTGAAGTCGGTCGGTGAGACGGTCGAGGCCGACGAGCCGCTGCTCGAGGTCTCCACCGACAAGGTCGACACCGAGATCCCCGCGCCGGTCTCCGGCACGCTGCTGGAGATCCTGGTGGGCGAGGACGAGACCGCCGAGGTCGGCGCCCGTCTGGCCGTCATCGGCGTCGCCGGTGCCGCCCCCGCGGCTGCACCGGCCCCCGCGGCTCCGGCTCCGGCTCCGGCTCCCGCGGCTCCGGCTCCGGCTCCCGCGGCGGCTCCGGCTGCTCCGGCCCCGGCCGCCGCTCCGGCTCCCGTTGCCGCTCCGGCTCCCGTTGCCGCTCCGGCACCCGTCGCCGCCCCGGCTCCCGTTGCCGCTCCGGCCGCGGTTGCCGCTCCGGCACCCGTCGCCCCGGCCGCTCCCGCCGCGCCGGTCTCCGCCGGTGACGAGGGCGCGTACGTGACCCCGCTGGTGCGCAAGCTCGCCACGGAGTCCGGCGTGAACCTGTCCACGGTCTCGGGCACCGGTGTCGGTGGCCGCATCCGCAAGCAGGACGTCCTGGCCGCCGCCGAGGCCGCCAAGGCCGCTGCCGCCGCCCCGGCGGCCGCGACTGCCGGGGGCGCTGCCGCTCCGGCCGCCAAGGCTCCGGCCGCCGCGGTCTCCGAGCTGCGCGGTCAGACGGTCAAGATGACCCGCATGCGCAAGGTCATCGGCGACAACATGATGAAGGCCCTGCACTCGCAGGCGCAGCTCAGCTCCGTGGTCGAGGTGGACATCACCAAGATCATGAAGCTGCGCGAGAAGGCCAAGGCCGGCTTCCTCGCCCGCGAGGGCGTCAAGCTGTCCCCGATGCCGTTCTTCGTCAAGGCCGCTGCCCAGGCGCTGAAGGCCCACGCGGTCGTCAACGCCCGGATCAACGACGACGAGGGCACCATCACCTACTTCGACTCGGAGAACATCGGCATCGCCGTGGACTCCGAGAAGGGCCTGATGACCCCGGTCATCAAGGGTGCGGGCGACCTCAACCTGGCGGGCATCTCCAAGGCGACCGCCGACCTGGCCGCCAAGGTCCGCGGCAACAAGATCACGCCGGACGAGCTGTCGGGCGCGACCTTCACCATCAGCAACACCGGCTCGCGCGGTGCGCTGTTCGACACGGTCATCGTGCCGCCGAACCAGGTCGCCATCCTGGGCATCGGTGCCACGGTGAAGCGCCCGGTGGTCATCGAGACCGCCGAGGGCACCAACATCGGCATCCGCGACATGACGTACCTGACCCTGTCCTACGACCACCGCCTGGTGGACGGCGCGGACGCGGCCCGGTACCTCTCGGCCGTCAAGGCGATCCTCGAGGCCGGCGAGTTCGAGGTCGAGCTCGGTCTCTGAGCGATCGGTGATCGCAAGTGAGCTGAACGGCTTGTAACGAGCCTCACTGTCGGCGCCCCCGTCCGGGATACTCCCGGGCGGGGGCGCCGCCGTATTGTCTACGCATCAGCCCCGGACCACCCCTGCACACCCCCTCAGGAGATGAACCGCCGATGATCACCCCACCCGTCGTGCACTCGCTGCGCGAGCAGATCCGCGAGCACATCGTGGAGGGGATCGTCAGCGGGCGCTGGAAGCCCGGCGAGCGGATCGTGGAGCGCCGGATCGCGGTGGAGCTGGAGGTCAGCCAGACGCCCGTACGGGAGGCCCTGCGCGAGCTGGAGACGCTGCGGCTGATCGAGTCGGCGCCCAACAAGGGTGTGCGCGTACGGAATCTGTCCGCGGCGGACCTGGAGGAGATCTACCCGGTCCGGGCCGGTCTGGAGCAGATCGCCGCCGAGCTGGCCGCGCCCCGGCTGGCGGCCGACACCACGGCCCTGGAGCCGCACGTCGCGGCCCTGTGGGACGCCGACCGCAGCAAGGACGGCACGGCCCAGGTGCGGCACACGGTGGGCTTCCACCGGGAGCTGGTGCGGGCGGCCGGGAACAGCGTGCTGCTGCACACCTGGGAGAGCCTGGGCATCGAGGTGTTCACCGCCCTGTCCATCCGGTGGCTGGGAACGGTCCAGAAGTCCTACGCGGAGGAGCACGAGGCCCTCGTCGAGGCGTTCCGCGCGCAGGATCCGAACATCGGTGTGCTCGTGAAGCGGCACGTCCTGGGCTGCGCGCCGCGCGCCTGACCGGGCCTGCCCAAAGTTCGAGGCGGGGCCTGACGAGGTCCGCAATGCCCTGATTCGCCCGGCACCGGGTGCCTATATTCCTGGCACCCGGTGCCGACTTTGGTCAGATCGACGTCTCTTCGTCACATTTATTTGATCGATCATCGATCAGGGATTTACAGTCATCGCGGACCTCAACCAGGTCCAACGACCCTGTCCTGCCCGTCAGGGATTTCTTCACCACCTCTCCTTTGTCCGGAAGGCGGCGCACACCGATGTCCGACCCCGTAGGAAAGCTTCCGAGCGAGCTCGACCAGCTCCCGGACCGCGACACCGAGGAGACCGCCGAATGGGCGGCCTCCCTCGACGCCGTCGCCCAGGCCGCCGGTACGCGCCGCGCCGAATACCTGCTCCGTCGCACCCTCCAGCACGCCGAGGCCGCGGGTCTCGCCCTGCCGAAGCTGCTGGAGACGGACTACGTCAACACCATCCCCACCGCCGCGGAGCCGGAGTTCCCCGGTGACATGGACCTCGAGGCCAGGATCACCGCCTGGAACCGCTGGAACGCGGCCGCCATGGTGACCCGCGGCTCCAAGTACGGCGTCGGCGGCCACATCGCCACCTTCGCCTCGGCGGCCTGGCTGTACGAGACCGGCTTCCAGCACTTCTTCCGCGGGAAGGAGGCCGACGGATCGGGCGACCAGCTCTACATCCAGGGCCACGCCTCCCCCGGCATCTACGCCCGCGCCTTCCTCGACGGGCGCATCTCCGAGCAGCAGCTCGACAAGTTCCGCCAGGAGTCCGGCGGCAACGGCCTGCCGTCCTACCCGCACCCGCGGCGCCTGCCGTGGCTGTGGGAGTTCCCCACGGTCTCCATGGGCCTCGGCCCGCTCTCCGCGATCTACCAGGCGCGCTTCAACCGCTACCTGCAGAACCGGAGCATCAAGGACACCGCCAACTCGCACGTCTGGGCCTTCCTGGGCGACGGCGAGATGGACGAGCCCGAGTCGACCGCCGCCCTGGCCCTGGCCTCCCGCGAGCAGCTCGACAACCTGACCTTCGTCATCAACTGCAACCTGCAGCGCCTCGACGGTCCGGTCCGCGCCAACTTCCGCGTGGTCCAGGAGCTGGAGGCCCAGTTCCGCGGCGCCGGCTGGAACGTCATCAAGTCGCTGTGGGGCTCCGCCTGGGACGAGCTGTTCCAGCTCGACACCACGGGCGCCCTGGTACGCCGCCTGCGCGAGGTACCGGACGCGCAGTTCCAGACGTACGCGACCCGCGACGTGGCCTACATCCGCCGGCACTTCTTCGGCGCCAACGCCGAGCTCGTGCAGCTGGCCGGTGTGCTCTCCGACGCGAAGATCGCCGAGTGCTTCCACAGCTCCCGCGGCGGCCACGAGCCCCGCAAGGTCTACGCCGCGTACAAGGCCGCCCTGGAGCACAAGGGCGCGCCGACGGTCATCCTCGCGCAGACCGTCAAGGGCTACACGCTGGGTGCCGGGTTCGAGTCGAAGAACGCGAACCACCAGATGAAGAAGCTGACGATCGACGAGTTCAAGGACATGCGCGACCTCCTTGGCCTCCCGATCCCGGACAGCGCCTTCGCCGACGGCCAGGTCCCGTACGGCCACCCGGGCGCGAACAGCCCCGAGGTCCGGTACCTCAACGAGCGCCGCGCGGCGCTCGGCGGCCCGGCCCCGGCCCGCAAGGTCCACCACGTGGCCCTGCCCGCCCCGGCCGAGCGGTCCTTCGCCCCGCTGCTCAAGGGCTCCGGCAAGCAGGAGATGGCCACCACCATGGCCTTCGTCCGCCTCGTCAAGGACCTCATGCGGGACAAGGAGACCGGCAAGCGCTGGGTGCCGATCGTCCCCGACGAGGCCCGTACCTTCGGTATGGAGTCCCTCTTCCCGTCGGCCGGCATCTACTCGCCGCTGGGCCAGACGTACGAGCCGGTCGACCGCGACCAGCTCATGTACTACAAGGAAGCCAAGGACGGCCAGATCCTCAACGAGGGGATCACCGAGGCCGGCGCCATGGCCGACTTCATCGCCGCCTGCACGTCGTACGCGACGCACGGCGAGCCGATGATCCCCTTCTACATCTTCTACTCGATGTTCGGCTGGCAGCGCACCGCCGACCAGATGTGGCAGCTCGCCGACCAGCTCGGCAAGGGCTTCATCGTCGGCGCCACGGCCGGCCGCACCACGCTGACCGGTGAGGGCCTCCAGCACGCGGACGGCCACTCGCACCTGATCGCGTCCACGAACCCGGCGTCGCTCAACTACGACCCGGCCTTCGCGTACGAGATCGCGGTGATCGTCAAGGACGGTCTGCGCCGGATGTACGGCGAGAAGCCGGAAGACGTCTTCTACTACCTGACGGTCTACAACGAGCCGAAGGTGCAGCCCGCGATGCCCGAGGGCGTCGAGGAAGGCATCCTCAAGGGTCTGTACCGCTTCAACACGGCGGCCGACCTGGCCGAGGCCGCCCCGGCCGCCGACGCTCCGAAGGTCCAGCTGATGGCCTCGGGTACGGCGATCCACTGGGTCCTGGAGGCGCAGCAGCTGCTCGCCGCCGACTGGAACGTGGCCGCCGACGTCTGGTCCGCCACCTCCTGGGGCGAGCTGCGCCGCGACGCGCTGGAGTGCGACGAGGCGCTGCTGCGCGGTGAGGTCCGCACCCCGTACGTCACCCGCGCCCTGGAGGGCGTCACCAGCCCGGTCCTCGCCGTCTCCGACTGGATGCGCCAGGTCCCGGACCAGATCAGCCAGTGGGTCGAGCAGGACTACACCTCGCTGGGCACGGACGGCTTCGGCCTCTCCGACACCCGCGAGGGCGCCCGCCGCCACTTCGGTGTCGACGCCCAGTCGATCGTGGTGGCCGCGCTCGCCCAGCTCGCCCGCCGAGGCGAGGTCCCGGCGTCCTCCATCAAGGAGGCCCGGGAGCGCTACGGCCTCTGAGCCGTGTGTGACTGACCTGCCGAAGGCCGGTGTCCACCCCCTTGGGGGTGAACACCGGCCTTTGGCCGTATGCGCGGTGGCGGCGCGGGGTCGAACCCGTGATGCTGGACCCGTGATGGACGAGACGGAGTTCTGGGAGATCGTCGACCGTACCCGCGAGGCCGCCGAGGGCGACCCCGAGGAGCACGCCGAGCTGCTCGTGGAGCGGCTGGCGCAGCTCGATCCGGACTCCGTCCTGGACTTCGCCCGACACTTCGAGTCGCGGTACAACCGGGCGTACACCTGGGACCTGTGGGGGGCTGCCTGGGTGCTGCTCGACGGGGCGAGCGACGACGCCTTCGACTACTTCCGCTGCTGGCTGATCGGGCAGGGGCGGGAGGTCTTCGAGGGCGCGGTGCACGATCCCGACCATCTGGCGGAGCTGCTGGGCGACTTCGACGAGGAGATCGACGGGGACGGCGAGGAGCTGGGGTACGCGGCCGACGAGGCGTACGAGCAGCTGACCGGGTCGGTTGCGCCGGATCTCGGTGTGCCCCTGCAACCGGCAGAGCCGGAGGGCACCCCGCTGGACTTCGAGAACGAAGCCGTGCTGGCGGAGCGCTTCCCCCGGCTCTGGGAGCGTTTCCGCTCCTAGTACCTAGTAGTGCGTGCCGCCGTCGATGCGGATCTCCGTACCGGTGATGAAGGCGCCGTCCTCGGAGCCCAGCATCGCGACGACGCCGGCCACGGTCTGCGGGCCGGCGAAGCCCTGGCCGATGGCCGGGGCGAGCTTGGCGAAGAGGGACCAGTCGGTGTCCTCGGGCAGGCCGGGGCCGCTGCCGGTGGTCATGCCGCTCTCGATGGAGCCGGGCGCGACGGAGACGAACCGCAGGCCCTGCTTGCTGTACTCGGCGGCCAGCGCGTGGGTCATGGACTGGATGCCGCCCTTGCTGGCCGCGTAGGCGGACATGTAGGGGTGGGCGAAGGACGCCGAGGTGGAGCTGAAGTTCACGACGACCGGCTGTGCGCCCGCCAGCAGGGCCGGGAGCGACTCGCGGATCATCAGGAAGGTGCCGGTCAGGTTGACCGCGATGACCTTGTTCCAGAAGTCGAGCGTGGTCTGGTGGGTGTGCGCGGAGCGCAGGATGCCCGCGGCGTTGACCAGCATGTCGATGCCGGTGAGGGCGTCGACGGCGGCGGCGACGCCGGTCTTGACGGCGGACTCGTCCGATATGTCGAGGACGGCGGTGGTCAGCCGGGCGTGGTGGCCGTCGGCGGCGGCCCGGTCGGCGGTGGCCTTGAGGCCGGCCTCGTTGACGTCCACCGTGTGGACCCGGCCGCCTTCGGCGAGGATGCGGTGGACGGTGGCCTGGCCGATGCCGGAGCCGCCGCCGGTGATGAGGACTCGACGTCCTTCGTAACGGTTCATGGCCCCGAGCGTACCGAAGTAGTGACACGCTTTGCCAGAGTGGCAGAAAATGCAATCAGTCGGGATCCCGGGAGGTACGCTTCCCCCCGTGAGATCCCCTCGTCCGTACTCCCCCCAGGCCGGCCCCGGAGCCCAGTCGCTGACCGAGCGCCGCAAGGCCGCGACGCAGCTCGACATCGCCCGCGCGGCCTGCGAGCTGTTCGCGGAGCACGGTCCCGACGGCACGACCGCCGAGGACATCGCCCACCGCGCGGGCGTGGCACTGCGTACGTTCTACCGCTACTTCCGCAACAAGCAGGACGCGGTGGCCCCGCTGCTGGCGGGCGGCGGCGACACCTGGCGGGCGCTGCTCGCCGAGGAGGCCCCGGGCACGCCCCTCGCCGAGGCCCTGGAGCGTGCCGTGAGCCGCTCGCTGACCGGCGCCCAGGCGGTCGAGGAGGGCCTGGAGGTGACTCGCGGCCTGCTGCGCGCGGCGGCTTCCGATGAGGCCCTGCGTGCGGTCTGGTACCGCGTGAACCAGGACTCCGAGGAGCACCTGGTCCCGGTGGTGGCCCGGCTGGCCGGCCCGGACGCCGACCCCCTGGGCGTCCGCCTGATCGCCGCGGCGGCCACCGACGCGATCCGCATCGCCCTGGAGCTGTGGTCGGCCACGGACGCTCCGGCCACGGGCCCCGGCTCCCCCGCCGAGCTCGCGGTCCGCTGCCTGCGGGACCTCACCGGCGCGATGCCCCTGCTCCGCTGAGCTCAGCGGAGCAGGGGCATCGGCCCGGATGTGCGGGGGTGGGTCCGGTGGTCAGCGGCCTTGGTCCCAGCCGCCCCAGTTACCGGAGTTGTTCCAGTTGGAGTTGTTCCAGTTGGAGTCGTTCCAGTTCCAGGAGCCGTTCCCGTTGGAGTCGCGCCAGCCGGCGTCGTCACGCCAGTTCGAGTCGTTCCAGTTGCCCCAGTCATCGCTGTAGCCGCCGACTCCGCCGACCCTGCCGTCGTCCCAGCACCACCTGGGCACGTCGCGCCAGTCCCGGTTGCAGCACTCGTCCCAGCGGCGCCCGTCGTTCCAGTCGCAGCTCCAGTTGCCGCCACCACCGCCACCACCCGCGACGGTCGAGGCCGCGGCGCCGGCGGCAGACAGCAGCCCGATGGCAATTCCCGCAGCCCCTGCCATGGCTGCCGCGATGATCCTACGGCGCATCTTCATACACCTCCGAATATCTGGCTTATCCGGCCTTTAGAACATTTCCACCCTCGCCCGCCCTCGGTGCCCTGTCAAAGCGGAAAGGCCCCCCGCCGCTCTCCGTGGAGAGTGGCGGGGGGTCTCCCATCAGGCATGACTCTGATTTTCAGAGATCGCGCCCTAGAGGTCGAAGATGTGGACTCAGGCGAGGTTGCCGACGTAGATGCCCGATGGTTCCCCGGCCGCCGCCTTAGCCACAAGGTCAGGGATCAGGTCGCGCAGGTAGACGGGGGTGATCCGGAGCGAGCTGATTCTGTCGAGCGGCACCCACTCCGCCCCGCGCTGCACATCGTCCGGGACGCTGCCACCGAGCGCCGTCGGTACTGCGAGGGGGCGGCACCAGAACAGGGCATCAACCCGGTGGGCGTCCCCCTCCCCGTCGGTGGGGATGCGTTCGCGGAGATGAAGAAGCGGCCCGGTTTCAACCCGCACCCCCGTCTCCTCCCACACCTCCCGCTCAACCGTCCTATTCAGCGGTTCACCGGGCCGCTGGCCTCCGCCGGGCGGCCACCACGAGTCCGGCTCGGGATAGCCGCCGTGCACGAGGAGCACATGCTGCTCCTGGACGACAGGCCCGCAAGCCCCGGTCCTGATCCGGATCACGGTCATAACGGGCTCCCCTCACGGAGGTAGACCGCAGTACCGGATCGGGCGGCGGCGTGGAGGGCGGTCAGTGTATGGAGACGAGCAGCGAGAGGCGTGTCTCGCAGTTCGTCCAGATGCTTGAAGGCGTGGAGGTCGTGCTCGGGGCTCAGCCGGATGGCCTGGTCGCCGGTGTAGATGCCGCCGTGGAAGAAGTAGTCGATCACGGGGCCGGTGTTTTCGACGTTGCCGCGGTGGTCCGTGCCGATCAGTCGGGGTACGTCATCCAGGTCGGCCCCGGTCTCCTCGCTCATCTCCCGCCGTGCTGCCGCCCACGGGTCCTCGCCGTGGTCGAGCATTCCGCCCGGTAGCCACCACTGCCCCGCGACGGGCTGACCGGGGCCGTATCGGAGAAGGAGAATGCGGCCATCGGGGTCCAGCATCATGACGCAGGAGGCCACGATCGTCTGTGGCAGCGTCTTGATCCACTCCTCTCGGGGAATCCACACGCTCATGCCTCCCGGGCGGCCAGGGTCCGGGCGGCGGTCTTCTCCAGGTGCGCGGTGAACACCGTAGCCGGGTCCGCAACGCCGAGCCGGTGGAGCGCGACCATCGCCGTGACCAAGACGTCGCACACCTCCGACTCCACATCCCGCCACGAGTGGGACCGGCCCTTGCGGGGGTTGGTGCCGATGACGGCCTGGGCGGCCTCGCCGAACTCCTCCCCGATCTTGAGTACCTGCAATACGCGGCGCTGCTCGGCGGGGACATGGGCGGCGGCCTCGTCGAGGAAGGCGGCAAGCTCCCCGGTGATGTCCCAGTTGTTCTTCTCCACGGTGGTTCCTTTCGTCTGGCCGTTATTCGTTCTCAGTCCTCTGAACGAATCGGAGGATGTCCCGGATGCTCGACCGTCTGTTGACGGCGCCGCCGGCCGTCGTCAGCCGAGGCTTCGGCCGGGCTCGGTCGGCGCGTCAGCGGTGCCGCTGACGCCGTTCACGTCGAGCCATCGGGTGATGCGCTGGATCTGTGTGCCGGAGTCGTTCAGCAAGTCGTGGTGGCTGACCGCGAGGGTCCGCTCAGCCGGGGCGTCGCGGTCGATGGTGGTCGTGAACAGCTCCCACGCTTCCTCCTCCGTGAGGGGTGTGCCGTGGTGGTGGAAGCGGAAGTGGTTGCGGCGCATGGAGTCGGCGGTGCCCTCCTGGTCGCGGGTGATGTTGAGGAACAGGGCGCGCTGTCCGGTGGCCGCATCGAGCTGGGCGATGCGCAGGCTGTTGAACGGCGACTTCGTGAGGAAGCTGGTGCGGGCGAAGTGGCGGCAGTGGGCCTGGATGCTGGCGTTCAGGAGGGACTGGTCGGTGAGGCGGGCGTCCTGGAGGTCGTAGGTGTGGCCGCCCCGGTGCTCATAGGTGGGGACCGCGCGGTGGTAGAGGTCTTCGGCCTCGTAGGGCATGAGCAGGCCGGGGATGAGCCGGGTGTTCTTGTTGTCCACGGCCAGGACGCGGTCGCCGATGGTCTCGAAGGAGCGGCGGGCCGGGTGGGAGAGGTTTCGGGTGGGCCAGGCCCAGCAGGATGCGGTGGTGAAGTAGGCGAAGCGGCCCGTGTAGGCGAGGAGGTTGAAGAGGTGGCTGGTGCCTGACCGCGGGGCGCCGATGATGAAGACCAGCGTGGTCGGCTGGTGTTCGGGCATGAGGCGGGGCGCGTAGGGGACGCGGGCGTCGCGCTCGCCCCGGATGTCGACTCCTTCGGCTGCGGCGATGTCCTCGTTGAAGGGGAGGAGCTGGCCGGTGGCGCGGATCTGGTCGAGGACTGCCCGGATGTAGGTGAGCGTCGCGGCCGACGGGAGGGTGCCCTGGGCGTAGTTCTCTTCCAGGGCTTCGGCGAAGACGTAGTGGCGGGGGTCGTCGGTGAACCGGTATGCGCGGGTGCGGTAGAGGGCGATGGCGGTTCCGTCGGGATGCGGTGCGGTGAGCTGCGCAGTCAGGGAATCGGTCAACGGGTCCTCGTTTCGGTCGGGCGGAGGGTGTGCCAGCCGTGGATGTATCCATGTCGGCCCAGATAGGGGCTGGTGAGGATGTGGTGGATCTCCAGCCAGTCGTTCAGCCGGTCGGCGCTGCACGGGTGCGGGACGGCCTGGTTGTAGGAGTTCAGGGTGGCGGCCGTGAGCGGGCCGGGCAGGGGGCCGTGGGTCATGGCGGTGGTGAGAATGAGCTTGGCCAGGTCGTAGCCGAACGGGGCGAGGGTGAGGTCGTCGAAGTCGATGACGGCGATGCCGGCCTGGGTGATGAGGAAGTTGCGGGGGTTGGCGTCCTTGTAGAAGGCGGCCGGTTCACCGGCGGCAGTGGTGATGACGCGGGCCGCCTGGTCGCTGGTGAAGGCCGGTTCGGGGACGGTGCCCGCGTCCAGGAGCTTCTGGACGCGGGCGATGCGGGGGGTGGTGAACGGCTCCAGCGTGCCGACACCCGGCAGAGGGAACGGCTGGTCGAGTCGGGCCCGGTGCAGGCTGTCCCGGTACGCGGCGGCGTGAGCCTGGCCGAGGAGCCGCGCGGTCTCGGGAAGGTCGCCGGGGCCGATATGCCGATCCGGCAGGGCCTCGAAGAGGAGGTCAAGGCGGTGCCGGCCGCGCCGCCCGTGGAGGCGGGGCACAGGCACCCCGAGCCTGTCGAGCCAGGCGTGGTGGGCCTGGGCCCGTAACGCGGCCTCGGCGGTGGCGTACGTCTTGGTGAACCCCATGGGCGCGGCTTCTTCCTCAGATGGGGACGGCCGCGGTCAGGTAGCTGACGACGGAGGCTGTCTCCACGGGGCGGTCCGGCAGCGCGTCCCGGAGCCGGATGGTGAGGGTTTCGGGATCGCCCGCCAGGCCGGGCGGCAGCCGGTATTTGGGTGAGGTGGCCAGATAGGCGGCCGTGTGCGCGAGGTCGCGGAAGCGGAAGAGGTGCGCTTCGTGGTGTACCTCGCGCACGTCCAGGACGCGGGCGGCGACGGCCCGCATGTTGGCGCTGTGAAACGCCCCGTACAGGCCGGTCCTCTGCTCCGCTTCCCGGTCGAGGCCCGCTTGCGCGACGAGCCGGTCCAGTGAGGCGTAGCTGTCGGCGGACTTCGTGGCGAGGATGACCGTCGCGCCGGGCTGGAGACACCGGGCGATCTCCCGCAGGGCATCCTCCGGCCGGGGCGAGTGGTACAGACAGAACGCCGCCACGGCCAAGGCGGCGCGGCCGGTGGGCACGGGGAGCCGGTGGAAGTCGGCCTGCACCGCCACGGCGTCCAGACCGTGCCGGGTCAGCCGGTCGCGCGTCGCGGCCAGAACCGACGCCGAGGCGTCGACGGCTAGAACACGGGAGCCGGGCAGGGCCTGGGTGAGCGCGAGGGTGGAGGCACCGCGTCCGCAGCCGATGTCCAGTACTTCTCCCGGCGCGGGGCGGGCCTGGACGGCGTAGGAGGCGATCACTGCGGGCGCGGGCCGTCCGGAGACCTTCGCCGCCATGAGCGCCCCGGTACGGTCAGCGAGCCTGCGCTGATCACGGTAGAGGGAACCGTTGACGAGCTGGGGGTCCAGGAACGGGGACAGGTCAGGCACGGGCACCTCCCCGGCCCGCCCCTGCCCTTTCTAGGCGGGTTGCGTGTCCCGGAGCCGGGTGAGGAGCGCGCGGGCCTGCCTGCGGCTGGTGACGACGTGGACGGTCGCCCCACCGGCATGCTCGCCGATCAGGTCCCGGACCCGGGGCCCCATCGACTTGCGGTACCCCCACACGTAGCGGATGAACGACCAGGTGATGCGGTCGTAGACGCCGGTCGTGTCGTTCTGCCCGCCGCCGTAGCGCAGGCGGCGCTGGGCGATGCCCCACAGGCAGGTCCGGGCCGGAAGGTCCAGGAAGATCACCGTGTCCGCGCGCCTCAGCCGGATGGGCAGCGTTCCGGCGTAGTTCCCCTCGATGACCCAGGCCGGGGCAGCTGTCAGCTCCTCCTGGATCGCGGCGAACTTCTCCTTGGGCAGCGCGTTCCACCCGTCGTCGTAGTAGACGGCATCCAGGTGCGTGACCGGGGCGTCGATGAGAGAGCCGAGCTGCTTCGACAGGTAGGTCTTGCCGCTTCCGCCACAGCCGATGAAGGCGATTCTCTTCATGGGCGCAGAGGCTACCGATCCGTGAGGGCGTGCTGGGGTCAACTTCCATCATCCACTCTTCCGAATTGATCCAATACCGCGTTGATGGTGTTGATCTGCCGGGAGAGGCGGAATACGTCCAGCCTGCGAAGACAGCGGTCCAGCAGCCGCGTCTTCCCCCCGACGGCCATGCCGGCGACTCCGTGGGTGATGTCAGCCACATGGGCGCCGCCGCAGGCGTGCAGCTCACCCGGCACGACCGTCGCCGCTCCCCGGTAGTGAGCAGGAATGACCGGCGCGCACCCGGACAGGACGGCCTCGAAGACCCGCTGGGTGAACTGTCCGCTGGTGACGTACCGGTCCGGGGCCAGGAGGACCGTCGCATGGGACTGGTGATGAAGGGCCAGCCCTTCCTGGAAGGAGATGCGGCCGGTGAAGCGGACGTGCGGCCAGCGGCCGGTGTCGGTCCACTTCCCCGCGACCTCGTGCTCCAGGCTGTGGGCGGCCGGGGCGAAGAACGCATCGAATGCCGCGTCCCGCCCGTACTGGTTTCCCACGTACACCAGCGGCAGCCTCCGGTCCCCGTCGGCCAGGGCCTTGGGGTCAGCCATGTCCAGTACCTGGTCGGCTACGGGGAACAGCAGGCTCCTGGCCCCGTGCCGGGGATAGAGCGCCGGTTCACATACGGTGACGTGGCTCGCGGCCCGGATCGGGTCGGCGGGAGCCAGGCGCTGGTCCTTGTCCCACAGCAGTGCCGGGACGCCCAGGCGGTGAACGTAATGATCAACGAGCTGCTGCTGGCGGTGGAGATCGCAGGTGTGCCCGGCCGCCTGGCAAGGGGTGTCGTTCCGGCCCCGGACGGGCCAGCGCCATTCGAGGAACAGGGCGTCCACCTCGGGCAGCCCCTCGTCCCACACGTATGGGCCCACGACCGGTGTGCGGGCCTCCGTGGTGTCCCGGTCAGCCTGGAGGAACACGATGTCGTGACCGGTAGCGACGAGGCCGTCCACCAGGGTCTTGCGGTGGCTCCTCCCGCCGTCCGGGGTGTCGGTGACGCCGTCGCCGAGGAACCCCCAGTGGCTGTATCCGATCCTCATTCCTCGGTCACCCACCAGTCCTCCAGCAGGAGGGCGTCGATGCCGGACTCCGCGAGACAGTCCAGCGCGTGGTCGGGGGTGCCGCAGATCGGCTTGCCCTTGATGTTCAAGCTGGTGTTGATCAGCACGGGGGTGCCGGTGATCTCGCAGAACTCCCGCAGAACGGCGTCCATGAACGGGTTCCGGTCCGGGGCGAGGGTCTGGACGCGGGCCAGCCCGTTCGCGTGGACGATCGCGGGGATCGTGGCCCGTGCCAGCTCGGTGACGCCGCTGGCGAACGACATGTAGGGGGCTCCCTGGCCGAGGGTGAAGTAATCGGCCGTCTTGTCAGCGAGGACCACCGGGGCGAAGGGCCTGAACGGCTCGCGGAACTTCACCCGGGCGTTCAGCCGCTCCACCACCTCCGGGATCAGCGGGGAGGCGAGGATCGACCGGTTCCCCAGCGCCCTCGGTCCGGCCTCCAGCGCGCCCCGGAAGACGCCCACGATCTTCCCCTCAGCGAGCTGCACGGCCAGGAAACGGGCCGCGTCCGCCGGGCGGTGCGCGGTCATCCCGGGCCGGGGCACGGCGAGGTCGATGCCGTCGAACGAGGGTCCCAGGTAGCACTCGTCGCGAATCCCGGCCACCGTGGCCGCCGATCGCGTCTGGTGGACGCTGAGGGCCGCGCCCACGGCGGTGCCGGCGTCGCCGGGCGAGGGCGGTACGAACACCTCGTCGTATCCGGCCTCCTCCACGATCCGCCCGAGGCTGAGGCAGTTCAGGGCCACGCCGCCGCCGACACACAGCGTCCGTTCCCCCGTCCGGTACCGGGCCTGACGCGCCAGGTGGACCATGACCTGCTCGGTTCGCTCTTGCAGGGCTGCGGCCACATCCGCGTGGACCTGCTCCAGCTCCTGACCCGGGGCGCGGGGCGGGCAGGTCGCGGAGACGAACCCGGGGGACAGCCTCGGATAGCGGCTGGAGATCACCCGGAGCGGGAACCAGGCCGGGTCCAGCGCGAACGCGTCCGAGGTGAGGGGGATCGCCTGGGCGAACAGGTCCCGGTAGCGGCCCGGATCGCCGAGCGCCGCAAGGGCCATCACGGTGCCTTCCTCGTCACCGCGGCGCCATCCCAGATGCTCGGTGACGGCCCCGTACGCGTAGCCGAGGGATGCCGGGTCCGCCAGCGACCAGCGGGAGTGGAGGTCGATGGCCGACCCGGTGCGGCGAGCCGCGCAGAAGGAGGTGGTGGTGGTCTCGCCGAGGCTGTCCACGACCAGGACGGCAGCTGTGTCGAAGCCGGAAGCGGCGAATGCGTATAGGCCGTGGGCGCGGTGATGCTCCACCCCGTGCAGGGCGGCGTTGGGGAAGTGCTGGCCGAACTGGCGCAGCCGCGCGGAGGCCCGGCGGGTGACCGTGAGGAAGCTGCGGGCCCGGGGCATGGCCCGCCCAGCAGTCCCCGGCCGCAAGTGCCGCAGCGGCATTGCCCCCTTGAGGTAGAGACGGGGGGCGAAGTTGTACGCCACATCCGTCACGTCCTGCGGGCGGAGCCCGGCCGCCTCCAGCAACCAGTCGACCGACCTCGCCGGGTACGCCTTGGTGTGCTTGACGCCGTTCAGGCGTTCCTCTTCGACCAGGCCGACCAGGGCACCGTCCGCGAGGAGCGCGGCGGCCGAGTCATGCGTTCCCGAACACAGGCCGAGCACCACCGGGCCCCTCACGCCGCCACCCCCGCCAGCTTCGAATACCAGTTATCCAGTCCTTCGGTGAGGACCCCGCCCCGCCCGGCGACCATGCCCCGCGCGTCGGCCCGGTCACCGCCCTTCCACACCCGGTAGCTGTGCATCACCCGCCCGAACTCCTCCCACGCCCCGACCGGCACGGCACCGACGGCGACGCCGGCCAGCATCGGATCGAAGTCCTCCCACCGAACCGCGAGCGGGCCCATGGCCCGGCTCGGGGCCGGATCGGCAGGCAGCCTCCGGGCTTCGGGAACGTTGTCCTCGTACAGATGCAGGGAGTCCACGTGGTGGTGGTAGTGGCCCAGCTCGACGCCGATCCAGTGCGCCATCTGCTCGTGGAGGATCGTGGCGGTGAACAGGTCGTAGCAGAACCCCAGCCATAGATCCTGGCTCCGCATCGTGGTGTGCATCTCCAGGCGGCCCTCCCGGAGGTAGAACCGGTAGCCGAGGGTGCAGGGAACGTCACTGTGGTTCGGGATGTCCCGGTCCGGGTCGTACAACTGGATCAGGGCCCTGCGGGAGTCGGGGTCGGCCAGCAGCGTGCGCCGCACGTGGTCGAGCTGGTCGTGGCCCGGCCGCCAGGCCCGCATCCGGGGCCCGTACGCACCCCGCAGACGGCCGTCGTCCGCGTACTGGGCCATGCGCTGGTTGTAGGTGTAGATCCACGGATCGTCGGAGCCGGACAGAATCCACACCGTCTCGGCGGCTGCGAAAGCCGCATTGAGAATCCGGACCGGCGGCAGACTGACCAGCCGACGCTGCGGGTCGGTCAGCGTCAGGTGCGCGCCGATGACCTCGGTGGTGGCCATGCCACGCGGCTTGACCACCTTGCCCTCGGCCAGCACGGCGGCGCAGGCGGCGGTGAACAGCTCGTTCGCGGAACCGGCACTCACGTGGATCACGCGGTCCTCCCCGAGATCACCGCGTCCACGGTCGCGCGGGTCCACGCCCACTGCCGGTCGATGCCCTCGGCCAGGCCGATGCCGGGCCGGTAGCCGAGCACCGATTCGGCCAGCGCCGGGTCGGCCTCAGTGGACTCCGGGTCACCGGAACGCGCCGGAACCCGCTTGACCGGTACCGGGCTCCCGGTCACCTCCCGCACCGTGTCCAGGAGGTCCCGCATCGACACCGTCACCGGCCCCGCCACGTTGACCGCGCACCCGGTCGTCTCCGTCTGCGCCGCCCGCATCAGCGCGTCGACCACATCGGCGACGTAGGTGAAGTTCCGGCGCTGGCTGCCGTCCCCGTACAGCCGCATCGGCTGACCGGACCGGACCGCATCGAGCATCCGGGAGATCGCCATGTCCTCACGCTGCCTCGGCCCGTACACGGTGAAGAACCGCAGCGCCACCGTCCGGGTCACCGCGTCGGGGCGGGCCGCGTACGCCAGGGCGAGCTGTTCGCCTGCCAGCTTCGACACCCCGTACGGCGACAGCGGCACAACCGGCCCGTCCTCACGCGACGGCCCACCGGCCGACCCGCCGTACACGCTGGACGACGATGCCACCACCAGACGCGGAACGCGGGCCAGCTCGCACTCCTCGATCACCCGATGCGTCGCGGCGACGTTGTCGTGGACGTACGACATGAACGCCTTCCCCCACGAACCGCGCACACCAGTGGACGCCGCCAGGTGGAACACCGCATCCACGCCGCTCACCATGTCCCGCAGACGCGGATCGGTCAGGTCCATGTGCTCGAACACAAACTCCGTCGACTGCATGGCGCGGGCGAGGTTCCGTCCGGCCACCGCGTCCCTGGCCGGGGACCTCCGGTCCACGCCGCGTACTCGCCATCCCTGGGCAAGGAGTCCGTCCACCAGGTGGGAGCCGACGAAACCCCCGGCTCCGGTCACCAGCGCTGTGCTTCCATGCTCGTTGCGGTTCAAGCCTGTCCTCCAAGGGACGGTGCAAGCACTTCCTCCCGCGCATCACGCAGAAGGGCGGTACAGATCCCGGCCTGAGCCGGATGGTGAAACCTGGTCCCGGCCCGCGCCTCAAACGGATCACGCGGGCCAGGATCGAATGGATGACGGCGCCGCCGTCCAGCCGAGTCCGGATAATCACCGGGCTCCGCCCTGCTGCTGGGCGTGGGCGGCATACCGCAGGAGGAAGTCCACGGACTTGGCGAGCAGCCGCAAGTTCGCGACCGGGTCACCGCCCTGGTCCTGGGGGTGTCAGCGCGTCGGCGTACTCCTGCGCGGGGTCGGCCAGCAGCGTGATGTAGCCGCGCAGCCGAACGCGAAGGTCGCTGGCCGCAGGTCCGGTCGCAGTCGCGAGAGCGGCAAGAGTCATGGCCGTGGAGGAGTCATGGCGCATGTCGCTGCTGGTCGGTGCCTGGTCCACGACGCTCACTGCCCGGTCTTCTCTCGGTCTTCGACGCGGCGCAGGTGTTCCAGGGGCACCAGCTCCGGCTCGTCGCCGCCGACCTGGAGCCACACATGGGAGACGGGGCCCCTCTCGCGGCCGGAGCCGATCCGTGTGACCATCCCGGTCGCGCCGGTCCGCTCGTCGCGAGCGTCTATCCCCACCCTCAGCCAGGGGAGTCCGGGGACGGGCCCGGGGGCGGTCACTGTTCGGCCTCCTCGGCCGTAGCCGTGTCCGGCTCGTCCTCGCCGGGCAGCGGGCCCGTGCGGGCCAGGAAGGCGTTCCAGCCGCGGGAGGCGCGGGCGGTGAGCCGTTCGGACGGCTCACCGGGGCGCCTGGCCTCGTTGAAGGTTCGGGTGGACAGCGGCGCTCTTTCCTGCTGGCTGCTGGTCATCGCGGTCTCCGGGGGGTGACTGTGGTGAGTGGCCGCTGCCGGGCCCGTCGCGGGTCGGCGGACCCGGGCAGCGGCAGTACGGGGGGCGCGGCCACCAGGGGGGAATGGGAACCAGGGCTGGTGGCTGCGGCCGTGCCCTTAGTTCACTGCCGGGCGAGCGGCCATACGAGGACACCGAGCGGCCATTCAGCGGCCATTCGCCGGCCGCGCCGGACACGGACCGACGTGATTCCCGCCACCACATCCCCGCCGTAACCGTTACCGCCTACGGTGAGTCAGGAATCGGAATCAGGGGGCAGTCGGATGAGGACTCCGGCCAATCAGGTGCTGTTCGCCGCCCGTATCGGGCAGGGCTGGTTCTCTCAGGAGGCAGCAGCCCAGGGCGTCAGCGCCGCAGGCCAGCAGGCATTACGGGACTCGGGATACGAGGTAAGCGTCCGGACGTACCGGCGCTGGGAGTCAACGAATCCGGGATGGCCGCGCCCGGATCAGGCCACGGCTTTGCGTGCCGCCTTCGGGCGCGGGCCGGAGTATCTGGGATTCGCCACGGAGTCCGCAACCGCGTTTGACAGCCTGCCCAATCCGGCCGTCATGATCCCGCCTGTGAAACGCCGCGAAGCCCTGAGCGCAGGGGCCGCCGTCATCGGCCTGCCCTGGCTCAGCCCCTCACCAGCCCGCTCCGCCACCTCTGAACTCCGCGTCGGACGAGACGAGATCGAACTCCTCCACGCGACTGCCGCAGACCTTGATGCCATCGACCAGCAGTTCGGCGGCGACCGTCTGTGGCGAACCGCCAAGATGCACCTGTCCTGGGTGCACCACGTGATAGACCACGGCGTCTATAACGATGACATCGGCCAGGAACTTCACGGCATTGCCGGCCAGCTCACCACGAGCCTGGGCTGGTTCTGCTACGACGCCGAACAGCAGACCGAGGCCCGCGTCTACTTCTCCGAGGCCCTGAACACCGCGATGATCTCGGGCGACGAGCCGCTGGCCACCAGGACCCTGTCCAACATGGCCCGCCAGTCCGTCGACCTCGACAAGCCCCGTGAGGCTATCCGCTTCGTCCGCACCGCAGAGCGGCACGCTGCCCTTTGGGACGCCCCGCCGCGCGTCACCGCGCTCCTGGCCATCCGCCTCGCGCAGGGATACGCCCGGCTCGGCGACGAGATGAACACTTCCCACGCCATCAAACGAGCCTGGCGGGCCTCCGACCAAGGCGTGAGCGACCGCGACCCCGAATGGACCGGCTTCCTCAACGAAGCCGAACTCGTCTGCCTGGAAGGGATGTGCCGGTCCGACCTCAGCCAGCACAAGCGGGCCGTACGACTCCTCGAACGCTCCTCAGACCTCCAGGACATCGAGCACTCCCGCAACCGGGGCATGTGCCTGGCCCGGCTCGCCCACGCCGCCGTCCAGGACCACGACCTCGACCGCACCGCGGACGCCGCGAAGGAATCCCTGCGCCTCATCGAAGGCGGGCAGTCCTCCACCCGCACCCGCCGCCAGCTCGCCCTCGTCCGCGACAGCCTCACCCCGCACCAGGCCAGCCCACAGGCCCGCGACACCATCGACATGCTGACCAACCGAATCGCCTGACCACCACAACGCCGGAAGGACCCATGACGAAAACAACCCAAGCCCTCACCGTCACCCGCCACACCCCCGACCAGGCCCGGCAGATCACCGACGAACTGACCGCCCTCTACGCCGAGGTGTACGGCGTCCCCCCGTACGCAGGCGACCCGTTCTTCTCCGTCGCCACGTTCACCGACCGCCTCCAGGCCGCCTTCGACATGACCGGCTTCGAGGTCGTCACAGCCCACCTCGCCGACGGCATCCTCGCCGGATACGTCCACGGCGTCACCCTCACCCCGGACCGCGCCTGGTGGGTCTCGATCGCCGACGAGCTCCCCGCCGATGCGAAGGAAGCGGCCAAGGCCGGTGAGACGTTCTGGCTGCGGGAGCTGATGGTCCTGCCCAAGCTCACCAACCAGGGCATCGGCCGCGCACTCCACGACGAGATGATCACCGGCCGCGCCGAACCGTGGACCACCCTGACGTGCATCATCGACAACGAGCCCGCCCGCTCCGCCTACCCGCGCTGGGGCTACGAGGTCGTCGGCCGGATCAAGCACGCCCCCGAATCCCCGGTCTACGACGCGATGGTCCTCCGCCCGCAGGACTAACCTCTCCAGGACCCGGCCCCGGGCGCACACCCCCGAGCGCGCCCGGGGCCGCAGCACGTCTACCCAATCGAACGATGGTGCACGCCGGCCCCGCCGCCCGCGTGAGCGTTCGGCTTGCCCGGCTGCCGAGATGTGGCCGAGTTGCAGAAGCGCGGCCACGTCGAGCCGACAGCCAAGCTGAGCTCCATCGGCGGCTCCATCTCAAGCCCGCGCTGGAGAAATATGAGTGCCATGGCGGCGACCACGGGTCCTCGCGGTACAGGCGGCGCTGCCGGCCTGGTACCGGGAGCTGGTGGACGCCAGAGTCGGAATCGGGCCTTGTGTACGTACACGCATATGGTGCCCCGCGATGCGAATGTGGTGCGCAGGGCGATCGGGTATCACTACAGCGACGACGACATGACGCTGACCCAGCCCCGAGCGCGGACGAGCCGTCTCGCACTCCGTGAGGAGTGCGAGACGGCTCGTCATGATCGGGCGTATTTGTCGCTGCCGCTCGTGTAGCGCTCGTCCAGCACCTCCGCTGGGCGAGAAACCACAGGTCAGCAAGGCCTCCGGCTAAAGGTCGAAGTACAGCTCGAACTCGTGCGGGTGCGGACGCAGCGCGATCGGGGCGATCTCGTGCGTGCGCTTGTAGTCGATCCAGGTCTCGATGAGGTCGGGGGTGAAGACACCGCCGGCCAGGAGGTACTCGTGGTCCGCCTCCAGGGCCTTGAGGACGTCCTCGAGGCTGGTCGGGACCTGCGGGACGCTCGCGTGCTCGTCGGGCGAGAGCTCGTAGAGGTCCTTGTCGATCGGCTCCATCGGCTCGATCTTGTTCTTGATGCCGTCGAGGCCCGCGAGGAGCAGCGCCGAGAAGGCGAGGTACGGGTTCGAGGACGGGTCCGGCGCGCGGAACTCGACGCGCTTGGCCTTCGGGTTCGAGCCCGTGATCGGGATGCGCATGGCGGCGGAGCGGTTGCGCTGCGAGTACACCATGTTGACCGGCGCCTCGAAGCCCGGCACCAGGCGGTGGTAGGAGTTCACCGTCGGGTTGGTGAACGCCAGCAGCGACGGGGCGTGCTTGAGGATGCCGCCGATGTAGTAGCGGGCGGTGTCCGACAGGCCCGCGTAGCCGGCCTCGTCGTAGAACAGCGGGTCGCCGTTCGCCCACAGCGACTGGTGCACGTGCATGCCCGAGCCGTTGTCACCGAAGATCGGCTTCGGCATGAAGGTCGCGGTCTTGCCGTTGCGCCAGGCGACGTTCTTCACGACGTACTTGAAGAGCATCAGGTCGTCGGCCGCGGCCAGCAGCGTGTTGAACTTGTAGTTGATCTCGGCCTGGCCGCCGGTGCCGACCTCGTGGTGCTGGCGCTCGACCTGGAGGCCCTGGGCGTCCAGCTCGAGGGAGATCTCGGCGCGCAGGTCGGCGAAGTGGTCGACCGGGGCGACGGGGAAGTAACCACCCTTGTAGCGGACCTTGTAGCCGCGGTTGTTCTCCTCGGAGCCCGTATTCCAGGCGCCGGCCTCGGAGTCGATGTGGTAGAAGCCCTCGTTCGCGGAGGTCGCGAAGCGCACGCTGTCGAACACGTAGAACTCGGCCTCGGGGCCGAAGAACGCGGTGTCGGCGATGCCGGTGGAGGCGAGGTACGCCTCGGCCTTCTTCGCGATGTTGCGCGGGTCGCGGCTGTAGGCCTCACCCGTGATCGGGTCGTGGATGAAGAAGTTGATGTTGAGCGTCTTGTCCTTGCGGAACGGGTCCAGGCGCGCGGTGGTGATGTCGGCACGCAGCGCCATGTCGGACTCGTGGATCGCCTGGAAGCCGCGGATGGAGGAGCCGTCGAAGGCGAGCTCCTCCGCCGGGTCGAATGCCCGAGCCGGGATGGTGAAGTGCTGCATCACACCAGGCAGGTCGCAGAAGCGGACGTCGACGAACTTGACGTCGTTCTCCTCGATGTACTGCTTCACTTCGTCGGCGTTCTGGAACATCCAACTCCTCCTACTCCCGGTCCCCGGGGGAGGGACGGGCTTTATAGCTCGTGGTGCGTCAGTGCGGTGCCGCACGCTGACCCGACCATAAGCAGACGGGATTTCTCAAGCATGACCCATTTGTTTCGCACAAGTTAACCAGGGTCCCGTCCGAAGGTCGCGAGACGCCACCGGTACCGTGGTCGGGTGGACAACAGGCAAGCACTCGGATCCTGGCTCTCCGGCCCCCGCGCGGCCGCCGAGGACATGGGCATCGACTTCGGCTACCCGGGCCGGCGGCTCGGTATGCCCCAGCAGGGGCGCGGCTCGATGGCCCGGTTCGGGCGGCGCCTGGGCGCCATCGCCCTCGACTGGATCAGCTGCGAGGTGATTGCCTACGGCCTGATCACGGGCGGTGGCGACATGAACGCGCTGGCCGACTGGACCTACGTCCTCTTCCTGGCCCTGACCCTCCTGACGGTCGGCACCGTGGGCTTTACCCCCGGCAAGCGGATCGTGGGCCTCCGGGTGCTCTCGGAGGACGGCAGCCGCCTCGGCATCGGCCGCGTGCTGCTGCGCACGCTCCTGCTGGCCCTGCTCATCCCCGCCCTGGTCCGGGACCGGGACGGCCGCGGGCTCCACGACCGGCTGGCACGCGCCGTCCAGGTCCGCATCTAGGCACGGAAGTACGACGCGCAGTACGACGCAGGGGCGCCCCCCGAACCGCTCGGTTCGGGGGCGCCCCTGCGTCGTATACGAAAATCAGGTGAGCGGGTCAGCGCATCTTTCCGCCGCGCGGCATCCGCATGCTTTTGGGCATCGGGCCCTTTGGCAGCGGCATGTTGCTCATGAGATCACCCATGGCACGCAGCTTGTCGTTGACCTCGGTGATCTGCGGGCCGGCCAGCACGCGCGGCAGCTTGAGCAGGGTGGTGCGCACCTTCTTGAGCGGCACCTCGCCCTCGCCCGTACCCACGATGAAGTCGTGCACCGGCACGTCCGGCATGATCCGGGCCAGCTTCTTCTTCTCGTTCCCGAGCAGGGGCTTCACGCGGTTCGGGTTGCCCTCGGCGATCAGCACGACGCCGGCCTTGCCCACGGCACGGTGGACGATGTCCTGCTGCCGGGTCATCGCGACGGCCGGGGTGGTCGTCCAGCCCCGTCCCACGTTGTCCAGTACGGCCGCGGCCGCGCCCGGCTGTCCCTCCATCTGCCCGAAGGCAGCCCGCTCGGCCCGTCGTCCGAAGACGATCGCCATCGCGAGGAACGCCACCAGGAAGCCCAGGATGCCCAGGTAGAACTGGTGGCCGATCAGGAAGCCGATCGCAAGAAAGACACCGAAGGTGACGATTCCCACGCCCGCGACGATCAGACCGACCTTCGGGTCGGCCTTGCGCGTCATCTTGTAGGTCAGGGCGATCTGCTTCAGTCGCCCGGGGTTCGCAGCAGTCTCTGCGTTTGACTTCCTCGCCATAGGGCGAAGTTTACGTGGCCTGCGGGGTCCGGGTCGCCGCGGCCTCAAGTACGTGTTCGGTTTCGACCCGGTCCTTGGCCCGGCGGCGGTCCTCGAGCACCGCCGTCCAGGCGTTGCGGCGGGCCCCGCTCATGAGCAGCGACTCGATGCCCCGGAAGGCGTCGGACAGGGACGGAATGGCGATGGCGCGTACGGGCGCGGCCTGCATGGTGTCGACCCTTTCACGGAACTCACGTCGGCGGTGCGGTTGCGGTGCGTGGATCCAGCGTCACTGATTGGTGTTACCAGCGCATGGCCGGGCGGTCAAACGTGATGAAACATATACGCGGCCCACCGGGCTCTCCTGGAAAGAGCCTAGGGGCCGCGCCGATGCGGTGTTACCCGTTGGTAGTACTTTGTGCGTGAGTTCACACAGTCCGTGTGGTAGCGCGCGTCACACGGAGGTGCCGGTCGCGCCGCGCCAGACGGTCGCGCGCTTCCCCGGACCCCCGACCTACGCTCCAGCTCGGCTGCGCTTCTCCATCGCCTGCTGGTAGAGGCGGCCGGCGCGGTACGAGGAGCGGACCAGCGGACCGGACATCACACCGGAGAAGCCGATGTCCTCGGCCTCCTTCGCCAGCTCCACGAACTCGGCCGGCTTCACCCAGCGCTCGACGGGGTGGTGCCGCGGCGAGGGGCGCAGGTACTGGGTGATGGTGATGAGCTCGCAGCCGGCCTCGTGCAGGTCCTTCAGGGCCTGCGAGACCTCCTCGCGCTCCTCCCCCATGCCGAGGATCAGGTTCGACTTGGTGACCAGGCCGTAGGCGCGCGCCTTGGTGATCACTTCGAGGGAGCGCTCGTAGCGGAAGCCGGGGCGGATCCGCTTGAAGATCCGCGGGACCGTCTCGACGTTGTGCGCGAAGACCTCGGGGCGGGAGGCGAAGACCTCCTCCAGCAGCTCCGGCACCGCGTTGAAGTCGGGCGCCAGCAGCTCGACCTTGGTGTGGCCGCTCTCGCGGCCCGCCGTCTGCTGGTGGATCTGGCGCACGGTCTCCGCGTACAGCCAGGCGCCGCCGTCGGCCAGGTCGTCGCGCGCGACACCGGTGATGGTGGCGTAGTTCAGGTCCATGGTCACCACGGACTCGCCGACACGGCGCGGCTCGTCCCGGTCCAGGGCCTCGGGCTTGCCCGTGTCGATCTGGCAGAAGTCACAGCGCCGGGTGCACTGGTCGCCACCGATGAGGAAGGTGGCCTCGCGGTCCTCCCAGCATTCGTAGATGTTCGGACAACCGGCTTCCTGGCAGACCGTGTGCAGTCCTTCGCCCTTCACCAGGGCCTGCATCTTGGTGTACTCGGGACCCATCTTCGCCCGGGTCTTGATCCACTCGGGCTTGCGCTCGATGGGGGTCTGGCTGTTCCGGACCTCCAGGCGCAGCATCTTGCGTCCGTCGGGTGCGACTGCGGACACGACCGGCTCCCTGTGACTTTGATTCTTCGGCGCCCACCAGGGTACGCCCGTAATTTCATACGTTCTTACGTCGGCCAACCTGCGGGGGACCGGAGGCATTCCCCGCCCGCTAGGCGCCCGCCACCTGCTCCGTCTCCCGCTCGATCTCGCGGGGCCGCAGCTCCGCGTGTTCCAGTACGTCCTTCAGGTGCCGTTCGATGACGGGCATCACCTCGGCGATGGTGACCTCGCGGCCCAGCTCGTACGAGAGCGAGGTCACACCGGCGTCCCGGATCCCGCAGGGGATGATCCGGTCGAACCAGGTGCTGTCCGGGTTCACGTTGATCGCGAAGCCGTGCATGGTGACGCCCTTGGCCACGCGGATGCCGATCGCGGCCAGCTTGCGGTCCTCGCGGCGCTGGCCGGCGTTGGACGGGGCGTACTCGGGGCCGTTCAGCCGGGCGTCGAACTCGTCGTCGTGCATCCGGGGGTCGAAGTCGAGGGAGAGGCCGCCGATCTTCGGGCGCTCCTCGACGGGGTCGCCCAGCACCCACACCCCGGAGCGGCCCTCGACGCGGGTGGTCTCCACGCCGAACTCGGCGGCCGTGCGGATCAGAGCGTCCTCCAGGCGGCGGACGTGGGCGACCACGTCCACCGGGCGTGGCAGCTTCATGATCGGGTAGCCGACCAGCTGGCCCGGGCCGTGCCAGGTGATCTTGCCGCCGCGGTCCACGTCGACGACGGGCGTGCCGTCGAGCGGGCGCTCGCTCGGGTCGGTGCGCCGGCCGGCCGTGTAGACGGGCTGGTGCTCCAGCAGCAGGCAGGTGTCCTCGATCTCGTCCGCGAAGCGGGCGGCGTGCACCCGGCGCTGCTCTTCCCAGGCCTCGGTGTACTCGACGAATTCCGGCCCGAAGCCCAGATGCACAAACCGGAGCTCAGTCACCGCAGCGCCTCCTCGTTGAACCTGCCGTGTGCACGTATCGCACTCAGCAAGGGTACGGCGGCCCCTCCCGGGGTCCCCCCGGGGGCTCGGGCGCGGGCTGGGGCGGGGGCCAGGGGAGCTGCTTCGGCCGGCGCCGGCCCTTCGGCGGCCGGTCCGGGTCCTCATCCTCGCGCGGCAGCCGCCGGTGGCCCTCCGAGTGGTCGTTGACCCAGCCGCACACCCCGCAGGCGTACCGACCGTCGAGCCCCGCGATGTAGGTGCCGCACCGCCGGCACTCGGCCTCCGTCAGTTCGGGCGGGGGCAGCGGAGCGGTGGATTCGGGCCGCTCCTCGGGGAGGTGCGGCCCGTGGGGCCGGCGCGTCATGTGCGGCAGGTTACGCCGACGGAGGGGGTCAATCCGTAAAGGGTCCTGCCGATTCTGCACACGATCGGATGAATGTGGGACAGAGAGGGCGGCGAGAGGGGTGTTCGCCGCTACATTCACGCCGTTCACAGGGCCGGGACTCCGGTCCGTCGCGTCAGGAAACCGTGGAGCCGATGACGGAACGACCTGCCCAGCGCGTCCCCAACCGGCAGCTCGCGGTGCTGATCGCGGAAGCCGGATTCTCCAACGCCGGGCTCGCCCGCCGCGTCGACCAGCTCGGCCTGGAGCACGGTCTCGATCTGCGGTACGACAAGACCTCCGTGACCCGGTGGCTGCGCGGGCAGCAGCCGCGCGGGACGACGCCGGCGCTGATCGCCGAGGTCTTCACCCGGCGGCTGGGGCGGCGGCTCTCCGCGCAGGACCTGGGGCTGGACGCCTGCGCGCCCGTGTACGCGGGGCTGGAGTTCGCGGCCACCCCGGAGGAGGCCGTGGACATCGCGAGCGGGCTGTGGCGCAAGGACTCCGGCTCCCCCGCCGAGCTGCGGAAGATCGCCTTCACCCCGGCCGGGCTGGTCGTGCCCAGCCGGGACTGGCTCATCGGGCGGGCCGACGAGCGGGTGGGGCGCGGCGCCCACCCGGTGACACCGTCGGACGCCGCCCGCGTCCCCGTGCAGGGGCGGGCCTCGGTGCCCCGCCAGCGGCAGATCGACCGGGGACCCGGGCAGCGCGTGACGGGCGGGGACATCGCGGCGCTGCGCTCGGTGAGCGAGCTGTTCCGCACCCTGGACCACGCCTACGGCGGCGGCCACGCCCGCCAGGCCCTGGTGCGCTACCTGGAGCACGAGGCCGAGCCGATGCTCCGCGGGACCTACGGGGAAACCACCGGGCGCCGGCTGTTCTCCGCCGCCGCCGACCTGACCCGGCTCGCCGGCTGGACCTCGTACGACATCGCCGCCCACGGGCTGGCCCAGCGGTACTTCGTGCAGGCGCTGCGCCTCGCGCAGGCGGCGGGCGATCGGCCGTACGGGTCCTACGTGCTGGTCACGATGAGTCGGCAGGCGGTCTACCTGGGCCACGGCCGGGAGGCGGTGCAGCTGGCGCGCGTGGCCCAGCAGGGCGTCGGCTCCGGTCCCCCGCCGGTGGTGCAGGCCCTGCTGCACTCGGCGGAGGCACGCGGCCACGCGGTCCTCGGCGAGGTGCGGGCGTCGACGGCCTCGCTGGTGCGGGCCGAGCGGGCGCTGGGCGCGGCCCGGCCGGGGGACGACGTACCGCACTGGGCCCGGTTCTTCGACGAGGCGCAGCTGGCGGACGAGTTCGGGCACTGCCACCGGGACCTCCAGCAGTACCGGGCCTCGGCGCAGCACGCGGAGCGGTCCTTGCAGCTGCGGGCGCCGGGGTACGCGCGGTCGCGGCTGTTCTGCCGGGTGGTGCTGGCCACGGCGCGGCTGGGGCTGGGCGAGCTGGACCAGGCGTGCGCGCTGGGCGCGGAGGCGGCGCAGCAGGCGATGGAGATGCGGTCGGTGCGTGCGGTGGAGTACGTACGGGACTTCGAGCGGCGGCTGGAGCCGTACCGGGACGCCTCGGCGGTGCGGACCTACCGGGACCGGGTGGCGGCCCTGTCGTGACCCGGGGTGCCGCGGGGCGCCGGGTGGCGGCCCTGTCGTGACCCGGGGTGCCGCGGGGCGCGGCGGCCCGTCCTGAGCCGGGGCCCGGTCCGGTGCGTCTGGACCGGGCCCCTGTGTCGTGGGTGGTTCTCAGGCAGCCACCGGAAGGGCCGGCGCCGGGGCTGCCGGGAGCGGGATGCCGAAGTCGCGCAGGACGGCGGTGGTGGCGCGGCGGGCGGAACGCAGGGCGCCCTGGACGGTATTGGTGTCCCGGTGGTCCCCGCACACGTACAGCCCGGCCAGGACGCGCACCGGACGCCGCAGGTCGTGGGGCGGGGGCATGGCGGGGACGGCCTCCGGGGTGTGGTGGACGGCCAGCAGCTCCCAGTCGCGGGTGGCGGTGTCGTAGAGGCGGGCGAGGCGCGAGGCGACCGTACGCGGGGATGGCGGCGGGCCGAGGACGGTGGTGGTGACCAGGCTCCGGCCGGCCGGGGCCCGCGTCGGGTCGACGGCGCTCATGACGGTGGTGTGGGAGACGGGCCACTTGGGGTCCGCGTCGAGGAGCAGCGAGCCGTCCCAGGTCAGGGGTGCGGCGGTGGCGTGGTGCAGGACGGTGACCTCGTGGAAGCCGGGCACGCGCAGGCCGGGCAGGAGCCCGGCGGCGGCGCGGGCGCCGGTGGCCAGGAGGACGGAGCGGCAGCCGAAGTCGCCGTGCTCCTCGGTGGTGACCAGGTTGGTCGCCACCGACCGGACCCGGACCCCGGTGCGGACGGTGCCGGGCGGCAGCCCGGCGGCGAGGAGCTCGGGCAGGGCCGCCGCGCCGCCTTCGGGCACGGCGAGGCGGCCGCGGGCGAAGCCGCGCAGGGCGAGGTCGGCGACCCGGCTGGAGGTGGTGAGCTCCGGGTCGCGGAGCAGGGCGGCGAGCAGCGGCCGGAGCACTCCGTTGATCGTGCGCGGGGGCAGGCCGCGGGAGCGCAGGGCGGCGAGCGCGGTGCGCTCGGGCCGGGCGAGCAGGCGTTCCTCGGGCAGGGCGGCGAGCCGCCCCAGCGCGGCGCTGAGCCGAGCCTGGTCGAGGGAGCCGCTGGCCAGGGCGCGGGCCGGGGTGAGGGCCCCGGCCCGGAGGTGTCTGCCCTCGGTGTGGACCAGGACCCCGGGCGCGAAGGGGCGCAGGGGCAGGGCGGACAGGCCGGGGGTCCGGCCGAGTTCCGTGTACGAGGTGTTGAGCAGCTGGCCGATCCGGTCCAGCCGGAATCCGTCGGCCGAGACGGTGGCCATCCGGCCGCCGGGGTCGTCGGCGGCCTCCAGAACGGTGACCGCGACCCCCGCTGCGATCAGGTGGTGCGCGGCCGCGAGTCCTGAGACTCCGGCTCCTACGATGACGACGTCCGCATTGAGCACGTGCCCCTCCCCGAGGTCGGCGCGGCTGTGTGGGGGTCCTCCTTCCCCTAACGGGCTCCAGGGGAACCCAAGTTGGTTGGGGTATTGCGGTCATCTCCGGTCGCACAGCGGTCGCATCCGGCTCACAAACGGTCGCACGACGGTCGCACGCCGGTCGCACGGTCCGCTATCCGGTACGGAGGGAAGCCCGGATGGCCTGCTCGACGCCGGGGTCCTGGAAGACGAAGCCCGACTCCAGCAGCCGGGTGGGGCGGGCCCGTTGACTGCCCAGCACGTCCGAGGCGAACTCCCCGAGCACGATGCGCAGGGCCGCCGCCGGCACGGGCAGCACCGCGGGCCGGTGCAGTACGCGGGCCATGGCCGCCGTGATCTGGCGGTTGGTCAGCGGCTCGGGGCCGGTGAGGTTGACCGGGCCGGAGACGGAGGGGGTGTCGATGATGTGGCGCAGGGCCGCGATCTCATCGCGCAGGGAGATGTACGGCCAGTACTGGCGGCCGTTGCCGAGCCGGCCGCCGAGGCCGGCGCGGAAGAGCGGGAACATCCTGCCCCAGGCCCCGCCGTCGCGGGCGACGACCAGGCCGGTACGGGCGAAGGCGGTACGGATCCCGGCCGCGCGGGCCGGCTCCGCGGCCGCCTCCCACTCGACGCAGACCTCTGCGAGGAAGCCGTCCCCTGCCGGGGAGTCCTCGTCGAGGGCCCGGTCGCCGGCGTCGCCGTAGTACCCGACGGCGGACCCGACGACGAACACCTGCGGCGGCTGCTCCAGCGCGGCGAGCGCCCGGGCCATCGCGGCCGTGCCGAGGACCCGGCTGTCGCGGATCTCCTTCTTGTACGCGGCCGTCCACCGGTGGTCCCCGACCCCGGCCCCGGCCAGATGCACGACGGCCCCGCAGCCGGCCAGCGCGCCGGCATCGACGTACCCCCCGGCGGGATCCCACCGCGCCTCGTCCGCCCCGGCGGGCGCCCCCCGCACGAACCGCACCACCTCGTGCCCGTCCCCCCGGAGGGACCGCACGAGGGCACTGCCGATGAGCCCGCTGGAACCGGTGACTGCGATACGCATGCCCCCATCCTGCCGGGTCGCTGCGCCCGCTCGGCCGAATCGGGTCCGCTCCGGTACGCGCCGCCCCGTGCCTGCGCCCACCGGCCCCGGCCCCGCGCCCGGCACCCTGCGGGACCGGTGGCGGGCACATTCGCCGGGGGCTGGATGCCGGGGGCCGGATTGCGCGGAGCGCAATTTCAGCCGCGCCGGCGTTTGAGGCGCGGGGTCCGGGGCGGAGCCCCGGGACCGGGCGGAGCCCGGCTCTGGCGCGCGGCACCAGCCCGGCCGCAGCCACTCGCCGCCCGCCGACGCTTGAGCCAAACTCAGCCTCGCCGGCGATTGAGGGGCGGGGCAGAGCCCCGGGGGTCAGGTTGTGCCGAGCCAGGTGCCCACCGCGTAGGTGACGGCCATGGCCAGGGCGCCCCCGACCACGTTGCGGCCGACCGCGCGGAGCGCAGGGGCTCCGCCCAGCCGTGCGCTGAGCACCCCGCACAGCGTGAGCGCCGCCAGCACCGCCCCCACCGTCACCGGCACCCGCTCCGACGGCCCCGGCAGCACGATCGCCAGCAGCGGCAGCAGCGCCCCCACCGTGAAGGCGACCAGGCTGGCCAGCGCCGCATGCCACGGATTGGCCAGCTCGTCGGGGTCGATTCCCAGCTCCACCCGGGCGTGAGCCCGCAGCGCGTCGCGCTCCGTCAGCTGTTCGGCCGCCTCCCGCGCCAGCGGCCGGCTCAGTCCCCGCCCCATCAGCAGCTCGGTGAGCTCCTCCAGCTCCGCTTCCGGCTCCTCGGCCAGTTCCCGCCGCTCCAGATCCAGCGCCGCCCGTTCCGAATCCCGCTGGGAGCTGACCGACACGTACTCCCCCGCCGCCATGGACAGCGAGCCCGCCAGCAGTCCGGCCACACCCGCCGCCAGGATCGCCGAGCGCGAGGTGGTGGCCCCGGCCACGCCGACCACCAGGCCGGCCGTGGAGATGATCCCGTCGTTGGCCCCGAGCACCCCCGCCCGCAGCCAGTTCAGCCGCGTGCTGATGTCCGCCCCGCCGCCCCCGTGGGCCTCGAGGTGCGCCTGCGTCGGGGCGGCGGCCGGGGCCGGGCCCTCGCCGGAGTCTTCGTTTACCGTCACGCCACCACTGTCGTGGCACCGGCCCTACGGGGCCACCCGGCGGAGCGGTCCAGGGTGCGCGGTCCCGGCCCCCGTACCAGGGTGGAGGGGTGAGACGCGGACGCGGGGAGCCAGGCTGGCTGCGCGGGGAGCCGCCACCGCGCTGGGCCCGGTTCGCGCCCGCGGTGGCCCTCGTGGTGCTGGTCCTCGCCCAGGACCTCACCCCCGGCGACGTGGAGCTCGGCTACTTCCTCGCCGGTCTGCCGCCGGTGGCCGCCTTCGCGTACGGGGCGGCCGGAACCGCGTTCTTCGCCGCCGTCGTGCTCCTCCTGCTGGGCGTGCCCAGCCTCGGCATCTCCCACGCCCGGGGCACTGACCTGGCCACGGTGGCCACGGTCGGGCTGCTGAGCGTGGTGATCGCCTGGGTCCGACGGCGCCGGGACGCGCAACTGGTCAGCGTACGGACGGTGGCGGAGGCGGCGCAGCTGGCGGTCCTCCCCCCAGTACCGGAACGGGTGGGTCCGGTGGCCTGCTCCGGCCTCTACCGGGCGGCCCAGCGCGGCACCCTGGTCGGCGGGGACCTGTACGACGTGCGGGCGGGGCCGTACGGGGTGCGGGCGCTGGTCGGCGACGTACAGGGGCACGGCCTGGCGGCGGTCGCCACCGTGGCGGCGCTGCTCGGGGCCTTCCGCGAGGCGGTGCTCGACGACGCGGAGCTGTCGGCGGTCGCGGCCCGGCTGGACCGGCGGCTGACGGCGGACGCCGCCGCCGCGTCCGTGGAGCACCCCGAACTGTTCACGACGGCGGTGCTGATGGAGTTCCCGCCCGGGCTGGACCTCGTACGGATCGTGTCGTGCGGGCACCCGCCCGCCCTGCACCTGCGCGGGCCGCAGGTCGAGGAGGTCGCCGTGGAGCCGGGTCCGCCGCTGGGCCTGGGGCTGGCGGGGCAGCTGCCGTCGACGGTGGCGGAGCTGCCGGTGCGGCCCGGGGACCGGTTCCTGCTGCACACCGACGGGGTGACCGAGGCCCGGGACGCGGCGGGGCATTTCTATCCGCTGGCCGCGCGGGTGCCCGTACTGGCGACGGATCCGGCGGGCCTGGTCGAGTCGGTGTGGCGGGACCTGGCGGCCTTCACGGGCGGCGGCCCGCGCGACGACGTGGCCCTGCTGCTGCTCCGCCTGGACGGATGACCACTCCGTGCCGGTCCTGCGGCCGGCACGGAGTGGGTGGTGACCGGCTGTCACGCCTCCTGGATGAACGTGCGCACCATCTTGCAGGTGACATTGGACGGCCGGTGGATCCCCGTCCGGACGGCCATCGTCCGGATCTTCCGGTTGGTGGCGCGCCGGGCGTCATACGTCCCCGAGTCGAGCAGGGATATCGCCAGGCGCATCGCCTTCAGACGGCGGTTGTGGCTCTCGTACCACTCGCGGGGCAGGCCCGCCGGCAGCGGCTTCTTCTTGACGTGCTGGATGGTGGTGGCAGTGGCCATCTACAGCCTCCCAAACGGTAGTTGGCTTCCTGTCGTTCTCCCTCGATTTTACCGGGGACCACTGACAGAACCCCCTGGCCAGACCGACTTGGGACCGGCTCCGAGACCAACTCCGAGACCAACTGCCGGACCGGCTCAGGACCGTCTCTGGATAGGCTGGGGGCCATGGAGATCTGGATCAATCCCGCCTGTTCCAAGTGCCGCAGCGCGCTGACCCTGCTGGACGCGGAGGGCGCCGACTACACCGTGCGCCGCTACCTGGAGGACGTGCCCTCCGAGGACGAGATCCGCGAGGTGCTCGGCCGCCTCGGGCTGGAGCCCTGGGACATCACGCGCACCTCGGACCCGCTGGCCAAGGAGACGGGCGTACGGGAACTGCCGCGCGAGGAGACCGACGCGGCGCGGGCCCGCTGGATCGCCCACCTGGCCGCGCACCCGAAGCTGATCCAGCGCCCGATCATCACCGCCGAGGACGGCACGGCCGTTGTCGCGCGCTCCGAGGAGGCCGTCCGCGACGCCCTGTCGCGCAAGGGCTAGTCGAGGACCAGCCGCCGGGCGATCTCCTCGGCCGCCAACAGCGGCAGCGCGTGGTGCGAGACCCCGGGGAGTACGTCGATGCGCGCGCCCGGCAGCGCGGCGGCCGCGGCCCGGGCCGCGCGGGCGGAGTCGTGGCAGCGGGCGCGCTCGGCGAACAGGACGTGCACCGGCAGTTCCCCGAGCCCGGCCGGCCCGGCGAGGCCGGGGCGCGGGCCGGTGACCGGTCGGACGGTGGGGAAGCCGGCGGTCTCGTCCTGGAGCCGCAGCCAGGCCGGGTCCAGCGCGGCACCGCCGGTCTCCCACGCCAGGAAGGACCGGATCCGGCGCGGGGTGGGCCGTACCAGCATGGGCAGCGCGCGCAGCACGTAGCCGGGGCGGAGTCCGGTGAAGACCTGGGTCGGGTCGAGCAGGACGAGGCGGTCGAGCCGGGTGGCGTCGCGGGTGGCGTCCCGGGTCGCGCAATGAGCGGCGTAATGGGCGGCGATCCAGGCCCCGTACGAGTGCCCGCCGAGGGTGACGGCCTGCCGGCCGGGGCCGCCGGCTCCCCCTGCGAGGGAGTCCAGCACCGCGTCGAGCCAGCCGACGAGGTCCCCGGTGGTCCGTACCGGCCGCCCCGCCGCGGGGACACTGAGCCCCGGATCCCCCACCAGGTCGACGGCGTGCACGCGGTGGCCCCGGGCGAGCCCGGCCGCGGCGCAGGCCCCCCACACGGTGGAGGTGGCCCCGCCGCCGGGAAGCAGGACCAGCGGCGGCGCGCCCGCCGGGCCGCAGCTGTTGACGCGGGTGACGCCGTACGGGGTGGGCAACTCGACGGCCTCGACCGGCCCTGGCCAGTGCCCCAGGGCGGCGTCGTAGGCGGCCCGGAAGGATGCCGTCGGGGAGGTGGCCGGCCCCGTCGGCTGCGCTGGCTGCGCCGGCACGGCTGGGTTGGCTGGGTTGGCTGGATCGGCTGGATCGGCCGAGTTGGCCGGGTCCGCTGGACTGACCGGCATGGCTGGCTCCTATGTCTCGCCAGACGATAATCTCGCTCAGCGAGGGATATTAGGCGGAGGCGATGTGCACGACAACCGGGAACCCGACCATCTGCACCTGGTGCACCTACTGCGGGCGGTGACCGTCGAATTCGGGCTGCGCCAGGCTGAGTTCGCCTCACGCAACGACATGCACCCCACCGACGTACGGGCCTTGATCTGTCTGCTGGACGCGGCCCGCGCCGGCGAGTCGGCCACGGCGGGCTTGCTCGGTACCCGACTCGGCCTCAACTCCGCGGGCACCACCGCCGTGATCGACCGGCTTGAGCGGCTCGGCCACGTGGCGCGGGTCCGCGACGCCCGCGACCGCCGCCGCATCCTGCTGCGCGTGGAGCCGGAGGCGATCCGCCTCGGCCGCGAGTTCTTCGGCCCCCTGATCGACGGGCTGCTACGGGTGCTGGACTCCTTCGACCCCGCTGAACGGGAGACGGTCCACCGCTTCCTGACGGCCGCCCACACCATCTTCGCCGGGGAGCCGGGCCCATGACGTTTCCTGACTTGGGCAGCGGCGGGGGCGTGGGTTCCGGGGCGGGGGCGGGCTCCCGGGCGGGCTCCGGCTTTCGCTTCGACTCCGGCGCGGGCGCCTGCGCCGGCTCGGACTCGGACTCGGACTCGGACTCGGACTCGGACTCGGACTCGGACTCGGACTCGGACTCGGACTCCGGATCCGGCTCCGGTTCCGGTTCCGGTTCCGGTTCCGGTTCCGGTTCCGGTTCCGGTTCCGGTTCCGACCTGCACCTGGAACTCTCCGCCGAAGGCGCCCGGCGGACCGCCCTGGCGCAGGCCCTGCGCGGCGCCGTACAGAGCGGCCGGCTGGCGGGCGGGACCCGGCTGCCGCCCTACCGGACGCTGGCCGCCGACCTCGGGCTGGCCCGCAGCGCCGTCGCCGACGCGTACGCCGAACTGGTCGCCGAGGGCTGGTTCACCGCCCGCCAGGGCTCCGGAACCCGGGTCGCGGAAGGGGCAGCGACCGCGGCCGCCGCACCCGCCGCACCGGCCGGGCCCGACCCCGAAGGCCCCCGCCTCGACCTCCTCCAGGGCGAGCCCGACCCGGCCTCCTTCCCGCGCGGCCCCTGGGCCGCCAGCGCCCGGCGGGCCCTCGCCGAGGCGCCCACCGAGGCCTTCGGCCCCGGCGATCCGCAGGGCCGGCCGGAGCTGCGGCGGGCGCTGGCCGGCTATCTGTCCCGGGCACGGGGCGTGCGTACCGGCCCGGAGAACATCGTGATCTGCTCCGGCTTCGCCAACGGCCTGCGCCTCCTCGCCTCGATCCGCCCGCGGGACTGGGCCGTCGAGGCGTACGGACTCCCCTTCCACCACGGAATCCTCCAAGCCGCCGGGGTCCGCCCGCATCCCGTCCCCGTCGACGAGGACGGCGCCCGGACCGACGCAGTCGCGGGCCGGGCACGCACCCTGCTCCTCACCCCGGCGCACCAGTTCCCGACCGGCGGCCGCCTGCTGCCGGCGCGGCGCGCCGCCGCCGTGGAGTGGGCGCGCAGCGTCGGCGGACTGATCGTGGAGGACGACTACGACGGGGAGTTCCGTTACGACCGCAAGCCGGTCGGTGCCGTGCAGGGCCTGGCTCCCGACCAGGTGGTGTACGCGGGCTCGCTCAGCAAAAGCCTGTCGCCGGCGCTGCGGCTCGGCTGGCTGGTCCTCCCGGACCACCTGGTCGATCCCGTCCTGGCGGCGAAGGGGCTCCACGAGTCCTGGGCGAGCGCGCTGGACCAGCTGGCGCTGGCCGACTTCATCGAGTGCGGCGGCTACGACCGGCACGTGCGCCGGATGCGCCGCCGCTACCGGGACCGCCGCGACCAGCTGGTCTCCGTACTGGCGGCCCGCGCCCCGCAGGTCCGGGTGACGGGCATCTCGGCGGGCCTGCACGCGGTGGTGGAGCTCCCCCCGGGCCGCGAGGCCCGGGCCTTGAGTGCGGCCCACGCGGCCGGCCTCGCCCTGGACGGCCTCTCCTCCTACCACCACCCCGCCGCACCCGGCCCACCCCGCGAGGGCCTGGTGGTGGGCTACGCGGCACCCCCGAACGCGGCCTTCGCCAGGGCCATGGAGGTATTGGGGGAGGTGGCGCGGGGGGTGCACACGGGCCCGTCAGGGAGCGACTGTTCAGTTCCCTAGGCCGGCCAAGGCCCACCACCCAAGCCGGGCAGCGCCGCGGCGCGGGCACCCGGCAGCCCGACCTGCACCGAACACCGGCCAGAAGCCCGTCCGGAGCGGCGTGCGCGTCAGATCGGTACGCGCTCCTCACGTCTCAGCGCCTGCGGACCGTCGGGGGCGGTAGGGGGCATCCAAGTGGGCGGAGGCTAGCGGAGGAGCCACTGCCTGGTCAGCGCCATGACCTCGGCGCGGGAACGGCCGGGGTGGTCGGCGGCGATGAAGTGGTAGCCGATCCGGAGGGAGAAGGCGAGCATGCAGCGGACCTCGACTTCGTCCTCGTCGGGACAGAAGGAGCGGAAGAGGGAACGCAGGTAGTCCATGCGGCGGTTGTCGCAGCGCCGGAGGCGCTGTGCGACGTCTTCGTCGCGCCGTGCCCAGTCGCGGATCGCGAGGTCGGCCGCGACGCCCGTCGTCGGGCCGTCGGCGGACGAGGCGATCGCGAAGAGGCGCTCCAGCTTGGCCCTCGCGTCTCCCCCGCCGCCTTCGACCTGTTCGATCACCGACTCGGTGACCCCGCGCTCCCAGGTGTCGAGCATCTCCGTGAGCAGCGCGCCCCGGTTGTCGAAGTACCCGTAGAAGCCGCCCTTGCTGACGCCGAGCGCCTGCGCCAGCGGCTCGATCCGCACGGCCTCAGGGCCCCCGGCGGCCAGGGCCCTGAGGCCCTCCTCGATCCACTTGCCGCGAGGCGTCCGCGTCACGCCCATGATGTACCTCCCTCGTCTATACGGTGCCGTATAGACGGTGCTAGCTTTGATCTATACGGCATCGTATAGATAGGGGCACCAGATGAGACTCCCCATAACCGCGCACACCTCCCGTCCCTGGCGGATCCACGAGATCGCCGGCGACTTCCAAGTCGAGGACGTGTGGGCACTCCCGACACCAGGCGGTCCCGACGACCTCGCGCGACTGGTGGACCAGTTCACCCACGGCACCGGGGAACCCCTCTCCGCCCCGATTCCGCGCATGCTCTTCGCGATCCGCTGGAAGCTGGGCAAACTCTTCGGCTGGGACAAGACCGACGCCGGGGTCGGCACCCGTGTGCACTCGCTCCGCAATCGACTGCCGGAGGACCTCCGCGAGGGCCCCCGGGGTGCCGACCTCGGCGCGGTCCCTTTCACCTCCGTCTACCAGACCCACGACGAGTGGGTGGCCGAGATGGGCAACCGAACGGTGCACGGGCTCATGCACATCGGCTGGGTCCCCGACGGAACCGGCGGCTACCGCGGCCAGATGGCCGTCCTGGTCAAGCCGAACGGCCGCCTCGGCGCCGTATACATGGCAGCCATCAAGCCCTTCAGGTACCTCGGGGTCTACCCGGCACTGATTCGGGGAATCGGCCGCGAGTGGCAAGCGAACTCCACCGAAAGAACCGCGGGCTGACCCCTCCCTCCATGGACGGCCTCGGCCACCGCGACCGGCGTCGATGAGCCCCGGACGGTCCGCGGACGCCGAGACGTGAGGAGCGCGTGGCGATCTGACGCGCGCGTGGCCTCGGAGGGGCTTCTCGCCGCTGTCTGGTGCAGGTAGAGCCCCACCCCGTCCGGAGTCTGATGAATTCGGGCCCGGGCGGAGGTATGCCTGGCGCCCGTGCCTCCATCGCCGCCCGGCTTGGGTGGTGGGCCCCCAAACCCTCACCGGTTCCGAGCCGCTCGGGCCCCGCTCACCAGCGACGGTGAGCGCAGCATCAAGACCCCGCCCAGGCGCAAGCGCCGCTCTTCATCTCATCCCCACGCTCCCCCCACGTAAGGTGGCCCGAGTAGCAAATCAGGACGTACCGCACCAAAGGGACCCACCGTGAACGAGCAGCCGCAGCAGCCGCAGCCGCAGCACCCGTCGCGGCCCGCCACCGGCGGGCCCTCGCTTCCGCCGCCCCGGCGCGGGGCCGACTGGATGTTCGGCGGGGTGTACGGGACGGTGCTGGCCAGTGGGCTGCTGGCCGCGCTGCATCAGAACGGCGAGGACTACACGCCGTTCTACGACGCCAGCTGGGTGCTCGTCACGGCGGCCACCGCCGCACTCGCGCACGGGTACTCGCACCACATGACCACCCACCAGCGGGGCCCGGCCCGCCATCTGTGGCGACTGCTGACCCGGGCGCTGTGGAACGAGTGGCCCATGATCGCGGCCACCCTGCCCACCGTCCTGCTGCTGGTCATCGCGGGGCTCGCCGGCTGGGACCCGTACGGGGTCACCGCCGTCGGCCTCGGCCTGAACACCGCGCTGCTCTTCGCCTGGGGTTCCTTCGTGGCGATCCGGGTCGGCTACCGGCTCAGCTCCGCGCTGCTCATCGGCCTGGCCGACACCACGATCGGCCTGGCGATCATCGTGGCGAACGCCGTCATCAAGTAGCCCCTCACCCCGCCAGCTGCCCCTCCGCCTTCGCCAAAAGCTCCGTCAGCCGAGCCCCGAACTCCGCCCCCCGCGGATCCGGCACCCCCGTCCGGGCGGCAGTGAGCAGTGCGTCCAGGGCGCGCCCGTAGGCGCCCGGGACATCGCTCCAGCCGGGCAGCGCGTGGACCCCCTCGGTGCCGCGCAGTTCCAGGCCCACCCCGGCGGCCGCCTGCGGGGCGCCCAGGCTGAGTACGGCGGTGCTGGCCGCGCCGGAGGCGTGTCGCAGGGCCAGCTGGACCACGTCGGACGGGCCCCGGGTGGCACTGACTGCGGTGACGTCGCCGAGGATCGGGATCAGTACGGAGAGCGCGTGCGGGCCGACGTCCCACAGCCCGCCCTTGGTCTTGCGCCAGGGCGAGTCGGCGTACGCGCTGGGCGTGCCGTCGGGCGGGAAGACGGCGCCGAGCCAGTGCGCGGAGGCGGTGAACCAGCCGGAGCGCCCGGCCTGTTCGGCGACCCACCCGGCCGTGGGCTCGGCGAAGCGCAGGGTGAGGAAGACGACGGAGGCGACCTCGTGGCGCGCCACGGCTTCGGCGACGGCCCGGGCGTCCTCGACGGTCGTCGCGACGGGCTTGTCGAGCAGCAGGTGGCAGCCGGCGGCGGCCGCGCGCACGGCGAGCGGGGCCTGGACATCCGGGGGCAGGGCGAAGGCCACGACGTCACAGTCGGCGAACAGCGCGTCGGGGTCTTCGTACACCTTCACGCCGTACTCGCCCGCCAGCTCGGCCGCGGCTTCGGGCCGGCGGCCCCACACTCCGGCGAACTCGGAGCCGGAGTGCGCGGCCAGCGCGGGGGCATGCGTACGGTGCGCCCAGGGGCCGGTGCCCAGCAGGCCGATCCGGGGTCGGAGGCCTGCGGGGACCTGTTGGGCGGCACTCTCGAGGGCGCTCTCGGCGGGGTCTCCGGCGGAAGTCACATCAGACAAAATGCTCACCTGACCAGTCTGCCCCACCCGGACGGACGCTCCGCCGCCGACCCGCTGCCGGCCCGCACAACCCACCCCGCCTGCGGCGTAAACGTCGGTAACACGGGGTTCACACACGGGCAACGGATGGGAAATCGCGGCGGGGCACGCTGCGGTGACACCGCAGCGATGAAGCAGCGACCAGCAGCACCCGCAGAGTCTGAGGATGGGGCCCGTGAGCTACAAGGCTGAGTACATCTGGATCGACGGCACCGAGCCGACGGCGAAGCTTCGCTCCAAGACGAAGATCCTGGCTGGGGGCCCCTCCCAGGCCGAAGGCTCTGGGG
The DNA here is from genome assembly GCF_018614075.1 of Streptomyces sp. ISL-94. GTDB lineage: Bacteria > Actinomycetota > Actinomycetes > Streptomycetales > Streptomycetaceae > Streptomyces. Next base: position 1,861 of record NZ_JAGGOZ010000024.1, on the reverse strand, counting down.
GAGGCGACGCGCTGCCGATCTGGGGCTTCGACGGATCGAGCACGAACCAGGCCGAGGGCCACGCCTCCGACCGCGTACTGCAGCCGGTCTTCTCCTGCCCGGACCCGATCCGCGGCGGGGACAACGTCCTGGTCCTGTGCGAGGTCATGAACATCGACATGACCCCGCACGAGTCGAACACCCGCGCGCTGCTGCGTCCGATCGCCGAGGAGTTCGCGGAGCAGGAGCCGATCTTCGGCATCGAGCAGGAGTACACCTTCTTCGACGGCTCCCGCCCGCTCGGCTTCCCGGTGAACGGCTTCCCGGCGGCGCAGGGCGGCTACTACTGCGGTGTCGGCTCGGACGAGATCTTCGGCCGTGCCATCGTCGAGAAGCACCTGGACCACTGCCTCGCGGCGGGCCTGAGCATCTCCGGCATCAACGCCGAGGTCATGCCCGGCCAGTGGGAGTTCCAGGTCGGCCCGGTCGGCCCGCTGGAGGTCTCGGACCAGCTGTGGATCGCGCGCTGGCTGCTCTACCGCACCGCCGAGGACTTCAACGTGTCGGCGACGCTGAACCCGAAGCCGGTGAAGGGCGACTGGAACGGCGCGGGCGCGCACACCAACTTCTCGACGAAGGCGATGCGCGAGGTCTACCGCGCGATCATCTCCGCGTGCGAGTCGCTCGGCGAGGGCAGCAAGCCGCTGGACCACGTGAAGAACTACGGCGCCGGCATCGACGAGCGCCTGACGGGTCTGCACGAGACCGCCCCGTGGAACGAGTTCAGCTACGGCGTCTCGGACCGCGGCGCCTCGGTCCGCATCCCGTGGCAGGTGGAGAAGGACGGCAAGGGCTACATCGAGGACCGCCGCCCGAACGCGAACGTGGACCCGTACGTGGTGACCCGCCTCATCACGGACACCTGCTGCACGGCCCTGAAGAAGGACGGCCTGGTCTGACACCGGCCCCCTGGCACCCTGGGCCCTGATCGGCACCCGCGGCGCCCGTTCTCCCTCCGGGGAGGGCGGGCGCCGTGCTGTCGGTGGGACGGACCGGCCCACGATGCGATACGGGGCGTCGAAATGGAGTGGCGTGGGCAACTGGACGGCTGATGGTATGTCGGGATTGCGACAGTCTGACGACGGCTTGATCGCGGAATTTGAGATTCCGCTCCATGCATTGAGACGGGGTCTGCCCCGAGCGGCGCACATCTGCTTGAATGAGGCCATGGCCAGCCATTCGCACACCTCGTCAGGTCGCAGCGACCTCGAGCCGTTCTGGCCGTCCCGTCAGGATCACGATTTCGACCGGGTGTGTTGCCGCGCGAAGAACGCGCCGGCCCTCTAAAGCCTCCGGGACCTCCCACCTGACCTTCCCCGAGGCCTTCGGTCTGCGCGGTACGACATCGATGACGCACGTACGTACGTCTCCTGCCGACCCTCCGCGTGAAAGAGCTGACCACTCATGGCGACCACCCGTACCCTCACTTCTGCCAACTCCTCTGCGACCTCTCCCCTGGCCTTCCCTCCCAGTCCGCGCCACCGGCTGCGGGCCGTGGACCGGGACGAGGTGGCCCGGGTCGTGGAGCTGCTCCCGCCCGGCGCCACCTGGCTGCCCGCGCCCCAGCACACCCTGCCGGCCCTGCCGGGCCACCCGCCGATGGTCGGCTACCTGGTCCTGGTGCCGGCCGACCAGCAGCCGCCGATCACCTTCGCCCCGCAGGCGGTGGCCGCCCCCGGACCGTCGGCCCCACCGGCCGCGCCGGCCGCCGAGGCCCCGGCCACCGCGGGCGACGCGCTGGTCCGCATCAACTCGGCGCAGCGCACCGCCGAGGTCGACGGACAGGTACTCGACCTGACTTAGACCGACCGGCAAATGGTGC
>NZ_JAGGOZ010000023.1 GCF_018614075.1 Streptomyces sp. ISL-94 | reverse complement strand
CCACGAAAAAGGTAACGGGGAAGGCCGAAGGCCCCGAGTGGGACGGGACCAACGGCCTCGCCCGCGCGGGGCTCGCCGGGTTCCGTCCTCGCCGCCGCCTGTCAGCAGCCCGGCATCGGCGACGACCGGGCGCTCGTCCGGGTCCTCGCCGGCCGCTCCGCCCTGCCCCCGAGGACGTACGCCTCCCACTCCGGCCCCGACCCGGTACTCCCTGTCCTCGGCGAGGGCGCCCGCCTGATGCTCCTGGGCTCCCACGGCCGCGGCGGCGTGGCGCCCCGCCCGCCGTCACACGGTCGCGGCCTGCCCCCGTACGACCATCCCGTCGAGGAGCAGCCGGGTGGCCTCGGCGACGGCGTCCACGGCCTCCTCGAACACCTCGCGGTTGTGCGCGGCGGGCACCCGGAACCCGGACACCTTGCGTACGTATTGCAGGGCGGCGGCGCGGATCTCCTCCTCGGTGGCCTTCTCGGGGATGGCGGGCGGGCGCAAGGTCTTAATGGAGCGGCACATACCTCCACTATCGCGCTAGCGCGGCAGCTCGGCCCCGGAAAGTCTGAGGATCAGGGCAGCCTGCAGCCGCCCGCGCAGTTCCGGGTCCGCGACCTCCTCCAGCAGCCCGATGGCCTGCTGCGTGGATTCGGCGGCCAGCCGGTCCTCGCGCAGCGAGGCGGTCTGGTCGGCCATGTGCTTGAGCGCGATGTCGGCCCGCCGGTGGAAGAGCTGCCCGACCAGGGCGGTGACCAGCCCCACCGAGCTCGTCACGATGCCGAGGTACAGCTCGCCGCCGGCCTCGGCCTTCCACACGGCCAGTCCGATCCCGAGGAGCAGGATCGCCGTCCCGACCCCCGCGAAGCACTGGCTGGTCACGAAACTGCTGCGCGCCTGCGTGAGCCCGTAGGCGTAGTACTCGACGAGCAGGGGCGTGAAGTCGTCGCGCCGGTCGCCGAGCCGGGGCGGGGACTCCGATGGGTGCCGGATCCCGCCGACGTCGTCGAACTTCGGTGCCCTCAGCTCGGGAGGAGACTCGGCGGTGGCGGCGGGCTGCGCGAGGTGCGCGAGCAGCCGGGCCCGCTCCTCGGCCCGCTTCCTCTCGAAGCCGAAGCCCACCGCGCGGGGGAACACCACCAGTGCCGTCGAGGCCGCGGCCACCGCCACGACCACCCCACCCCACGCGAGCCACCCGCCCATCCCCCGACGATCCCATGCCCCGACCGTCCGGCATAGTGGCCGGAACCGGTCAACGGCAGCGGCTGGTTCCGCAGCTTCGGCGAGGGCAGTCATCACAAACGACGGCTCCACCCCGACCGTGCCGCGCTTTGAGGACGCGAAGGCCCGCTCCCGGGCGACCAGTTCGCCCTGGTCGACTTCGCCGCCCCGGACGGCGCGGCCATCCACCACATCGAGGCCTACAGCACCCTCATGACCGAACGCCGCCCGGCCCTCCACGCCGGCGGCACCATCCAAACGAACGCCGGCCCGGCGGAATTCAAACGCCGCTGACCACTAATAGCCCCAGCGCGGCTGCCCGCCGTCCTGCCGGCAGTAGATCATCCGCCCGTTCCCGGCGTGAGTGGACCGTCCGACATCGGCCTTCCGGCAGAACTGCCCCGCGTTGTAGCAGTTCCCGGCATTGGAAACGATCTCGCACTCATCCCCCGCAGACTCACTCGGCTCCTTCGTCGGAGCCTGGCTCGTAGGCCTCGGCGCGGCCTACGGCGAGGGCGCCTCCTGATCGACGGTGGGGTGCGGATCCGGCGAGGCAGAAGGCGTAGGTGAAGCGGAAGCCGAAGGCACAGCTGAAGGCACAGCTGAAGGCACAGCTGAAGTGGAGGCCGTAGTAGGCGCCGCCGAAACCAAGGCCGGCGGCGCGGACACGCCCGGCCGATCCCCTTCAGCGGGCCCACAGGCGACGGCGACGCCCGCCACGACCAGCCCCACCAGCGCCTGTCTCAAGCGCCCCGCACTTCGTCTGCCCATCGGTACCCCCATGCGAAGTAGCTGAAAGAGGCACATCATATGAACGACAGTTCGACCCTGCCGGGTTTCACCAAAACCGGATCACTACGCGCCCGGACCCACGGGCGGCGCACCCGCTTGGCGAATCGCGCAGTCGCCTCCACCCCGATCGCCGCTGAACTCGGAGGGTTCAACCGCACCCCGCGAGGCCCCGACCAAGGGCATCCACCCTCGTTGAGAGACAGCCGCGGACGCCAGCACCGCGCCTATGCGCGGCCTGTGCTCCCGTGCCCTCTTGCACGCCTCGCCCAGGGCACACACCGTGGTCGGGTGGCAGCTCGGCGTTTTCGACAACGCAGGGGGAGGGCGACGCACGGTGGCTTCGATTTCACCCTGGGCCAAGGAGACGTTCGGCGCTGTGGCCGGCCCGCTGGCCGAGACCATCCCGGCCTGCCTCGCGGAAGCCCACGCCAGGGCGCGTCACGCCCATGAACAGGTCCGCACGCGTACGCAGGAGGCGTACGGCCACGGGCTCCACGCAGCGCAGTACGAGACACTCGCCGCCGGTCTGACACCGATCGAGGGGGCGACTTCCCGACGACTCCAGGGGCGGACGGTAACGATCCTCGGCAGCAATGCCATCCTCCCGATCCGCTACGCGAAGAGGGACACCCCGGTCACCGAAGCGCGGCTCCGCAAGGCCTACGGCCTCCGGGCCGACCTGATCCGACGCCACGGCCCGAAGCCGATGCAGCCGGCACTCGATCTCGACCTGGCCGAGCTCGCCGAGGAGCACGTACATCCGGACGTGGCTCTCCTCCCGCCGGAGCTGCGGCTGATCATCGTGGCGTACGCCTGCTCGATGGAGCAGGGCGTCATGAGGGTCGAGTGGGGCTCAGCAGAACTGCTTCACGGAGACCGCCACCTCATCTGGCACCACCACGAGCCGCTCCTCCCCCCGGCCAACCCGCGCGCCGCCTAGCTGGGTGCGGTGCTCAGACCAGCCACAGCCGACCACCAACCGCACTGGCGTACAGCTGAGTCAGCAGACGAAGCATGGCGGATCGGGGGCTGTCGTGCCGCTACGAGGTGGGCCCGAGCCGCTGCCTTCTCCTCATCCACCCGAGCCGTAGCCGTGCGGTCGGCGGCCAGGCTGGAGCCCGGCCACGTCAGGGCAGAGTGGGCCTGGGCGAGGGGCCGCGCCCGGCGGGTGTCTCGAATGAAAGTAGAGGAAACGTACACGTACGTCACCAGGAGACGCACCGTGAAGCCATCGGGCACATGAACCCGGATGTTGCGGCACCCGGGCCCGCAGGCTGGTTGCCTCAAGAACTACGGCCAAAGGCCCCCAACCGGTACCGGTTGGGGGGCCTTTGTACTGGTGGGCGCGGACGGTTTCGAACCGCCGACATCTGCTTTGTAAGAGCAGCGCTCTACCCCTGAGCTACGCACCCGTGGATGAGTGGACAGCCTACATGGGGGGCACACCCCCCACGCAAACCCGTTCCAGTGGGAGAGAATGGTCCGGGGCAAGGCGGACGCGGTACGGGAGAGGGATTGTGACGACGGCATCCCGGCGTTGGTTCGGTGGGCGGGACGAGAGTCGGCGGGCGGATGCGCAGGCGGCGAAGGATGCCGCCGCCGCGGCGTTCTACGAGCTGGACAGTGCGCAGCGGGATCTGCGGATCTCGATCGAGACCATCGCGGCCGCCGACGGGTCGCCCGCCGCCCGGCAGGCGGGCGAGGGGTTCGCCGCGCTGGGGCAGCGGATCGACCAGGTCAGCCATGTGTACATCGAGGCCGTCGACGCGCATGACCTGGACCGGCCCGAGCTGGAGGGTTCCGTGGCGGCGCGGGCCCGGGACGAGCTGACGCGGGCGCGCGACGAGCTGGTGCGGGTCAAGGGGGAGCTGGACCGGTTCGCGCAGGGGATCCAGCCGCTGCTGGACAAGGCCGAGACCCAGCTCGCGCGGGTCGCGCCGGCCCGGGAGCGGGCGAAGGCGGCGCTGCTGGCGGCCAGTGACGCGCTGGACGCCGTACGGGCCAAGGGGATACGGGCCGATGACCTGGCCGCGCGGCTGGCCGCGCTGGGGCCGGAGCTGACCAAGCTCAACGAGGGCGCGGGCCGGCACGGGGTGCAGGAGACGGTGCAGCGGGCCGACCGGATCCTGCGGGACGCCGAGGCCGTACTGGCCGAGGTGGCGCGGCTGCCGGAGCGGGCCGCGGAGGTCGACCGGCGGCTGGTGAGCCTGCGGACCCGGGCGCAGGCGTTGCGCAACCGGGCGGACCGGGTGGATCCGGTGCTCAGCGAGCTGCGCCGGCGGTTCAGCGCGGCATGCTGGCAGGACCTCCAGCACGTCCCCGACCAGGCGGTACGGGACATCGCGCACGCGGAGGACCGTCTCCACGAGGCCGCCCAGGCGCGGGAAGAGCAGCGCTGGGCCGACGTGGGGAGCCTGATCGATGCCGTACGGGCCTCCCTGGAGGCGACCGACGAGGCGGTGTCCGCGGCGCAGGACCGGCTGACGCGGCTGGAGGCGGTGGCGCGGAACCCGCAGGCCGAGGTGGACCGGACCCGTTTCGCGATCCGGGACGCCCAGCGGCTGGCGATGGCGGGCCGCAGCGTGCCCGACCCGCGGCACGCGCGGCCGCTGGACGAGTCGGTGGCCCGGGTCGACCGGGCGCTGGCGGGGCTGGAGGGCCGGCATCCGGACTACTGGGCGTTCCTGCTGGAGATGCAGGACGTACGGGCAGCCGTCAACCGGGTGGTGAACGGGATCCGGGCCGAGCGCGGCCACGGCTGACCCGCACGGAGTTGTCCCGTGGCGTGCGGCGGCGGATGCTGGAGGTTCCGGGAACGGAGCAGAGGAGGGCGGTATGGCTGCCCACGCTTTCCACCGGCCTCGCGCGAGCCGCGCCCGCCCGCGCGCCCAGGCACGCCCCCGCGCCCAGGCACGCCCCCGCGCCCTGGCCCCCGAAGTACCGCATGAGTCCTACGCGCCCCATGCGCTGTACGGGTGCCACGAGCCCCATGAGTCCTACGCGCCGTACACGCCCCATGAGCCTCGCGTACGGAACGAGCCCCCGACCCCCCACCAGCTGCTGCAACGGGTCCTGCATCCCGTCAACGCCCGGCTGAACGAGCACCTGCCCGCCGATCACAGGCTCAGCAAGGTCTACCGGGTCGGCGCGGGCCTGACCGGGCTGCTGCTGGTCGCCTTCGGCATCCTGGGGCTCATCGACCGGATCGGTTTCTTCGACACCGGTGGAGACACGGTGCTCGCCCTCAACACCAACGGCGCGCTGAGCGTCCTGTCGATCTGTATCGGGGGGCTGCTCTTCGTCGGGATGGTGATCGGCGGAACCTTCGCCTCCACCCTGAACATCGCGCTCGGGCTGGCGTTCATCCTGAGCGGGTTCGTCAACCTCGCCCTGCTGGACAGCAGTTTCAACTTCTTGGCCTTCCACATCCAGAACGTGCTGTTCAGCTTCATCGTCGGCGTGATGCTGATGTGGTTCGGGATGTACGGCCGAGTGGGCAGCGCCCTGCCGCACGACAATCCGTACTGGCGTGCCCGCCACCCCGAGCAGGCGGCTCGGGAGCACCGGGTGGCGCGCGCCGGGTACGGACACGGGCAGGGAAACGGGTACGGACCCCGTTAGCCGGGGCGGGGGATACCCGTAAGCGCCCCGGCCGCTTAGCCTTGGCCGCATGCCTCGATACGAATACCGCTGCCGGACCTGCGACGACACCTTTGAGCTCAGCCGGCCCATGGCCGAGTCGTCCGCGCCCGCCGACTGCCCCGCCGGGCACGCCGACACCGTCAAGCTGCTCTCCGCCGTCGCCGTCGGCGGGACCAGCAGTGCCCCCGCGCCCGCTCGGGCCATGGGCGGCGGGGGCTGCTGCGGCGGTGGCGGCTGCGGCTGAACCGGAAGGGGCCGGCCCCGGACGCCGCTAGCGCTTGCGCTTGCGCGAGAGCGTGAGGCCGTCCGAGATCGCCAGCAGGACCGAGTCCATGCGGGAGTCCGCCGAAACGTGGTCGTTGAAGGCGCGGACGCCCGCCGCCGAGCCGGTGGCCGACTCGTCGAGGACCGTGCCGTGGTACAGCGTGTTGTCCGTGACGATCAGGCCGCCCGGACGCAGCCTCGGCACGAGCTCCTCCCAGTACGCGATCTGGCTCTCCTTGTCCGCGTCGATGTAGGCCATGTCGATGTGCGGTTCGGCCGGCATCTCCCGCAGGGTCTGCAGGGCCGGCGCGATGCGCAGCTCGATGCGGTCCGCGACGCCCGCCGCCTCCCAGGCCTCCCGGCCGTACGCCGTCCACTCCTCCGAGACGTCGCACGCGATCAGGCGGCCGCCGTCCGGAAGCGCCTGGGCCATGGAGAGGGTCGAGAAGCCGGTGAAGGTGCCGATCTCCACGATGAGGCGCGCGCCCGTGAGCCGGACCAGGAAGGCCAGCAGCGGCCCCTGCTCCTCCGCCGACTGCATCCCGGCGACGTCCGGGAACGTGGCGTACGTCGTCTCCACCAGCCCCCGCTGGATCGCGTCCAGCGGGGGGTTGTGGTCGAGCACGTACCGGTAGAGCTCATCCGTGATCTTGGTGCTGTTGCCCTTGGTCATGCGCCCAGTCTGCCGAGTCGCCCCGCCTCGCGGGTGAACGCGCGGACCATTTCCTCGCCGGCGAGGACGCCCGCCGTGGCCAGGGCCGTGACCGACGGCGCCGTCCAGCCCGCCTCGGCCAGTTCGCCGTGGCCCGGGCGCCATCCCGCGTCCGCCGCCAGCAGCAGGTCCGCGTCGAGGAGGGAGTCGCCGGCCGCGAGGGTCGTGGTCGCTCCCGTGCGTCGGGCCACCTCGCGCATCGCCGCGCTCTTGGTGAGCGGGCGCGGGACGGCGTAGATCTTCCGGCCCTGGAGGGAGACGGTCCAGCCGCGGCTCTCCGCCCATTCCGTCAGGGACTTGAGCCATTCGTCGGGGACCAGGGCCCGCTCGACGACGAGGTACGCGAAAAAGTCCTCGGCCACCCGCGCCTTGCGCAGCCACGCCGGGTCCGCCGTCGCCAGGAGGTGGGCGTGCACCTCCTCCAGGGGGGCGCACTCCTGCGCCAGGCGCGCCGCCACCTGCCGCCGCCAGTCCCGGTCGGGCACCCCGCCGACCAGCAGCTGGCCGCCGTTGGCGCAGATCGCGTAGGGAGCCGGGCGGCCGGGGAAGCGGATCCGCTGGTACTGCTTGCGGGTCCGCGTCGTCGTCGGGACGAAGACGACCGACGGGTCCGCCGTCAGCTCCGCCAGCAGTGCCGCCGCCGTCTCCGTCATGTAGGACAGCGGCTTGCTCTCGTGGACCTCGACGCACAGCAGCCGCGGGGCCACCGGGTCGGGCATCGTCAGGCCGAGGGCCGCCGTCGAGTAGATGAGCGTACGGTCGAGATCACTGGCTACCAGGACAGTCACTTCGAGGCCACAGCCTTTCCGTCGGCGCCGGTGGCGCCGCGTGTGAATCGGGGGTGGATGAGTCCCACGCACGTGTACGGCAGTCCGTCGACCTCCTCCACCGGGACCCCGCGCTGCTCGGCGAGCAGCCGTACGTGGTCCAGATCGGCCCCCGCGCCGCGCTGCGCGAGGATCTTCCACGGGACCCGGCGCAGCAGCACCCGGGTGGTCTCGCCGACCCCGGGCTTGACGAGGTTCACGTCGTGGATGCCGTACTCCTCACTGATCCGCTCGACCGCCGCCCAGCCCTCCCAGGTCGGCGTGCGGTCGGCCGCGAGCAGCTCCTTGACCTCCTCGCCGACGGCGTCGGCCACCTCGTCGAAGTGGGCGGCGACGGTGTCGACGAAGGCCACGGAGACATCGGCCCCGGCGAGCTCGCGGTAGAACTTCGCGCCGTGGAAGTCTGCGGGTCCGACCAGGTCGGACCTCAGCACCGTACGGGAGACGAGACCGGAGACGGTGGAGTTGAGGCAGGCGGAGGGGATGAGGAAGTCCTCGCGGGTGCCGTACGTCTCCACGCACGAGCCGGGGTCGGCGAGGACGACGATCTCCGGGTTGAAGCCCTCGAACTGCGCGAGGGCGGCCTTCAGCTCGCGCGTGATGGCGCCCTTGCCGGTCCAGCCGTCGACGAAGACGACGTCGGCCGGGTCGTGGTGGGCGGCCAGCCAGCGCAGGGCGTTGGCGTCGATGCCGCGGCCGCGCACGATGGAGACGGCGTAGTGCGGCAGGTCCAGGCCGTGCCGGGCGTGCGCCCAGCGGCGCATCAGCACGCCGACGGGAGTGCCGGCGCGGGCGAGGGAGACCAGGACCGGGGAGGGGGAGCGCTCGGCGAGGACGGTCTCGGTGACGGTGCCGACCGCGCGGGCCATGCGGGCGGCCGAGGCGGCCAGGGCGCTCTGGTAGAGCTCCTGGTACTGGGGCGACGGCTGGTACTCGACGGGCAGGGACTCGGCGTAGTGCGCGCCGCCGGCCTGGATGGCCTCCTCGCGCTCCTCGGTCGGGGCCTCCAGCTCGACGTCGGAGAAGTCCTGGAGCAGCCAGCCGACGTCCCCCGGGGCGTAGGAGGAGAACGCGGGGCCGCGCAGGGGCTCGGGCATGATCGGCTCCTGCCGGTCGGGTACGGGCGTCGGTACGGGCATCGGTACGGGCATCGGTACGGAGGTCGGTACGGGGGTCGGTGCGGGGGCCGGTACGTAGGACGGTACGGAGACCAGCAGGACGCGGCCGGTGTGCGGGGCGAGGGCCGCGAGCAGCCCGGTGCGGAGTTCGGGGGTGTCCCCGGCCGAGTCGACGACGGCGACGACGGCGTCGAAGCCGGCGCCCGCGACGTTGTACGCGTAGCGGTCTCCGGGGCCGTCCGCCGGGGCGTCGTGGGCGGGGAAGACGAGGCGGGTGCGGATGGCGTAGCCGGGGTCGTCCACGGCGAGGACGGGTGAGCGGGTGGTGGTGGAGAAGCGGACCTCCCGGGCGGCGCCCGACTCCTCCAGCGCCTTCGCGAGGCGCAGCGGGGTGTACATCAGCTCTTCGTTACCGAGTACGAGGACCCGTCCTGGCCGTTCGCCCAGCGCGTCGGCGAGCCGGCCGGTCAGGGCGGGGAGCGCCGCGTTCAGCGCTTCCCGGTGCGCGGGGGTGAAGCCGTGGCGGCCGCCGTCCGGGAGGCCCGCGGGCCAGTCGAGGGGGACGCGCTCGCCATGCGGCTGCGGGCCGCCCGCCGGGGCTCCGCCCGAGACCCCGCGCCTCAACGGCCGGCGGTGCTGGATGGCGCCGGCCGGGACCTCCAGGGCAGACCCGGCACCGTCAGCCGCGGGCTGGGGCTGGGGCTGGGGCTCGGACTCGGACTCGGACTCGGGCTGAGGCGTGTGGGCGAGCGCTTCGTACTCCTCCACCAGCGCCTGGCCCTTCGCCAGGACTCCCTCCGGGAGGGACACCGTGCCCGAGGCCAGGGCGATCAGGTCGACGCGGGCTCCCAGTTCGGCGGCGAAGGCCGTGAGGCGGGCGCGGTCGGACGGGGAGCGCATGTCGACGAGGGCGACGACCACGTAGTGCGCGCGGGGGTGGCGGGCGTGCAGGTCGCGGATGGTGTTCAGGACCGTGTTGCCGGTGGAGAACTCGTCGTCGACCAGGACCAGCGGGCCGGTGCCCGCCAGGAGTTCGGGGTCCTCTGGCAGCAGCAGGTGCGAGGTGGCGTGCGAGTGGGCCTCCTCGAAGCCGCCCGCCGGGGCGAGCCCGGCGACCGGGCGGCGGGTGGAGTGCAGGTAGGGGGCCGGGCCCAGGCCGTCGGCCACGCAGTGGCCCAGCCCGGTGGCGGTCTCGGCGTAGCCGAGGACGACCGCCGAAGCGGCCCCCTCCGGGCCGAGCAGCTCGCGGACCCGCTCGCCGAGCCCGTAGCCCGCCGCGTACACGGCCGCCGGGGACTGCGGGACGTGCTTGCCCAGCACCTGCGAGACCAGCAGGTGCGCCCGCTTGGGGTTGCGGCGCAGCGCCAGTCCGAGGAGTTCCGTCAGCCGCGGACCCCCCGCTGCCTCCTCGGCGTCCTGCAGCCGGACCCCCAGCCGGTCCGCGACCCATGTTCCCGACCACACCGTGTCGATCGTCTTGCCTTCCCTCGTCCTCGTCGTCGTCCTCGGGTTCGTCAACGGCCCGCTCACACCTGGAGCCCGGCCGTGAGCAGGTCGACGAAGCCGACCTCCTCCCTCGCCACACCGAAGACCTCGGCGCGCAGCATGGTGCGCTCCGCCCAGGCCCGGTGGGGCTTCACCTCGTTCATCTTGTTCGTGTAGGCGGAACGCATCACTCCGCCGCCGCCGCGCTCCGGGCGCAGGATGTCCTGGGCGTCGCAGAACTCCTCGTGGGAGACCACCGACAGCGCGTGCACGGGCGTCACGTGCGCGGGGTGGATGCAGGTCTTGCCCAGGAGCCCGTTGGCCCGGTCGAGTTCGATCTCGCGCAGCAGCCCGTCCAGGTCGTGCTCGATGAGCGCCGTGCGCAGTTCCTCCACACCCTCCGCGAGGAAGGGGCTCCGGCGCAGCTGGGGCTTGAAGAGGCGCTGCTGGCTGCGGAAGTACTCCCACACCGGACCGGTGACCGTGAAGCCGGTGCCGTCGGCGCGGCTCAGGACGTTGACTACGTCCGCGATCACGCCGGCCACGATCTTGACGTCGTAGGCGGTCATGTCGGGGGTGCGGCGCAGTCCGTAGGCGGAGCAGAAATCGGTCACGCCGAGCCGCAGGGCCAGCACCCGCTCGCGGTGGCTGTTGACCGTCCGGGAGATTCCGGCGAGGGTCCCGGCGCGCGTTTCGAGGTGGAGGAGGTCGGGGGTCTCCAGCACGGGCATGGCATACAGCCGGGCCAGCCCGGCGGCGGTCTCGGCCTGGGCCACGGCGTCGAGGAAGGCGCTGCCGCTGCTCTCGTTGAACTTGGGTAGTACGAATCCGGCCAACCGCCGCACCGAGCCGCCGAGGCGGCGCACCAGGTCCGGTATCTGCTCGGGCGTGCGCACGCGGATGAACAGCAGCGGGAGTTCCGCGGCGTCCGGTCCCCCGGCGTCGAGCTCGGCGAACTGCCGGACGAGGTTCTCCTCGGCTCCGGCGACGTCGCCGTCGCTGATCGAGTCCTCCAGGCAGAGGACCATGGAGACGACCCCGCGGCCGGCCTGCTTGCGGATGTCCCCGGCGAGCTGGGGGCGGGTGGCCGGGCTGTAGAGCGTGGCACCCAGCGCCGCGGCGAGGGTGCGGGCCGGCGAGGCACCGGTGAATTCCGCCGGTTCCTGGTGGAAGAGGTCCTTACGGACGGTGGGCGATATGTGCCCGAAGTGACGCATGTGCTTCCCCCGTACTGCCTCGGCGGCCCAACTGGCGTGGCCGGTAATAGTACGTACGAACGTCGGTCAAGAGTTCCTCAAGCACATGAAGTTCAGGTAACCCTCTTGCACGATGCCCAGCTCTCGCGTTCAGGACACGGCTCTACGGGGGGCCGCATTGTCCCGGTCCACCCCGGGAGGGCAGGATGACGGGCATGACGCACGCGATGCAGAAGGGCTCCAACATCCCGGTGGCCGCCGTGGCGGTCCGGGCGGTGCTGCGCTGGACCGAGGGCCCCGAGGTACCGGACGTGGACGCCTCCGCGCTGCTCGTGGGCCCGGACGGCCGGGTGCGTTCGGACGAGGACTTCGTCTTCTACAACCAGCCCCGGCACCCCTCGGGGGCCGTCTGGCGGCTCGGCAAGAAGCAGCTGGGTGACTCGATCACCGACGCGGTCCAGGCGGACCTGCGCACGGTGACCTCGGCCGTGGACCGGATCCTGGTGGTCGCCTCCGCCGAGGACGTCCCCTTCCAGCGGGTCCGCGACCTGCGGATCCTCCTCTACGACGCCGCCGCGGCCGGCGGCTCCGAACCGCTGGCCTACTTCGACGTGCGGCCCGAGACCGGCGCTGAGACGGCGCTGATCTGCGGGGAGCTGTACCGCCGGGGCGAGGGGTGGAAGTTCCGCGCCCTCGGCGAGGGGTACTCCAACGGGCTGGTGGGGCTCGCGACCGACCACGGGATCTCGGTCGACGAGAGCGCCCCCGAGCCGCAGGCGGACCCGCACCCACCCGGCGACGACCGGACGGCCGCCATGGCCCCGCCGGGGCCGTCCACGCAGGCGCCGCCGCCCGACCAGCCCGCCTACGGGTACCCGCAGCCGGTCTCCCCGGCCCCGGTGCCCGCCCCGGGCGGCGACCCGTCCTTCCGTCTCCCGGTGCAGGGCCCGCAGTTCATCCGCCGCTGAGTCGCGTCCCGCAACCGCGCCCGCGCCCTCGTCCTCGCCCGGCAGCCCGGCCGGAGCCCCGCACCGGGCTGCGGTCAGGCCTTGGTGTTCTTGTAGCCCCGCCCCCACTGGAGCCCCCAGCCGTACAGCCGGTCCAGCTCGGCCTGGAACCCGTACACGAACTTCACCTCGCGCCGCACGATCAGCTCCCCCTTGGCCTTCTCCAGGGAGAAGACGGCGCAGGAGCGGGCCTGCGGGGCCCGCTCGTCCAGGGGGATCTCGATCCGCGGTCCGGTGACCGGGTAGAGGGTGACCTTGGCGTGTGTCCGGTCGAAGGCGGGGGTCTGGTCGTAGATGTAGACGAAGACGAGCAGCCGCTTGATCTCGTCGGCGTGGTCGAGGTTGACGTAGACGGTCTCCCCCGACGGCGATCCGAACCGGTCGTCGCCGCTGAGCTTGATGTACGGCGGATCGTTGAGGTCGCCGAGCAGGTTCCCCAGCGGCTGGACGACGCCCCGGGTGCCGTCCGTCAGCTCGTAGAGACAGCCGATGTCGAGGTCGACGTTGACCATGCCCTGGGTGTGCGCCTGCACCATGTCCGGCTTGAACAGCTTGAACGGATGCCGGAACAGCCGGCCGCTCTGCCCCTGGTTTCCCCCGATGTCCGAGGTCCGCATGCGCCAGGACAGGTTGACACGCAGATTGCCGTGCACCGCCCCCTGTTTGGTGAGCGACACCGTCGGATGTCGCTTGGTCAGCTCGATCGCGTTCGACGAGGCGCTGCCCGACTCGAACTGCCTGGCACGGCTGCCCCTGATGCCGTCGAAGAAGCCCATCCCTACCCCCCTGATCCCCTGCACTCCTACGGAAACACGGGGGCGGCCGCGCGGTCCTGTGGATCCGCGCGGCCGCCCCTTCGTACTGAATGGTTCCGCAGTCAGGGCCGGGTCACACCCCGGCCTTGACCTCCGCGGGCTCGTCGCCCTCGCCGCCCTCGGCTTCGAGGCGCTTGTTGCGGCGCACCGAGGACCAGAAGGACCAGGCGATCAGGACGACGCCGACGAGGCCGGTGATGACCTCGTTGATCTCGTGCTGGATGGTGACGAGCAGGAGCACGGCGAGCGCGCCGATGGCGTAGTGCGCGCCGTGCTCCAGGTAGACGTAGTCGTCGAGGGTGCCCTGGCGGACCAGGTAGACCGTCAGCGACCGGACGTACATGGCACCGATGCCGAGGCCGAGGGCCATGAGCACGATGTCGTTGGTGATGGCGAAGGCGCCGATGACCCCGTCGAAGGAGAAGGAGGCGTCGAGGACTTCGAGGTAGAGGAACATGAAGAAGGCGGCCTTGCCGGCCATGGCGACGGCCGAGACGGACTTGCCGCTCTTCTTCGCCTCTTCCTCGGCCTCGTGCTCGGCCTCCTCCTCTTCCTCCAGCTTGTTCTCGAAGTAGCCGGAGAGGCCGCCGACGATCATGTAGGTGATCAGGCCGAGGATGCCGGCGATCAGGACGGTCTGCGCCTTGTCCACGTGGGCGCCGCCGTGCTGGTGGGCGTGGGCGGCGAAGGTCATCGAGGTGATGACCAGGACGATCAGCGCGATGCACGCGGACAGCATGTCGATCTTGCCGAGCTTGGCGAGCGGACGCTCCAGCCAGGCGAGCCACTTGATGTCGCGGTCCTCGAAGATGAAGTCGAGGAAGATCATCAGCAGGAACATGCCGCCGAAGGCGGCGATGGACGGGTGAGCGTCCGTGACCAGCTGCTTGTAGAGGTCCTTGTTGGTCATCGCCAGATCGACGGCCTCGATGGGCCCGATCTTGGCGCTGATCGCAACGATGACGACGGGGAAGACCAGTCGCATACCGAAGACCGCGATGAGCACGCCGACCGTGAGGAAGATCTTCTGCCAGAAGGCATTCATCTTCTTCAGGATTCCGGCGTTGACCACCGCATTGTCGAACGACAGCGAGATCTCGAGGATGGACAGGATCGCCACGATTCCGAAAGCGGTCCACCCCCCGTAGAACACCGCTGCGACCAGACCGAGCGCAGTGATTGCGAACGACCAGCCGAAGGTTTTGAGAACCACTGGCACCCCATCGTCTTGTACGGCTTTACGAAACGTTGACCCCGAAGTCTAGAGCGATGCCCCTCAGCCCCGACGCGTACCCCTGCCCTACCGCGCGGAACTTCCATTCACCCCCGTACCGGTAGACCTCGCCGAAGATCATCGCGGTCTCGCTGGAGGCGTCCTCGGAGAGGTCGTAGCGGGCCAGTTCCTGGCCGTCCGCCTGATTCACCACGCGGATGAAAGCATTGCTGACCTGGCCGAAGCTCTGCCGGCGGACGTCCGCCTCGTGGATCGAGACCGGAAAGACGATCTTGTCCACGCGCTCCGGGACCTTGGTGAGGTCGATGATGATCGACTCGTCGTCGCCCTCGCCCTCGCCGGTGAGGTTGTCCCCTGTGTGTTCGACGGATCCCTCGGGGCTCTTCAGATTGTTGTAGAAGACGAAGTACTCGTCCCCGAGGACCCGGCCGTCGCTGCACAGCAGCGCGCTGGCGTCGAGGTCGAAGTCTGCTCCCGTGGTCGAGCGCGCGTCCCATCCGAGGCCGATCAGAACCCGGGTGAGGTTCGGTGCGGCCTTGGAGAGGGAGACATTGCCCCCCTTGGCGAGTGTGACGCCCATGTTGTGGTCCTCCCCGGACGACGGTGGCGGTGGTAAGGCCCGGCAAGCCGGAACGGCCGCGAAGCCGGTCCGGCGGTGCGGCGGTCCAGCCGTGAAGCGGTCCCGCCGTAAAGCCCGTCCGGCGCCGTACACACAGTGCACGGCGCCGGACGGGTGAACTGCTCTCAGGCTCAGACGTTGACGCCGAAGTCCTGCGCGATGCCGCGCAGGCCCGAGGCGTAACCCTGGCCGATGGCGCGGAACTTCCACTCCGCGCCGTTGCGGTACAGCTCGCCGAAGACCATGGCGGTCTCGGTCGAGGCGTCCTCGGAGAGGTCGTAGCGGGCGAGCTCGCTGTTGTCGGCCTGGTTCACGACGCGGATGTACGCGTTGCGGACCTGGCCGAAGCTCTGCTGGCGGCTCTCGGCCTCGTAGATCGACACCGGGAAGACGATCTTGGCGACATCGGCCGGGACACCGGCGAGGTTCACCTTGATCGCCTCGTCGTCGCCCTCGCCCTCACCGGTGGTGTTGTCACCGGTGTGCTCGACCGAGCCGTCGGGGCTCTTCAGGTTGTTGAAGAAGACGAAGTTCGAGTCGTTGGCGACCTTGCCCTGGTCGTTGGTCAGGATCGCGCTGGCGTCGAGGTCGAAGTCGACACCGGTGGTGGTGCGAGCATCCCAGCCCAGACCGACGATGACCGCCGTCAGGTTAGGCGCGGCCTTGGTCAGCGAGACGTTGCCGCCCTTGCTGAGGCTGACTCCCACGGGTCCTCCATTGGGTTCTGTGTGGGGCGGGGCCCCGTCGTGCAATTGCTACCGGATCAACGTTTCGATCCTAGTGACGGGTTCCCGCTTGTAGGCGGGTTTTCGCGGGGAACCGCGAGGACGGCTCCCAGCGGCTGCCCTCAGAGACTGTCGAGGGCCTTGATGTACTCGTTCAGGTCACGGGCGTCGGGCAGTCCGTTGACGACAGTCCAGCGCACGACGCCGTCCTTGTCGATGATGAAGGTGCCGCGGACCGCGCAGCCCTTGTCCTCGTCGAAGACCCCGTACGCGCGGGAGGTCTCCCCGTGCGGCCAGAAGTCCGACAGCAGCGGGTACTCCAGGCCCTCCTGCTCCCCGAAGACCCGCAGGGTCGGCACGGAGTCGTTGGAGACGGCGAGGAGCTGCACGTCGTCGTTCTGGAAGCGCGGCAGCTGGTCGCGCAGCTCGCACAGCTCGCCGGTGCAGACGCCGGTGAAGGCGAACGGATAGAAGAGCAGCACGACGGCCTTCTCCCCCCGGAAGTCGGAGAGGCGCACGGTGGCGCCGTGGTTGTCCTTGAGTTCGAAGTCCGGGGCCTTGTCGCCGACCTCGATCGCCATGTGTCGCATCCCTTCGTTCCTGCTCGTCCGCGTTGGGCTGTTCGGGTGGTGCCACCCTATGGCCACAGGGTCCGGCGTGTGTCCGCTGGGTTGCGGGGCTGGGATCAGCGCTTCTTGGCGGCCGTCTTGGGCGTCACCAGCTTGGTGGCGGCCCACTCCTTGCCGACGGGCGAGCCCTTGGCCAGCGAGAGGCCGGCGGTCTCTGCGGCTTCCTTGATGTCGCTGGCCTCGACGTAGCCGGGACGGCCCGTCTTGGGGGTCAGCAGCAGGATCAGTGCGCCGTCCTCGATCAGCTCGGTGGCATCGACCAGTGCGTCCGCCAGATCGCCGTCGTCCTCTCGGAACCACAGCAGCACGGCGTCGGCGACGTCGTCGTAGTCCTCGTCGACGAGGTCGCCGACGAGCTCCTCAACGACGTCACGGAATTCCTGATCGACGTCGTCGTCGTAGCCGATCTCCTGGACCACCTGTTCGGACTGGAAACCCAGCCGGGCGGCCAGGTTCTCCGCGTGGTCCGCGGTCGCGCTCACGGGGTGCCTCCTGCTCATGTTCGGTGAATGTCTTGGGCGGCGCGCGTACGCGCAGCATTGGACGTAGTCCACACGGGCGCGGCGGATCGCGCAAGTACCCGGCCGCCGAGACCGTCGAAACGGTGACGATTGCGGCCGTCTCGCCGCAACTTTCAACCTCCCCGTGTACGCCTCTGGTGATGCATCCCACACCATTCCAGCTCATTCGGCATTGCTTGAGGACTTTCCTACCTGTTTGAGGGACGAACGGCCTTACGAAGTCGTTGACCGGTCTGGGCGTAGGGTTGCGGTTCGGCCGGACCGCCTCCGATCCCTCGGCCCCGGGCTCGCTCCCCTGCCGGCTCGAGGGAATACCCAGCGGTAGAGATGACGATTCCGGCCGAGCGTAAGACCATGGGAGGCGGCGAACCCAAGGCACGACTCCCCCGACAGCGAAGGAACAGCGTGGCTTCCGCATCCGATCGCAATCCGATCATCATTGGCGGCCTGCCGAGTCAGGTCCCGGACTTCGATCCGGAGGAGACGCAGGAGTGGCTCGACTCCCTGGACGCCGCCGTCGACGAGCGCGGCCGTGAACGCGCCCGCTACCTGATGCTGCGCCTGATCGAGCGGGCCCGCGAGAAGCGCGTGGCCGTGCCGGAGATGCGCAGCACGGACTACGTCAACACGATCGCCACCAAGGACGAGCCGTTCTTCCCCGGCAACGAGGAGATCGAGCGCAAGGTCCTCAACGCCACCCGGTGGAACGCGGCCGTGATGGTCTCGCGCGCCCAGCGCCCGGGCATCGGGGTCGGCGGCCACATCGCGACGTTCGCCTCCTCCGCCTCCCTCTACGACGTGGGCTTCAACCACTTCTTCCGGGGCAAGGACGAGGGCGACGGCGGCGACCAGATCTTCTTCCAGGGGCACGCCTCCCCGGGTATCTACGCCCGCGCCTACCTCCTGGACCGGCTCTCCGAGCAGCAGCTCGACGCGTTCCGCCAGGAGAAGTCCAAGGCCCCGTACGGCCTGTCCAGCTACCCGCACCCGCGGCTGATGCCGGATTTCTGGGAGTTCCCGACCGTCTCGATGGGCCTCGGCCCGCTCGGTGCGATCTACCAGGCCCGGATGAACCGGTACATGGAGGCGCGCGGGATCGCGGACACCTCCAAGTCCCACGTATGGGCGTATCTCGGCGACGGCGAGATGGACGAGCCGGAGTCGCTCGGCCAGCTGTCCATCGCCGCCCGCGAGGGCCTCGACAACCTGACCTTCGTCGTCAACTGCAACCTCCAGCGCCTCGACGGCCCGGTGCGCGGCAACGGCAAGATCATCCAGGAGCTGGAGTCGATCTTCCGGGGCGCCGGCTGGAACGTCATCAAGCTGATCTGGGACCGCTCCTGGGACCCGCTGCTGGCCCAGGACCGCGACGGCATCCTGGTCAACAAGATGAACACCACGCCCGACGGGCAGTTCCAGACGTACGCCACCGAGTCGGGCGCGTACATCCGCGAGCACTTCTTCGGCGGGGACCACCGGCTGCGGGCGATGGTCGAGAACATGACCGACTACCAGATCCAGCACCTGGGCCGCGGCGGCCACGACCACAAGAAGGTCTACGCGGCCTACGCGGCGGCCAAGGCCCACAAGGGCCAGCCGACGGTGATCCTGGCCCAGACGGTCAAGGGCTGGACCCTCGGCCCGAACTTCGAGGGCCGCAACGCGACGCACCAGATGAAGAAGCTGACGGTCGACGACCTCAAGCGCTTCCGCGACCGCCTGCACATCCCGATCACCGACGCGCAGCTGGAGAACGGCGCGCCGCCGTACTACCACCCGGGCCGCAACTCGCCCGAGATCCAGTACATGCACGACCAGCGCAACGCGCACGGCGGCTACGTGCCGACCCGCGTGGTGCGCGCGAAGCCGCTCCAGCTGCCGGACGAGAAGGCCTACGCGTCGGCGAAGAAGGGCTCGGGGCAGCAGTCGATCGCCACCACGATGGCCTTCGTCCGCATCCTGAAGGACCTGATGCGGGACAAGGAGATCGGCAAGCGCTTCGTGCTGATCGCGCCCGACGAGTACCGCACCTTCGGTATGGACGCCTTCTTCCCGAGCGCCAAGATCTACAACCCGCTGGGCCAGCAGTACGAGGCGGTCGACCGCGACCTGCTGCTCGCGTACAAGGAGTCCCCGACCGGCCAGATGCTCCACGACGGCATCTCGGAGGCGGGCTGCACGGCCTCGCTGATCGCCGCCGGCTCGGCGTACGCGACGCACGGCGAGCCGCTGATCCCGGTCTACGTCTTCTACTCGATGTTCGGTTTCCAGCGCACCGGTGACCAGTTCTGGCAGATGGCCGACCAGCTGGCGCGCGGTTTCGTCCTGGGCGCGACCGCCGGCCGGACCACCCTGACGGGTGAGGGCCTCCAGCACGCCGACGGTCACTCCCAGCTGCTGGCGTCGACGAACCCGGGCTGTGTCGCGTACGACCCGGCCTACGGCTACGAGATCGCGCACATCGTCCAGGACGGTCTGCGGCGCATGTACGGGCCGCAGGCGGAGGACGTCTTCTACTACCTGACGGTCTACAACGAGCCGATCCAGCACCCGGCCGAACCGGCGGACGTCGACGTGGACGGCATCCTCAAGGGCATCCACCGGGTGTCGCAGGGCACTGAGGGCACCATCGGGGCGCAGATCATGGCCTCGGGCGTGGCGGTGCCGTGGGCGCTGGAGGCTCAGCGGATCCTGGCGGCCGAGTGGAACGTGCGGGCGGACGTCTGGTCGGCGACCTCCTGGAACGAGCTGCGCCGCGAGGCGGTCGAGGTCGAGGAGCACAACCTGCTCCACCCGGAGGAGGAGCAGCGCGTCCCGTACGTGACCCGGAAGCTGTCGGGTGCGGAGGGGCCGTTCGTGGCGGTCTCGGACTGGATGCGGTCGGTCCCGGACCAGATCTCGCGGTGGGTGCCCGGCCCGTACACCTCGCTGGGCGCGGACGGCTTCGGCTTCGCGGACACGCGGGGAGCGGCCCGGCGCTTCTTCCACATCGACGCCCAGTCGGTGGTCCTGGCGACGCTCACCGAGCTCGCCAAGGAGGGCAGGATCGACCGCTCGGTCCTGAAGCAGGCGGTCGACCGCTACCAGCTGCTGGACGTGACGGCGGCGGACCCGGGCCCGGCGGGCGGCGACGCCTGACGCCTGCCGCGGGCCGACCGGGGTGAGGGCGGGCCGGTGAGCCCGGCCCGCCGGCCCGCCCGCGGGCTCCGCCCGTCATATGGGGTGCGGACCGAGTAGGGGGAGGTGCCCCCGGCCTTGCCGGGGGCACCTCCTCTTTACGCCTTCCATACGATGCTCCGCATGAAGGAACCCTCACGTCAGGCGCGGTGGGAGCGACGGAGCCAGACGCCGCTGCTCGTCCTCGCCCTGTGCTTCACCGCCGCGTACGCCGTGCCGATCGTCGCCCCCGAAGCGCACGCGGACGTGCACCGGGCGTGCACGCACGCGGAGTGGGTGGTGTGGGGTGCCTTCGCCGCCGACTACCTGGTCCGGCTGGGGCTCGCCGCGGACCGCAAGGTCTTCGTACGGACCCACTGGCTGGACCTGGCGGCCGTGGTACTGCCGCTCGTCCAGCCGCTGCGGCTGCTCCGGCTGGTCGCCACCCTGCTGCTGGTGGGCCGGCGGGCCCGGATGGCTCCGCAGGTCCGGCTCACGACCTACGTGGCCGGGGCCGTCGTGGGCCTGCTGATGTTCGGCTCCCTCGCCGTGCTGAGCGTGGAGCGCGACGCGCCCCACGGGAACATCAAGAACCTGGGCGACGCCGTGTGGTGGTCCTTCACCACCATGACGACGGTCGGATACGGCGACCACTCCCCCACCACCGGCCTGGGCCGGGTCCTGGCCGTCGGCCTGATGCTGTCGGGCATCGCCCTGCTCGGTGTGGTGACCGCCAACATCGCCGCCTGGTTCATCGCCCGCTTCGAGCGCGACGACCAGGTGGAACGGCTTCAGCTGGCGGCCATCCGGGAACTGCAGGGCGAGGTACGGGCGCTGCGCGCCGAGGTCGCGGCCCTGGGCGGCGGACCGGCGATGGCCACCGGGCCGGCGATGGCCACCGGGCCGGCCGAGCAGCCGGCCGACCCGGCGCCGCGCGAGGTTACGTCTCCCACACCTTGAACGCCCTCACCTGGTAGGGCGACTGCGGCAGCCAGACCCCGTCACCCGGATAGGTCTGGAACTCGCCGGTCTCCGCGCACTCCGCCGACTGGTACGTGGTCACCGGGCGGCCGGTCCGGTTGGCGAGGGACTGGGCGCTGGTCCCGGCGGGCAGGGCGGTGCAGCTGTTGATGTCGAGGGTGCTCAGCTCGTGGGTCTGCCGGGCGCCCTTGAACTCCGGCTTCGCCCACAGGCACAGCTGCCCGGTCGCGCAGGCCCCGAGCGTGGCGGCCGGGCCGGCGGCGTGCGCCGCGCCGGACGTGCTCGGGATGAGGGCGGTGAGGGCCAGGCCGACTACGGCGAGAGGGGTGCTCCACGTACGCATGACGGGTCAACTCCTTGTGGACGAACGTGCCCCGGACCGTTTCCGAAGGCTCCGCCGACACCACGCTGACCTGGGCCGACGGGCGGGCGGAAGAGGCGGCGGGCTGGTCCACCCTGATAGGCGACAGCCCCGGCGGAACCATCCGGCGAGGGCGTCCCAGGACCGGAGTTGACGCCTCCGACGTGGTCCGCGCCCGTGCCCGCGGCGGCGTTGCCGACCGGGGGCGGCTGCGCCGCGCGCGCGTTGTCCCCGAAAGAGGTGCCGACCGTAGGGCCGCGGCGGCAAGTGACCGTGGGTGACAGTGCGCAAAACGGCTCGGCGCTGCGGTCCCCGTCACGCCGGTCACAGGTACCCTGACCGCTCACTCAGCGTCAGATCGGCCTCGGAGAGGACCCGCAGTGATGACCGACGAGCGGCCCGCGCCGGCGGGCGGGCTGCGCGAGCGCAAGAAACGGCGCACCCGGGACGCGCTGCTGCGCGCCGCACTGCTGCTCTTCATCTCCCAGGGGTACGAGCAGACCACCGTCGACGAGATCACCGACGCCGTGGACGTGTCCCAGCGGACCTTCTTCCGCTACTTCGCCAGCAAGGAAGAGGCCGCCTTCGCCGTCCAGGACCTGGTCGAGTCGCACTTCTTCGCCGCGCTGCAGGCCCGGCCGGCCTCGGAGGGCCCCTTCGCGGCCATGCGGGGCGCGGTGCTCGCCGCCTGGGACACCGTCGAGGAGGCCATCTCCGAGGTGGTCTCCGTCGACCTCTACATGCGCAGCTACCAGCTGATCGAGTCCACCCCGGCGCTGCTCGCCGTGCACCTGCGGCGCTCCACCGACCTGGAGGAGCGCATCGCGCGGCTGGTCGCCGGCCGCGAGGGCCTGGACGTGGACGCCGATCCGCGGCCGCGGGTGGCCGTCGCCGCGTTCTCGGGGGTGATGAGAGTCACCGGGCGGCTGTGGGGGCAGGGCCATGACACCAGCGTGGCCGCGATCCGGCGGATGACGGCGGCCTACCTCGACCAGATCGGCCCGGCGTTGGCCGCCGACTGGCGCAGCGCGCCCGCCGCGGGCCGGATCTGACCGTGCCGGTCGCCGCACCGGGTTCCCGTACCAGACCTCACGGCCGTGCGCCGACACGCGGGACGCCCCGTCCCACGCTCGGCCGTGAGCCCTGTCACCCGACGTCCCAGGGCCGCAAAGGGTCTCCTACGCTGGTCCCAGTGAACCTGCCCGGCCTTGCCCCCTCCACCGCCCCCGGCGCCGAACCGCGCCCTGCCGCCCTGCGCACCCTGCTCGCGCTCGCGGTGGTGTTCCTCATGCTGGCCATCACCGGCTGGACGGCCGTGCACCGGCCCGAGGGCGGCACCCCGCTGCGGGCCGCCGCGCTCTCTGCCTGGGCGCAGGCCCGGATCGACGGCCGCCCCGTGCCGCCCGCGGACGCGCCCGTACGGACGGTGGCCCGCTTCTTCGCCGGCCTCGACGGCGCCCAGCGGGCCCGGCTCGCCGACGGCTACCCCCTCGTCGTGGGCAACCTCGGGGGGGCCCCCGCCACGACCCGCTACCGGGCCAACCTGCGGGGCCTGGAGGAGGCAGGCAAGGTCGAGGAGGCACGCAGCCGCGATGTCGCGCTGACCCCCGCCGACCGGGGCAACGCGACCCGCCGCGCGCACCGCTTCGCCTCGCTCGCCGTGCCCGGCCGGCAGATCCTCGCCTTCGACCCGACCGGCGGCGGCCTGGTGGCCGAGGTCTTCGGCGACCTGGACCGGGCCCGCCGGGTTTCGGTGATCGTCCCCGGAGTCGACACCGACCTGCTCACCTTCGAGCGCACCCAGCGCCGCTTCACCGCCCCCGTCGGCATGGCCGAGTCCCTGTACGAGGCCCAGCGCGCGGCCGCGCCGGACACCGGGACCGCGGTCATCGCCTGGGCCGGCTACATCGCGCCCACCGGGGTCGGCGTGGACGCCGCCACGGGCCACATGGCCGTCGACGGAGCCGTCCGGCTGAAGGCGCTGGCCACCGCCCTGCCCGGGAGTGCGACCGTGGCGCTGTTCTGCCACAGCTACGGATCGGTGGTGTGCGGGGTCGCCGCGCACGAACTGCCGGACCGGGTGACGGACGTGGTGGTCGCGGGCAGCCCCGGGATGCGCGCGGAGAACGTCGCCGCACTGCACACCGCGGCCCGGGTGTGGGCCACGCGGGACGAGGGCGACTGGATCGCGGACGTACCGCACCTGGAGGTCGGCGGCCTGGGCCACGGAGCCGATCCGGTGTCTCCGGAGTTCGGTGCGCGGCTGCTGTCCTCCGCGACGGCCAAGAGTCACACCGGCTATTTCGCGCCAGGTACCGACTCGGTGGACAACTTCGCCAAAATCGGAACCGGCGCATTCGGTTCCGTTGTCTGTTCGACCGGGGACGACGCATGCCGACGCGGAACTTACGGGGCAGAGGAGGGCTGACGCGCGTAGAGGCCCGGAAAACGGGCTCCGCAACGAGGGGGACGCGCGGGGCCGCCGCCCTTTACCATGTGCCGCATGGGTGACGTACTGGCCGGAAACCATGCCGTCTGGGAGTTCGACTCGGACTCGGTGCTCATCCGCTTCGCACGGGGGATGAGAACGCCGAGGGCGCCGAGGCTCTTTCACGCCCTGGGCTCGCGCCGGATCCCCCTGGAAGCGGTGTCCGAGGTGACCGTGACCGCCGGCAGGCGGGACACGGTGGTGCTGCGCGCCGTGCCGCGGCCGGGCGCGGATCCGCTGATGGAGGCCGCCGCGGGCCAGCTGAAGGAAGCCTGCGACCCGTACCGGCTGGTGCTGCCGGGCGAGCGGGCGCCGCGCGCCGCCGCCTTCGCCGATGCGCTGCGGTCCCGGCTCGGGCCGGATGCCGCCGAGCCGGCGGGGCGCTTCCTGGTCCCCGCCCCGCAGCCGGCGGCGCACCTGAAGGCGTACGACGCCCGGGTCGGCTTCGACGGCTCCGCCGTCACCTTCCACTGGTCCCGTACGGGCGCCACCAGCACCAAGTGGAAGGCGGGCGACCAGCGGTACGCGCTGTCCGAGCTGACCGGGGTCGAGTGGCACTCCCCGGACGGCCCGAACGGCCACCTGCGGCTCCTCGTGCGGGAACCCCGACTCGGCGCCGCCGACCCGCGTCCCGACCACGACCTGGCGGCGGCCGTCTTCGGCGTGGGCTACGGCGCGGTGCACGAATCGCTCCCGTTCGCGGCGACGGTCCTCGCCGCCCTGCGCGCGCGCACCCCGGTGGCCTCCGTCCCACGGGCCCGCTCGGGGGAGGAACGCCTGCGGCACCTGAGCGAGCTCCACAGCGCGGGTCTCCTGACGGACGCCGAGTACGCGGCCCTGCGCGACCGCTGCACCGCGGAATTGCTGTAGCGGCCCGGCGGAGGGGTCAGGACTCGCGGGCTGCCGAGGTGAACGCCATGTCCGGGTAGCGGTCGCCCGCGACCCGGCCGGCGATCGGTTCCAGCAGGGCCAGTTCCGGCTCTGTCAGGGTGATCCGCGTCGCCGCGGCGTTCTCCGCCAGGCGCGAAGCCTTGCGGGTGCCCGGGATCGGGATCACGGTCAGCCCGTGCACGGCCGCCCGCTGCTGCACCCAGGCCAGCGCAATCTGCGCCGCGCTCGCCCCGTGCGCCTGCGCGACCTCCCGGACGGGAGCCAGCAGCGCCGCGTTCGCCTTCGCGTTGTCGCCGGTGAACCGCGGCTGGTGGCGCCGGTAGTCCCCCTCCGAGAGGTCCGCCGACGCGTCGGCGAAGGAGCCCGTCAGGAAGCCCCGCCCCAACGGGGAGTACGCCACGAAGGCCACTCCCAGCTCCGCCGCCGCCCCCACCGCACTGCGCTCCACGTCCCGGCTGAACAGCGACCACTCCGACTGGAGCGCCGCGATCGGGTGGATCGCGTGTGCCTCGCGCAGCTCGGCCCCGGTGACCTCGCTGAGCCCCAGCCGGCGCACCTTCCCCTCCCGCACCAGCTCCGCCATCGCGCCCACCGACTCGGCGAACGGCACGGCCGGGTCACGCCGGTGCATGTAGTAGAGGTCGATGACGTCCACGCCGAGCCGCCGCAGGCTGTCCTCCGCGGCCTGGCGGATGTAGGGGCGGTCGTTGCGGATGCCCCGGTAGTGCGGATCGTCGTTCCGCTCTATGGCGAACTTCGTCGCCAGCGTGACCTCGTCCCGGTGGGCGGCCAGGAAGGGGGCGAGGAATTCCTCGTTCCGGCCCCGCCCGTAGGTGTCCGCCGTGTCGAAGAGGGTGACGCCGGCCGCGAGGGCCGCCTCCAGAGTCTCCCGGGCAGCCGCCTCGTCGGTGTCCCCGTAGAACTCGCTCATGCCCATGCAGCCGAGGCCCTGGACCCCGACCAGCGGGCCGCCCTTGCCGAGTTCGACCTGCTCGATCACCGTGCCGTGCGTGGTGCCGTGCGTGCCGTGCGTGCCGTGCGTGCCGTGCGTGCCGTGCGTGCCGTGCTCCGTCATTGCTGTGCCTTCCCAGCGACCGTGTTCATCGCAGCCGCGTTGCCCGAATACATGCCGATCTTGTAGTCCAGTACGGCGAGCGCGTCCGTCAGCTCCGTGATCCGCGCCCGCACCTCCCGCCGTGTCCGCTCCAGCAGCTCGCGCCGCTCGCCGACGGTGTGCTCGCCCTCGCGGACCAGTTCGGCGTAGCGGACCATGTCCGCCACCGACATCCCGGTCGCGCGCAGCTTGCCCACGAACTCCAGCCAGTGGAGGTCCCGGTCGCTGAACCGCCGCTGCCCCGAGTGGGAGCGGTCCACGTGCGGCATCAGGCCGATCCGCTCGTACCAGCGCAACGTGTGCTGGGTCAGACCGGTCCGGGCCTCGACCTCGCTGATCGTGTACCGCGTCTGCGTCAGGCTCAGGCTCTGGCTCTGGCTCATGGGCCCCACGCTAAAACCTTGGAGTGCACTCCAGGCAAGTAGGCTCGGGCCCATGGAGAGCATGGAGGCCGCCACCAGCATGGAAAGCCTGCGGATCATCGAGAACTGGCCGGTGCCGACCGCCGCGGCGGCCGTCGTGCGCGCCGACGGGAGCCTGGCGGGCTCCCACGGGCCCGTCGCCCACCGCTTCGCCCTCGCCTCGGTCACCAAGCCGCTCGCCGCGTACGCGGCCCTCGTCGCGTACGAGGAGGGGGCGATCGAGCTCGACGAGCCGGCCGGTCCCGAAGGGTCGACGGTCCGTCACCTCCTCGCGCACACCAGCGGCCTGGCCTTCGACGAGCACCGGGTGAGCGCCCCGCCCGGGCAGCGCCGGCTGTACTCGAACGCCGGTTTCGAGGTGCTCGGCGACCACATTTCCAAGGCCACCGGCATCCCCTTCGCGGAGTACCTGCACCAGGCGGTGTGCGAGCCGCTCGGCATGACCGCCACCACCCTGGAGGGCTCGCCCGCCAAGGACGGCGTCTCCACCGTCGCCGACCTCGTACGGTTCGCGGCCGAGCTCCAGGCGCCCCGGCTGCTCGACGTCCGCACGGTCGCCGAGGCCACCTCCGTCGTCCACCCGGGGCTCAAGGGCGTCCTGCCCGGCTACGGGCACCAGTCCCCCAACGACTGGGGGCTCGGGCTGGAGATCCGCGACGGCAAGTCCCCGCACTGGACGGGCAGCTCGTCCTCGCCCCGCACCTTCGGGCACTTCGGGCAGTCCGGCACCTTCCTGTGGGTGGATCCGGACGCGCGCGCCGCGTGCGTGGCGCTGACGGACCGCGCCTTCGGCCCGTGGGCCGTGGAGGCCTGGACCCCGTTCACCGACGCGGTCCTGGCCGAGCTCAGGTCCCGCTAGGGAACTCCCAGATCAGCAGCTCCCCCGGGGATCCGGCGGTGATCTGCAGGTCCCGCTCGGCGGTGATCCGCACCGAGTCCCCCGGTCCGAGCTCCTGCCCGTCCAGGCGCAGGTCCCCGCGCACCACGTGCAGGTACACGCGCTCCGCCGCCGGTACGGGGACCCGCTCGCCCGCGCCCGGCCGCCGCACGTGCAGCACGGCGCCGGCCGCGGGGACCTCGTAGGGCGTGCCGTCGGCGATGCCCCGGACCACCTCGTACGAGGGCTCGCCGCCGGCGGTGAGCGGCGCGAGCCACGTCTGCACGAAGCGCAGCGGCACCTCGCCGTCGTTGCGCTCCACGTGCCGCGCCCCGGATCCGGCGCTGAGCCGCTGTATGTCGCCGGGCCGGACCAGGCCCTTCTCGCCGGTGCTGTCCTGGTGGGTGAGCTCGCCCTCGGTCACCCAGGTCACGATCTCGGTGTGGCTGTGCGGGTGCTCGTCGAACCCGGCGCCCGGCCTCAGGAGCTCCTCGTTGCAGGCCAGGACCGGGCCGAAGCGCAGGTTGTCCGGGTCGTAGAAGGATCCGAAGGAGAAGGCGTGCCGGGTGGTGATCCCGGCGGCCGGGTCCCCGCCCTCGTACCGGTCGGCGCCGCGGCGTACTTCAATCATGGGTGCCACCGTAGCCGCCGGGCAGGCGGCGGACGCGGGACCGGACACGGGACCCGGCGCGGGCCGGAGGCGGGCCAGACGCGGGACCTGACACGCGCCGGACACGGGGCCTGACTCGGGCCCGACCCGGGACCGGACTCCGCGCGGGCTTCCCGATAAGGCAGTCTTGTCCCGTGCCCCAACCCGAACGTGAGCATTCCCCCGCGACACACGCCGCGCATCCCGCGCCCGCCCATCCGCACACCGCGACGCTGCGCCGACTGGAGAAGTCCTCCGGCCGGCTCGCGGCCAACGCGATCGCGCGGATGGACGAGACCCTGCCGTGGTACCGGGCGATGCCCCCGGAGAACCGGTCCTGGATCGGCCTGGTCGCGCAGGCCGGCATCGCCGCGTTCACGGAGTGGTTCCGGCACCCGGAGACCCCGCAGGCGATCTCCACCGATGTCTTCGGGACGGCTCCGCGCGAGCTGACCCGGGCGATCACCCTGCGCCAGACCGTCGAGATGGTCCGCACCACGATCGAGGTCATGGAGGCCGCGATCGACGAGGTGGCGGCCCCGGGCGACGAGTCCATCCTGCGCGAGGCCCTGCTGGTGTACGCCCGGGAGATCGCCTTCGCGACGGCCCAGGTGTACGCGCAGGCCGCCGAGGCGCGCGGCGCGTGGGACGCCCGGCTGGAGTCCCTCGTCGTCAACGCGGTGCTGTCCGGCGAGGCCGACGAGGGCGCCCTGTCCCGGGCGGCGGCGCTGGGCTGGAACTCCCCGGAGCACGTGTGCGTGGTGCTGGGCACCGCGCCGGAAGGGGACAGCGAGCTGACGGTCGAGGCGATCCGGCGCGCGGCCCGCCACCACAAGCTCCAGGTCCTGACGGGGGTCCTCGGGGACCGCCTGGTCGTCATCGCGGGCGGCAGCGACAATCCGATGCAGGTGGCGAAGTCCCTGATCGGGCCGTTCGCGGCCGGTCCGGTGGTGGCCGGCCCGGTGGTGCCGGACCTGCTGAACGCGACGAAGTCCGCGCAGGCCGCGGCGGCCGGCCTGAAGGCCTGCACCGCCTGGCAGGACGCCCCGCGGCCGGTGCTGGCGGACGATCTCCTGCCGGAGCGGGCGATCGCCTCGGATCCCGCTGCCAGGGAACAGCTGGTGGAGGAGATCTACAGACCGCTGGAGGAGGCGGGGTCCGCGCTCCTGGAGACGCTGAGCGTCTATCTGGAGCAGGCGAGCAGCCTCGAAGGGGCGGCCCGGATGCTGTTCGTGCACCCGAACACGGTGCGCTACCGGCTGCGACGTGTGACCGACGTCACCGGCTGGTCACCCTCCGATGTCCGTTCCGCGTTCACGCTGCGGATCGCCCTGATCCTCGGGCGTCTGGCCGACGGCGATCCGCAGTCCTAGACTTTTGTCGGACATCAACAATTACCCCGACCGTTCTTGGTCCCTGTCCCCACGGGCGGCAGGGACCATCCACAAGAGAGAGTGTGAGGGTGCTCGTACTCGTCGCTCCCGGCCAAGGCGCTCAGACGCCTGGCTTCCTGACTCCCTGGCTCGACCTCCCCGGCGCCCGTGACCGCGTCCAGGGCTGGTCCGACGCCATCGGGCTCGACCTTGCCCACTACGGCACGAAGGCCGACGCGGACGAGATCCGCGACACGGCCGTGGCCCAGCCGCTGCTGGTCGCCGCAGGTCTCCTGTCCGCCGACGCGCTCGGCTCCCGTACGGCCTTCGGCGCCGTCGCCGGCCACAGCGTCGGTGAGATCACCGCGGCCGCCTACGCGGGCGTGCTCTCCGAGGCCGACGCCCTGAAGTTCGTCCGTACGCGCGGTCTGGCCATGGCCGAGGCCTCCGCCGTCACGGAGACCGGCATGGCCGCCGTCCTCGGCGGCGAAACCGACGTCGTCGTCGCCCACCTGGAAAAGCTGGGTCTGACGCCTGCCAACATCAACGGCGCGGGTCAGGTCGTGGCCGCCGGCACCATGGCGCAGATCGAGGCGCTGGTGGCGGACAAGCCCGAAGGCTCGATGAAGGTCGTCGCCCTCAAGGTCGCGGGCGCCTTCCACACGCACCACATGGCCCCGGCGGTCGCCACGCTGGAGAAGGCCGCCGGGGACCTGTCCCCTGCGGACCCGGCGCTGGCGTACGTGTCGAACAAGGACGGCCACGTTGTCACCACGGGCGCCGACGTCGTCGCCCGCCTGGTGGGCCAGGTCGCGAACCCGGTCCGCTGGGACCTGTGCATGGAGACGTTCGCCGAGCGGGGCGTCACGGGGATCATCGAACTCTCCCCCGGCGGCACCCTGACGGGTCTGGCCAAGCGCGCGCTGAAGGGCGTACCGAGCGTGGCTCTGAAGACCCCGGACGATCTCGACAAGGCCGCGGCGCTCGTCGCCGAGCAGACGGCCTGAGAGAAGGAGCCCACAGAGCATGTCCAAGATCAAGCCGGCCAAGGGCTCCCCCTACGCCCGCATTCTCGGCGTCGGCGGCTACCGCCCGACGCGCGTGGTGCCCAACGAGGTCATCCTCGAGACCATCGACTCGTCCGACGAGTGGATCCGCTCCCGCTCCGGTATCGCGACCCGGCACTGGGCCTCGCCCCAGGAGACCGTCGCCGCGATGTCGGTGGAGGCCTCGGGCAAGGCACTGGCCGATGCCGGTGTCTCCCCCCAGCAGATCGGTGCGGTGATCGTCTCGACGGTCTCGCACTTCAAGCAGACCCCGGCCGTCGCGACGGAGATCGCGCACAGGATCGGCGCGGGCAAGCCCGCCGCCTTCGACATCTCCGCGGGCTGTGCCGGTTTCGGCTACGGCCTGACCCTGGCCAAGGGCCTGGTGGTGGAGGGGTCCGCCGAGTACGTCCTCGTCATCGGCGTGGAACGGCTCTCGGACCTGACCGACCTGGCGGACCGCGCGACGGCCTTCCTGTTCGGCGACGGCGCCGGCGCCGTGGTCGTCGGCCCTTCGGACGAGCCGGCCATCGGCCCCACGGTGTGGGGTTCGGAGGGCGACAAGTCCGAGACCATCAAGCAGACCGTGCCGTGGGACGAGTACCGCAGCACGGACAGCGCCGAGAAGTTTCCGGCTATCACGCAGGAGGGCCAGGCGGTCTTCCGCTGGGCCGTCTTCGAGATGGCCAAGGTGGCCCAGCAGGCGCTCGATGCCGCCGGGATCACCGCGGACGACCTGGACGTCTTCATTCCGCACCAGGCAAACATGCGGATCATCGACTCGATGGTGAAGACTCTGAAGCTGCCGGAGCACGTCACGGTCGCCCGTGACGTGGAGACCACCGGCAACACCTCGGCCGCCTCGATCCCGCTCGCTATGGAGCGGCTCCTGGCGACCGGTGCGGCGAAGAGCGGCGACACCGCGCTCGTCATCGGCTTCGGGGCGGGACTCGTCTACGCCGCGACGGTCGTTACCCTCCCCTAGGGCCGGATTCCGCTTTCCCGGCCCGCATACCAGTTACCAAGAGAAGGAGCGCCACATGGCCGCCACCCAGGAAGAGATCGTCGAGGGTCTCGCCGAGATCGTCAACGAGATCGCCGGCATCCCCGTCGAGGACGTCGAGATCGACAAGTCCTTCACCGACGACCTGGACGTCGACTCGCTGTCCATGGTCGAGGTCGTCGTCGCCGCCGAAGAGCGCTTCGACGTCAAGATCCCGGACGAGGACGTCAAGAACCTCAAGACGGTCGGCGACGCCGCGAGCTACATCCTGAAGCACCAGGCCTGAGCCTGACGAGCGTTTGTCGCCACCCGGCGGTGGCGCCGTGACAATTCAGCACCCTCTGAGACGTGGAGAAAGAATTCCTGTGAGCCCGACCAATCGCACCGTGGTCGTCACCGGTATCGGCGCAACCACTCCGCTGGGTGGCGACAGCGCTTCGACCTGGGAAGGTCTGCTCGCCGGTCGCTCCGGCGTGAAGCCCCTGGAGGGCGAACGCTTCGCCGAACTCCCGGTTCGTATCGCCGCCCTGGCCGCCGTGGACCCGAACGAGGTCCTGCCGCGGCCGCTGGCCCGCAAGCTCGACCGCTCGGCGCAGTTCGCCATCATCGCCGCCCGCGAGGCGTGGGCCGACGCCGGCTACACCGCCGCGGCCGGTGAGGACGGCGCCATCGCCCCCGAGCGTCTGGGCACCGTGATCGCCTCCGGCATCGGCGGTGTGACCACCCTGCTCGACCAGTACGACGTACTGAAGGAAAAGGGTGTGCGCCGGGTTTCCCCGCACACCGTTCCCATGCTCATGCCGAACGGCCCGTCCGCCAACGTGGGCCTGGAGATCAACGCCCAGGCGGGCGTGCACACCCCGGTCAGCGCCTGCGCGTCCGGCGCCGAGGCCATCGGCTACGCCGTCGAGATGATCCGCAACGGCCGTGCCGACGTGGTCGTCGCGGGCGGCACCGAGGCGGCGATCCACCCGCTGCCGATCGCCGCGTTCGCCAACATGATGGCGATGTCCAAGAACAACGAGAACCCCGAGCAGGCCTCGCGCCCGTACGACAAGGCGCGTGACGGCTTCGTCCTGGGCGAGGGCGCGGGCGTCGTCGTCCTGGAGTCCGCCGAGCACGCCGCCGCGCGCGGCGCCCGGGTCTACTGCGAGGTGCTGGGCCAGGGTCTGTCCGCGGACAGCCACCACATCGCGCAGCCCGAGCCGACCGGCCGCGGTGTCGCGGCCGCCGTGCAGAACCTGCTCGACAACACGGGCCTCGACCCGGCCGAGCTGGTCCACCTGAACGCGCACGCCACGTCCACCCCGCAGGGTGACACGGCCGAGCTGAAGGCCCTGCGCAAGGTGCTGGGCGACGACCTCGACCACATCGCGATCTCCGCGACCAAGTCGATGACCGGTCACCTGCTCGGTGGCGCGGGCGGCATCGAGACCGTCGCGACCGTGCTGGCGCTGTACAACCGGCTGGCGCCGCCGACGATCAACCTCGACGACATCGACGAGGACATCGACGCGGACATCGTGCGGGGCGAGCCGCGCAAGCTGCCGGCCGACGGCCCGATCTCCGCGATCAACAACTCCTTCGGCTTCGGCGGCCACAACGTGACCCTCGCGTTCCGCTCTGTCTGAGCCTCCCTGCACGCGAGGCCCACCCGGCATTCCGGGTGGGCCTTCCGCGTACCGGTTGCGCGAGCGAAGCGACGAACACCGCAACCATCAATTGAGGAACCCCAACGGCGAGCAACCAGGTCCGCGAGAGCGGCGCCGGCTCAGGCGCAAAGAGGGGTCTCAGACGACTTGGTGGAGCCAGCGCACCGGGGCGCCCTCGCCCGCGTAGCGGAAGGGTTCCAGTTCGTCGTCCCACGGCTTGCCGAGCAGCTTGGCGATCTCCGCCTCCAGGTCGGTCTCACCGCGCGCGGACCGGGCGAGGGCGGCCCGCAGCCGGTCCTCCGGGATCAGGATGTCGCCGTGCATGCCGGTGACCGCGTGGAAGATGCCCAGCTCCGGAGTGGAGCTGTAGCGCTCGCCCTCGGCAGTCGGGCAGGGTTCGGCGGTCACTTCGAAGCGCAGCAGGTGCCAGCCGCGGAGGGCGGAGGCGAGCTTCGAGGCGGTGCCCGGTTCGGCCTGCCAGGAGAACTCGGCTCTCCAGGTGCCCGGGGAGGCGGGCTGCCTGATCCAGTCGAGGTTCACCCGCACCCCGAGCACGCCCGCAACCGCCCATTCCACGTGCGGGCAGAGCGCGCGCGGTGCGGAGTGCACGTACAGAACTCCACGTGTCGTCACCGGGACCTCCAGTGTGGGACGAGGTCGGGAATAAACTCCAGAAAACGGACAGTATGTGACGTGATGTAATGTAACGGAAATTATTTGACATTGCGCAACGGGACCTGCGGCCGAAACGCCACGGGAAAAAGCTACCGTGCGTCAGGGGTCATGGTGTGACGTACGGTCGCTCCAAGGCCGGTAAACACAGAGCTTTCACTCAGCAGGACCCCCCGAAGGAAGTGGGGACGTCAAGGAGGGGACCATCCCGATGCGCACCACCGCTGCGCGCCGCCGCGCGCGCCGGACCCTCAGGGGAGCGGCGGCAGCGGCCGCGCTGCTGGCCGGGACTGCGGCCGGATGCGGGCCGGGCGGGTCGGGTGACGAGGGCGAGCGCGGGGCGCAGGCCGCTCCGCGCTGGAACACCGCGCCCACCTCGATCGCGGCCGTGGGCGATTCCATCACGCGGGGTTTCGACGCCTGTTCGGTCCTGGCCGACTGCCCGGAGGTCTCCTGGGCCACCGGCAGCGACCCGGAGGTCCGCTCCCTCGCCACGCGGCTGCTCGGGGACGCCGAGGCCCCGGCGCGCAGCTGGAACTACGCGGCGACCGGCTCGCGGATGGCGGACCTGCCGGGGCAGCTGGCCGAGGCGGCCGCACACAAGCCCGACCTGGTCACGGTGATGGTGGGCTCGAACGACGCCTGCCGGCCCACGGCTTCGTCGATGACGCCGGTGGCGGAGTTCCGGGCCGGTTTCGAGCAGGCCCTCGCGGGTCTGCGGGCCGCGTCTCCCACTTCCCAGGTGTACGTCTCCAGCATCCCGGACCTCCAGCGGCTGTGGGAGCAGGGCAAGGACAGCCCGATGGTCCGGCAGGTCTGGAAGCTGGGCATCTGCCAGTCGATGCTCTCCGATCCGCTGTCTGCGGCCATGGGGGCGACGGGCCGGCGCGAGCAGGTGCGGGCGCGGGTGGTCGAGTACAACGAGGTGCTCCGCGAGGTGTGCGCGAAGGACCCGCTGTGCCGCTACGACGGCGGCGCGGTCTTCCAGTACCCCTTCGCGGCGGATCAGTTGAGCCGCTGGGACTGGTTCCATCCGGGCAAGGAGGGGCAGGCACGGCTGGCGGAACTGGCGCACCGCCAGGTGACGGCGGCGCAGCCGCCGCGTTGACGCCGGTGGGCAGGGGGCGGGTGTCAGGACCCGCCCCCTGCCCGGTTTTTGGGGGTGATTTCCGGCCATTCCTGTTGTTACGGTGTGTTACGGGATGTCGAGTGCCGCCGTCAGCCGCGTGTCCCCGTGCGCACGGCTCGCGCGGACCTCGTAGGAGCCGCCGATCCGCTGCCAGCCGCGGGTCTCCTCGTCCCAGATCTCGAAGGCCCGGGCGGGCAGGGCGATCTCGGCTTCGACGCTCTCGCCGGGGCCCGCCTCGACGCCCGCGAAGGCGGCCAGCCAGCTCGCCGGGCGCTCGACGGTCGTGCTCTGCGCGCTCGCGGAGGCACCCGCCACGGGGGCCAGGTAGATCTGGACGACCTCGCGGCCGGGCCGGGCGCCGGTGTTGGTGACGCGGACCCGGGCCGTGGTGCCGGTGACCTCCAGGCAGTCGTAGGCCCAGTCGGTGTAGCCGAGGCCGTGCCCGAAGGGGAAGGCGGGGGTGATGCCCTGGGCCTCGTACGCCCGGTAGCCGATGAACAGCCCGTCGCGGTACTCCAGGCGCCCCTCGGTGGGGACGACCTCGGTGACGGGCGCGTCGGCGAACCGCGCGGGCCAGGTGGTGGGCAGCCGCCCGCCGGGCTCCGCCTCGCCGAGGAGTACGTCGGCCAGCGCGGCCCCGCCCTCCTGCCCGGGGAACCAGGTCAGCAGCACCGCGGCGACCTCCTCGCGCCACGGGAGCTCCACCGGGGAACCGGCGTTGACCACGACCACGGTGTTCGGGTTGGCGGCGGCGACGGCACGGACCAGGTCGTCCTGGCGGCCCGGGAGGGTGAGGTCGCGGCGGTCGAAGCCCTCGGACTCCACGCGCTCGGTGGTGGCGACGACCACGACGGCCGTGTCCGCGGCGCGGGCGGCCTCCACGGCCTCGGCGATCAGCTCGTCGGCATCGCGCCGCGGGCCGAGGTGGAGCAGCGAGAACATGATCGCCTTGAGCGGCAGCGCGCTCATGTCCGGGACCTGGAAGGTCAGTGAGACCTCGACGGGCTCCCCCTCCGTGAGGATGGTCCGGGCGCGCTCGCTGGGGGCGCCGAAGAAGGCCTCGAAGGGGTCGGCCTCGTTGCCCATCTCCTGGACGCCGGCCCAGAGGGTCTCGCCGCCGACGGCGAGGGCGAAGGCGCCCAGCCCCCGGGTGCCGAAGGCGTGCTCGCCGCTCTCGCGCGGCACGAACGTGCCGGTGACCTCGATGCTCGCCATGGTCTCGTACGTGGCGCCCGCGGGCAGGTCGTCACCGATCCACTGGACCTGGCCGGTCGGCAGGCTGCCTTCGCCGATGACCGCACCGGAGGCGTCGCGGCAGATGGCGCGCAGCTCGAAGCCCTTGTCTGCGGGGGCGAGTTCGTCGGAGGGGTCGGCGCCGACGGCGCAGGTCAAGGACCCCTCCGGGAGCGCGGCGGTGAGGCCGTCGAGCGGGGAGACGATCCGCTCGGGGAAGACGGTGGCGGAACCGCCGCCGAGGACGCGGGCGTCGCGGGCGGCGGCGCCGATGAGGGCCACGGTGCCGCCGGCGGCGTCGAGGGGCAGGGTGCCGTTCTCGTTGCGCACGAGGACGAAGCCGCGCGCGGCGAGCTCGCGGGCCAGCGCCTGCCCGTCGATCGGGGCCGGGACCTCCTCGACGACGGCGGGCGCGCCCTCCAGGATGCCGACGCGGGCGGCGAGGCGCAGGACGTTGCGCACCGCCTCGTCGACGGCGGACTCGGGGACCTCGCCGGCGCGGACCGCCTCGGCGAGGGCGGCCCCGTAGACGGTCTGCGGGCCGGGCATGGCCACGTCGAGGCCGCCCAGGATGTCGCCGGCGGTGGAGCGGGCGGCCATCCAGTCGGAGACGTTGTACCCGTCGAAGCCCCATTCGCCGCGCAGGACTTCGTTGACCAGGTGGCGGTGCTCGGTCATCGTCGTGCCGTTGACCTGGTTGTAGGCGGTCATGATGCCCCAGGGGTGGGCGCCCGCGACGATGGCCTCGAAGGGCGCCAGGTACAGCTCGCGCAGCGGGCGCGGGGCGATGACGCTGTCGACGGTGAACCGCTCGGTCTCGGCGTCGTTGCCCACGAAGTGCTTGACCGTGGTGCCGACCCCGCCGTCCTGGACGCCGTTGACGTAGCCGGTGCCGATGGCGCCGGTGAGGTACGGGTCCTCGGAGTAGCACTCGAAGTGCCGGCCGCCGAGCGGGGAGCGGTGCAGGTTCACGGTGGGCGCGAGGAGGACGTGGACGCCCTTGCGGCGGGCCTCCTGGGCGAGGAGCCGGCCGGCGCGGCGCGCGAGGGCCGGGTCCCAGGCCGCGGCGAGCGCGGTCGGGGAGGGCAGGGCGATGGAGGGGTCGTCGGCGGTCCAGCGCACGCCGCGCACCCCGATGGGGCCGTCGGACATGACCAGGGACTTCAGCCCGATCTCGGGGATGGCGGGCAGCGACCACATGTCCTGGCCTGCCAGCAGCCGGGTCTTGGTGTCGAGATCGAGCTTGCCGAGCGCCACTTCGACTGCGCTGGTGCGGACCTGATCGGCATCGGTCACGGCCGTGCCTCCTCGTTGAGTGCGGTGCGGTGCGGTGCGGTGCGGTGCGGTGCGGTGCGGTGGAACGGTGCGGTGCGGTGCGGTGCCCCCATCGTGGACCGGTTACCTGTAGAGCGGTAGGGTTCGTAACCTGTTCGTGATATTCAGATGTCGTACGGTCCTGCTGACGGGTGCGAGCGAAAGGGGTGCCGGGGGCGATGGCCAGGGCGAGGAGCGAGGAGCGGCGCGGGGAGATCGTCCGCGCGGCCCTCGAGGTGATCGCGGAGCGCGGCTACCGGGGCGCGTCCCTGGGCACGGTCGCCGAGCGCGTGGGCCTGACCCAGCAGGGGCTGCTGCACTACTTCCCGACCAAGGAGGCGCTGCTGGTCGCGGTGCTGGAGGAGCGCGACCGCTGGGACACGGGCGGCGGCTCGCGCGCCTCGGCGGACGCCTGGCGCCTGGACCTGCTGGCCTCGCTGGTGGAGTACAACGCCATGCGCCCGGGCATCGTGCAGACCTTCTCGGCACTGCTCGGCGAGAGCGTCACCGACGGGCATCCGGCCCGGGAGTTCTTCACCGAGCGCTACGCCCAGGTCCGCGGGGAGATGGCGGCGGTGCTGCGCGCCGAGTTCGGCGAGCGCCTCCCCTCGGGGCTCACCCCGGAGCAGGCCGCCCCGCTGCTGACGGCGGTCATGGACGGCCTCCAGTACCAGTGGCTGCTCGCCCCGGAGTCGGTGGACATGCCCGCGGCGTTCCGCTCCTTCCTGACGCTGCTGCGGGGGCCGGACACCCGCCCCTGACCGGTCCCCGACCCGCTCGCTACCGGCGTCGGACCTGCGGATACCTTGATCGTCGAACCAACCGAAGACGAGGGGTGGCAGGTCCATGGGGATGTCCGGACTGATGAAGAGAACCGCCGGGGTGGTGACCGCGCTGCTCCTGGCCGCGGCGGTCGGCACGCCCTCGGCCGTGGCCGCCGAGACGAAGAACCTCCAGGTCATGTCCTGGAACATGTGCGGCTCGCAGCGCTCCACCTGGCACTGCGAGGGCACGGGCACGCCGCAGCAGAAGATCGACGTGGTCAAGTACCACGTCCAGAACAATTACGTCCACGCCGCGCTGCTCCAGGAGGTGTGCGAGGGCGATCTCACCGAGCTGATGGCCCAGTTGGGCCCGGGCTGGACCAAGAGCTTCGCCCCGTACCAGTGGTCGCAGGGGGCGGACGGCAAGTGGAACAGCCGCTGCGGTGAGGACACCGGGCGCGCCGACGCCATCGGCACCGCGATCGTGCTCAAGGGCCAGATGGCGGACGCCCGGGAATACCCGGTGACGCAGCCGTACGTCGGCCAGCAGAGCCCCTTCCAGTGCGCGACGGCGGTGTACTGGAACGTCCGGCTGTGCAACGTCCACGCCTCGCGCCTGGGCAGCAACCCGGACCACCCGGACTGGGACTACCGCGACGACCAGTTCGCGGAGATCAAGGCCATCGTGAACACCTTCCCGAAGACGGTCTTCGGCGGGGACTTCAACTCGCTGTCCCCCGACGACCCGAACACCAAGGACGCCTGGGTGTGGCCCGCCGGCCTCTACTCCACCGGCCCCGGCACCGAGGGCTACGTGGAGTGCGACCAGACGGGCGCCTCGCGCACCGGCCGGGCCACGCACTCCTTCGGCGGGAAGATCGACTACGTGTTCAGCAGCGAGACCCGGCGCTGGTGCATGGTGGCCGACTCGGCGTTCTCCGATCACCACGTCATGATCGAGTCGGTGGCCGTCACCGCCTGACGCGGGCACGGCGGGCCCTGGCCGGCCGGTCACGGCGGTCGCCGGCCGGCCTGGCATGCTGCACGGGTGAGAATCGCCGCAGCCCAGCTGACCTGCCTGCCCGCCGACGTGCCCGCCAACGCCGCCCGGGCCGCCGCACTTGCCGTGCGGGCCCGGGCGGAGGGCGCCGAGCTGGTGGTGTTCCCCGAGTTCACGCTCACCGGCTACGAGTTGGCGGCCTTGGCCGCCGACCCCGGGCTGTGGACCGGCGCCGACGACCCCCGCCTGGACGCGCTGCGCTCCGCGGGCATCGCCACCGCGGTCAATGTCGCGCTGCCCGGCGCCGGCCCCCGGCCCCTCATCGCCACGCTGGTGTACGACGCGGACGGCGCACACGTCACCACGTACGCGAAGCAGCACCTCTTCCGGCACGAGCAGGACCTCTTCGAGCCCGGCGCGGGCGACGGCCGGTTCGAACTCGGCGGGATCCGCTTCTCGTTGGGCATCTGCTACGACAACCACTTCCCCGAGCTCGCCAGCCGGGCCGCGGCCGACGGCTGCCGGGTCCACCTCGCGAGCTCGCTGTACGGGACGGGCGACGGGATCGGCGAGCGCGCCACCGTGTATCCGGGGATCGCGAAGGAGCACGGCCTGTACGTGGTCCTCGCCAACCACGTCGGCCCGGCAGGCCCGTGGACCGGCTGCGGTGGCGCGGCCGTGTGGGCCCCGGGCGGCGCTCTGACGGCCGAGGCGGACGACCGTACACCCGGCGTGGTGACGGCCTCGGTGTGATGGGTGGCCGGCATGGCGAACGACTTCGAGACGATCACGATTCCCGAACACCTCCACGGATATCCGGGGGTGGCCTTCGGCGGCTACGTGGCGGGCGTGCTGGCCGGGCGGGCCGCCGCGAAGGACGTACGGGTGGACTTCCGGCGGCCCGTGCCGACCGGGGCGCCGGTCCGGCTCGCCGGGACCCCCGACGGCGGCTGCGCACTGACGGACGGCGAGCTGCTGCTGGCCGCCGCGGTCCCTGCCGCATTCGCCGGGGAGGTGCCCGAGGCCCCGTCCTGGGAGCAGGCGCGGGCGGCCGCCGAGGCCTACCGGGCGGCCCCGCCGGACGGGCAGACCGACTGCTTCGGCTGTGGCCTGGACCGCACCCCCGCCACCGGGCTGCGCCTGCACTGCGGCCGGGTACCGGGCCGCGAGCTGGTCGCCACCGCCTGGACCCCCGGAGCGGAACTCGCGGGCCCGGACGGGCTGCTGCCGCCCGAACTGGTGTGGGGCGCGCTGGACTGCCCCGGGAACGCGGCCGGGCGCCTGCTCGACGACCGCCCGGCCGGTGCGGTCACGGCCGCGCTCACCGCCCGGCTGATGCGGCCGGTCCCCGTGGGCGAGGGGCTCGTCTCGTACTCCTGGATGCTGACCGCCGAGGGCCGCAAGTACCGCGTGGGCACGGCCCTGGCCACCGCCACCGGCGACTTCTGCGCGGCCGCCGAAGCCCTGTGGGTGGTACCGCGCGGTTAGGCCGTCGCGGGCAGGAGGTGCTCGGCGCCCCAGGCCCCGAGCGCCTTCAGGGCCGTGTTCAGCTCCTCGCCCAGCGGGGTCAAGGAGTACTGAACGCGCGGGGGGACCTCCTCGTACACCTCGCGGTGGACTATGCCGTCGGTCTCCAGCTCGCGAAGCTGGGCGGCGAGCACCTTCTCCGAAATCCCCGGTACCAGCCGACGCAGTTCACCGAAGCGGCGCGGCCGCTGCTCCAGCTCCCACAGGAGCGAGACCTTCCACTTGCCGTCGATCACGGACATCGCCGCGGCGATCCCGCAGTGATCCGCACCGGGCCTCCGTGCTGCCAGCGCCATCGCGCACCCCTCCCACCTGCTCGCTCACCTTGGGGTAACCACCCACTCCAAAGTGCGTACTTGAGCCCTCACCTACCTGCCACCAGGCTAAACGCCATGACCGACAACGCACCGCAGCACCCGCTCACCCTGCTCGGACTCGGCGCCATGGGCACCGCCCTGGCCCGCACCTGGCTCGCCGCCGGGCATCCCCTCACCGTGTGGAACCGCACCCCCGCCAAGGCCGGGGCGCTCGCCTCCGAAGGGGCCCTCGCCGCCGCGAGCCCCGCCGAGGCCGTCGCCGCGAACCAGCTGGTCGTGCTCTGCCTGCTGGACGACGCCTCCGTGGAGTCCGCCCTGGACGGAATCGACCTGACCGGCAAGGACCTGGTCAACCTCACCACCGGCACGCCCGCCGAGGGCCGCGCGCGGGCCGCCTGGGCCGCGGCCCGCGGAGCCCGGTTCGTGGACGCCGGGATCATGGCCACGCCGCCGATGATCGGGGTGCCGCAGGCCGGAGGCTATGTCTTCTACAGCGGCTCGCGCGCCCTCTTCGACACCCACAGGGCGGCGCTGGAGGTCCCGGCCGGGGCCCGCTTCGTCGGCGAGGACCCCG
The DNA here is from genome assembly GCF_018614075.1 of Streptomyces sp. ISL-94. Classification (GTDB taxonomy): domain Bacteria; phylum Actinomycetota; class Actinomycetes; order Streptomycetales; family Streptomycetaceae; genus Streptomyces. Next base: position 85,008 of record NZ_JAGGOZ010000023.1, on the reverse strand, counting down.
GTCACGCCGCCCTGCACGACGTGGCGTTGCTGAGCGCGATGTACGGGCTGTTCGCAGGGATCTCGCACGCCTACGCGCTGATCGAGGGCGAGGACATCGCCCCGAAGGAACTGTCCGCCCTGCTGACCGAGTGGCTCGGCGCCATGGGCTTCTTCGTCGGCAACGCCGCCGAGCGGCTGACCTCGCGGGACTTCACCACCGGGGTGGTGTCCAACCTGGCCATGCAGGTCGCGGGCAGCCGCACCCTGCTGCGGACCGCCGAGGACCAGGGCGTCAGCCCCGAGCTGATCGCCCCGTACCTGGAGCTGATGCGGCGGCGGCTGGACGCCGACCCGGCGGCCCACGGCGCCGAGGACACGGTCGGCGCCCTCACCCTGCTGAAGCGGTAGTCAGGAGTACGCGGGAGGCGGCGGCCCGAAGCCGCCGGCGGCCGTTTCGGCGGCCGGGGCCTCCTCCGGCCGCAGCAGGTCCCGCACCATCAGCGTGGCCCCCGCCACCGCGCCCGGCATCAGGAACACCGCGACCAGCGGGACCAGGAACGCCAGCGCCAGCGGCACCCCGAAGCCCAGCACCAGCAGCCGCCGCGACCGCATCAGCGCCAGCCGCTCGTGCAGCTCCACCTTGCGCCGCTGGAGCGCGACGGAGGTGAGCTCCTGGGTCAGGAAGTACCCGGTGACGCAGAACCCGAGCACCGGGACCACCGTCTGCCCGACCACGGGGAGGAACCCGAGGGCGAAGAGCAGGATCCCGTACAGCAGCACCCGGCCGAGCACCTTCAGGCTGTCGCGGGCCGAGATCCACAGCTCCCGCCAGAGGGGGAGCCCCGACTCGGGGACCTCGCCGCCCTCGCTGCGGTCGACCTGCTCCGAGAGGGACTCGTAGAACGGCTGGCCGATGAGCAGGGTCACGGCGGTGAAGGTGATGACGGCGAGGAAGAGCCCGAGGCAGAAGACCAGCGCGGTCAGGAAGCCGCGGAAGAGCCCGAGCCACGGCGAGGACCAGTCGTCGGCGAAGGGAGTGGCCCAGGCGGTCAGGTCGTCGGCGCCGTAGCCGAGCCCGATCAGCGCCCCCGCGTAGAGGACGAGGGACACCAGCCCGGGCAGCAGGCCGAAGCCCAGCCGGCGGCCGTGGCCGAACACCCATCGCTGTCCGGCCAGCAGGTACCGGAAACCCCCCGCAAGATCACGCATGGCGCCAGTCTACGGCGAAGGCCGCACCCCGGAACCGGGGTGCGGCCTTCGCTGAGCAGTGCCGGATCAGACGGCGAGCTCGACGGTGATGTTGCCGCGGGTCGCCTTGGAGTACGGGCAGACCTGGTGGGCCTTCTCGATGAGGTCCTTGGCGGTGGCGGGGTCCACGTTCGGGATCACGGCGGAGATCTTGACGATCAGGCCGAAGCCGTCGTCGTTCTTGCCGATGCCGACCTCGGCGGTGACGCTGGAGCCGGAGATGTCGGCGTTCTCGTTCTTCGCGACGACACCCAGGGCGCCCTGGAAGCAGGCGCTGTAGCCGGCGGCGAACAGCTGCTCCGGGTTGGTGCCGGCGCCGCTGCCGCCGAGCTCCTTCGGCGGGTTCACGACGACGTCGAGCTGGCCGTCGTTGGTGGCGACGCGGCCGTCACGGCCGTTCTGTGCGGTGGCAACAGCGGTGTACGCGACGTCGGACTGCTGGATGGACATGTAGAGAGATCCTCCTCGTAATCGCCGCGACTCGCGCCCACGGTCGCGACGGCGTGGGGATGAGCCTAACCGGTGAAAGAAACGATCATCTTTCCGGTGTTCTCGCCGCGCATCAGGCCGAGGAAGGCGGAGGCCGCGTTCTCGACGCCCTCGACGACCGTCTCGTCGTAGCGCAGCTCCCCGGAGCGCAGCCAGCCGGCCACGTCCTGGACGAACTGCTGCTGGAGTCCGGCGTGGTCGTTGACGAGGATGCCCTGGAGGCGCAGGCGCTTGCCGATGACCTGCACGAGGTTGCGCGGGCCGGGGGCGGCCTCGGTGTCGTTGTACTGGGCGATCGCGCCGCAGAGGGTGGCCCGGCCGTTCACGTTCATGGAGGAGATCGCGGCCTCCAGGTGGTCGCCGCCGACGTTGTCGAAGTAGACGTCGACGCCCTCGGGGGCGGAGGCGCGCAGCTGCTCGCCGACCGGGCCGTTCTTGTAGTTGAAGGCGGCGTCGAAGCCGTACTTCTCCGTGAGGAGCGTCACCTTTTCGTCCGAGCCGGCGGAGCCGATCACCCGGGAGGCGCCCTTGATCTTCGCGAACTGGCCGACGAGGCTGCCGACCGCACCGGCCGCGCCGGAGACGAAGACGGAGTCGCCCTCCTTGAAGGAGGCGACCTCGAAGAGCCCGGCGTAGGCGGTCAGGCCCGGCATGCCGAGGACGCCGAGGTAGGCGGAGAGCGGGGCGAGCGAGGCGTCCACCTTGGTGCCGTGCTTCGCGTCGAACTCCGCGTACTCGCGCCAGCCCAGGCCGTGCAGGACGTGGTCGCCGACCTCGAAGCCCTCGGCGGCGGAGGCGACGACCTCGCCGACCGCTCCGCCGTCCATCGGCTGGTCCAGCTGGAAGGGCGGTATGTACGACTTCACATCGTTCATCCGGCCGCGCATGTACGGGTCCACGGACATGTGGAGGTTGCGCACGAGGATCCGGCCGGGGGCGGGCTCGGCGGACACGGGCACCTCGCGCAGGGCGAAGTCCTCGGCGACGGGCCAGCCCTGCGGGCGACGGACGAGGTGCCACTCGCGGCTGATGGCGGGAATCTCGGACATGCGGCGCTCCTGGTAAGAACGGAAATTGCTTCAGTAGGTGAAACAACCATGCGCCTGGATATTTCATGTTGTCAAGTAAATGGGTACTCTGGATCCATGCCCAGTCGTCGCGTAGACCCAGTGACCCTTGAGGTCGTCGAGCTCATCGGCGATGTCGTGGCCCGCTACCACATGGAGTACGAGCACGCGGCCGCCAGCCACCAGCTCACGGGCGCCCAGGCCCGGGTGCTGAACCTGCTGGCGCTGGAGCCGCTGCCGATGCGCCGGATCGCGCAGAAGCTGCGCTGCGAGCCGTCGAACGTGACCGGCATCATCGACCGGCTGGAGAGCCGCGGCCTGGTCGAGCGCCGCCCGGACCCGGCCGACCGCCGGGTCAAGCTGGCCGCCCCCACCGAGGAGGGCGTGCAGACCGCGGACCGGCTGCGCGAGTCGCTGGACTTCGCGCGCGAGCCGCTGGCCGGGCTGTCGACGGCCGAGCGGGCGGTCCTGCGGGACCTGCTCAAGCGGATGCTGGGCTGACCAGGCGGTTCAGAACCAGCCGCAGAAGAACCAGCAGCCCTCGGTCGGCTTCGGCTTCGGCGTCTGCGTGGGTGTCGGCGACGCCGGGGTCGTCGGCTGCGTGCCACCGGTGGCGGTCGGCGAGGGCTGCCCCGACTTGGTCGGCTTTACGCTGCCCCCCGGGCCGGGGGTCCGGGAGGCCGGTCCCGATGTCGCGGGCGCGGGGGCGGTCGACGCCGGAGCCGACTGCGTCACAGCCCCGGCGGAGGCGACCGGCCCGGCCGTCTTGGCACCGCTCGCGGCGGCCTTCGCGGCCCCGGCCTTCGCGGACGGCAGGACCGAGGGCGCGGCCGGGTCCCCCTTCAGGCTCGGCAGCGGATCCGGCGCCTTGGGCCCCGCGTCGTCGGTCAGCACCACCGTGGCGGCCCGGTCGGAGCGGTCCCCGTCGGCGGCCATGCGGGCGACGGCCAACGAGCCGCCCGTCGCGATCAGCATCCCGAACGCGATGGTCAGCACCGTCCGGCGGCGCCGCCGGTGCGTGGCGCGGCGGCGCGCACCCACCCGGCGCTCGTTCGGCGCGGACAGCACGACGAGCGAGTCCGCGAACACGTCGGCCAGCGCTGCCGGCGGGCCGGCCTCGGCCGCGGGGGCGGCGGGCACGGCCGGGCCGCCGGGCGCGACGGCTACGAGGTACTCGGCCGGGGTGCCGCACCCGGCGCACGCCAGTGCGCCGTTGAGGTGTCTCCGGCATGCAGGGCAGTAGTTCATGGCGCCCGCAGGCTACGTGGTCGGCGGCAACATCCGTATCCCGGGAACGTAAGGATCCTGTGTGGAATCGTGGCCTCCATGACAGCGAACCCGACTCCGAGGCCCTCGGGACACTTCGGGCCGGCCGCGTTCCAGCTGGTGCTGCTGCGGCGGATGGCCGACTTCCAGCCGGACCTGGCCGAGGAGGCCCGCCGCACGCTGGGGGCCTCGCTCGCGGACCAGCGGGAGGCGAACAAGCGCTGGCAGGCCATGGTCCGCTCCCCCCGGTCCCGCGGGGCCTTGGCCCGCTACCGCTCGGTGCTGGGCCCGCCGGAGTCCGCCGAGCACCGCCGGATCGGGGACCTGGAGTGCGAGGCCCTGCTGTGGCCGGTGCCGCTCTGGCCGGACCTGCGCTTCGAGGTGCTGGCCGCGCCGGACGGGGCGGTGTGGAACGAGTGGCTGGTACGGGCCCCGGGCGCGCGCGGGCCCGTACTCCAGTCGCCGGACGACCTGCGGCCCTGGTCGGCGACGGTGGACGAGGTGGCGCGGGCCTTCACCCCGGTGCGGCCGATGGAGGGCACCGCGCCGACCCGTTGGCGGCTCGCGTTCGCCGCGGGCGGTCGGCCCTGCGTGGCGGAGTTCACGTACGGCCTGCTCCAGCGGGTCTCGTGAGAAGACGCCGGCCGCTCTGCGCTCCAGTGCTGGGGCCGGCCGCTCGGCTAGGACGCGAGGAAGGCGCGGACGCCTGCCGAGGTCCCGTCGTCGCCGAGCAGGTCGTTGTGCTTGAGGCAGCCGACCGGCGTGTTGGCGGCCCCGGTCAGCGGCACGCTGTCGTCCGGGTTCACGATCTCGTCGCAGTTCGACCAGAACGTCGCGTACTTCACCGCGCCCGGGGTCTCGTCCCCGCCGTTCAGGTTCTTCACCACGTACGAGCCCGGGGTCATGTCCCGGCAGGCCTGGTCCCACAGGGCGCAGGCCCATGCGGTGGAGGTGCCGCGGTTGGGTCCGGCCAGCGAGACCCAGTGGCCCACGGTGGCCTCGCCGCCGCCGAACTTCACGTACCAGCGGCTCACCAGCGAGCCGAAGGAGTGGGCGACGACATCGACCTTGGCGGCGCCGGTCTGCCGGCGGACGTCCTCGACGTAGGAGGAGAGCCGCCCGGAGAGGACCTCGTTGACCGACTGGTGCGTGTCGTAACCCCAGGAGAAGAGCTCCGAATCGGCGTACCCCGCCGCCCGCAGGTCCTCGCGCAGGGCTCCCCAGACGCCCGGGTCGGCGTTGTAACCGTGTACGAAGATCACCGGATTGCGCGGTGATGCCAGGTCAGAGGCGCCGGCCATGACCCGGTCGGCGGCATGCGCCGAGACGGGCGCGAGCAGCGCCAGGCAGAGCGTCAGGAGCGCCGGCAGCCTCTGGCGGGTCGTCAGCATCGAGTCCCCCATACCTTGTTACGCGCGAGTAGCGCGTGCGGTGCGGGCATCGTGCTGCCTGTCGGTACAGAAATCCACCCCCATGCAGGCGCGTCAGACCCCCCAGCCGGAGCAACCCAACGGGCGGTTAGCCCTAAATGCCCGAGATGATAGGAAAAAGCGACCGGCATTCCGCCGGTCATCTTGCGTCAGCGCTCTCGGGAGGATCTGCCGTGACCGTCAGTCTTGAGCAGTTGCGCCGCTGCCACGTCGCCGTCGACCTGGGAGCCGCCAGGACCCGTGTGTACGTCAAGGGCGCCGGCCTGGTCGTCGACGAGCCCAGCGTCGCCGCCGTGAACACGCGGACCGGCGCACTCATCGCCGTCGGAACCTTCGCCGAGCGGATGACCGGCCGCACGCCCGACTACATCCGGGTCGTACGCCCCGTCTCCGGCGGCACCGTCGTCGACATCGAAATGGCCCAGCGGATGCTCCGCCACCTGCTCGGCGAGAAGCTGCGGCGCGCCCTGCGCCGCAAGCCCCGGCTGCGGGCCGCCGCCTGCACCCCGCACGACGCGGACCCGCTGGCCCAGCGGGCGACCGTGGAAACCCTCGTCGGACTCGGCGCCCGCCGCGTCGAACTGGTCGACACCCTGATCGCGGCGGCCGTCGGCTGCGGCCTGCCCGTGGAGCAGCCGACCGCGACGATGATCATGGTGTGCGGGGCCGCGGCCACCCAGGTGGCCGTCCTCTCCCTCGGCTCGATCGTCACCGCCCAGCGGATCCCGGTCGGCGGCGAGGCCATCGACCACGCGGTCGTCCAGCACCTGCGCCACGCGCACGAGCTGATGCTGCCCAGCCAGGCCGTCCGGCCGCTCCAGCTGGCCCTGCACGGCAACGGCATCACGCCGGACGGCCCGGCCTCCACCCTGATCCACGGCCGCGACGTGGCCACCGGACTGGCCCGCTCCGTCCACGTGGACACCGCGGCCGTACGGGACGCCATCCACACCCCGCTGACCGCCGTCCTCGACGGCATCGGCAGGGTGCTGCGGGACTGCCCGCCGGACCTGGTCGCGGACCTGACGGACAAGGGGATCATGATGGTGGGCGGCAGCGCCCTGCTGCCGGGCCTGGACGAGATGCTGCGGGGCGCCACCGGGATGCCCGTCGCCATCGCGGAACGGCCGGACGTGTGCGCCGTACTCGGCCTCGGCGCGATGCTGGAAGGGAAGATCGCCCCCATGGTTCTGAACCCGCTGGCCGAATGACGGAGGCCGGGCAGGAGCCGGCGCGCCTCCCGGTGCTGCTGGAAGCGGTCCTCAGCGTCGGCTCCGAGCTGGAGCTGCACGCCACCCTCCAGCACATCGTGGACTCGGCGGCCGAGCTCTGCGCGGCACGCTACGGAGCGCTCGGGGTCGTCGACCCCGAGCGCGTCCGGCTGACCGAGCTCTTCACGGCCGGGATGACCGAGGAGCAGCGCGCCGCCGTCCCGCGCCTGCCGGACGGGCGCACGGGCCTGCTCGGGGCCCTGATCAGCGATCCGAGCCCGCTGCTGCTCGACGACCTCGCCAAGGACCCCCGGTCCGCCGGATTCCCGCCCGGGCACCCGCCGATGCGCAGCTTCCTGGGCGTCCCGATCCGGGTGCACACGGAGGTCTTCGGCAACCTCTACCTCACCGAGAAGGCGGGCGGCGGCCCCTTCACGGAGGAGGACCTGGCCCTCGTACGCGTCCTGGCCGCGCAGGCGGGGATGGCGATCGGCAACGCCCGGCTGTACGAGACCGCGCGCCGCCGGGAGCGCTGGATCGAGGGCGCCGCCGCCGTGACGACGACCCTGCTGGCCGGCCGGCCCGCGTCGGACGCGCTGATGTGTGTCGCCGACCGGGCCCGGCTGCTGGCGGACGCGGCGGCCGGGGTGGTCCTCCAGCCGACCCCCGAGGGCGGCATGGAGATCGTCGCCGCCTCCACGCACGGGGACCCCGGAGACCTCGTCGGAACGGCGATCGCCCCTGGATCACCGGTCCTGGAACAACTCCTGGGAGGCGAAGCGGTCTTCATAGAGGACTCGGCCACCGACCCCCGGATGACCACGCACGTCCGCGAGCGCTTCGGCCCGAGCATGATGCTCCCGCTCCGGAGCGGCGGACAGCTGATCGGCACCCTGGCCCTGCCGCGCGCCCGGGGCGGCCCCCCGTACGACGCGGTGGACCGGCTGCTGGCCTCGCAGTTCGCCTCGCAGGCGGCGCTGGCCCTCGTCCTGGCGGACGCGCAGCACGACCGCGAACAGCTGGCCGTCTACGAGGACCGCGACCGGATCGCCCGTGACCTGCACGACCTGGTGGTCCAGCGGCTGTTCGCGACGGAGATGATGCTGGAGAGCACCAGGAAGCGCTCGGCGTCCGCACCCGCCGGGGACACGGTGGGCGAGGAGCTGAGCCGCGCCGTCGACGAGCTGGACTCCACCATCCAGGAGGTCCGGACGGCCATCTTCGCCCTCCAGCAGCCGCCGACGGACACCCCGACGACCTTCCGGGGCCGGGTGCTCCGCGAAACGGGCGGGGCGGCGGTCCTGCTCGGCTTCCAGCCGTCGGTGCACTTCGCGGGGGCGGTGGACGCCCTGCTGACGGAGCCGGTGGCGCGCGACCTGCTCTCCGCCCTGCGCGGCACCTTGGCGGCGGCACACCGGCGCGCGGAGGTCACCTCCATCGAGGTGGAGGTCGACGCGGCGCCTTCCCGGGTCCGGCTGACGGTGTGGGACGACGGGCGGACGGAATCGGGGACTCGGGGGACGACGGTGACGTGGGAGTCGGAGCTGTAACCGTCGTGGCCGGCGCCGCCGGGCCCCGCGGGGTGCCCGGCGGGCGGGATTACGGGTGGCATTAAGGGTGGGCCGGGCGGTGTCCGGCCGCCCGGAGGGCGATCCGGGTGCTGGACTGGGCCACCCCGGCATCCCGCTTGAGCCGGCGCAGGAGCCCGTCGAGTGCGGCGGGGTCTGCGGCCCGGGCCCGTACGAGGTAGTCGTACTCCCCCGTCACGTGCACCACCTCGGTGATCCCGGGGAGCTTCGCGACCTGCTGCTCGAACTCCTCGTTCGTGGTGTCCTGCCGGAGCGTGAGGTCGATGAAGACGACGAGCCCGCCCCGGGTGTCGGCAGCCGGATCCACGACGACGGTGAAGCCGCGGATCACGCCGTCCCGACGCATCCGGCGCACCCGGTCGGCGGTTGCGTTGGCGCTGAGGCCGACCCGGACGCCGAGATCCCGGTACGAGATCCGCGCATCCTGCTGGAGGATGCCGAGGATTTCCCTGTCGAGGCGGTCCATTCCGCGATTGTCGCAGCCGGGCCCGATATTCGCGCCCCTCCGGCGGCTGCCGGGACGAACGCTCTCTTCCATGAGCGAACTGATGACACCGGCCTTCGCCGGCGCCGCGGCGGGCCTGGGGGTGGCCGTGCCGATGGGCGCGATGAGCGTGCTGCTGATCCAGGAGGCGATGCGCAGCCGCCGGGTGGCCGCGGCCGCGGCCGCCGGCATCGCGGCGGTCGACCTCGGCTACGCCGCCGTCGCCACCGCCCTCGGCCCCTGGGTGGCCTCCCACGTCTCCCCGATCGAGGCCTGGGTCCGCCTGGCCTCGGCCCTGATCCTCCTGTCCATCGCCGCCCGCGGCCTCACCAAGCCGCACCCCTCCCCCCTTCCAGCCCCGCCGGCGACTGAGGCACGGGACCACGTTTCGGCCCCGCCGGCGATTGAGGCGCGGGACCACGTTTCAGCCCCGCCGGCGATTGAGGCGCGGGGACCGGGGCGGAGCCCCGCGGCCCCGGCCCACCCGGCTCACCGCCCCGACTCACACCCCGCCCACCCGGCCCCACCCTCGTCCGAGGCACCCAGCCCCCACCCAGCCGCGCCAGCACTCCAGGCACGGGACCATCACCCAGCCCCGCCGGCGATTGAGGCGCCTGGACCGGGACGGAGTCCCGGATCGGGAACGGGCAGGGCGTTCGGCCGGTACGTCGGGCTCACCGCGCTGAACCCCACCACCGCCCTCTACTTCGCCGCCCTCACCACGGCCCAGGGCACAACCCTCCACACAGGCGCAGCCGGAACCGCCTTCCTCGTCGGGGTCGGCGCCGCCTCGCTCCTCTGGCAGCAGACCCTCGTCGCCCTCGCCGCACTCGCGGGGAGCCGGATCCCCGCCACCGCCCGCGTGTGGACCTTCCGCCTCGGCTACGGGCTCGTCGCCGCCTACGCCGTCAAGATCGCCCTCCCGCTCCCGTGACACCGCCGCCGCCCTGAGGGGAAAGGGCACCGCCTAGGGTGGCTGCGTGACGACGACCCGCCTCTCGGCCCGCGCAGCCATCGCCTCCGTGACCGACCCCGGCAGCTTCGCCGAACTCCCCGCCCCCCGACGGGAATCTCCCGCCGACGGCCCCCTCGCCTGGACCGGCTACGACGACTCCCGCGCCCGCGCCGCGCAGCGGACCGGCGAGCAGGAGTCCGTCGTCACCGGCACCGCCCTCATCGGGGGCCGCGAAGCCACCCTGATCTCCTTCGAGTTCGGCTTCCTCGGCGGCTCGCTGGGCCAGCGCACCGGAGACCGGCTCGAAGCCGCCTACACGCACGCCCGCGAGCACCGGCTCCCCCTCGTCTCCCTGATCGCCACCGGCGGCTCCCGCATGCAGGAGGGCATGCTCGCGCTGACCCAGCTGCAGCGCGTGGCGCGCCAAAGCGTCCTGAACCGGGCCGCCGGACTCCCCCAGATCGCCGTCCTGCGCGACCCCACCACCGGCGGCGGCTGGGCCACCCTCGGGGCCGGGGCCGATGTGGTCCTCGCGCTGCCCGGCGCCCAGATCGGCTTCGCCGGCTCCCGGGTGCGCCCGGCGGACGCGGACCCGGCGGCGTACTGCGCCGAGGGGCAGTACGCCGCCGGGCACGTGGACGCCGTCGTCCCTCCGGGCGAACTGCCCGGCACGCTCGCCGACTGGCTGCGCGTCCTGGCCGCGCCCCGCGCCACCGGACCCGTCGAACCCCCGGCCGCACTGGCCGGCGTAGCGGCGCCTGCGACCGGTTGGGAGGCCGTCCGGCAGGCCCGTCACCCGGACCGCCCGCACGCCGAGGCGTACCTGGACGCGTACTTCGCCCTCCGCCTCCCCCTCTCCGGGGACCGCGCCGGCGGCACCGACCCCGGCATGCTGTGCGGATTCGGGCTGCGCGAGGGCCGGGCCGTGGCGTACGCCGCCCAGTGCGGCACCGCCACCCGCCCGGCGGGATACCGTACGGCCTCCCGCGTCATCCGCCTCGCCGACCGGCTCGGCATCCCGGTGCTCACCCTGGTGGACACCCCCGGCGCCGCCAACGACGCCGCCGCCGAACACGCCGGCGCCGGCGCCGCCATCGCGGACACCTTCGCGGCGCTGGCCGGAGCCGCCGTCCCCGTCACCACCCTGCTGATCGGCGAGGGCGGTTCGGGCGGCGCCCTCGCCCTGGCCGCACCGGGCAACACCTGGGTCACCCCGGACAGCTACTTCTCGGTCATCGCCCCGGAACTGGCGGCCGCCATCCTCAAGCGCCCCCCGACGGCCGCCCCCGCCACCGCCGACCAACTCCGCATCCGCCCCCAGGACCTGGTCGCCCTGGGCGTCGCCCGCGGCATCGTGGGACCGGCCCGGGCCCGCGACCAGGACCTGCCGCGGGAGTGACGGCCGGCCGACGACGGCCCCGCACCTCGGCGTCCGATTCCTGCCGGCGCGACCGGCCCCGGCCGTTCACGCCGGCAGCATGACGATTCCCTCCCCGACAGACCCGGTGGCCGTCCTCAGCGGCCTGTACGCCGCGGAGTCCGCCTACCTGGCGGCCGGCGGCCCCGGCAAGGCCACCTTCGACCTGCTCGCCCCCTTCTTCGCACCGGACGCCGTACTGCACCAGGCCGAGGGCCTGCCCTACGGCGGAACCTGGCGCGGCCACGCGGGGCTGGATGCGCCCTTCACGCCCGGGCGGATCGGGTGAACCGCGCCGGACTGGTCCCGACGTGCCGCCCGAAGTGCCGTGTCAGATGCGCCTGGTCGTAGAAGCCGGCCGCCACGGCCGCCTCGGCCGGCCGCATCCCGGCGAGCAGCAGCCGCCGCGCCAGCGCCACCCGACGCCCCGTGAGATACGCGTGCGGCGGCAGCCCGTACGCCGTCCGGAAGCTCCGGATCAGGTGCGTGGGGTGGACGTGTCCGAGCTCCGCCGAAGCCTCCTCCAGGGCGATCCCCTCGGTCACCCGCGCGTCGAGCAGCTCCCGCAGCCGTACGGCGAGCCCGGCGCCCGGCGCCCCGTACTGCGTCGGCGCGCGCCCCGCGAGCCACCGGTGCAGCCGTTCCCGTACGAAGGCCAGCCGCGACTCGGCCTCCAGCCGCTCGACCGCCCCGGCCGGCAGCTCCCGCGTGCCGAGCGCCCGGTGCAGCCCGTGCACGCGCTCCCGTAGCGACGGGTCGAGCAGCAGCGGGGCGCCGACGGCGGCCCCGGTCAGGCTTTCGGGCAGGACGGAGGTGTCGAGGTAGAGGACGCGCTTGCGGAAGCCGGCCTCGGTGACGGTCCGCCCGTCATGGACCACCCCGGGCGGCAGCAGGACCACGGCATCCCGGACCCCGACGCCGTGCCGCTCGCGGTCCAGCGCGAAGTCGACGCGGCCGCCGTCCAGGATCATCAGCGTCCAGGTGTCGTGCACGTGCGCCGGGTAGGCGTGGTCGGTGAACCGGGCGTGGAAGACCTCGGCGATCCCCGGGACCGGCGGCTGCCAGGCGGAGACGGTGCTGCGCGGACGTATCGCGGCCATGTCAGGACCGTAGGCCATCCCAGGAAGGCAGGCGTGTCAGGAACGTACAAGACCGCCCGCTCCCGGCCCGGCAGCCTGAACCCATGACACCGAACACCCCCGTGAACATCGCGCAGAAGCTGTCCGCCTTCGACGAGCGGTGGGCCCCGCGCCGCATCGCCCGCGTCAACGACTACGAGGTCAAGGCCGCCAAACTCCAGGGCGAGTTCGTCTGGCACACCCACGAGGACACCGACGAGCTCTTCCTCGTGATCAGCGGCACCCTGACGATCCGCCTCCGCGACGGCGACGTCGTCCTGGAGCCCGGCGAGCTGTACGTCGTCCCGCGCGGGGTGGAGCACTGCCCGGCGGCGGACGAGGAGGCGGCGATCCTGCTGTTCGAGCCGACGGGCACCGTCAACACCGGAACCGCGGGCGGCGAGCGCACCCGGGAGCCGGTGGACGCCTGACGCCTCCGCCGGCCCCCCTGCCGCTCAGGCCTGCGGCGCGTATGCGTCGTAGCGGGCGAATCCGCGCCACCGCAGCGCGAGCAGGCCCAGTACGAGGACGCACGCGAGCCCCCCGCCTGTGATCGCCACGGCCGGGGAGGTCAGCTCAGCGGCGGTCCCGGCGAGGAAGTCCCCGAGCCGGGGCCCGCCCGCGACGACCACGATGAAGACGCCCTGGAGGCGGCCTCGCATCTCGTCGGGAGTGGCGGCCTGGAGCATGGTGGTCCGGAACACCATGGAGATGGTGTCCGCGCACCCGGCCACCGCCAGGAACAGCAGCCCCAGCCACAGGTTCCGGGTCAGCCCGAAGACGGCGATGGCCAGTCCCCAGGCGGCGACCGCGAGCAGGATCGCCAGCCCGTGCCGCCGGATACGGCCCTGCCAGCCGGAGAACAGACCGCCCAGCAGCGCCCCGACGGCGGGCGCGGCCGCCAGCAGGCCGACGGTCTTGGCGTCGCCGCCGAACCAGAGCCCGGCGATGGCCGGGAACAGCGCCCGGGGATGGGCCAGGACCATGGCGGCCAGGTCGGAGAAGAAGGTCATCCGGATGTTGGGACGGGTCCCGAGGAAGCGCAGGCCGTCGACGACGGAGGCCCTCCCCCGCGCGCCGCTCTCACGGTCGGGCTTCATCGACGGCAGCCGCCACATCGCGTAGAGGGCGGCGCCGAAGGTCACGGCGTCGATCAGGTACGCGGCCTGGTAGCCCCACCAGCCGACGATCAGCCCGCCCAGCATCGGGCCGGCCATCATCCCGGAGGTCATGGTCACGGAGTTCAGGGCGTTGGCGGCGGGCAGCTGATCGGCCGGCAGCAGCCGCGGGATCATGGCGGAGCGGGCCGGTCCGGTCAGCGCCCCGCACACCGCCTGGAGCGCGACGACGCCGTACAGGAACCAGACCCGGTGGTAGTCGAGCAGCGCGGCCGCGGCCAGCGCCGCCGACAGCCCGGCGGCGGCCAGCGAGCTGTGGAGGCCGAGCTTGCGCCGGTCCACGGTGTCGGCGATGGCGCCGCCGTAGAGCCCGAAGGCGATGAGCGGGACCAGCGTGAAGAGCCCGACGAGTCCGACGGAGAAGCTGGACCGGGTGATGTCGTAGACCTGGAGCGAGATCGCGAGGGCCGTCATCGCCTGGCCGAGCCAGGAAATGGTGCCGCCGATCCACAGTCGCCGGTAGTCAGGGGACGTGCGCAGAGGGGTGATGTCGGCGAAGATTCGCCGCCTGGTCGGGGCGGGCGCGGTCGTACGAGTCACATGGGATGGTAACCGCCGGCCGCCAGGAGCCCCCGGCCTGTCCGCCCCTTCCCCCCACCCGCACCATGCGCCCCACCGGGCACCGAGGTCCCGAGCCGGGCGAATTTTGCCGGTAACCCGCCACTATCACCGGACATTTGACCGAATCGGCGTGCGCTGCCCGCCACGGGTTCAGCTCATGATGAAAAGACTCGTATGTCCAGGGAGGCGTAGTGATCGAACCTGGCAACAGCACCACGAGCACCGACACCGCGCGGAACACGGTGCGCTCCACCGTCCCCCTCACCATCGGTGTCGAGGAGGAGTTCCTGCTCGTCGACGCCCGCACCTTCCGGGTGGTCCCCGCCGCCCCGCTCGTCCTCGCCACGGCGGGCGGGCTGCCGGGCGAGCTGCATGCCGAAGGCACCCGCTACCAAGTGGAGATCTCCACCCCGATCGCCCACTCGGCGGCTTCGCTGCGCGAGGAGCTCGCCGCCCGGCGGCGCACCCTCGGGCGGGCCGCCCGCGCCCACGGCTGCCGTCTGCTGGCCGCCCCCTCGCCGGTCGTGGCCGTGGAGGGGCCGCTGCACCTGACCGACGACGAACCGCGCCAGCGCGAGCAGCACCGCCGCTTCGGCGCGCTCACCGACACCCTGGTGAGCTGCGGCCGGCACATCCACGTCGGCACCCTCGACGTGGACACGGCGGTGGCCGTCTCCAACCGGCTCAGACCATGGCTGCCCACGCTGATCGCGCTGGCCGCCAACTCGCCGTTCTGGGGCGGCCGTGACACCGGTCACGCCAGCTGGCGGGCGATGGCCTGGTCGGGCTGGCCCTCGGCGGGCCTGCCCCCGCACTTCACGTCCACGGCCCACTACCGGCGCTCGGTGCAGACCCTGCTCGGATCCGGGGCGGCCCTCGACACCAAGATGGTCTACTGGGACCTCCGCCCGTCCGGGAACTGGCCCACGCTCGAGATCCGGGCGCCGGACATGTCCCCGGACATCGACACGGCCATCCTCCAGGCCGAACTGGCCCGCGCCCTGGTGTCCACGGCGCTGCGCGAGATCGCGGAGCAGCGCCCGGAGCCGGCCCTACGGGACGACGTCCTGCGCCTCGCGCGCTGGCGGGCGGCCCACGACGGCCTGGAGGGATTCGGGCTCGACCCGTACACGGGCGTCGAACTCCCGGCGGCCGACCTCGCGGAGGCCCTGCTGGACCTGGTCGCTCCGGAACTGGCCGCCGCCGGCGACCTCGACCACGCGGCCAAGACCCTGGCCGGCCTCCTCCGCGACGGCTCGGGCGCCCACCGCCAACGCGCGGCGTTCGCCCGCCGCCAGGACCTGACGGACGTACTGCGCCACCTCGCGGACGAAACGGAGAACTTCTGACCGCGGCGCGCCCTGGCACCCCGCTCCGAATACGCCAAAGCCGCAGGTGAGATCGTTTCTTCACCTGCGGCTCGCAGTGGGGCGGGTGGGACTCGAACCCACGGCCGACGGATTATGAGTCCTCTCGGGATCTTGGCGGCCTTTGCGCTCTGACGCGGACCTGTAGCGTTTACGCAGGTCAAACGGCACGGTCTGCGCTGCTACCTGCCACCCCTTGCCAGCCTGTTCCTGCCCTTGCGTCCCCTGGCGGTCCCCCGGGGACAGCCTCTGCACACCCACAGCCGCGGCGGCGTGATCAGACGATGCCCCCCAGACAGATGGGTCTCAGGTGTGCACCGAGACGCCTGAGCGGGACAAGTTGATCTTTGCTCGTTCTTTGAGTTCTCCGCAGTTGCGAACGATCGGTCGCAGTTAGGGTCGTATGGCTGCGAGGGCAACGGAAGGGGACGCGGTGGGCGACGAGGGCAAGATTCTTGACATCAAGACGGCTGATCTGAAGGCAACCGCGCCGGTGTTCCACGATCAGAGCGTGGCGCTCGGCACGGCCCTGGGCACGCTTGCCGCATCGCTGGCGAAAGCGGGGGCCGCCTGGGGAGACGACGACCCGGGCAAGGAGTTCAACGACAAGTACGGGCCGATCGTCGCTCAAATGGTGGAGTCCGCAGGCATCATCAAGGACGGCTTGGCGAGCATCCACACGGCGATGACCGACATGGCAGACGGCCACATAGAAAACGACGCTCTGGTCGGGGCCATGTTCCGCAAGGTCGCCCCGGCGCCCGCCGGGGGGCCCGACGGCCCGGGCCACCAGCAGTGAGCACCGGTGACAAGGTCCGGGAGATCGTCACCGACGTCACCGGAATCGAGTGGCCCGCCGCCAACGTCGGAAAGCTGCGCGACATCGCGAACGCCTGGCGGACGTTCGCCGACGACATGGAAGACGTCGCAGCAGCCGCCAACAAGGCCGCTCAGACACTGATTCACAACAACACTGGCGAGGCCATCTCCGCCTTCGCCGATCCCTTCTGGGCCCGCTATTACCGCGACAAGAAAGGGTGGCTCCAGGACCTCGTCGACGGCCCCCGCTCCCTGGCGGCCGGGATCGACCAGTACGCCGATGCCGTGGCTGACGCGAAGAAGAAGCTCGACCGCGAACTGGAGATCGCCGGCGCCGTCATCGTCGCCGGCACGGCCCTGGCGTTCTTCACCCTCGGCGCCACCGAAGTCGCCGCGGCGGCGGCCACCGCCACCATTGTCGAGCTGGCGGCAACCGTGGGCGTGGCCCTCACTACCGAGGTCGCCACCATCGCCGGCACCGTCTTCGCGACCGCGGCCATCGCGGGCATCGAATCCGTCACCGTCGACCTCGCCGTCGCGCAACCGCTCAAGATAGCGGCAGGGCTCCAGACCGGCTTCAACCTTGACGAGGCACAGGATGCCGGAGTCTACGGAGGCCTTACCGGCGGAGTCTTCGGCGGAGCCGGGAAGGCGTTCCAGCTCGCGAGGGAGGGCGGTGGCTGGACCAGCCTCCTGGGAGGTGTCCGCCTGCCGGGCTACACCCCGGAATTCGCGCTGCCCAGCGGGCTCGCGGTCGAGGCGGGCGATCTCGGCATGCTCCTTCGCGACGGAGAGCCGAACGCCTGGCCTCGCAGTAAGCGAAAGGGGCCGCTCAGTCCCAGGTACCGTGCCGATATCGCGGGCGACGAAGGAAACAACGGCTCGCATACCATCGAGCGGCACGTGACTATGACGACGCGCGACCTGCGTGCGCGCCTCCGAAGCAACCCCGGAATGGGTGCGGCATCCAGATACATAGACGAGGCCTCTGCTCAGAGATTCACTGATGCGGCAATGGTGAAACACCAGAAGGAGATCGGCGAATGGCTCGCTAACCCCAAGAGGAAGAAGATGGACTTCTCTGAGCACTTCGACGAGGCAACCGGCATGAGTCTGACCCGGGAGAACTTCAAACGCGGAACCGCCGCACAATGGGTGAACGGAGTGCAAGTGGTCCTGAAGCGTGATCCATCCGCTGCGAGCGGCTACCGAGTCCTCACTTCATATCCCATTCCATAGTTCGAGAGTAAGGCATGAACAGGTGACACCGTCGAACGATCGTTTTCGTGAGCTGCGCCAGCTGCTGCGCTCTTATGAAGTGACCGGCTATGCCTTCGATGACACAGAGGACCGCAGCGGAATTGCGCTCAGCGCCTACCTCAGGCAAGCCGCGATCGACCCCACGCGCGCAGCCGAGGCGGCAGCAGAAATCGACGACCTCCTCGAGATCGGCCTGTTCAACGATGAGATCGCGGATGACGTCGACCTCTTGCCTCACATCCACCCTCCCCACGGGAAGACAGTGGAGAGTTGTCTTGCCGTGATCGGCGGGCATCTCCGACAGTTCCTCGCGGAGCCGGCAACCCCCTCCCAGTCACCTCCTCAAACCGCATGGGAATGGAAAGAACGCTTTCCCGAACTCTCGCACCTGCTGGGAGCATACTTCCATCAAGATTTCTCGCTGGAGTACTCCTCGCACAGGGAGGCTCTGGACGACTACGCTTCAGACGCTTCGGAGAGTGACCTCCGACAGGTGGCGGACGAGATTCACGAATTCCTGATCCTCAACGAATCGGATCAGCTGCTCAAGAAGTCCGCGGCAACGCTTGGGCTCAGCATTCTCCCGCCCCAGGGCGTGCGGCTGCGTCAATGGCTGGCAGATGTGCGGCAGATTGTTCTCCACCAAAGGCAGGGATGAGTGGCGGGTAGTCGGCACGGGCTTGGCGCTCGATGCCAGGCTCGCCCGGACGGAGGCTCTGCCCGGCCTTGCCTTCCTGGCATCGCCCGCAGGCCCGGTGCATGAGGGGTTCGCGCACCGGGCCTGCTCTGGGGGTGCGGAAATGTGGATCAGAGGTCAGCCGCAGCAGTCGCCCTCCGGCTGGAGGGGCTGGATCGGATCGCAGGCGGAGCCGCCGAGCGGCTTGGCTTTCAGGCGGCCGATCGCAGTCGTGGCTCCTCCTCCGTGTTGGCGCCCAGCGCCTCGCGGTGGGCCTGGCCGAAATCGTCTGCGTCCACGACGCCGGCCGTTCAGAGATGGCGGCGGTTTCCTGCGCCACCTCGCGGGCGACCGCGTCGAGGCCCGCTCCGCCGGATCCTCCCCGGCGACCAGGTCAACCCCTCCGCCATCGCCGCGATGGCCGAGCTCGGCATCGACATCTCCGACCAGAAGCCCAAGGTCCTCACCCCCGAGGCCGCACAGGCATCCGACTACATCATCACCATGGGCTGCGGGGACGCCTGCCCGTACTTCCCTGGCAAGACCTACCTCGACTGACAGCTCGAGGACCCGGCCGGCCAGGGCATCGAGGCCGTCCGCCCCATCCGCGACGAATCAAGACCCTCATCGAGGGCTGATCGCCGAGATCGACGCCAAGCAGGAGGCCTGATACCGGTGACCGAGACCACCACGACCGATGAGATACGCGACGTCATCATCATCGGCTCCGGCCCCGCCGGATACACCGCCGCCCTCTACACCGCCCGGGCCCAGCTGAAGCCCCTGTTGTTCGGCAGCTCCATCTTCGTCGGCGGCTCCCTCACCACGACGACCGAGGTCGAGAACTTCCCTGGTTTCCCCAGGGCGTCGACGGCCCGGCCCTCATGGAGCTTCTTCAAGTTGGCCACTGATCGGGTGACGGGCGAGGGCGCGTAACGGGCAAGGCTCCCGGACAGTTGAGCGAGAGATCTCACGTCTCAACTCGATTGACAGGGAGCCTTGTTGGTTGCCTATCCTGCCGCATTGGACCTTCCCCATGCCCTTGTGGAGTGGGTGACGATGCTGATCGTCACCCGGGAGGGTGATCGCCGGTGCAAGCTGCCGGCGTCCCAGCGGGCCCTCATCGCGCTCGTGTACCTGCGCAAGCACGACACCCTGCCCAAATCGCGGCCGGCTTCCAGATCAGCGAGAGCACCGCCCACGCCTATGTGCACAGTGTGATCACGCATCTGTCCGCCCGCGCTCCCTCACTCACCCGCGCACTGCGACAGCACACCCGGAGTACGTGCTCGTGGACGGCACCCTCGCCGAGTGCGACCGCGTGGGCGACGGTCAGGGCGACTACTCCGGCAAGCACCGCAAGCACGGCGTGAACATCCAGGCCGTCACCGCGCGCCGCCGACGTATGAGCGGACGGCGATGGGATCTCGAAATGAATTTGGCTCCACCTTCGCATTGAGGACGGTGCATTTCCGCCGGGTTAAGCGGTCGACTGTCTCCCGCCTGGTCGGAGCCGGATAGGGCGGAACAGGATTAGGGCGGTCTTCTCGTGCTCTTCCCAGACCATGGATATTGTCGTTCACGTTCCGTCGGTAAGGCGGCCCACGTCTGCCAGCTTGATGTCAACCTGGCACCGTATGGCGTAGCGCATAGCAGCCGTGCGGTGCTGCGCTGCGAGCTGCGGGTACTTCCAGAGGCTCGTACAGCCGCCCAGGATGACCGACGGGAAATAGCCGGCGATCAGCCTGACGGACATGCTCGGCCAGCCGATTGTCCCGGCAGGAAGGCCGTTCGTTCGTCCGCGCTGAGATCTCGGTTTACGTTTCGACAGATGATGCGGATTGCGGCATCGGGCTCAGGTAGGACCGAGTCCCACAGCCTTGCGGTCTGGTCGGAACTGCCAGTGGCAAGGGTGCGCTTGTCGGGGCTAAAGGCGACAGACCATACCCAGTCTGCATGGCCAGCGAAGGTGGCGAGAGCCCTGCCGGTGGCCACGTCCCACAGCCGTGCGGTCTTGTCCTTGCTGCCAGTGGCGAGCGTGTGTCCGTCCGGACCGAACGCCACCGAGGTCACTGCGTCCGCGTGGCCTGTGAGCGTGGATCGAGGCTTCCCTGTGGCCACGTCCCACAGCCGTGCGGTCTTGTCATTGCTGCCAGTGGCGAGCGTGTGTCCGTCGGGGCTAAACGCCAACGAGGTCACTGCGTCCGCGTGGCCTGCGAGCGTGGATCGAGGCTTCTCGGTGGCCACGTCCCTCAATTGCACCGTGTTGTCAGAGCTGCCGATGGCGAGGATGCGCCCGTCCGGGCTGAACGCCACGGAACTCGCCGAGAAGCCCGCCCCATGGCTGACGACAAGTGTGGTGCGGATGTGACCGGTGGAGAGGTCCCACAGCCGTACCGTCTCGTCATTACCGCAGGTGGCGAGGGTGCGTCCGTCGGGACTGAACGCCACCGAGGTCACTGCAGCTTTGTGGCCTGTGAGCGTGGATCGAGG
Source organism: Streptomyces sp. ISL-94 (assembly GCF_018614075.1). Taxonomy (GTDB): domain Bacteria; phylum Actinomycetota; class Actinomycetes; order Streptomycetales; family Streptomycetaceae; genus Streptomyces. The sequence goes on along the minus strand of NZ_JAGGOZ010000023.1, from coordinate 64,399 downwards.
CTTCCCTGTGGCCACGTCCCACAACCGCACCGTCTTGTCAGAGCTGGCGGTGGCGAGAGTGTGTCCGTCCGGGGTAAATCTCACGGCCCAAACCGCGTCCGTGTGGCCGGTGAGGACGAATCGAGTCTTGCCCGTCTTCGGATCCCACAATCGGGCGGTGCGGTCATCGCTGCCGCTGGCGAGGGTGCGCCCGTCCGGGCTGAATACCACCGCCTCTACCGCGCCCGTGTGGCCGGCAAAGCTGGCTCGGGCGTTGCCGGTGGCCACATCCCACAACCGGGCGGTGCGGTCATCGCTGGCGGTGGCGAGGGTACGGCCGTCCCGACTGAACGCCACCGCCTCTACCGCGCCCGTGTGGCCGGCAAAGCTGGCTCGGGCGTTGCCGGTGGCCACATCCCACAACCGGGCGGTTTGGTCGGCACTGCCTGTGGCAAGGGTGCGCCCGTCCGGGCTGAACGCGACCGCCCACGCCTGATCAGTGTGGCCTACGAGCGTTTTGCGGGCCTTTCCAGTGGCCACGTCCCACAATCGGGCTGTCCCATCAGAGCTGCTGGTGGCGAGGGTGCGTCCGTCCGGGCTGAACTTTACGGCCCAAACAGCATCCGTGTGGGCAGAGAGTATGGTACGCATCTTGCCGTTGGTCACGTCCCACAACCGGGCCGTGCGGTCCTTGCTGGCGGTGGCGAGGGTGCGCCCGTCAGGGCTGAACGCCACCGAGTACACCCAGTCGGCGTGGCCGGTGATGATGGTGCGGATCTTGCCAGTGGCCACGTCCCACAACCGGGCCGTGCGGTCCTTGCTGGCGGTGGCGAGGGTGCGCCCGTCCGGGCTGAAGGTGGCCCAGCTCACCCAATTTGCGTGACCAGTGAGGATGCTGCGGGTCTTGCCCGTCATCATGTCCCATAGCCGCACCGTGTGGTCGGTGCTGCCGGTGGCGAGGGTGCGCCCGTCAGGGCTGAACGCCACCGACCACACAGCACCCTTGTGTCCAGTGAGGACGGTGCGGGTCTTCCCTGCAGCCACATCCCACAGCCGTACTGTGTGGTCGGTGCTGGCGGTGGCGAGGGTGTGTCTGTCGGGGCTGAACGCCACCGAGTACACCTCACCTTTGTGGCCGACCAGACGCCGGTGCAGCGGGAGGGCTGCGGCGTCCTGCAGACTCGCAGCGGCTTCGGGAGTATGGCTCGCGCGGTACGCATAGATGGCCAGCAACGACGCCAGATCAGGGCTTTTGTCGATGAGCGTGTTTGATTCCGCAGCGAGTTGCCGCGACAAACCTGCTTGTCGTTCGGCTTCAGCTGTCCGCCATTGCCACAACGCTCCCGCTGCGGCGACGAGTGCAAGAGCCAGCACGGTAGCGAGGATGACGTTGATGCGCCTGCTGCGCCGGATGACCGCCTGCTGGCGCTGCTTGCTGACAGTGAGGAAGGCTGCGAGGTCGCCTGGCAGGCGGCGCTTGCGTGACCATTCGAGGCCTTCTGCAAGTGCTGTACCACCAAGCAGGTCTCCCGGGTCGGATGTTGCGGCCCAGCGGGCGTACCGATCGCGGGTGCGGTTCAGCCATCCTTGGAATCGGCGATCTTGGCTGACCCACTCGCGCAGTGTGCCCCAGTCACGGATGAGGGCGTCATGGATCAGCTCGGCCACCGGTTGGCCAATAGGGGCGTCGGGGCGTTCCGGGGCGTGCAGTGTTTGGGTGGTGATGATGCGGTGGTGCGTAAGGGCGGCGAGGACGTCGTTGACGGTTTTGCCGCTGCTCGCGTCATCGGGATCGGCGGCCATGTCGTGCAGTTCGTGGAGAGGGACCTGCGCCCGTACGGCGGGTACGTTACGGGCGGGGTCAGCGGGATGCACTAGGGAGGTCAGGATTTCCCGTGCGATGGGCCGTTGCTCGAGGCCCAGCTCATTGAGGGCGGTGTCGCACCAGTTTGTAAGGCTCCCGCTGACCGCACCGATGCGGCGGTACGCGTCATGGGTGAGGTACCCGTCGCGGCGTCTAGCCCATAACTGGCTGAGTGTCAGTTCCAGCAAGGGCAGCATGGTGACCGATGCCTGGCGCCCTGCGGCTGCCTCGGGGCTGGGGACCAGGACGTCGGTGACGATCTGCTCCGGCAGCCCTGGTTGAAAGTGCAGTCCCACGTCCTGGGCGGGCAGGGTGATGATGTCGTGCAGGTCCTGCTGGCTCAGGGTGGCCGGCACGTTGAGGAGGCCGGGCATGGCAGTTTCCAGCAGCTGGGGAGTCAGGGCGGCCAACTGGGGGTAGAAGTCATCTCGCATGACCAGGATCACGCTGAGCTCAGCCGACGAGTCGACCGCAGTGGCGATCTCCTCCGCGGCGGCCAGACGGTCATGCTGGCCGGGCTCGGTCAGGAGCTCTTCGAACTGGTCAATGATCAACAGGATGCGCTCGTAGGTGGGTTCAGCCGCGAGTTTGCGGCTGACCGCTGCGGCAATCCCGTAAGTGGTGGCCCCGGGCAGTCCGGCGCGCTCGATTTCCGCCAGCAGGTCCCGTCGCGGCCGGAGCAGGACTGGCAGCCACCGGTCACTGCCCGGCAACTCGCCCGCGGCCAAGGCACCCAGGACGCCTGCTTGGATCAAGGACGACTTGCCCGAGCCGGAGGGACCGAGCAGCAACGTGAGTCGCCGCTGCCGGGCCAGGTTCGCAACGACCTGTCGGATTGCGTCCTTGCGGCCTTCGAACCAGCGGGCCTGCTCGGCGGTGAACGGCTCCAGCCCCCGGTAGGGGCACAGGTCCTGCACCGCCAGTTCCGGCAGGGTTTCGCGGAGCACCTGTGTCGGAGTGACGTAGGCGATGCCCTGTCCCCGTCCGTACGCGTCGGGGGCGGCGATCTCGGTGAGCATGCCAATGACCAGGCCGGTTACCTCGTCAAGGACCGGTGCACCGCTGAAGCCGGTAGTGAGGTCGTTGGCGAGGGTCAGCTGCAAATGTGGTCCCTCGCCCGCGACGGTCGGCAGTAGATCACCGGCCACCCCGAAGCCGAAGTGTCCCTGCGGCGGTGCCTGGGCGGGGAAGCCGAAGGAGCGCACATGGTGGCCGCGGCAACCTGCTGCGGAGCCTAGTGGCAACGGCCTCATGCCGGCCGACGTGCTGCGGAGACGGATAACGGCAAGGTCGTCCTGCTCGGGAGCACGCCATCGTTCGTTCAGGACGCGTCCCTCTAGCTGGCGGCCGCCCTCCAGATGGGGGAAGGCCAGCCGCACCGTCTGCCCCGGGCCAGCTGCCGCTGCCTGGACGACGTGCGCACAGGTGACCAGGAGGCCCTCGGCGACCAGAAAACCCGCCCCAGCCACCCTCCCGTTCGGTGCGAGGATCTGGGCCACAGCAGCGGGCAGCTCCGTCGCCGTGCCGCCGCCTGGCTGCTTATCGGCACTGTTCACGGCTCAGCCCGGATTTTCGTCTGCGTGAGAATGACCGGTGTCGTCCTTCTTCCACACCAAGGTCACCCGCAGATGGCAGCTGACCTGGCTCCTGGTGATCACCGCGCCGGCCTCGGCCGCGAGGTCGACACCGAACTCGACCGTGATTTTTTCCGGGCGGGCCTTGCGCAGCTGGTCGAGTGCGGCACGCGCCGCCTCCGTGATCGGCTCCAGAGCCCCTTGCAAAGTCCCCGGCAGGTCATGGACGGCATCGCCGATGCGACCGGCCTTCACCGGCCCCTCCACCGCAGACGCCGGGTCCTCGAGCAGAATGCAGCCTCCACCCTCCAGCGATATCCGAGCCAGTGCTGCCATACCGCCTCCTCCGACGTCGACGGCCGTGAACGTGCCTACTCCGTCGTCTCGACCAGCTTTACCCGACAGGGCATATGTGGCAGCCCGGAGTACGCCATGCGCATGAGACGGTCTGCCTGCGTTCAAGCTGTGCCGTCGGCTGCTCCGGCACCAACCGCACACCGCCTATCGACCGCGCTCGCGCTACTGGGACGCCGCCGACGAAGAGCCGATGGACTCCTGGTCCGCAAGGACTGGCTCAGGCGGCGGCGGACGAGAAGAGGAAGGCGGAGCGCGTGCTTCTGCGAGTCCGACGTCCAGAAGACGGCGTCCAAGTCTCGCGGAAGAGCCGTATGTCCGGCCTCCGCGAGGCCGACGTCCGGCCCAGCTGTTGGGAGCGAGGAGCCACGACCCATGAGCCATCTCTGCACGAGCCGGGTGCTTTTCTGGACCGTTTCCAGTACGGGCCGTTTCCCGCCGGTCCGCCGCGGTGGCCACATTACGACCCAGAGGTCGGCAGCCCCGGTCGACTGCTGCCGGACAGCACCTACTCCGCACCACTCGAGCAGCGCCTATCAGATGGTCCCGAGGTAGCGACTTCCGGTTCCCTGTGTCCTGCCAGCGTCCCGAATTCACGGCCAAGGCCGTCAGAGCCAGCCATCTCCGACCAGCTCGCGCGAACAGCGAGACCATGCATTCATGCAGGTCACCGCAGTGCCAGCCATCACAAACCGGTCCAGAACCAAACTGGCGGGCAGCGGATTCAGTCCGCTGAGCTGAAGTTGCCACTCCGACGCCTCGAAAGAGACGTTTCCGCAGGTCAGAGACCTGTACTGGTGGGGCGGGTGGGACTCGAACCCACGGCCGACGGATTATGAGTCCGCTGCTCTAACCGGCTGAGCTACCGCCCCTTCACGGCGTGGCGCGTACACGTGTGCGCGCCGTCTGCCGCAGCATAGCCGCTCATACGATCTCCTGCCTCGGATGCCTCGCATGATCGGCTTCGCCTGTGAGGGAGACCGCGCTGAGGGCTGCCCGGTTCCCCGCCAGGGCAAAAAAAGAAGAGGACCCAGGGGGTCCTCTTCTTCCTTGCTCCCCCGGCTGGACTCGAACCAGCAACCCTCCGGTTAACAGCCGAATGCTCTGCCAATTGAGCTACAGGGGACCGCGCTCCCCCGACTGGACTCGAACCAGTAACCTGCCGGTTAACAGCCGGCTGCTCTGCCAATTGAGCTACAGGGGATTGCTGCGGTGCATCGAACGGCCCACCTCCGGCCTTGCCGGGGGGCGAGCGCCCGTTGCGAGTCATAGATTAGCGCAAGCAGGGGGGTGCTCCGCCAATCGGTATCGACAGCAGGCCGGGCACCACACGACGAAAGGTGACAGGCATGCGGTACAAGGTCACGTTCGTAGTCGGACTGGCCCTCGGGTACGTGCTCGGGACCCGGGCCGGGCGCGAGCGGTACGAAGAGCTGAAGAAGTCCGCGCGGGAGCTCGCGCAGAACCCCGCGGTGCGCAATGCCGCCGAGGCGGCCGGGCAGAGCGGGCGCGAGTTCGCCGGGAAGGCCTTCGCCGCAGTGAGCGACAAGGTCGGCGACGCCGTACCGGCCGGGCTGGCCGCGCGGGTACGGGGACTGCGCGGCCGGTACGGCGGCGGCTCCGAGGACGAGTGGGGCACCAGCAACACCTGAGGTGCCGAGGTGACCCGGAACCCGCCCGTGTCCCGGGTCACCTGGGAGACCTGAGATTTCCGAGGCTGCCGCGGCCTCCGGGACCTATGGGATCCCGGGGGCCCGCGGCGGTGGAGACCGGGCCGGCGTGCGGCAGAATTCTCCGCATGGGGATAGTCGCCGGGCTGGACAGCTCTTCCGCGTTCACACGCATCGTCGTCTGCGACACCGAGACCGGTGCCGTGCTGCGCCAGGGGTACGCACCCCATCCACAGCCCGCCGGGGAACCGGACGGCGCGAATCCCCATGAGACCGATCCGCAGGCCTGGCTGCTCTCGCTCGGCGAGGCCGCCGGCGGCGGGCTCCTCGAAGGGGTCCAGGCCATCGGGGTGTCCGCGCAGCAGCACGGCCTGCTGCCGCTCGACGCGCAGGGCGGGCTCGTACGTCCGGCCCTGGTCGGCAACGACAAGCGCGGGCAGGTGGCCGCCGCCGATCTCGTCGACAGCCTCGGCGGCCGACAGGCGTGGGCTGAGGCGGTGGGTTCGGTCCCGCACGCCGCGCAGCCCCTGGCGAAGCTGGCCTGGCTGGCCCGCACCGAACCCGAGGCAGCCCGCCGGGTGGCCGTGCTGATGTCCCCGCACGACTGGCTGGTCTGGCAGCTGCTGGGCCGGCCGGCCCGCCGGACCACCGACCGCGGCGGCGCCTCCGGCACCGGGTACTGGTCGGCGGCCACCGGTTCCTGGCGCCCCGACCTGGTCGAGCTCGCCCTCGGGCACCGGGCGCTGCTGCCCGAGGTGCTCGGTCCGGCCGACGCCGCCGGGACCACGCCCGAGGGGCTGCTCATATCCGCCGGCACCGGCGAGACGATGGCCGCCGCGCTCGGGCTGGGGCTAGGCCCCGGCGACGCGGTGGTCTCGCTGGGCGCCTCCGGTTCGGTGATGGCGGTACACGACGAGGCGCTGTCGGAGCCCGGCGGTCTGATCACCTCCCTGGCCGACGCGGCCGGCATGCACCTGCCGGTGGTGAACACCTCCAATGCCGTACGGGCGCTGCGCGGCACCGCCGAGCTGCTGGGCACCGATCTGGAGGGGCTCTCCGAGCTCGCGCTCAAGTCGACGCCGGGTGCGCACGGCCTCGTACTCCTGCCGTACCTGGAGGGTGAGCGGACGCCGAACCTGCCGCACACCGCCGGGACCCTGTCCGGGCTGCGCCGGGACTCGATGAAGCCGGAGCACCTGGCGCGGGCCGCCTTCGAGGGCATGCTGTGCGGGCTGGTGGACGCGCTCGACGTGCTGCGCACGCGCGGGGTCGAGATCCGCCGGGTGTTCCTGCTGGGCGCGGCGGCCGAGCTGCCCGCCGTACAGGCCGCGGCTCCGGGGCTGTTCGGGACGCAGGTCGTCGTACCGGCGCCGGCCGACTACGCGGCGCTGGGCGCGGCGCGCCAGGCGGCGTGGGCGCTCGGTGTGGCGCAGGGCACGCTGGCCCCGCACACCCCGCCGGTCTGGCCGGCCCCCGCGGCGCAGGTGTTCGAGCCGCGCGAGGAGTTCCCGGCCTGGCAGGCGGTGCGCCAGCAGTACATCGCAACGCGGGAGCAGATCCACCCCGGCGCGTTCCAGCCGGGCGCCGGGGCGTTCTAGCGGCGCGCCGGGCGTTCCAGGCGGCGCGGGGGCGTTCCGGCCGGGCACCGCGGCGTTCCAGCGGCGCGCCGGGCGTTCCAGGCGGGCGCCGGGGCATTCCCCCGCGCCCAGGGGCATTCCCCCGGGCGCCGGGGCATTCCCCCGCGCCCAGGGGCGTTCCCGCCCCGCCCAGGGGCGTTCCGGCCGGGCGCCCCTAGGACCGGGGGCGCAGGCGGACTACTCCTTTTGACCGGGCTTTGCGAAAACCGGTGGGGATCGGGCCGCCGGTTGGCCGAAGATGGGGTGAACCCCCTCGATCTTGCCGACCGGAGCCTGCGCGTGCTCATACGACTTCTGCGGACCCATCTGGGTCCGTACCGGAAACCCATCGCCCTGCTGGTCCTGCTCCAACTGCTGCAGACCAGCGCGAGCCTCTACCTGCCCACGCTCAACGCGGACATCATCGACAACGGTGTCGTCAACGGGGACACCGGCTACATCCTGCGCTTCGGCGCGCTGATGCTCGGCGTCTCGCTCATCCAGCTCGTCTGCAACGTCGGGGCCGTCTACTACGGCGCCCGCACCGCGGCGGCCTTCGGCCGGGACGTCCGCGCCGCCGTCTTCGACCGCGTGCAGAGCTTCTCCGCGCGGGAGCTCGGCCAGTTCGGGGCCCCGTCCCTGATCACCCGTACGACGAACGACGTCCAACAGGTCCAGATGCTCGTGCTGATGACCTTCACGCTGATGGTCTCGGCGCCGATCATGTGCGTGGGCGGCATAGCAATGGCGCTGTCCCTCGACGTGAAGCTGTCGGGCGTGCTGCTGGCCGTCGTCCCCGTCCTCGGCCTGGCGGTCGGCGCGATCGTCCTCAAGACGCGCCCGCTGTTCCGCCGGATGCAGGAGCGCCTGGACACCGTGAACCGCGTGCTGCGCGAGCAGATCACCGGCAACCGGGTGATCCGCGCCTTCGTCCGCGACGACTACGAGAAGGACCGCTTCCGGGCGGCCAACGAGGATCTCACCGGTGTCTCGCTGGCCGCCGGCAAGCTCCTCGCGCTGATGTTCCCCACCGTCATCGTGGTCGTCAACATCTCCAGCGTCGCCGTCATCTGGTTCGGTGCGATGCGCATCGACAGCGAGGGCATGGAGATCGGCCAGCTGACGGCCTTCCTCGCCTACCTGATGCAGATCGTCATGTCCGTGATGATGGCCACCTTCATGTTCATGATGGTGCCGCGCGCAGAGGTCTGTGCGGAGCGCATCCAGGAGGTCCTGGACACCGACTCCAGCGTGGTCCCGCCCACCGACCCGGTACGCAAGCTCCTGCGGCACGGCATGCTGGAGCTGCGCGGTGCCGACTTCCGCTACCCGGGCGCCGAGGCGCCGGTGCTGCGCGGCGTGGACCTGGTGGCCCGCCCCGGCGAGACCACGGCGGTCATCGGCTCCACGGGCAGCGGCAAGTCGACCCTGCTGGGCCTGGTTCCGCGGCTGTTCGACGCGACCGGCGGCGAGGTGCTGGTCGACGGCGAGGACGTCCGCCGGCTCGACCCCGAGCTGCTGGCCAAGACGGTCGGCATGGTCCCGCAGAAGCCGTACCTCTTCTCCGGAACCGTCGCCTCCAACCTCCGCTACGGGCGCCCCGACGCGACCGACGAGGAGCTGTGGCGGGCCCTGGAGGTGGCCCAGGCCAGGGACTTCGTCTCCGAGCTGGAGGGCGGCCTGGAGGCCCCCATCACCCAGGGCGGAACCAATGTCTCCGGCGGCCAGCGCCAGCGGCTCGCCATCGCCCGCACCCTGGTGCAGCGCCCCGAGATCTACCTCTTCGACGACTCCTTCTCGGCCCTGGACTACGCGACGGACGCGGCGCTGCGCGCGGCGCTCGCCCGCGAGACCGAGGACGCGACCGTGGTGATCGTCGCCCAGCGGGTCTCCACGATCCGCGACGCCGACCGGATCATCGTCCTCGACGAGGGCCAGGTGGTGGGCGAGGGACGCCACCACGAGCTGATGGCCGGCAATGAGACCTACCGGGAGATCGTGCTCTCCCAGCTGACGGAGGCGGAGGCCGCATGAGCGGGCCCGGAGGACGGATGATGATGGGACCGGCCCAGCGGTCCATGGACTTCAAGGGCTCGGGCAAGCGGCTGCTGCGCCAGCTCGCCCACGACCGGGCCAAGATCTGGGGCATGGTCCTGGCCGTGGTCGGCTCCGTCGCCTGCGCGGTCGTCGGGCCGAAGATCCTCGGCGAGGCCACCGACCTGGTCTTCGCGGGGATCGTGGGCCGTGAGATCCCGGCGGGCCTGACGAAACAGCAGGCGCTGGAGGGCATGCGCGCCGACGGCCACGGCGGCATGGCGGACATGCTGTCCGGCACGGACTTCACCCCCGGCAAGGGCATCGACTTCGGCGCCGTCGGGGTCGTGGCCATCTGGGCGCTGGTGGTCTTCACCGTGGCGGGCCTGCTGATGCTGGTCGCGACGCGCCTGTCGAACCACATCATGAACGGCACCGTGTACCGGATGCGCGAGGAGCTCCAGGGGAAGCTGTCGCGGCTGCCGCTGTCGTACTTCGACCAGCAGAAGCGCGGCGAGGTGCTGAGCCGGGCGACGAACGACATCGACAACATCGGGCAGACGCTCCAGCAGACGATGGGGCAGCTGCTCAACTCGCTGCTGACCATCGTCGGCGTGCTCGCGATGATGTTCTGGATCTCGCCGCTGCTGGCGCTGGTGGCGCTGGTGACCGTACCGCTCTCGGTCTTCGTCGCGGCGAAGATCGGCAAGAAGTCGCAGCCGCAGTTCGTGGCTCAGTGGAAGACCACCGGCGTGCTCAACGCGCACATCGAGGAGATGTACTCGGGCCACAACCTGGTCAAGGTCTTCGGCCGGCAGAAGGAGTCCGCGGCGGTCTTCGCCGAGCAGAACGAGGCGCTGTACCGGGCCTCCTTCAAGGCGCAGCTGGTCAGCGGCATCATGCAGCCGGTGATGTTCTTCATCTCGAACATCAACTACGTCCTGATCGCGGTCGTCGGCGGTCTGCGGGTCGCCTCGGGCACCCTGTCGATCGGTGACGTTCAGGCCTTCATCCAGTACTCGCGGCAGTTCTCGATGCCGCTGACGCAGGTCGCCTCGATGGCGAACCTCGTGCAGTCCGGCGTCGCCTCGGCGGAGCGGGTGTACGAGCTGCTGGACGCGGCGGAGCAGGAGCCGGACGCTGAGGTTCCGGAGCGGCCGGAGACCCTGCGCGGCCAGGTGACACTCGACAAGGTGGCCTTCCGCTACGAGCCGGACAAGCCGCTGATCGAGAACCTGTCGCTGAGCGTCGAGCCCGGCCATACGGTCGCGATCGTCGGCCCGACGGGCGCCGGCAAGACCACGCTCGTGAACCTGCTGATGCGGTTCTACGAGGTCACGGGTGGGGAGATCGCCCTGGACGGCGTGGACATCGCGAAGATGACCCGCGAGGAACTGCGCGGCGGGATCGGCATGGTGCTCCAGGACACCTGGCTGTTCGGCGGCACGATCGCGGAGAACATCGCGTACGGGGCTTCGCGCGAGGTGACGCGCGCCGAGATCGAGGAAGCCGCGCGGGCGGCGCACGCCGACCGGTTCATCCGCACCCTGCCGGACGGCTACGACACCGTGCTGGACGACGAGGGCGCGGGCGTCAGCGCCGGCGAGAAGCAGCTGATCACCATCGCCCGGGCGTTCCTGTCGGACCCGGTGATCCTGGTGCTCGACGAGGCGACGAGCTCCGTGGACACCCGTACCGAGGTGCTGATCCAGAAGGCGATGGCGCGCCTGGCGCACGGCCGTACGTCCTTCGTGATCGCGCACCGGCTGTCCACGATCCGCGACGCGGACGTGATCCTGGTGATGGAGAGCGGCTCGATCGTGGAACAGGGCACGCATGAGGAGCTGCTGGAGTCGGGCGGCGCGTACGCGCGGCTGTACGCGGCGCAGTTCGCGCAGGCGGTCGCCGAGGTCGACTGACCGCGGGCCGGCAGGGTGGGGGCGTCCTTCGGGGCGCCCCTTTCCCGTTTCCCGTTTCCGGCTGTCCCCTCGACCGTCGGTGCCGTCCGTCCCGTCAGTCCAGGTAGCCCCTCAGCTGGTCGGCGAAGGCATGGTCGCGCAGTTTGTTGAGGGTCTTGGACTCGATCTGGCGGATCCGCTCGCGCGTGACGCCGAAGATCCGGCCGATCTCCTCCAGGGTGCGGGGACGCCCGTCGTCGAGCCCGTACCGCAGCTGGACGACTTTGCGCTCGCGCTCGCCGAGGGTCGACAGCACCGCTTCGAGGTGCTCGCGCAGCAGGAAGAAGGCGGCGGACTCCACGGGTGACGCGGCGTCGCCGTCCTCTATGAGGTCGCCGAGCGCGACATCGTCCTCCTCGCCGACCGGAGCGTGCAGGGAGACCGGCTCCTGGGCGAGGCGCAGCACCTCCATGACCCGCTCGGGGGTCAGCTCCAGGTGGGCGGCGACCTCTTCGGCGGTGGGCTCGTACCCGCGCTCCTGGAGCATGCGGCGCTGGACGCGCACGACGCGGTTGATCAGCTCCACGACGTGGACGGGCACGCGGATGGTCCGGGCCTGGTCGGCGAGGGCCCGGGACATGGCCTGCCGGATCCACCAGGTGGCGTAGGTGGAGAACTTGTACCCGCGGGCGTAGTCGAACTTCTCAACGGCCCGTATGAGCCCGAGGTTCCCCTCCTGCACGAGGTCGAGCATGGTGAGCCCGCGGCCCACGTAGCGCTTCGCGACGGAGACCACGAGCCGCAGGTTCGACTCGATGAGGCGGCGCTTGGCCATCCGGCCCATGACGACCAGCCGGTCGAGGTCCACGGCGAGCCGGGAGTCGAGATCCGGGGTGCCGGCGAGCTTCTCCTCGGCGAACAGCCCGGCTTCGACGCGCCGCGCGAGGTCGACCTCCTCGGCGGCGGTGAGCAGCGGGATCCTGCCTATCTCGCGCAGGTACTGTCGGAACAGATCGGCGGAAGGACCCGCTCCGCCCGCACGGTCGCCGCCGCTGCTGCTGCGCCTGCGCTGTGTGGGCACCGGCTCGATCAGCTCGAGAGGCTCTGGCTCGTCGTCCATGGCCTCGGCCTCGCGCTCGGGCTCATCGGTCACGATCAGGGGCTGGGTCTGGGTCTGCACGGGGGCGACCTCCAGGGGTCCGAGGACTCAGGCACCGCAACTCAGTGTGGGGTACGGCACATCGCTGCCACGAGGGGCGTGCGGGCATTTTCTGCAATCGGTGCGTGACCGCATGGTTACCCCCCGGCGGGAATCCCGATGCGGACCGGACGCATGTCCGACAAGATCGACTTCATGTACGAGTACGAAACCCACGTCACGGTGCGGTGCGGTGCGGGGACGCGGAGGCGCTGGGCCGCCTCGACGCCTGGGCAGGGGCACGGGAGTTGAAGGTGACGCACCTCATGCTGGAGCGGGGCCGTATGGTGTCCCAGCCGATGCTGACCCTGCGGGACCGCACCGGCCACGAGGCCCTGGTGCCCGCGTTGCGCGAGGCGGGCTTCGACCCGGTGCGGGTCACGGTGGAAACGGTCCTGGTGCCGCAGTCCTCGGGGGTGTCCGGGCTGAGGTAGAGCACGGCGGCGTAGCGGCACACGGTCCGGGAGTCGGTGTGCGGGCGGGGCTCGCACTCGTCCTTGCCGACGACCTGGACGCAGTTGTGGTTGAAGGTGCCGGCGCCGGCCGGGTTATCGGCCCAGATCCGCGGCGCGCCGGTGGCCTGGCGCACCAGCCGTTCCACGCGGGCCAGTTCGGGCGGTTCCAGTGCGGGCATGGCGCGCAGGCCCGGCCAGGGCTCTGGCTTGTGCGGGGCGCCCTGGACCCAGTCGTCCTTCGCCAGGCAGCGGGCCCGCACGGAGTCCGCGTCCGGAAGGACGTCGTCCAGGACCCAGTAGTCGCGCCCGCGGGTCGGCTTGCGGTACGGGAGGGGGCGTATGGGCATGGCGGGAACGGTAGTTCGCCGCACACGGGCCGTTGGCCAAAGCGGTGGCCAAGACTGCGGCAAGAAATCGTCCGAGGCCGCTACACCGGCTCGACGCGGACCGCGCAGACCTTGAACTCCGGCATCCGGGACACCGGGTCCAGTGCCGGGTTGGTCAGCGTGTTGGCGCGGCCCTCGCCCGGCCAGTGGAACGGCATGAAGACCGTGTCCGCGCGGATGGTGTCGGTGATCCGGGCCGGGGCCACCGCCCGGCCGCGGCGGGAGGTCACCGCCAGCGGGCTGCCGTCGACCGCGCCGATGCGGGCGGCGAGCCGGGGGTGGAGTTCCACGAAGGGGCCGGGGGCGGCCTCGTTGAGTTCGTCCACCCGGCGGGTCTGGGCGCCGGACTGGTACTGGGCGACCACGCGCCCGGTGGTGAGGAGGACCGGGTACTCCGCGTCGGGGACCTCGGCGGCCTCGCGGTGGGAGACGGGGACGAAGCGGGCCCGGCCGTCGTCGGTGGCGAAGCGGTCCAGGAAGAGGCGGGGCTGCCCCGGGGAGTCCGGCGGGCAGGGCCAGAAGACGCCCTGTTCGGCCTCGATGCGGGAGTAGGAGATGCCGGAGTAGTCGGCGGGGCCGCCGGCCGAGGCGCGGCGCAGCTCCTCGAAGACCTCCTCGGGAGCGGTGGGGAACCCCTTCTCCACGCCGAGCCGGGCGGCCAGGCCGTGCAGGACCTCCAGGTCGGTGCGGACGCCCGGCGGCGGGGTGAGTGCCTGCCTGCGGAGCAGGACGCGGCCCTCCAGGTTGGTGGTGGTGCCGGTCTCCTCCGCCCACTGGGTGACGGGGAGGACCACGTCCGCGAGGGCGGCGGTCTCGGAGAGGACGACGTCGGCCACGGCGAGGAAGTCCAGGGAGCGGATGCGGTCCTCGATGTGGGCGGCGCGGGGGGCGGAGACCACCGGGTTGGAGCCCATGAGGAGGAGGGCCTTCACGTCCGTGCCGAGTGCGTCGAGGAGTTCGTACGCGCTGCGGCCCGGGCCGGGCAGGGTGTCGGGGTCGACGCCCCAGACCTCGGCGACGTGCGCGCGGGCCGCCGGGTCGGTGAGCTTGCGGTAGCCGGGGAGCTGGTCGGCCTTCTGACCGTGCTCGCGGCCGCCCTGGCCGTTGCCCTGGCCGGTGAGGCAGCCGTAGCCGGAGAGCGGGCGGCCGGCACGGCCGGTGGCCAGGCAGAGGTTGATCCAGGCGCCGACGGTGTCGGTGCCCTTGGACTGCTGCTCGGGACCGCGGGCGGTGAGGACCATGGCGGATTCCGGGGCGCAGAACAGGGCGACGGCCTCGCGGAGCTTGGGCACGGGGACGCCGGTGATGCGCTCCACCAGCTCGGGCCAGTGGGCCATGGCCGCGGCCCGGGCCTCCTCCCAGCCGGTGGTGCGCTCGGCAATGAACTCCTCGTCGGTGCGGCCCTCCGCGACGACCAGGTGCAGCAGGCCGAGAGCGAGCGCGAGGTCGGTGCCGGGGCGCGGGGCGAGGTGCAGGTCGGCCTGGTCGGCGGTGCGGGTGCGGCGCGGGTCGATGACGATCAGGGTGCCGCCGTTGGCCTTGAGCTCGGTGAGGTAGCGCAGGGCGGGCGGCATGGTCTCGGCCAGGTTGGAGCCGACGAGGATCACACAGCCGGTGCGGGGGATGTCCTCCAGCGGGAAGGGCAGGCCCCGGTCGAGCCCGAAGGCCCGCTGGTGCGCGGCGGCGGCCGAGGACATGCAGAAGCGGCCGTTGTAGTCGATCTGCGAGGTGCGCAGGGCGACGCGGGCGAACTTGCCGAGCGCGTAGGCCTTCTCGTTGGTGAGCCCGCCGCCGCCGAAGACCCCGACGGCGTCCGGCCCGTGCGCGCGGCCCGTGCGGGCGAGGCCCGCGGCGACGGCGTCGAGGGCCTCCTCCCAGGTGGCCGGTTCGAGCGTCCCGGCGTGGGTGCGGACGAGCGGCTCGGTCAGGCGCACCCGGGAGGAGAGCACAGCGGGGGCGGTGCGGCCCTTGCCGCACAGCGCGCCCCGGTTGACGGGAAAATCCGCACGCTCCTCCACCGCCACGCCCACCCCGCCCGGCTCGGGCCGGAGGTTCATCCCGCACTGCAGCGCGCAGTACGGGCAGTGCGTGGCGATGGCGGGGGCGGCTTCCGGGGTGTGCATGGAGCCCAGCGTGCGTCGGCGGTGTTACACCGGCCGCCGTCCCGCGTTACGAGTCGGGGTGCTCTGCCTCAGCACCGGCCGGGGGCTGCGGTGAGGCCCGCCGCAGCGGTGGACGATCGACGATCTCGACGTACACGATCCGGCCGTCGATGACATCGATGTTCAGGAAGCCGTTGCCCGGGTCGAGGGCCACCATGCGGTGACCGGGGCCGTAGGGCGTGCCCTCCGGATGCGGATGCGTACGGATGCTCTGGCAGAAGCCGTCCCCGCAGCCGCACGCCTCGACCAGCCGGAGGTCGTACGCACAGAGGGCGAGGTCGCGCTCGTCCTCCTCCTCCAGGAGCCGCACGAGCTCGGACGCCAGATCCGGGAAGACGTCACGGACTAGGGGTGCGTCCTGTTGTACGAGGGGGGACTCCTGTTCCACGGGCCGGACCCTATGCCGGCGGGCCGGCCGGGGCACCCGGATAGACGGCCTGGCCGTCGGTGTGCCCGCCCGGCTCGGCCGGCCGGCCGGGCTACTGGCCGGTGAGGTACTTCACCGTCAGGCCCGCGGTCCAGCCGCCGTCCACCGCCAGCTCGGCGCCCGTCATGTAGCCCGCGGCGTCCGAGAGGAGGAACGCGATCGCGGCGGCGATCTCCTCGGGGACTCCGACGCGGCCCAGCGGGGCGCCGGGGTAGTTGCCGTCGCCCGTCCGGATGCCGATGGGGGCGGTCATCGGGGTCAGCGTCATGCCGGGGTGGACGGAGTTGACACGGATCTTCGCCTCGGCGAGCTCGACCGCACCGATCTTCGACAGGCCGCGCACGCCCCACTTGGACGCTCCGTAGCCGGCGGTGAGGGCCAGGCCGGTGAGGCCGGCGGCGGAGGAGATGTTGACGATGGATCCGCCGCCGTTCGCCCGGAGCAGCGGGATCGCGGCCTTGATGCCGATGAACACGCCGACGAGGTTGATCTCCACGACCTGGCGGAAGTGCTCGACGCTCTCGTGCTCCAGGAACTGGCCGGTGGGTATGCCGGCGTTGTTCACCAGGCCGTCCAAGCGGCCGAACTCGGCGACCGCGTACTCCAGCGCCGCCTGCCAGTCGGCCTCGCTCGTCACGTCGTGCCGGAGGAAGCGGGCCGCGTCGCCCAGCTTGGCGGCCGTCTCGGCGCCCTCCGCCTCCAGGATGTCGGTGATCAGCACCTTGCCGCCGCCGTCCACGACGGCCTGCGCGGCCGCCGCGCCCAGCCCGCAGGCCCCACCGGTGATGACGACGGCCTTGCCGCTCAGATCCACAACAGCCACGGGTTCCACACCTCTGATGCTCGTGCCGACAGGACCGGGAGAACCTACAGACCGGCATATGACTAATCGGCATAGTCGGCTGCGGCGTCAGTCTGCCAGAGCGCCCAGGGCCTGCGACACCCCCTGCTCCTTCGGCCCCATGAAGCGCGGCTCGGGCTTGAAGGCCGCGTCCAGCGCCGCCTTGCCGGCCGCGAAGACCTCGCGGGTCCCGCCGTAGTACCAGGTCGCGTCGTGCTCGTCGGGCACCCCGACCCCGTACGAGTCCACGCCCGCCGCCTCGCACAGGGCGACGGCCCTGCGTATGTGGAAGCCCTGGCTGATCAGCACCGCCCTCTCGACCCCGAATATCTCCTTGGCCCGTACGCACGAGTCCCAGGTGTCGAAGCCGGCGTAGTCCGCGACGATCCGCTTCTCCGGCACCCCGTGTGCCGTGAGGTACGCGCGCATCGCATCGGGCTCGTCGTACTCCGTGCGGCTGTTGTCCCCGGTGACCAGCACGACCTTGACCTTCCCGGCGCGGTACAGCTCGACGGCGGCGTCGAGCCGGCCGGCCAGGTAGGGGGTGGGGCGGCCGTTCCACAGGCCCGCCCCGAACACCACGGCCACCCCGGCGGCGGGCGCGTCGGCCGTGGTCCGCAGCCGGTCGGCGGCCGCCGCGTGCGTCCACGCCGCGGGCAGCAGTGCCAGCACGCAGCCGGCCATCACGACCTGCACGGCCCGCCTCCGGCCCCGGACACCCCCGCCACGGCGGACCCCCCGGACGCCTCGGGCGCCCCGCACGCCCCGCGGCAGCCCCGGCCGCCGTCCCGCCACCGACCGCACCCAGCCCGGCATCTCCATGATCGATCCCATCCCCCATCACGCCTCACGCCTCACGCCCAACATCATTCGCACGGACTGACGAACCGGCACGGCCCCGCAGTTCCACCCTCCCCTCCTTTCACCCGTACGAATGAGCGAGTGAGCAGCCGGAAAACACCCGTCACCCCGGCGCAACGCCCCGGCAACCTCCGGCGCGCAGGATCGGTCCATGACGGAGCCGGTGCACCCTCCCGAGTCCCCCGCCCTCCCCTTCGACAGCGCGGTCGAACTGCTCAGCCGCATCACCGTCCAGCTGGGCACCCAGCTGGACGGCCTGCGCCGACCCGGAGTCCGCCCATGCAGCCCACCCTCGTCGCCGTCGCGCACGGCAGCCGCGACCCGCGCGCCGCGCACACCGCCCGCGCGCTCCTCGACCTCGTCCGCGAACTCCGTCCCCGGCTCCATGTCCGGCTCGGGCACATCGAGCTGAGCGAGCCGCCGCTCGACGAGGTCCTGCGGGAGCTGCGCGGCGAGGCCGTCCTCGTCCCGCTGCTCCTCGGCCGCGGCCACCACGTCAAGCGCGACCTCCCCGCCTTCGCCGCCCGGGCGGCCCACCTGCGCACCGCCGTCGCCGCCCCGCTCGGCCCGCATCCGCTGCTCGTCGAGGCCCTCCACGAACGCCTCCTGGAGGCCGGCTGGACCACCGGTTCGGCCGTCGTGCTCGCCTCCGCGGGCTCCCGCGACCCCGAATCAGCCGTCGACACCCGCCGTACCGCGGCCCTGCTCGCCGAGCGCCTCGGCGGCGTCCCGGTGGTCCCCGCCTACGCCTCCGCCGCCGCGCCGACCGTCCCCGACGCGGTCCACGCCCTGACCGCCCGCGGCCACCACCGGATCGCCGTGGCCTCGTACTTCACCGCGCCCGGCCGGTTCGCCGCCCAGTCCGCGGCGGCCGCGCCCGGCTCCGCCGCCGCGCCGCTGGGCTGCCATCCGGCCCTGGCCCGCCTGCTGCTGCACCGCTACGACCAGGCCCGCGCCCTGCTCCGCGACCCCGCGCGGCCGGAACTCGTCTCCGCCTGATCCGGATTTGTCAGAGGTTCCGGTTACCGTCTCTTCGTGACTCCTCCCCGCCGTGAGGGGCGGGGCTTCTCGCCAGGCCGGTGGGACTTCGCGACGGACCAGCCCGGCCCGGCCTTCGCGGCGGCCCCGTTGAGCAGGAAGGTTCCCGGTTGGCCGGGGTCGGGCTTAGGCGCGGGGGCTTTGGTCATGTTGCGGATCTCGAGGTCCTCGTGCGCGATCACGTCGTATTCGCGGACCGAGTCCAGCGCGGTCTTGTGAGCGTGATCCAGGCGCTGACGCCGGACCTTGCGGTGCAGGGCGGCAACGCGCTGCACGACCTTCTTACGCCGGTTACTACCTCGCTCGCAGCGGGCCAGGGCCTGCTGTGCGGCTTCAAGCTTGGTGGCGACACGGCGGCCGTGGCGCGGGTTGGGTACGTGCTGACCTTTGGACGTGGTGAGAAACGATGCGATACCGAGGTCGATACCGACTGCGGACCCCGTCTCCGGCAGCGGTTCGGGCCGGTCCTGCCCGGCGGTCAGCACCACGTACCAGCGCTTGCCTTCGCGCTTGACCGACACGGTCTCGACCCGGCCGACCACCGGGCGGTGCTGGTTCACGCGGACGTGCCCGACACCCTGGAGGCGGACCGGGTCACCGGATCGTGCGGGGTCGAGTCCCAGCGGCAGCCGTCCCCGTCCTTGGCGAAGTCGACCGTGTCGAACCAGCCGACCCCACGGAACCGGGGATAGCCCGGGGTGTCGACGGACTCGACCCGGCGGAAGAACGCGGCGAACGCCTTGTCGAGACGGCGCAAGGTCGCCTGCTGCGAGGAGAACGACCAGCGCCCCTGAGCTCCGGGTCGAACGCCCGGATCTCCTTGAGCTGCGCGGACTGCTGCCCCTACCGGATGCTCGTCTTCGACACATGCCGGTAAGCGTCCCGGCGTTCCTGCAACGCCCCGTTGTAGAGCGAGCAGTGATCCCGCAGCATCTCGCCGAGCGCGATCGTCTGACCCACGGTGGGCCGCATGAGGAACTTGTACGCACGGATCACCCAGCCCACCCCCTCAGATCGATGTGATTGAGCCTAGACCTGACCACTGACATTCCTACCGGCTCCCGCACCTCCTGCCCACGGATCCCATGCGCGCCCCGCCTGAAGGCCGGGGAATCCCTGCGAAGATTGGAGGATGGAAGGCACCGCGCACGCCCCCGCAGACCCCCTGTACGACTCCGCGGCCACCGAGCGCTGGGCCGCCGAGCCCGACAAACGGCCGGGCAGGACGGCCTTCCAGCGCGACCGCGCCCGCGTCCTGCACTCCGCCGCGCTGCGCCGCCTCGCCGGCAAGACCCAGGTCGTCACCCCCGGCACCCGCTCCTACGACTGGGACGCGAGCCCCCGTACCCGCCTCACCCACTCCCTGGAATGCGCCCAGGTCGGCCGGGAGCTGGGCGCCGCGCTCGGCTGCGATCCCGACCTCGTCGAGGCGGCCTGCCTCTCCCACGACATGGGCCACCCGCCCTTCGGGCACAACGGCGAGGAGGCACTCAACGAGTTCGCCAAGGACTGCGGCGGATTCGAGGGCAACGCCCAGTCGCTGCGCCTGCTGACCCGCCTGGAGCCCAAGCGGTTCGTGCCCGACCCGGCGAGCGGCGAGCTCGTCAGCGTCGGCCTCAACCTCACCCGGGCCTGTCTGGACGCCGCCACCAAGTACCCGTGGGCCCGCGGGGACCACCCCACGGACCCCGGCTCGGTGAAGTTCGGCGCGTACGAGGACGACCTGCCGGTCTTCGAGTGGCTGCGCCGCGGCGCGCCCGCGGACCGCAAGTGCTTCGAGGCCCAGGTCATGGACTGGGCGGACGATGTCGCGTACTCCGTCCACGACTTCGAGGACGGCCTGCACGCGGGCCACCTCGACCCCAACCTCCTCTTCGCCGAGCCCGAGCGCGAGGCGATCTGGCGGGTGGCCATCGGCCGGTACGTGCCCGCCGCCACCGAGCCGGAGGAGCTCCGCGAGGCCCTGGACCGGCTGATGGAGCAGGAGTGGTGGCCCCACGGGTACGACGGTTCCGCCGTCGCCCAGGCCCGTCTGAAGGACGCGACCAGCCAGCTCATCGGCCGCTTCTGCCTCGCGGCCGAGGGTGCCACCCGCGAGGCGCACGGTTCCGGCCGCCTCACCCGCTACGCCGCCGAACTGGTGGTCCCGCGCGAGGCCCGCAACGAGTGCGCCGTGCTCAAGGCGGTGGCCGACCTGTACGTCATGCAGCGCGACGAGCAGGAGCGGATCCGCGCCGACCAGCGCATCGTCCTGGCCGAACTCGCCGAGGCCCTCAGCGGCCGCGCCCCCGAGGGCCTGGATCCGCAGTTCCGCGCCCTCTTCGACGCGGCCCCCGACGACAAGGCCAGGAAACGGGCGGTCATCGACCAGATCGCGTCCCTCACGGACGCAGCGGCCCGCTCCCTGCACGCGCGCCTCACCCAGCGCACCCGACGCGCCGAAGGGTGAGCTGATCGGGCCACTCCCCCTTCACGCGGCAGGCTCAGTGCGGGACGCTCGCATGTGGTCGCATGTGGCGGAGAGGTTATGAGGAGGCATCAGGTGGTCGACGCACACCGGACATTCGTCATCGTCGGCGCGGGGCTGGCCGGGGCAAAGGCGGCCGAAACGCTGCGGGCCGAGGGGTTCACGGGGCGGGTGATCCTGATCGGCGACGAGCGCGACCATCCCTACGAACGGCCCCCGCTCTCCAAGGGGTACCTGACGGGCAAGGACGACCGCGACAGCGTCTTCGTCCACGAGCCGTCCTGGTACGCGGCCTCCGACATCGAGCTGCACCTCGGCCAGCCCGCGGTCCAGCTGGACCGGGACGCCAAGAAGGTGGTCCTCGGCGACGGCACCGCCCTCCACTACGACAAGCTGCTGCTGGCCACCGGCGCCGAGCCGCGCCGCCTGGACATCCCGGGCACGGGCCTGGCCGGGGTGCACCACCTGCGGCGGCTCGCGCACGCCGAGCGCCTGCGCAACGTGCTGGCCACCCTGGGCCGGGACAACGGCCACCTGCTGATCGCGGGCGCCGGATGGATCGGCCTGGAGGTCGCCGCCGCGGCGCGCGGGTACGGCGCCGAGGTGACCGTGGTCGAGCCGGAGGCCACCCCGCTGTACGCGGTGCTCGGCCCGGAGGTCGGCCGGCTCTTCGCGGACCTGCACACCGATCACGGGGTGCGGTTCCACTTCGGGGCCCGGCTGACGGAGATCGTCGGCCACGACGGCATGGTGCTGGCCGCCCGTACGGACGATGGGGAGGAGCATCCGGCGCACGTGGTGCTCGCCGCGATCGGGGCCGCGCCGCGGACGGCGCTCGCCGAGACCTCCGGGCTGGCCCTGGTGGACCGGGAGCACGGCGGCGGGATCGCCGTGGACGCCTCCCTCCGTACGTCCGACCCGGACGTCTACGCGGTCGGGGACGTGGCGGGCGCCTACCACCCGGCGCTCGGGACCCGGCTGCGGGTCGAGCACTGGGCGAACGCCCTGAACGGCGGACCGGCGGCCGCGCGGGCCATGCTGGGGCAGGAGGTCGCCTACGACCGGGTGCCGTACTTCTTCTCCGACCAGTACGACGTGGGCCTGGAGTACTCGGGGTACGCGCCGCCCGGCGGCTACGACCAGGTGCTGGTCCGCGGGGACGTGGGCAAGCGGGAGTTCATCGCCTTCTGGCTCTCGAACGGGCGGGTGCTCGCCGGTATGAACGTGAATGTGTGGGATGTCACCGAGCACATCCAGGCCCTGATCAGGTCGAAGACGCCCGTGGACCGCGACGCCCTGGCGGACCCGTCCGTTCCGCTTGCCTCGCTGGTCCCGGCCGAGGGTGCCTGACGGGTTTGCCGGTGTCCGGCCGTAGACTTCACGCGTGGCAGGACGGATCAACGACGACGACGTGAAGGCGGTACGGGACGCGGTCCCGATCGACGCCGTGGTCTCCGACTACCTCCAGCTGCGCAACGCGGGCGGCGGCAACCTCAAGGGCCTGTGCCCCTTCCACGACGAGAAGTCCCCGTCCTTCCAGGTCAGCCCCAGCAAGGGTCTCTACCACTGCTTCGGCTGCCAGGCGGGTGGGGACACCCTCGACTTCATCATGAAGATCGACCACCTCTCCTTCTCGGAGGCGGTCGAGCGGCTGGCCGGCCAGGCCGGCATCACCCTGCGCTACGAGGAGGGCGGCTACACCGCCGGCACCAGCGGCCGGGGCGAGCGCATCCGCCTGGTCGAGGCGCACAAGGCAGCCGCCCAGTTCTACGTCGACCAGCTGGACAGCCCCGAGGCGGAGATCGGCCGCAAGTTCCTGGCGGAGCGCGGCTTCGACCAGGGCGCGGCCGCGCACTTCAGCGTGGGCTACAGCCCGGCCGGCTGGGACCACCTGACCCGCTTCCTGCGCGGCAAGGGCTTCAGCGACAAGGAGCTGATCACCTCCGGGCTCGCCCAGGACAGCCGCAGCGGCAAGCCCATCGACCGCTTCCGCGGCCGGCTGATGTGGCCGATCCGCGACATCAGCGGCGAGGTGGTCGGCTTCGGCGCGCGCAAGCTGCGCGACGACGACAACGGTCCCAAGTACCTGAACACCCCCGAGACGGCGATCTACAAGAAGTCCCAGGTGCTGTACGGCATCGACCTGGCCAAGAAGGAGATCGCCAAGACCTCCCGGGCCGTGGTGGTCGAGGGCTACACGGATGTGATGGCCTGCCACATGGCCGGGGTCACCACCGCGATCGCCACCTGTGGCACGGCCTTCGGCGGGGACCACATCAAGATCCTGCGCCGGCTGCTGATGGACAACGCCACCGCCGAGGTGATCTTCACCTTCGACGGCGACGCGGCCGGCCAGAAGGCGGCGCTGCGGGCCTTCGAGGACGACCAGAAGTTCGCCGCCGAGACCTCGATCGCGGTCACCCCGGGCGGCATGGACCCCTGCGACCTGCGCCTCGCCCAGGGGGACGCCGCGGTCTCCGGGCTGGTGGAGTCCCGTACCCCGCTGTTCGAGTTCGCCCTGCGGCACATCGTCGCCCGGCACAACCTGGAGAACCCGGCCGGCCGGGCGGCCGCCCTGGACGAGGCCGCTCCGGTCGTCGCCAACATCAAGAACATCGCGATCCAGCACGAGTCCGCGGTCCAGCTCGCGGGCATGCTCGGCATCCGCGACGAGCAGTTCGTGGTCAAGCGCGTCGCGCAGCTGGCGCGCTGGGCGCGCGAACGCGGCAACCAGCCCCCGCAGCAGGGCCGGGGCCGCCCGTCCTACGAGGCCGCCCCCGCTCCCGCCGGCCGGCCGGCCGGCGGCCCGGCGCTGAACCTGCGCAGCCCGGCCCACCGCACCGAGCGCGAGCTGCTGAAGCTGGCCCTCCAGCGCCCGGCCCTGGTCTCGCCCGCCTTCGACGCGTACGGCATGGACGAGTTCACCGCCCCGCCCTACGCGGCCGTGCGCCAGGCCATCCAGGACGCGGGGGGCGCCTCGCTGGGCACGGACGACTACCTGGCGCGCGTGCGCGACGCGGCCCCGAACGACACCGTCCGCGCGCTCGTCACCGAGCTGGCCGTCGAGGCCATCCACGCGAAGACGGTGGACGAGGTCTACGCCGGCGTCCAGCTGGTGCAGGTCCGGCTGCGCGCCGTCGACCGCCGGGTCCACGAGATCCAGGGCACAATGTCCCGGCTGGGCCCGCAGGCCCCGCCGGAGCAACTGGCCGCGGTCCAGGAGGAGCTGTGGGTGCTCCAGCAGTACGGGCAGCGGCTCCGCAACCGCGGCGCCGAAGGCCTGTAACAGAGGTGACAGCCCTCAGCGCCCCAGCCAGTCGCCGCCCGGTATCTCGGTGCCCGATTCCCGCAGGTCGCGGGCGAGCAGCGGGGACGCCAGGTAGACCCAGGCACGGACGGGGGCGCCGTCGGGGCGCAGGGCCTGCCGGGCGATCCGGTCGTAGATGTTGCCCGGGCGTCCCGGGCCCTCGTACTCCTCCAGCCGGTCCAGGGCGGCCAGCAGCTCCCCGTAGGCGCCCGGGGCGGCGGTGATCAGCTCCCCGACGACGGCCGAGCCGGGACGGTGGACCGCGAACGGGTAGCCGGGGCCGTCGTAGAGCGCCGCGTCCGGGAGGCGGGCAGGCTCCTCCACGACCGTGCGGCCGCGCAGGAAGAGCTCGTGGTTGACCTCGCCCGGGCGGAGGGTCCCGTAGACGAAGAACGGGAGCGGAACGGGCGGAGCGAACGGATCCGGCGGCCGAACGACCGATGTCACGGGGGCCCTCCCTGGGATACGGCGCGACAGTCCACGGGCCGGGACCAGAGTCCCGACGTGCCCGCACGCCACCACCGTACGCACCGCTGCTGCGCAACCTCGCGGTGGCCGTCCCCCGTCACCCGGACGGCGCGGGTGCCACGGATGGCCGTGTGGCCGGCGTTGACCTGCGGAAACGGCCCGGGCGCGGGGTGTGGGCGGGCCGACCTGACGGGACATCAGCAGGCGCGCGGCAGGCGGGCCGGGTTACCTCGGAAGCACGACCCCGTGTCCCCAGGGAGAGTCCCATGCGCCGACGTACCGCCCACGCGCTGACGGCGACCGCGTTGACCGCAGCCGCGTTCACCGGCCCGGTCGCCGGTGCGGTCGCCGCCGCGGATCTGGGCATGGTGGGCTTCGCGCCCGGCGACTTCGCCGCGCTGGAGGTGTGGCCCAAGTCCGCCGCCCCGGGCGCCACCGTCACCGTGAACACCACCGCCTGCGGCTCCGGCAGCCACGCGGAGGGTGATGCCACCACGGTGGGCGGCGGCCGGTTCAAGCTGGTTCCGGGCACCCACAAGGAGGTGGTCGTGGGACAGTTCCAGGTCGCCCACGCCACCCGCCCCGGCACCTACGACATCGGGGTGACCTGCGCGAACGGCAAGTTCGCCACCGGCGACCTGGTCGTCACCGAACGCGGCCCGCAGGGCCACGTACGGACCGGGGTGGGCGGTGGCACGACCACCACCACCGACCCCGCCAAGATCGCGGCGGGAGCGGCAGTGCTGGCCGCCACCGCCGTCGGCGGTACCTGGCTCCTGCGTCGCCGGGCGAGCGGCACGCAGAGCTGACGGACGCCCACCGCGGCTCCGGCCGTGGTCCGACCGGTACCGTCCCCGTCGCCCGCCCCGCGAGGTCCCCCCCGTTCGCGGGGCCGGGCGACGGCCTGTCACCCCGAAACGGAAGCCGAGGGGGTACGCAATGGGTGGCGATTTCGGTGGCGTCCGGGGGCGCGACCGGCAGTCCTGGCCCACGGCCGGCAACGGCCCCCGATCGGGCGCCCGCGCGCCGAACCGAGCCGTCCGCACCCTGTCCCCCCGCCACGGGGGACTCGTCGCGCTCGCTGCCTGCGTCGGCATCTGGCTCGTCACCAGCGGCTCCCGCGAGCCGATCGGGCCGCCGCTGCCCTCCCCGGCCGAGGCCCTGACCGCCGCCGGAGCCACCGGCCCCGGTATCGCGCCGCTCCCCGGCTCCCCGCCCACCCGGATCCGGATCCCTTCGATCCGCGTGGACGCCCCGCTGACCGGGCTCGGCCTGGAGCCGGGCGGCAGTCTCGAAGTGCCCCCGCCCGCCCGGCGCGATCTGGCCGGCTGGTATCGCGACGGCACCACCCCGGGCGCCCCCGGCACCGCCGTCATCGCCGGGCACGTGGACAACGCGGCCGGGCCGGCGGTCTTCTACAGCCTCGGCGCACTGCACCGCGGGGCCGCCATCGAGGTCCCGCGCGCGGACGGCCGTACCGCCGTGTTCACGGTCCACGCGGTCGAGGTCTACGACGCCAAGGCCTTCCCCGACACCCGCGTGTACGGGCCCTCGCAGCGCGCCGAGCTGCGGGTGATCACCTGCGGCGGCGGCTTCTCCCCGCGCACGGGCTACCGCGGCAACGTGGTCGTCTTCGCCCACCTCACCGGTACGTACTAGAACCCGCTCCGGCCCGTCAGCCCCACTGCTCCAAGCCGAGCTTGACCACGAGGGCGCCCACCACCGTGAGCAGCACGCCCCGGACGAAGCCGCTGCCCTTCTTGAGGGCCATGCCCGCGCCGATCATGCCGCCGGCCAGGTTGAACACCGCCATCAGCGCGGCCAGCTGCCACAGCACCATGCCCTGGTACGCGAACATCGCGAGCGCCCCGGCGTTGGTGCAGCAGTTGACGATCTTGGCGGTCGCGGAGGCGGTGACCAGGTCCAGGTGGAGCAGCGCGGTGAGGGCGAGTACCAGGAAGGTGCCGGTGCCCGGCCCGATGAGGCCGTCGTAGAAACCGATGCCGAGGCCGGCGAGCCCGATGGCGAGCAGCACCCGCTGCCGGCTGACGGGCGAGGCGGACGGGGCGGTGCCGAAGGCGGGCCGGAAGAGGACGAAGCCGGCGACGACCACCAGGACCACCATGATCAGCGGCCGGAGCGCGTCCTTGCTGATGCCCCCGGCGAGCGCGGCGCCGCCCATCGAGCCCGCGAGCGCGGCGAGGCCGATGCGGGCGGCGAGTTTCACGTTCACCGGGGCCTTGCGGACGTAGGTCACGGCCGCGCCCGCGGTGCCGACGATGGCCACCGCCTTGTTGGTGCCGAGGACGGTGGCGGGGTGGGCGTTCGGCAGGCCCAGGAGGAGGGCCGGCAGGAGCAGCAGGCCGCCGCCGCCCACCACGGCGTCGATCCAGCCGGCCGCCGCGGCGGCCACGCACAGCATGATGATCATGGTCATTGATATGTCAGGCACCATCCGACCCTATGGACCTGTCGGCCACAGGAGCCGTCAATCCCCGGAAAGTTGCGCAAAGGTTGAGCTTTGGCGGGCCGGCGCCCGGTCCGGGGCCACCGGAGCCGCCGGCTCCACGACCGCCGTCAGCACACTGACGGCCGGCACGCTCGCCAGGCCGAGCCCGGCCGCCAGCCGCTGCGCCGGGGATACGGACGCCGGCGCGGAGCGGCGGCGGTGCCGGCCCGGGGCGGGGGCGGGCACGGCAGCGGGCACGGGGGCCGATGCGGCGGCGGGCACGGCGGCGGGCACGGACAGGGCGATGTGCAGCGGGTGACGCACGGCGCGGCGGGTCCTCTCGTCGGTCAGAAGCCGAAGCACTCGGAATGGATTCGTCCGGCAGGCACCCCGACCCGCAGCAGGGCGGCCCGGGTCGCCTCGGCCATCCCCGGAGGCCCGCACAGGTACACGTCGTGCTCGGGCAGGTCCGGCACCAGAGCGGCCAGCGCCCGCGGGGCGAGCGGGTCGTAGGCCGCGTCCGAGGGCCCGAGCAGGTAGTGCAGCCCGGCCTGCCGCTCGGCGGCGATGGCCTCCAGCTCGGCGCGCAGGACCAGGTGCTCCTCCGCCCCGGCCCGGTAGAGGAGGGTGAGGTCCCCGGGGCCGCCGGGCAGCGTCTCGAACAGGGCCCGCATCGGGGTGATCCCGACCCCGCCCGCGATCAGCAGCACCTTCGGCCGGGTCCGCCGGGCGGCAGTGAGCACCCCGAACGGCCCGGTGGCCAGCACCCGCGTGCCCGGGTGCAGCCGGCGGATGCGGCGGGAGTGGCCGCCGAGCCCCTTGACGGTGATCCGCAGGGTGTTCCCGCGGACCGGCGCGGACAGCGAGAACGGCAGGGCGGTGTGCCACAGCCGCCGCTGAAGGAACCGCCAGCGCTGGAACTGGCCAGGCTCCGCGCGCAGTTCCGCGAGGTGCTCCCCGTACACGACGACGGAGACCACCCCGGGCCCCTCGACCCGGACCTCTGCGACCCGCAGCGCGTGCCGCAGGGCCTGCCGTACGGGGACCACGGCCCGGTACCAGAGCAGCAGGACGGCGACCACGGTGTGGGCGAGGGCCCAGAACCAGGCGGCGAGGGCGAGATCGGGCCCGGCGAGCTGGTGGCCGAAGGCGAGCGCGGCGGCGAGGTAGGCGAGGAGGTGCACCCCGCGCCAGGTTTCGTGCGAGACCCGGCGGCGTACCGCACGGGCGGAGGTCACACCGACCGCGGCCAGGAGGACGGCCCCGGCCGCGGCGGCGGCGAGCGCGGGGTAGCCGAGCAGGTCCCGGACGGCGGAGACCACATCGATTCCCCCGTGCACGGCGTATCCGAGCAGGGCGAAGAGCCCGTGCCCGAAGCAGAGCATGAGCACGTGGCGGCCGCCGAACGCGTGCCGGCGGGCGAGCCGGTCGGCGCCCACCCCGTGCTCGACGGCGGGCACCCGGGCCATCAGGAACAGCAGCACCAGCACCCCGTACCCGGCGAGCAGCCCGGTCAGGTGCGCGGCGGTGGCGAACAGGGCGTCGGGCCGGGCCGAGGGGCGCACCTGGGCCGCCCACAGCAGGGCGACCACCCCCGCCCCTCCCAGGATCCCGCTCCTGACCCGCCCTGCCGCATCTCGCATGCGGATCACGCTAAGGGCCGCAACGGCGGTGGCGAGGGCCCTTAAGGCGGCCTTGAGGAAGGCCTCACGGACGCTTGACCCGGACGCTGAGGTGGGCGTTCCCGCCGGGTAACAGGGGCGATCCGGCGGGGAAACAGCGAGCGCGCACGCTCGGGGCATGACCTCGAAGCAGCGTGTGGTGGTGATCGGCGGCGGCCTCGCGGGCCTGCGGCTCGCTGCGCGGTTGGGCGGGGACGCGGAGGTGACCGTGCTCGGCGAGGAGCCGCACGCCCCCTACAACCGGGTCCTGCTCGCCGAGGTCCTGGCGGGCCGGTACGCGCCGGAGGTGATCGCGCTCCCGACGCCCGGCCCGGTGCTGCGGCGGGGGGTGCGGGCGGTCCGCGTCGACCGCGCCGACCGGACGGTCCACTGCGACGACGGTGCGGCTCTGGGATACGACACCCTGGTGCTGGCCACCGGGTCCAACCCGGTACTGCCGCCGCTGCGGGGCCTGTTCGAACCGGAAGGCCGGGAGCTCCCCCACGGAGTGCACGCCTTCCGCACCATGGACGACTGCCTGGCTCTCTCGGCGACCGTCCGGCCCGGGGTCCGGGCGGTGGTGATCGGCGGGGGCCTGCTGGGCGTCTCGGCGGCCCGTGCGCTGGCCGCGCGGGGCGCGCAGGTGGTCCTGGCACAGCAGTCGGAGCGGCTGATGGAGCGCCAGCTGGACGCGTCCGCCTCTGCCATGCTGCACACCCACCTGACCGAGCTCGGGATCGAGATCCACACCGAGTGCCGGGTCCGCGGCCTGACGACAACGTCTACGGCGCCGCACCCGGCCGCACAAGGAGGAGGCCCCCGCAAGGTCACCGGGGTCGAGCTTGCCGACGGCTACCGGCTCGACGCCGAGGTCGTCGTGCTCGCCTGCGGCGTCCGCCCCCGCACGGGCCTGGCCCAGGCAGCCGGCCTGGAGGTCCGCAAGGGCATC
The DNA here is from genome assembly GCF_018614075.1 of Streptomyces sp. ISL-94. Lineage (GTDB taxonomy): Bacteria > Actinomycetota > Actinomycetes > Streptomycetales > Streptomycetaceae > Streptomyces. The sequence continues at coordinate 34,741 of NZ_JAGGOZ010000023.1, read as the reverse complement.
GTGGTCGACGGCCACCTCCGCACCGGCGACCCCCGCATCCACGCCATCGGCGACTGCGCCGAGCACGCCGGCCAGGTGTACGGCCTGGCCGGCGCCGCCCTGGAGCAGGCCGATGCCCTCGCCGCCACCCTCACCGGCCCCCCCACGGAGTACACCGGCACCCGCGCCCTCACCCGCCTCACCCTCGGCGGGACCGGAGACCCCTTCGACCTCGCCGCCTTCGGCGAGACCACGCCCCGCCCCGGCGACGACGTGGTCCGCCTCGCCGACGCCACCCGCCGGACCTACCGGACGGTCGTCGTCCGCGGCGACCGCCTCGTCGGCGGGGTCCTGCTGGGCGAGCTGTCCACCGTGGGCGCCCTCGCCCGCGGCTGGGCGGACGACGAGGACCTGAACAGCCTGTTCCACCTGCTCACCGACGACGGAGGCCACTGACATGACCAAGCCCCTGCCCACGATCGTGCTCATCGGGCACGGCATGGTCGGCCAGCGCTACCTGGAGGCCCTCGCCGAGCGCGGTGCGACCCGGACGCACCGGGTCACCGTGCTCTGCGAGGAGCCCCGGCCCGCCTACGACCGCGTGCACCTGACCTCGTACTTCTCCGGCAGCACCGCCGAGGACCTGTCCATGACGCCCGCCGGGTTCATGGAGGAGCACGGCATCGCCCTCCACCTGGACGACCCCGCCGAGCACATCGACCGGGACGCCCGTACCGTCACCTCCCGCTCCGGCCAGGTGTTCCCGTACGACGTCCTGGTGCTGGCCACCGGCAGCTATCCCTTCGTCCCGCCGGTCCCCGGCAAGGACGCCCCCGGGTGCTTCGTCTACCGCACGATCGAGGACCTCCTCGCCATCGAGGAGTACGCACAGGGCCGCACCAGCGGCGCGGTCGTCGGCGGCGGTCTGCTCGGGCTCGAAGCGGCCGGCGCGCTCCAGGGGCTCGGACTCACCACCCGCATCGTCGAGTTCGCGCCGCGCCTGATGCCCGTCCAGGTCGACGACGGCGGCGGCGCGGCCCTGCTGCGCACCATCGAGTCCATGGGCCTCACCGTCCACACCGGTGTCGGCACCCAGGAGGTGCTGACCGGCGAGGACGGCCGGGTCAGCGGCATGCGGCTCTCCGACGGCTCCACCGTCGACACCGACCTCGTGGTCTTCTCCGCAGGCGTCCGCCCCCGCGACCAGCTGGCCCGTGACGCGGGGCTGGACGTCGGCGAGCGCGGCGGCATCGCCGTCGACGCCCGCTGCCGGACCTCCGACCCGCACGTCTACGCCATCGGCGAGTGCGCCCTCGCCGTCGACGGCCGCGTCTACGGCCTGGTGGCCCCCGGCTACGAGATGGCCGAGACCGCCGCCGAGGATCTGCTGGGCCGCGAGAAGCAGTTCACCGGAGCCGACCTCTCCACCAAGCTCAAGCTGCTCGGCGTGGACGTGGCCTCCTTCGGCGACGCCCACGGAACCGCCCCCGACAGCCTCGACGTGGTGTGGTCCGACTCCCGTTCCGGCGTCTACAAGAAGCTGGTCGTCTCCCCCGACGGGGTCCTCCTCGGCGGGATCCTGGTCGGCGACGCGGACTCCTACGGCCTGCTGCGCCCGCTCACCGGCAGCGTCCCGCCCGTCGCCCCCGAGCAGCTGGTGCTGCCCGCCGGCGTGGGCGCGCCCGTCGCGCTCGGCCCGTCCTCACTCCCCGACCACGCGGTGATCTGCTCCTGCCACAACGTCACCAAGAAGGCCATCACCGCCTGCGCCACCCTGCCCGAGGTCAAGAAGTGCACCAAGGCGGGCACCGGCTGCGGCAGCTGCATCAAGGTGATCGGGCAGCTGCTGCCCGCCGCCGCGGACAAGGGCCTGTGCGGCTGCTTCCCCTACACCCGCGCGGAGCTCTACGAGATCGTCCGCACCCTGCGCCTGACCTCGTACCAGCAGCTCCTCGACGGCCACGGCCGCCCGGAGGCGCGCGGCGGCGACGGCTGCGAGGTGTGCAAGCCGACCATCGGCTCCATCATCGCCTCGCTCGCCCCCACCGTGGGCGCGAGCGGCTACGTCCTGGACGGGGAGCAGGCCGCCCTCCAGGACACCAATGACCACTTCCTCGCGAACTTGCAGCGCAACGGCTCCTACTCGGTCGTCCCGCGGATCCCGGGCGGTGAGATCACCCCCGACAAGCTGATCGTGATCGGCGAGGTGGCCCGGGACTTCGGCCTCTACACGAAGATCACCGGCGGTCAGCGGATCGACCTGTTCGGTGCGAGCGTGGACCAGCTCCCGCGGATCTGGGCCCGGCTCGTCGATGCCGGATTCGAGTCCGGGCACGCGTACGGCAAGGCCCTGCGGACGGTGAAGTCCTGTGTGGGGCAGACCTGGTGCCGCTACGGGGTGCAGGACAGCGTACGGATGGCCATCGACCTGGAGCTGCGCTACAGGGGGCTGCGCGCCCCGCACAAGCTCAAGTCGGCGGTCTCCGGCTGCGCCCGCGAGTGCGCGGAGGCGCAGAGCAAGGACTTCGGGGTCATCGCGACGGCGAGCGGCTGGAACCTCTACGTCGGCGGCAACGGCGGGGCCACCCCGCGCCACGCCGACCTCCTCGCCCAGGACCTGTCGGACGCGGAACTGGTCCGGCTGATCGACCGGTTCCTGATGTTCTACATCCGCACCGCCGACCGGCTGGAGCGGACCTCGACCTGGCTGGAGCGGCTGGAGGGCGGGCTGGCCCACCTGCGGGACGTGGTCGTGCACGACTCGCTGGGGCTGTGCGCGGAGCTGGAGGCCCTGATGGCCGACCACGTGGCGCACTACCGCGACGAGTGGGCCGAGACGCTGGAGGACCCGGAGCGGCTGCGCCGGTTCGTGTCGTTCGTCAACGCGCCCGGCGCCCCCGACCCGACCGTGAAGTTCGTGCCCGAGCGCGACCAGGTCAAGCCCGACCTGGCCGTCCTGACGATCGGAGGAGTCCGATGACCGTGGAACTGAAGGTGGCGGAGGGCTGGCTCACGGTGTGCGAGCTCTCCGCGCTCACCCCCGGGCGGGGGGTCGCCGCCCTGCTGCCCGACGGGAGCCAGGCCGCGGTGTTCGTCGACCGCGCGGGGCGCCCGTACGCCATCGGCAACCAGGACCCCTTCACCGGGGCGCAGGTGCTCTCGCGGGGGCTGCTGGGGTGTGCGGCGGGCCGGCCCTTCGTGGCCTCGCCGCTGCTCAAGCAGCGCTTCGACCTGGAGTCGGGGCGCTGCCTGGACGACGAGGAGGTGGAGGTCCGGACCTACCCGGTGCGGACCGCCGCCACCTCGTAGGGACGTCAACCCTCGACGCTCAGCCCTGGACCACGGCCGGGTCCATCCACATGATCTCCCAGGTGTGGCCGTCGAGGTCGTCGAAGGCCCGGCCGTACATGACGCCGTGGTCCTGGGCGGGGCGGGGCTCGGTGGCCCCGGCCGCCAGGGCCCCGTCGACCAGCTCGTCGACCGCGGTGCGGCTCTCGGCGCTCAGGCACAGCAGCACCTCGGAGGTCGTGGTGGCGTCCGCGATGGCCTTGTGGGTGAAGTCCTTGTAGCGGGCCTCCGTGAGGAACATCGCGACGATGCTGTCGGTGATCGGCATCGAGGCGCAGTTCTCGTCGGTGAACTGGGCGTTGAAGGAGTAGCCGAGCTTGGCCCAGAAGGCCTTGGTGGCGTCCAGGTCCTTGACGGGCAGGTTCACGAAGATCATGGTGGCGGCGGACATCGCGGTCTCTCTTCCCTCGGGTCGTCGTTGCTTTCGAGAGGTAGACCGGAGCGTCCCGGGAAAGTCATCGCTTCCCGTGCATTTTTTCTGAGATTTCTCGGAACCGCAGGTCAGGCCAGTGCCGAGCGCAGCTCAAGGGCCGCCAGCGGGATGAAGCCCAGGCCGTCCGCGCTCTCGAGCGAGGCGTCGTGGCCGGCCAGCCGCTTGTGGAGGGTCAGCGCGATCCGCTCGCCCTGGGCCTTGGCGCGCTCCGCGTTCGGCCCGCGGTGGAGGCCGTCGATGGTCGCGTTCCACAGCTGCACCCAGCGCCCGAAGTCGGCGGCGGTCATCGCCCGCGCCGAGTGCAGCGCGGCGTGCGGGGCGAAGGCGTTGCGCCGGTAGTCGGCCGTGCGGAAGAGGGCCCGCTCCCAGAAGTCGGTGATCCGCGGCAGGTGGACCTCCAGGTCAGTGCCCGCGAGCTGCGTGAAGAACGGCCCGATCTGCGGGTCCGCGAAGGCAGCCGTGTAGAAGCGGAGCAGCACGGCCTCGAGGTCGGCGCGGCCCGAGATGTCGGCGGCGGCGGAGTGGTTCATGGTTCCACCATCCTCCCCCACCGAGGGCCTGCCCAGGGGAGGAAGTCCCGCCCAATGCCACCGCGCGGAAAGGAACGCGGCCCCGCGGCACCCCGGAACCGCCACGGGAGGAATGGCACGCCCATTGACCCCGAGCCGGTCGCTCCCGCGTCATGAGGAATTGACGTCCGTCCACCGCGTCCAGCCCCCGTCGGCGCTTGAGGCATCCGCCCAGCGCCGACGGGCGCCGCAACACCAGCCCCGCCGGCGTTTGAGGCGCGGGGTGTGGGGCAGAGCCGCTGGGGGCACCTCCCAGCGGTAGCTGGGGGAGAGGCGGTGCCGCGCCCGTCCAACCGGCCGCACTCCAGCGGGTCCAGCCCACCGTGGTACGGCCCCCGTCGCGGGGCCGCCGTCACGAGGCCACCGCTCCACCCTTCAGCAGCGCCGCCCCCAACGGGGTCACGGTGTGCAGCACCGCGCTCCCGTGTCGCAGCGTCGTCACCAGCCCGGCCTCCCGCATCACGCACGCGTGCTGGCTGGCAGAGGCCAGCGACACCCCCGCCCGGCGGGCCAGCTCGCTGGTGGTGGCCCCGTCCCCGATGGCCCGCAGGACCACCGACCGGGTGTGCCCCACCAGCTTGCCCAGCGTGCGGACCCGCTGCTCCTCCACCGCCGGCCGCGCCGTCTCGCTCCCGGTGGGCGCCGAGGCCAAGTGGGCCGCGGCCGGGTAGACCAGTACCGGCGCCAGCTCCGGGTCGTGCAGGGTCACCGCGGTACGGCGGCAGAAGAAGGACGGCTGGAGCAGCAGCCCGCGCCCCCGCAGCCGTACGTCGCGGTCCACCGGGTAGTCGCACTCCAGCACCGGGGCCCGCCACCGCAGCATCGGCGGCAGCGAGGCCAGCAGCTCGTCCGCGCCGCCGTCCAGCAGCGCCCGGCCGCGGGCGGCCCGCTCGGCTTCTATCTGGGCCTGGATGTGCGTCCAGTACGGCTCCACGGCCGCCCGGTGGTAGCCCCGCAGCTCGCCCAGCAGCCTCGGCAGGTGCTTGGTCCCGCCGTCCACGAAGTCCCGTAGCCGCGGCGTCGGCGGCGCGCCCGCCGTCAGCAGCGACAGCTCCCGCCGCAGCCGCTCGGGACGGATTCCGCGCAGGGCGTCGAGGCCGACGTCCCACCCGTACTGACCCTCCACGGGGGTGAGGAAATCGGGGAAATAGCCCCGCCCCGGTATAAGCATACCGAGCATGCGTGTTTCACTATTCAACCTGCTCCGGGTTTCCGTCCGCCATTCACCGAACAACCGGGCATCGCGCCGGTCTCTTAAGCGATGAAAGCTGAGAATCGTTTCCCACAACGCATCGGGACGCCCTGCCATCCGTACGCGTGCCAGGTCCACTCCAGTGAAATGGATACGCAGCACCGAACCCCCACCTGTGCAACCGCAATCCCCCCGCCCCATGAGTATGCATGCCGTCACACGTGGTCACCACGCCCTTTCGGCCACAGTTGAAACCCCTTTCGGCAGGGGCGTGACAACCGAAATCCTGTACTCCGCCGGGCACACTCCGATGCGACCGAAACGCTCCGCGAAGGCCGTGGGGGGCTTTGCGGGGCCTGGCGGTCGGTCGCACCGGGAAGCGCCGACGTGTCCGGCAGAATGACAGCGGCGGTGGACGGGTGGGGATCCGTCCACCGCCTGCTGGCGTAAGGATTCGTTGAACAACAAAGAAATAGGCGCGTCCGCCCTCGGGGGTCAGGGAACCCGGGGGCGGACGCGGTCTGCAGGCCCTTGTGAGGGCCGGGGATCAGCGGCTGTCGCTGCCCTTCGCCTCGGCGGCCGCACGACCGGCCTCCAGGCGCGCCACCGGAATCCGGAAGGGCGAGCAGGAGACGTAGTCGAGGCCGACCTCGTGGAAGAAGTGGACGGACTCCGGGTCTCCGCCGTGCTCGCCGCAGACGCCGAGCTTCAGGTCGGGGCGGGTGGCCCGGCCGGCCTCGACGGCGCTGCGGACCAGGGAGCCGACGCCCTCCTTGTCGATGGTCTCGAAGGGCGAGACCCCGAAGATGCCCTTCTCCAGGTACGCGGTGAAGAAGCTGGCCTCGACGTCGTCGCGGGAGAAGCCCCACACCGTCTGGGTCAGGTCGTTCGTACCGAAGGAGAAGAACTGCGCGGCCTCGGCGATCTGGCCGGCCGTCAGGGCGGCGCGGGGCAGCTCGATCATCGTGCCGATGGTCAGCTTGAGGCTGGTGCCGGTGGCGGCCTCGACCTCGGCGATGACTGCGTCGGCCTCGTCGCGGACGATCTCCAGCTCCTGGACGGTGCCCACGAGCGGGACCATGATCTCGGCGCGCGGGTCGCCCTTGGCGTTCTTGCGCTCGGCCGCGGCCTCGGCGATCGCCCGCACCTGCATGGCGAACAGGCCGGGGATGACCAGGCCCAGGCGGACACCGCGCAGACCCAGCATCGGGTTCTGCTCGTGCAGCTTGTGGACGGCCTGGAGCAGGCGCAGGTCGTTCTCGTTGGCGTCCTTGCGGGACTCGGCGAGGGCGACGCGCACCGACAGCTCGGTGATGTCGGGCAGGAACTCGTGCAGCGGCGGGTCGAGCAGGCGGACGGTGACGGGCAGGCCGTCCATCGCCTCGAACAGCTCGACGAAGTCCTTCTTCTGGAGCGGCAGGAGGGCACTGAGTGCCTCCTCGCGCTCGCCGTCGGTGTCGGCGAGGATCAGGCGCTCGACCAGCTCGCGGCGCTCACCGAGGAACATGTGCTCGGTGCGGCACAGGCCGATGCCCTGGGCGCCGAAGCGGCGGGCGCGCAGCGCGTCCTCGGCGTTGTCGGCGTTGGCACGCACCCGCAGCCGGCGGACCCGGTCGGCGTACGCCATGATCCGGTGCACGGCGGCGACGAGCTCGTCGGCGTCGTCGGCGCCGGCGTGCATGCGGCCCTCGAAGTACTCGACGACCGGGGACGGTACGACGGGTACCTCACCGAGGTAGACCTTGCCGGTGGAGCCGTCGATGGAGACGACGTCGCCCTCTTCGATGACCGTGTCGCCGACCGTCATGCGGCGGCGCTTGGTGTCGACGTCGAGCTCCTCGGCGCCGCAGACACAGGTCTTGCCCATGCCGCGGGCGACGACGGCCGCGTGCGAGGTCTTGCCGCCGCGCGAGGTCAGGATGCCCTCGGAGGCGATCATGCCGTCCAGGTCGTCCGGGTTGGTCTCGCGGCGGATCAGGATGACCTTCTCGCCGGAGCGGGACCACTTGACGGCCGTGTACGAGTCGAAGACGGCCTTGCCGACCGCCGCGCCCGGGGAGGCGGCGATGCCGCGGCCGAGCAGCGTGGTCTTGGCGTCGTCGTCGAAGCGCGGGAACATCAGCTGCGCGAGCTGGGCGCCGTTGACGCGCTGGAGGGCCTCCGCCTCGTCGATCAGGCCCTGGTCCACGAGCTGGGTGGCGATGCGGAAGGCGGCGCCGGCGGTGCGCTTGCCGACGCGGGTCTGGAGCATCCACAGCTGGCCGCGCTCGATGGTGAACTCGATGTCGCAGAGATCCTTGTAGTGGGTCTCCAGCGTCTCCATGATCGTCATGAGCTGGTCGTAGGAGGCCTTGTCGATGGTCTCCAGGTCGGCCAGCGGCACGGTGTTGCGGATGCCGGCGACGACGTCCTCGCCCTGGGCGTTCTGCAGGTAGTCGCCGTAGACGCCCTGGTGGCCGCTGGCGGGGTCGCGGGTGAAGGCGACACCGGTGCCGGAGTCGGGGCCGAGGTTGCCGAAGACCATGGAGCAGATGTTGACCGCGGTGCCCAGGTCGCTCGGGATGCGCTCCTGGCGGCGGTAGAGCTTGGCGCGGTCGGTGTTCCAGGAGTTGAAGACCGCCTCGACGGCGAGGTCCATCTGCTCGCGGGGGTCCTGCGGGAAGGGGCGGCCGGCCTCCTTCGCCACGATCTTCTTGAAGCGCGTGACCAGCTTCTTCAGGTCGGCGGCGTCGAGGTCGGTGTCGACGGTGACCTTCTTGGCGGCCTTGGCCTCGTCGAGGGCGTCCTCGAAGAGCTCGCCCTCGACGCCGAGGACGGTCTTGCCGAACATCTGGATGAGGCGGCGGTACGAGTCCCACGCGAAGCGCTCGTCACCGGCCTGGGAGGCAAGGCCGGTCACGGACTCGTCGGAGAGGCCGATGTTGAGGACGGTGTCCATCATGCCCGGCATCGAGAACTTGGCGCCGGAGCGCACGGAGACCAGCAGCGGGTCGTCCGACTGGCCGAGCTTCTTGCCCATCTTCGTCTCGAGGGCGGCAAGGTGGGCGCTGACCTCGTCGCGCAGCGCGGCCGGGGCCGTACCGCTCTCCAGGTAGACCTTGCAGGCCTCGGTGGTGATGGTGAAGCCGGGAGGGACCGGGAGGCCAAGGTTGGTCATCTCGGCGAGGTTCGCACCCTTGCCGCCGAGAAGGTCCTTGAGGTCGCGGTTGCCCTCTGTGAAGTCGTAGACGAACTTCTGATCTTTGTTTTCCGACACGGGTCTCGACTCCTCGAGGCTCGGTGGCTGCCCTGACGGCCAGGAACATACCCAGATCAAAGGCTTATGGGTATGTCCACTTGGTCGACATGCGGCTGTAACCACCCGTGCGCCAGCAGATCGAAAGTAACTCACGAGTAATCAGAAGGCCCGAAGAGCGTTCACATCCCGAAGGAAGAGGGCTCTAAAGTGGCCTGTTCATGCTCGGATGAGCGATCATCGATCCATTTGCGTTCAAGTCTTGAACAGACAAAGGGTGGCACCCAGTGCCACCCTTTGAAAGTCTTACCCGTGACCTCGCTGCTCATCTGAGCGAAACCTTTCCCATGCGTGGCGTATATCACGCAGCACGGAGGGCGATTTGTCAGCCTCCTGAGGTGTCCAGTTCAGCGTCCTCGCTCACACCCGCGCAGTCGTACGGATCCTTCAACCAGCCGTCCGGCAGGACAACTCGGTTGTTTCCGGACGTCCGGCCCCGTGGACCGTCCGCACTCTCGGGCCACGCCTGCTCCAAGTCCAGCTCGCTCAGATGAGCGTCCAGTTCGGCCAGTGAAGAGGTGACCGCGAGCTTCTTGCGCATCTCGGAACCCACCGAGAAGCCCTTGAGGTACCAGGCCACGTGCTTACGGAAGTCGATCACCCCGCGCGCCTCGTCGCCGATCCACTCCCCCAGCAGCTGCGCGTGGCGGTGCATGGTCCCCGCCACCTCCCGCAGCGTCGGCTTGTGGAAGTCCTCCGGCCGGCCCTCGAAGGCCGCGATCAGGTCGTTGAACAGCCACGGCCGCCCCAGACAGCCGCGGCCGACGACCACGCCGTCGCAGCCGGTCTCGCGGACCATGCGCAGCGCGTCCTCCGCGCACCAGATGTCGCCGTTGCCGAGCACCGGGATCTCCGGCACGTGCTCCTTGAGCCGCGCGATGGCGTCCCAGTCGGCGGTGCCGCCGTAGTGCTGGGCGGTGGTGCGCCCGTGCAGGGCGATGGCGGTGACCCCCTCCTCGACGGCGATCCGGCCGGCGTCGAGGTAGGTGAGGTGGTCGTCGTTGATGCCCTTGCGCATCTTCATGGTCACCGGCAGGTCGCCGGCGCCCGCGACGGCCTCGCGCAGGATCGCGCGCAGCAGGTTCCGCTTGTACGGGAGGGCCGAGCCGCCGCCCTTGCGGGTGACCTTGGGGACGGGGCAGCCGAAGTTCAGGTCGATGTGGTCGGCACGGTCCTCCTCGACGATCATGCGGACCGCCTTGCCGACCGTCGCCGGGTCCACCCCGTACAGCTGGATCGAGCGCGGCTTCTCCGTCTCGTCGAAGTGGATCAGCTGCATGGTCTTGTCGTTGCGCTCGACCAGGGCGCGGGTCGTGATCATCTCGCTCACGAACAGCCCCTTGCCGCCGGAAAACTCTCGGCAGAGGGTACGGAACGGGGCATTGGTGATGCCGGCCATAGGCGCGAGCACCACCGGGGGCTGGACGGTGTGCGGGCCGATCGCGAGAGGCGGAGGAAGCGTGGTCATCCGCCCATTGTCCCGCATGCCGAGGCGGTCGGGCAGACGTACGATCGGCGGCATGATCGAGCCGAGTCAGCCGGGTCAGCCGAGTCGCCGGCAGCGCATGATCGTTCTGGCGATCTGCTGCATCAGCCTGCTGATCGTCAGCCTCGACAACACCGTGCTCAACGTCGCGCTGCCCTCGATGCGCCGCGATCTGGACGCCTCGGTCTCGGGCATGCAGTGGACGATCGACGCCTACACGCTGGTCCTGGCCTCACTGCTGATGCTCATGGGCTCCACGGCCGACCGGATCGGGCGCCGCAGGGTGTTCGTCGCCGGGCTGGTGCTCTTCTCCGCCGGCTCCCTGCTGTGCTCGCTCGCGCCCAGCCTGGACTGGCTCATCGTCTTCCGGATGGTCCAGGCGGTCGGCGGCGCCATGCTCAACCCGGTGGCGATGTCGATCATCACCAACACCTTCACGGATCCCGCGGAGCGGGCCCGGGCCATCGGCGTATGGGGCGCGGTCGGGGGCATCTCCATGGCCGCCGGTCCCCTGATCGGCGGCGTGCTGGTGGACAGCGTGGGCTGGCGCTCCATCTTCTGGGTGAACCTGCCGGTCGGCCTCGTGGCGCTCGCGCTGACCCTGCGCCACATCCCCGAATCGCGTGCGGCGCGGCCGCGCCGGGCGGACCCGGTGGGCCAGCTGCTGGTCATGGCGCTGCTGGGCAGTCTGACGTACGGGATCATCGAGGCGCCGGCCGCGGGCTGGCACTCGCCGCTGATCATGGGGTGCGCCCTGGTGGCCGTGGCCTCGCTGGTGGGGCTGCTGGTGTACGAGCCCCGGCGCGAGGAGCCGCTGATCGACCTCCGGTTCTTCCGCAGCGTCCCCTTCAGCGGGGCGACCGTGATCGCGATCACCGCCTTCGCCGGGATGGCCGGGTTCCTCTTCCTGAACACCCTGTACCTCCAGGACGTACGGGGGCTGGACGCGCTGCACGCCGGGCTCTACATGCTGCCGATGGCGGCGCTGACCATGCTTTTCGCGCCGCTGTCGGGGCGGCTGGTGGGCAGTCGGGGGCCGCGGCTGCCGCTGCTGATCGCGGGTGTCGCGATGGGCGCGAGCGGGCTGCTCTTCGCCGCGTTCGAGGCCGAGACCTCGACGCCGCTCCTGTTCACGGCGTACGTGCTGTTCGGGCTCGGCTTCGGCATGGTCAACGCCCCGATCACCAATACGGCCGTGTCCGGCATGCCGCGCTCCCAGGCGGGTGTCGCGGCGGCCATCGCCTCCACCAGCAGGCAGACCGGCGGCACGCTGGGCGTCGCGATCGTCGGCTCCGTCCTGGCGGCGGGCCTGGCGGACGGCTCGGACTTCGCCGGGGCGACCGGCCCGGCCTGGTGGATCATCACGGCCTGCGGCCTGCTGGTCCTGGTGGTGGGGGCGGCCTCGAGCGGCCGCTGGGCCCGCTCGACGGCAGAGCGCACGGCCCGCGCCCTCGACCCGGCCGCCGCCCCCGCCCCGGCCGACGCCTGACCGCGTCTCGGCCCGCTGCGGCCTGGCAGCAGCCGGGCCGCGGGCCTACTCCTGGCAGTCGAAATCGTCCGCGTGCGCGTCGATCCGCGCCAGCAAGCCGCGCAGCGTGGCCTGGTCGCCCTCCGAGAGGCGGCGAACAGGCCCTGCTCGACCGCGTCGAGCGCCGCGTATCCTCACCGCCTCCGCCAGCGTCACGCTGCAGCGCAACGACCAGATCGTCGTGAGCACGCAGAAGGTCCAGGTTCCGGACTCCTGGCTGCCACGCCTGGCCGCCCTCAAGGCCGCTGGCGCCATCGGCCTGGTCGCCGGCCTGTGGATCACCCCGCTGGGGATAGCGGCGGCCATCGGCGTGACCCTCTACTTCATCGGCGCGGTGGTCTCCCACCTTCGGGCCAAGGACTACGAACTCACTCCGGCCGCCGTCCTCGCCGTGGTCGCGGCCGCGGCCGCGGCCGCGGCCCTGATCCTGCGGGCCCTGTCGTAGCCGCCTCACACTGACGAGTGACAGATATTGCAATCTGTCACTCGTCATGCCATTCTCCTTCCATGGCTACGAAAGAGAACGTCACCGTCACCGCAACCACGACCGCCCCGGCCCGCCGCACGCTCGGCGCCACCGGCCCGTCCGTCTTCCCCCTCGGTCTCGGCTGCATGGGGATGTCCGCTCTCTACGGTGAGGCCGACCGCGCCGAGTCCGTCGCGACCATCCACGCGGCGCTCGACGCGGGCGTCACCCTGCTCGACACGGGCGACTTCTACGGCATGGGCCACAACGAGCTGCTGATCAGCGAAGCCCTCAGCACCGCGCCCGCCGCGGCCCGCGAGAAGGCGCTGACCAGCGTCAAGTTCGGCGCCCTGCGCACGGTCGAGGGCGGCTTCACCGGCTACGACGGCCGGCCCGAGGCCGTCAGGAACTTCCTGGCCTACTCGCTCCAGCGGCTCGGGCGGGACCACATCGACATCTACCGGATCGCCCGCGTGGACCCGGACGTGCCGATCGAGGAGACCGTCGGCGCCATCGCCGAGGCGGTCCAGGCCGGGCACGTCCGCCACATCGGCCTCTCCGAGGTCGGCGCGGACACCCTGCGCCGGGCCGCCGCCGTGGCCCCGATCGCGGACCTCCAGATCGAGTACTCGCTCCTCTCCCGCGGCATCGAGGACGAGATCCTGCCGACCGCCCGCGAGCTCGGCATAGGCATCACCGCGTACGGGGTGCTCTCCCGCGGGTTGATCAGCGGCCACTTCACCCGCGACCGCGCGCTGGACCCGGGCGACTTCCGCGGCATGAGCCCCCGATTCCAGGGGGCCAACCTCGACCGCAACCTCGACCTGGTCGACGCCCTGCGCAAGGTCGCGGAGAACAAGGGCGTGAGCGTGGCCCAGACCGCGATCGCCTGGGTGCTCTCGCGCGGCGAGGACATCGTGCCGCTGGTGGGCGCCCGCCGCCGGGACCGGCTCGCCGAGGCGCTGGGCGCCGCGGACATCACGCTCGGCGCGGCCGACCTGGCCGCCATCGAGGAGGCCGTGCCCGTCGGCGCCGCGGCGGGTGACCGGTACCCGGCGGCCCAGATGGCCCACCTCGACAGCGAACGCTGAGCCGGCGGTACGGTCGTCCCATGCCAACCGCTGCCTCCGAGCCCCTGACACCCGAGCGCATCCTCGAGACCACCGAGGAGGTGCTGCGCCGCTTCGGGCCCACCAAGGCGACAGTGGTGGACGTGGCCCGGGCCCTGGGCGTCAGCCACGGCAGCGTGTACCGGCACTTCCCGTCGAAGGCGGCGCTGCGCGAGGCCGTCACGGACCGCTGGCTCGCCAAGAGCGTCCTCATGCTGGAGGAGATCGCCTCGGCGCCCGCCGAGAGCGCCCCCTCCAAGCTGGAGGCGTGGCTGGAGGCCCTCTTCGAGGCCAAGCGCCACAAGGCCGGCGACGACCCGGAGCTGTTCGCCACCTACACCGTGCTGCTCGCCGAGAACAGCGGCATCGTGGACACACACCTGACCGAGCTGATCGACCAGTTGGCCCGGATCATCGCCGAGGGCGTCGAAGCGGGCTCGCTCGCCGCCGACGACGTGCCGGCCGCCGCCCGCGCGGTCTTCGATGCCACCGGTCGCTTCCACGATCCGCAGTACGCGGCCGACTGGGTCTCGCCCACGATCTTCACGGAGTTCGAGGCGGTCACCTCGCTGATCATCCGGGGCCTGCGCGCCTGACGCGGGCCACGGCCCGGCCCGGGCCCGGCCTGTCCGGAACCGGTCGGTCCGGACGCCTTGGTGATCATTTTGGGTGTGGTCGGCTTGTACATGTCACTTGCGTGTCCCTACGGTCCCCCTACCGCACTCATCAGGCACGTCCCAGGGGGAACCTTGTCCGCCCAAGCAGCACGCCCCGCACCTCCCGCCCGCTCCGGCGCCGCCACAGCCCTCGGCTGGATCCTGACCATCGGCCTCAACGTGGTCGCGCCGATCATCACGTACAACACGCTCACCGAGGACCACAACTGGAGCGAGTTCTCGGCGCTGCTCCTCAGCGGCGCCTGGCCGGTGCTCGACAGCGCCATCAGCGTGGCCTGGCGCCGCAAGCTCGACGAATTCGCCGTCGTCACCCTGGTGTTCCTGGTGATCACGGCCATCGTCTCGCTCGTCGGCGCCCACTCGGCCCGCGCCCTGCTGATCAAGGACTCGGGCGTGACCGGGCTATTCGGCGTGCTCTGCCTGGCCACCCTGCTCGCAGCGCGCCCGCTGATGTTCTACTTCGGCCGCAAGTTCGCCACCGACGGCACTCCCGAGAGCACGGCCTGGTGGAACGGCCTGTGGCAGTACGAGGGCTTCCGTACCACCATGCGCACCATGACCCTGGTCTGGGGCGTGGCCTACATCGCCGAGGCGCTGGTCCGGATCGGCCTGACGTACGTACTGGACACCAAGACCATGGTGGCCCTGAGCCCGATCATGATCTACGGGGTGCTGGGCTGCCTGGGCGTGTGGACGGCGCTCTACGGGAAGCGGTCCCAGGCCGAAGGCGAGCGCCGCGCCGCCGAGGCGGCCGCCGCCGAGGCCGGAGCCCCGGCCGCCTGACCCGGGGCCGGACAGACCGGTGGCCCGGTGCGCACCTCGCGCACCGGGCCACCGGTCTTCGTGTGTCCCCAGGCAGGACCTAGCAGCCGAGCAGGCGGCTGCCGAGGTAGCTCTGGATCTGGTCCAGGGAGACGCGCTCCTGCTTCATGGTGTCGCGCTCGCGCACGGTCACCGCGTTGTCGTCCAGGGTGTCGAAGTCGACGGTGACGCAGAACGGCGTACCGATCTCGTCCTGGCGGCGGTAACGGCGGCCGATGGCACCGGCGTCGTCGAACTCGATGTTCCAGTTCTTGCGCAGGTCGGCGGCGAGGCCCTTGGCCTTCGGCGACAGCTGCGGGTTGCGGGACAGCGGCAGGACGGCGACCTTGATCGGGGCCAGGCGCGGGTCGAAGCGCATCACGGTGCGCTTCTCCATGACGCCCTTGGCGTTCGGGGCCTCGTCCTCGTTGAACGCGTCGAGCATGAAGGCGAGCATGGCGCGGTTGACGCCGGCCGCCGGCTCGATGACGTACGGGGTGTAGCGCTCGCCGGCTTCCTGGTCGAAGTAGGTGAGGTCCTGGCCGGAGGCCGCGGAGTGCGCCTTGAGGTCGAAGTCGGTGCGGTTCGCGACGCCTTCGAGCTCGGAGAACTCATTGCCACCGAAGTTGAAGCGGTACTCGATGTCGGCGGTGCGCTTCGAGTAGTGGGACAGCTTCTCCTTCGGGTGCTCGTACCAGCGGATGTTCTCCTCGCGGATGCCGAGGTCGCGGTACCAGTTCCACCGCTCCTGCATCCAGTACTCCTGCCACTGCTCGTCCTCGCCCGGCTTGACGAAGAACTCCATCTCCATCTGCTCGAACTCGCGCGTGCGGAAGATGAAGTTGCCCGGAGTGATCTCGTTCCGGAAGGACTTGCCCATCTGCGCGATGCCGAACGGGGGCTTCTTGCGCGAGGTGGTCTGCACCTGGGCGAAGTTGGTGAAGATGCCCTGGGCGGTCTCGGGGCGCAGGTACGCCTTGGAGCCGGTGTCCTGGGTCGGGCCGAGGTGGGTCTCCAGCATGCCGGAGAACTGCTTCGGCTCGGTGAACTGGCCCTTCACACCGCAGTGGGGGCAGTTGATGTCGGCGAGGCCGTTGGCGGGCAGGCGGCCGTGCTTGGCCTCGTACGCCTCTTCCAGGTGGTCCGCGCGGTGACGCTTGTGACAGGCGGTGCACTCGGTCAGCGGGTCGGAGAAGGTCGCGACGTGACCGGAGGCCACCCAGACCTCGGGGGCCAGGATGACGGAGGAGTCGATGCCGACGATGTCCTCACGTCCGGTGACCATCGCCTTCCACCACTGGCGCTTGATGTTCTCCTTCAGCTCGACACCGAGCGGGCCGTAGTCCCAGGCGGCCTTGGAGCCGCCGTAGATCTCACTGCACGGGAAAACGAAGCCACGGCGCTTGCTCAGGCTGACGATGGTTTCGATCTTGTCGGCGGCCACGGTGCTCTCTTCATTACGAGGACGAACGGCGAAGTCTTTAGGTTACCGGCGCCCGCACCTCCCCTTTCAAATCGGGACCCTCTTCCATGGGTCCTCCCCATGCCTCTCACCAGCGTTTTTGACAATCGTTTCCATCTTTGATGAAAATGGATGTCATGAACGTACGACGCCACATACCCGCTGCCGCCCTCGCCGCCGCCGTCAGCCTCGGGGCCACGGCCCTGACCGCCTGCTCCGGGGCCGGTGCCTCCGGCGGCGAGGACGGCAAGCTCGACGTGATGGCGTCGTTCTACCCGATGCAGTTCCTCGCCGAGCAGATCGGCAAGGACCACGTGAAGGCCGGCACCCTGACCAAGCCGGGCGTCGAGCCGCACGATCTGGAGATCACCCCGAAGCAGACCGCGCAGCTCGGCGAGGCCGACGTGGTCCTCTACCTCAAGAGCCTGCAGCCGGCCGTCGACAAGGCCGTAGCCCAGTCCGGCGTGAAGAACGTCGTCGACGCCGCCACCCTCACCCGGCTCGAGGTCCACGGCACCTCCGGCCACGACCACGCCCACGAGGGCGAGGAGGGCCACGCCGCGGGCGAGGGCGAGGGCCACGAGCACGGGAGCGAGGCCGGCGAGGACCCGCACATCTGGCTCGACCCGGTCAAGTACGCGGAGGTCGCCAAGGGCGTCGGCGCGGCCCTGGAGAAGGCCGACCCCGACCACGCCGCCGACTACAAGAAGAACACCGACGACCTGGTCGGCAAGCTGACCGCGCTGGACACGGAGTTCAAGGACAGCCTGAAGGACACGGCCACCAAGACCTTCATCACCACGCACTCCGCCTTCGGCTACCTCGCCGAGCGCTACGGCCTCGACCAGGAGGGCATCTCCGGCTTCGACCCGGAGTCCGAGCCCAGCCCGGCCCGCATGAAGGACCTCCAGGCCGTCGCGAAGGCGGAGAATGTCACCACGGTGTTCTTCGAGACGCTGGCCAGCGACAAGACGGCCAAGACGCTCGCGACGGACACCGGCCTGAAGACGGACGTCCTGGACCCGCTCGAGGGAATCACCGACAAGTCCCAGGGCGCTGACTACTTCGAGGTCATGCGTTCCAACCTGAAGAACCTCCAGAAGGCGCTCGGAGCCAAGTAATGACAGCAGCAATGGAGGCGCGAGCCATGCAGTCCACGCCCCGACCGGCTGACGCCCAGCCCGTCATATCCCTGCGCGGGGCCACGGCCTCGCTCGGCTCGCGCCCCGTGCTGCGCGGGATCGATCTCACCGTCCGCCGCGGCGAGGTCGTCGCGCTGCTCGGAGCCAACGGCTCCGGCAAGTCCACGGCCGTCCGCGCGGTGGTCGGCCAGGTCTCGCTCTCCGGTGGTGACCTGTCCCTCTTCGGCACCGGCTTCAAGCGCTTCCGCGACTGGTCGCGCATCGGGTACGTCCCGCAGCGCACCACCGCCGCCAGCGGCGTCCCGGCCACTGTCCGCGAGGTCGTCTCCTCCGGGCGCCTGGCCCGCTCCCGCTTCGGGATCCTGCGCAAGGCCGACAAGGCCGCCGTCGAGCGGGCCCTGACGCTGGTCGGCATGGAGTCCCACGCCGACGTCTCCGTCAACGCCCTCTCCGGCGGCCAGCACCAGCGCGTGCTCATCGCCCGGGCGCTCGCCGTCGAGCCCGAACTCCTGATCATGGACGAGCCGATGGCCGGCGTGGACCTGGCCAACCAGGAGGTCCTCGCGGGAGCCCTGCGCGAGCAGGTCGCCGCCGGAACCACCGTCCTGCTCGTCCTGCACGAGCTGGGCCCGCTGGAGCCGCTGATCGACCGGGCCGTCGTCCTGCGCGACGGCTGCGTCGTCCACGACGGCCCGCCCCCCGAGGCCGTGGGCCAGCACGCCCTGCCCGGCCACGACCACGTACACCCCCACGCGGCGCACGACGCCGAGCCCCTGCGGACGGGACTGCTGAGCTGATGGACCTCCTGAACTACGCCTTCATGCAGCGGGCGCTGCTCGCGGCCGTGCTGGTCGGCGTCACCGCGCCCGCCATCGGCACGTACCTCGTCCAGCGCCGCCAGGCCGTCATGGGCGACGGCATCGGCCACGTGGCGATGACCGGCGTCGCGCTGGGCTTCCTGTTCAACGCCAGCCCGGTGTGGATGGCCACCCTGGTCGCGGTCGTCGGCGCGGTCGGCATGGAGCTGATCCGCTCCCGGGGCCGGACCAGCGGCGACATCGCGCTCGCCATGCTCTTCTACGGCGGCCTGGCCGGCGGCGTCATGATCATCAACCTGGCGCCGGGCGGCTCCACGGCCAACCTGATCAGCTACCTCTTCGGCTCCATCACCACCGTCTCGGCCGAGGACGTCACGGCGGTCGTGGTCCTCGCCGCGTTCGTCGTCGCCGTCACGCTCGGCCTGCGCCGCCAGCTGTTCGCCATCTGCCAGGACGAGGAGTTCGCCCGGGTCACCGGCCTGCCGGTGCGCGCGCTGAACCTGCTGATGGCGGTCACGGCGGCCGTCACCGTGACCGTCGCCATGCGCATCGTGGGCCTGCTGCTGGTCAGCGCCATGATGGTGATCCCCGTGGCGGCCGCCCAGCGCGTCACCCGCGGATTCACCGCGACGCTGTCGCTGGCCATGGTGATCGGCGTGCTCGTCTCGCTCACGGGCACGGTGACCACGTACTACATCGACGCGCCGTCCGGTGGAACGATCGTGCTGCTCGCCATCGCGGTCTTCATGGTGATGACCGCGGTCTCGACACCGCTGGCCAGGCGCCGCGCGGATGCGGCCCGCGAAGCCGAAGAGGTCTGCACGCGCGACGACGTGAAGGTCTAGGGCCGGCGGCCGCCTGGCACAATGGCCGGAGGCCGATACGAGGAGGAACCGGTGGCGACTGCGCCTGGCGAGATGAATACCGCGCCAGTACGAGGACGATCCACCCGGCAGCGGGCCGCCGTGGCGGCGGCGCTGGACGAGGTGGACGAGTTCCGCAGCGCTCAGGAGCTCCACGACATGCTCAAGCACCGTGGCGATTCCGTGGGCCTGACCACCGTCTACCGCACCCTCCAGTCCCTCGCGGACGCCGGCGACGTCGACGTCCTGCGCACCAGCGACGGCGAGTCCGTGTACCGGCGCTGTTCCACCGGGGACCACCACCACCACCTGGTCTGCCGCAAGTGCGGCAAGGCCGTCGAAGTGGAGGGCCCGGCCGTGGAGAAGTGGGCGGAGTCCATCGCGGCCGAGCACGGCTACGTGAACGTCGCCCACACGGTGGAGATCTTCGGCACCTGCGCGGACTGCGCCGCGGCCGCGGCCTAGAGCCGCTTCAGGTTCCGGTCCAGGATCGCCCGCAGCCGGTCGACGTCCACCGGGTCCTGGACGCCGCGCTTGGGCAGGACGGTCATCGCCACCGCCCCCTTGTCATCGCTGAGCATCAGGAACAGCGTGTCCGTCTCCGCGTACGTGGGCTGCGCGGCCCAGCCGATCCGGCACTCGGCGGTGGCCGTCGTCATCCGGACCCCGGTGCCGTCGACGACGGCCCGGGTCTCCCCCGTCTTCTCCAGCAGCCCGCGGAAGGCGCGGGCCTGGAGACGCGGACCGAGGAGCGCGACGCACCACAGGACCGCACCGCCGGCCAGAAAGCCCGCGGCCTTGGAGACGGTGCGCTCGTCCCCCGTCAGCAGGAGGACTCCGCCGAGCAGGGACAGCGTCCCGACGGTGAGGAACAGCCACTTCTTGCGGCGCCCCGCCGCCGTTCGGCCGTCCCGCACGCGCAGCGCTCGGGCGAGGTCCGCCTCGGTGGTCCGGTAGACGAGGCGGACCGCCTGCTCCACATCCATGTCCATGACATCGCACCCTAGCGGCCCTCCCCGCGCCCCGACCAGGGAGGATCCGGTGCGCGGGCCGACCGGAGCGTGGTCAGGCCTTCGGCTCCGGCTGGTTGGGGACCGCCCCGCCGAAGCGGCGGTCGCGCTGGGCGTACTCCAGGCAGGCCGCCCAGAGGTTGCGGCGGTCGAAGTCCGGCCACAGCACGTCCTGGAAGACCATCTCGGCGTAGGCGCTCTGCCAGAGCAGGTAGTTGGAGGTGCGCTGCTCGCCGCTGGGCCGCAGGAAGAGGTCCACGTCCGGCATGTCCGGGTAGTACATGTACTTCGCGAAGGTCTTCTCGTTGACCTTCGACGGGTCCAGCCTGCCGGCGGCGACATCGCGGGCGATGGCCTGCGCCGCGTCCGCGATCTCCGCTCGGCCGCCGTAGTTCACGCAGAAGTACAGGGTCATCGCGTCGTTGTCGACGGTCTGCTCCTGCGCCACCTGGAGCTCCTGGACGACCGACTTCCACATCTTCGGCATGCGGCCGACCCAGCGGATGCGGATGCCCAGCTCGTTCATCTCGTCGCGGCGCCGCCGGATGACATCGCGGTTGAAGTTCATCAGGAAGCGGACCTCGTCGGGCGAGCGCTTCCAGTTCTCCGTGGAGAAGGCGTACAGGGAGAGGTTCTTGACACCCATCTCCAGGCAGCCCTTGAGCACGTCGAGTACGACGCCCTCGCCGACCTTGTGCCCCTCGGTGCGCGGCAGTCCGCGCTCCTTGGCCCAGCGGCCGTTGCCGTCCATGACGACCGCGACGTGGTTCGGGACGAGCTCGCCGGGGATCTTCGGCGGGCGCTCACCGGACGGGTGCGGCTCGGGAACCTTGTACTCCCGGCGAGAGCGTCCCAGAATCCCGCGTCGTGCCATGTGTCCAGCTCCTATTTCTCGACGTAACGCAGGGAGCGTAGCCCGCGCTCCAGATGCCAGTGCAAATAGGCGGAGACCAGCCCGCTGCCCTCCCGCACGTGACGCGCCTCGCAGGCGTCCGCGTGGGTCCAGTCGCCCGTCAGCAGGGCACTGAGCAGGGCGATGGCCTCCGACGAGGGTACGACGCTGCCCGGCACCCGGCAGTCCCCGCATATGACCCCGCCCGCGGCGACGGAGAAGTGCCGGTTGGGGCCGTGGATCCCGCACTTCGCGCAGTCCTCGAAGCTGGGTGCGTAGCCGTTGACGGCGAGGGAGCGCAGCAGGAAGGCGTCGAGGATGAGGTGCGGTTCGTGTTCGCCGCGCGAGAGCGTGCGCAGGGCGCCGACGAGCAGCAGGTACTGCTGTACGGCGGGCTCGCCCTCGTTCTCGGTGAACCGCTCGGCGGTCTCCAGCATCGCGGTGCCGGCGGTGTAGCGGGCGTAGTCGGTGACGATGCCGTTGCCGTACGGGGCGATGATCTCGGTCTGCGTGCAGAGCGGGAGGCTGCGGCCGATCAGCTCGCTGCCGCGGGCGAAGAACTGCACGTCGGCATGGGAGAAAGGTTCCAGCCGGGCGCCGAACTTGGACTTTGTACGCCGGACGCCGCGGGCGACGGCCCGCACCCGGCCGTGGCCTCGGGTGAGCAGCGTGATGATGCGGTCCGCCTCACCCAGCTTCTGGGTGCGCAGCACGATGCCGTCGTCGCGGAACAGACTCATGCGCCCATTGTCGCCTGCGCGGGCGTGGCGGTGGCCCCCCGCCCGGACACGGGTCCGGACGGAGGGCCGTCGCCCCTTGGGAGGATCAGGTGGCGGGCGCGGCCTCCTCGTCCGTGTCCGCCTTCGCGGCTCCGGCGGCGACTGCGGTCACGGCGGCGCCGACCGTGGCCTCGGCCACCGTCTCGGCGCCAACCGCCGTTTTCGCCTTGGGCACCTCGGCCGCAGCCGCTGCCGCCGGCTCGGCCTCGGACGGGGCCTCTGCCTCGGCTGCTGCCTCGGCTTCCGCCTCGGCTTCCGCCTCGGTGTCGTCCGGCGCCGCCGCCTGGGCGGGCACCGCTGCCGGTGCGAGGCTGTGCGCGTCGTCCTTGGCCAGGCCGTTGAAGATCAGGTTGAGCACGATCGCGGACGTGGCACCGAGCGTCACACCGCTGTTGAGGAGCGAGGAGAGGTCCGTGTCCATGTGGTCCTTGAAGAGCACCGGGACGGTGGCGGGGAGCAGCGCGAAGGCCAGGGAGACACCCACGACCAGCGCGTTCTTCTCCTCCTTGAGGTCGACCTTGGCGAGGGTCTGGATACCGGCCAGGGCCACCATGGCGAACATCACGGTCGCGGCGCCGCCGAGCACGCCGTGGGGGACCGCGGCGACGATCGCGGCGGCCTTCGGGATCAGGCCGAGCACGATCATGAAGACGCCCGCGGCGACCACGACGAAGCGGCTCTTGACCTTGGTCATGCGGACCAGGCCGACGTTCTCGGCGAAGGCCACGTAGGGGAAGGAGTTGAGGACGCCGCCGAGGGCGGTCGCGGCTCCGTCGGCACGCAGGGCGCGGGCCACGGTCTCGCTGTCGATCTCCTTGCCGACGATGTCGCCGACGGCGTACGTGTCACCGGTGGTCTCGACCATGGTGATCAGCATGACGATGAGCATCAGCAGGATCGGGAACCAGGCGAACTTCGGCGCTCCGTAGTGGAACGGGGTGGTGATGCCGATCCAGTCCGAGTTGCTCACGTCGCCGAACTTGGCGTCGCCGAGCAGGAAGGCGACGGCGGTTCCGCCGACCAGGCCGAGCAGGATGGAGATGCTGGAGAGGAACGGCTTGCCGAGCTTCATCAGGACGAGGATGAAGAGCATGGTGCCGCCGGCGTAGGCGAAGTGCTTGGGGTCGCCGAAGTCGGGGCTGCCGAGGCCGCCCGCGGCGTCGTTGAGGCCGACGGGGACCAGCACGATGCCGAGGACGGTGATCACCGTGCCGGTGACGACCGGCGGGAAGAGCCTCATGACCGTACGGAAGGCCTTGGGGGGCAGCCAGGCGAAGGCGAAGGTGGCGATGCCGGCCGTGATGACCGCGCCGTAGATGACGAGCAGGCCCGCCGTTCCGCCGCCCGCCCCGAGGCCTATGGCGATCATCGGGGACACCGCGGTGAAGGTGACGCCCTGGATCAGGGGCAGGCGGGCACCGATCCGGCCGATGCCGAAGGCCTGGATGATCGAGGCGATACCGCAGGTGAACAGGTCCGCGTTGATCAGGTAGACCAGCTGCTCGGTGGTCAGGCCGAGGGCACCGCCCACGATGATCGGGACGATCACCGCGCCGGCGTAGAACGCGAGTACGTGCTGGAAGCCGTACAGCGCGAGCTTGGGGACGGGGAGCACCTCGTCGACCGGGTGCGTGCTCTGGTCTCCACTGGTGGAGAGCCGGGCGGCGACACGTGCCATCTCTGCCTTGCCCTTCAAAGAGGTAGGTAACTGAGAGGAGATCTGGTTGTCCCCGGCCGGAGTGGGTCGCTATCCCGTTGATCCGCCGGGGTTGTCAGTGCGTTCACGCTTATGTGCATCGAAGCCGCGCTGTGTTATCGGCCTCGTGTTGTCGTGTGACCGGAATTGAACGCCTGTGGGAGGCCTCACAGATATCGTCAACTGCTACAAATTGTTGACTCCGAGGGCTGCCTGATCTGTAGGTTTCTCCAGTGGCGCGACCTCACCTGGAGGTGTAAGCGCAGAGCCACCCCCAAGCAGCTACTCCGACTGCGCGTGTGCGGAGCGCCCCTCGTCTGACCTGCGGAAACAAGCTGCGCAACCGTTCGGACCAGCGAAGTCGAAGCAAGCGCTCCGGGCGTCCGGCTGGTGGACTGACGGTGTGTGGACTACGTGATTCCAGCGTTCACAGGAGGTTCACGAGAGCCCGGAACAGGCCCCGTGAGGCCGGATTGTTACCTCGTACCCGGCCACTTTCGGACGGATCCGCTCCGCTCAGCGGGACCCGGCGTCCGGCACAGCGAAACGCCCGAGCCCCACAGGGCTCGGGCGTCGCCGGTAAGGGGTTCCGCTACGGCGCGCGCACCGCCGACAGCAGCCGGGCCACGTCGTCCGCGTCGATCCGCAGCGCCGCGCCGACCGTGCAGAGCACCTCGCGCTCGGCCGGGATGTACGGACCGTCCGCGAGCGCGATACGGGCCCCCTGGAGCAGGAGCGACTCCCGGCCCGGACCCGCCAGGTGCGGAGCCAGCGGCTCCAGGGCCTCGTGGAGCTCTATCGACAGCGCGGCCCCGCAGCACTCCGGTACGCCGTACAGCCCGAGCCGGCCCTCGTCGCTGGACAGCGCCTCCACGAGGGACTCCAGCTGCTCCTCGGTGCAGTCCTGGAACCCCGCGGCCCGTACGGCGTGCACAGCGGCCTCCAGCGCACTGCGCGAGGCCGTCCCGCCCGCGGCGAGTACGGCCAGCGCCACGGTGTGCACGGCGTCGCGCAGCATCGCGGTGAAGCGGGTGGTGGTGAGGTGGTCCAGGACGTCGGTGGCGAAGCGCTCCCGGCAGGCCTGGCACTCGACCACGGGCCCGGCGCTCCCGCGCGGCAGCAGCGGCACGCCGAGCACGGCGAAACGGCGGCGCCCGGTCCGCCGGCGGTAGTTGCGGTCTCCACCGCAGGCCGGGCAGAAGAACTCCCCGTCGCCCACGGTGCTCCAGGTGGTACGGATGCCCCAGACCGTCAGCTTCCGGCCGTCCCCACCCCGAACTGGCAGCACGTCGCACCTCCGTAAACGCCCCCGTGGCCCTTCGGGGGCACGGGAGGGACCCCCACGGCAACATCGCCGGGTTGGCGTGATGTTAGCCACATCGGTGAGGATGCGTCAGTCGTGTGACAAGACAACATCGGGCGAGGGCCGGACTTGGCCGAAGTGCGCCCCCGCCCCGGCCCCGCGGAACACGGCGGAGCCCCGCCCCTCCGGCAGGAGGGACAGGGCTCCGTCACAGGTGACTCAGCGGCCCGCGCGGTTGACGGCGGAGATGACCGCCTTCAGGGAGGCGCGGGTGGTGTTGGCGTCGATGCCGATGCCCCACAGGACCCGGCCGTCGATCGCGCACTCGATGTACGAGGCGGCCACGGCGGAGGCGCCCTCGCTCATCGTGTGCTCGGTGTAGTCCAGCAGGCGGGCGTCGACGCCGATGCCGGCCAGCGCGTCGAAGAAGGCCGAGATCGGACCGTTGCCGGTGCCGTTCAGCACCGTGTCCACGCCGTCCACGACCGCCTCGACGGTCAGCGTGTCGGTGCCGTCCTTGTCGGTGCTGGTCTGGCCGGAACGCAGCTGGATGCGCCCCCATCGTGACGCGGCATTCTCGGGGTTGGGCAGGTACTCGTCGCAGAACACGTCCCAGATCGCCTTCGGCGTGACCTCGCCGCCCTCGGCGTCGGTCTTGGCCTGGATGATCCGGGAGAACTCGATCTGCATGCGGCGCGGCAGGTCCAGCTTGTGGTCGTTCTTCAGGACGTACGCGATGCCGCCCTTGCCGGACTGCGAGTTGACCCGGATGACCGCCTCGTAGGAGCGGCCGACGTCCTTCGGGTCGATCGGCAGGTACGGGACCGCCCACTCGATGTCGTCCACCGTCTTGCCCTGGGCGGCCGCGTCGGCCTCCATGGCGTCGAAACCCTTCTTGATGGCGTCCTGGTGGGAGCCGGAGAAGGCGGTGTAGACGAGGTCGCCCGCGTAGGGGTGGCGCGGGTGGACCTCCATCTGGTTGCAGTACTCGCTGGTGCGGCGGATCTCGTCGATCTGCGAGAAGTCGATCTGCGGGTCGATGCCCTGGGAGAACAGGTTCATGCCCAGCGTGATCAGGTCGACGTTGCCGGTGCGCTCGCCCTGCCCGAACAGGCAGCCCTCGATGCGGTCGGCGCCGGCCATCAGGGCCAGCTCGGCGGCGGCGACGGCGGTGCCGCGGTCGTTGTGCGGGTGCACGGAGATGCAGATGTGCTCGCGGCGGGTCAGGTTGCGGGCCATCCACTCGAAGCGGTCCGCGTGGGTGGACGGCGTCGAGCGCTCCACGGTGGCGGGCAGGTTCAGGATGATCTCGCGACCCTCGGCCGGCTGCCAGACGTCGCAGACGGCTTCGCAGACCTCCAGGGCGAAGTCCAGCTCGGTGTCGGTGAAGATCTCCGGGCTGTACTGGTAGCCGAAGGTGGTCTCCGGGCCCAGCAGCTTCTCGGCGTACTCCATGACCAGGCGGGTGCCGTCGACGGCGATCTGCTTGATCTGCTCCTTGGAGCCGCGGAAGACGACCCGGCGGAAGGTCGGGGCGGTCGCGTTGTACAGGTGCACGGTGGCGCGCTTGGCGCCGACCAGCGACTCGACGGTCCGCTCGATCAGGTCCTCGCGGGCCTGGGTCAGCACGGAGATGGTCACGTCGTCCGGGATCGCGCCCTCTTCGATGATGGAGCGCACGAAGGCGAAGTCGGTCTCACCGGAGGACGGGAAGCCGACCTCGATCTCCTTGTAGCCCATGCGCACCAGCAGGTCGAACATCTCGCGCTTGCGGGCGGGGGTCATCGGGTCGATCAGCGACTGGTTGCCGTCGCGCAGGTCGGTCGAGAGCCAGCGGGGGGCCTTGGTGACGCGGGCGTCCGGCCAGGTGCGGTCCGGGATGTCCACCTGCTCGTACTGGCCGTACTTGTGGATCGGCATCCCGGAGGGCTTCTGGGTGTGGGTCGCGTTGGTGATGGGCGTGGGGCGACCGACAAAAGTGTGCTGACTCATGGCGTTGGGCTCCTCGCGTGTCCGCGGTAGTTCGCTGGGACGGCCGACGGCGGTCGTAAAACCGCAACACCAAACTCCGCGGGGAGGGGGTCGGCCTTACGACTACAGACCCTCGCCGCGGCAGCTAAGGAGAAGCAGCCCGAAACGCATGATGGACCGAGCCTAGCCGAGCCACGCCGTAAGGCGAGGACCTGTTCAGTATGCAAGACCGTCCTGTCCGATTTACACCAAATGTGAGCTAAGCCTCCTCGCTCCGGAAAGGTTCGGCCGATCCGTCAACGCGGCGCCGCGCTTTCAGACAAGCGAATGAATCATGGTCGCAGCTAGTGACACGGGCATGACCCACTGCCACATTGCCGGGCATGGACGCCTCCCACAGCCACCGTCACCCCGTCTTCTGCACCGTCGTGCCGCCGCACCTGCTCGACAAGGCCGCCCTCTCCGGCGACTCACGGCGCGCCGATCTCGCCCAGCGCACCCTCGAACGCGACTCCCTCCTGCGCACCCGGCGCCGGGTCACCGCCGTCCGGGGCGTCGCGGCCACCCCGGGGGCGCCCGCCCCCGAGGCCTCCGACGATCCGCGCCGGACGGTCTACGACGCCCAGCACCGCACCCGGCTGCCCGGGAAGAAGGTGCGCGGCGAGGGTGACGCGCTGAGCAAGGACGCCACCGTCAACCGCGCGTACGCCGGGCTCGGGGCCACGTACGAGCTGTTCCTGAAGGGCTTCGGGCGGCGGTCGATCGACGGTGCCGGGCTCGCGCTGGACGCGAGCGTCCACTACAGCGAGGACTACAACAACGCCTTCTGGGACGGGCAGCAGATGGTCTTCGGCGACGGGGACGGGGACCTCTTCCTCGACTTCACGGTGTCGGTGGACGTCATCGGGCACGAGCTGACCCACGGGGTCACGCAGTACACGGCGAACCTGAACTACCACGGGCAGTCGGGCGCCCTGAACGAGTCGATGTCGGACGTCTTCGGCTCGCTGATCAAGCAGTACTCGCTGGAGCAGACGGCGGACCAGGCCGACTGGCTGATCGGGGCCGGACTGCTGGGGCCCAACGTCAGCGGGGTCGCGCTGCGGTCGATGAAGGCGCCGGGGACGGCGTACGACGACGACGAACTCGGCAAGGACCCCCAGCCGGGGACCATGGACGACTACGTGGAGACCCAGCGCGACAACGGCGGGGTGCACATCAACTCCGGCATCCCGAACCACGCCTTCTACGTGGTGGCGACCGAGCTGGGCGGCAAGGCCTGGGAGCGGGCCGGGCAGATCTGGTACGACACCCTGACGGGCGGGCAGCTGGCCTCCAACGCCGGCTTCGCCGACTTCGCCCGGCTGTCGACGGCGGCCGCCGTGGCCCGCTACGGGGACGGGGGCCCGGAACACCTGGCCCTCCAGAAGGCGTGGTCGGCGGTGGGCGTCCCGCTGGCGGGGTAAAGGGGACGCATGCGGATTCAGGTGGTACGGACGGGCGGCTTCGCGGGCATCGAGCGCCGGGCCGAGGTGGACACCTCGGGCCGGCCGGACGAGGCCGAGTGGCAGGCCCTGGCCCAGCTGGCGCTGCGGCCCGGTCCGCCGGGACCTCCGGCGGACCGGGTGCGGGACGGGTTCTCGTACCGGATCACGGTGGACGGGCGGACGGTGGCCTGCCAGGAGCCGAACCTGTCGGAGGCGCAGCGGTCCCTCATCTCGCGCATTCTGAAAGAGGGGGCGTGAGCAGGGGTTCTCCCTGAAGCAGGGCGCGTAAACGCAGGTGCCCCGGCGGCGCCGCTTTGCTTGGATGACCGGATGACCGGATGACCGACCACATGATCGATTCGACGCTGTCCGAGCTGGAGCGGTACTACGACACGGTGCCGCGGGTGGGCGGGGCGCGGGCCGAGGATTTCGGCCCGCTGACCCTGTTCGTCCAGGAGGGCGCCGGGTGGCCGTACTACGCGCGGCCCGCGCTCGGCGGCCCGGCGGCGACCGCGGCCGATGTGCGCCGGGTACTGGCCCGGCAGCGGGAGCTGAAGGTGCCCGAGGCCTTCGAGTGGGTGGCCGAAAACAGCCCCTCCCTGCGGGCCGCGGTGGAGGCGGCGGGACTCTACGTCCACGCGCATCCGCTGATGGTGCTGGACACCGCCGCGGTACGGCTCCCCGCGCATCCGGAGATACGCCTCCTCGGCGCGGACGACCCGCTGCTGACGGCGGCGGTCACGGTCCCGGCGCTGGCCTTCGCCGCCCCGGGGACGGCGCTGGGCGAGGCCGGCCCGGCGGAGCTGGCGGCGGCGATGGCCGAGCCGTCGGCGGAGGAGGGCAGGGCCAGGGTGTCCGGGATGCTCGCGTCAGGCCGTACCGGCATGGCGGCCGCCGTACGCGACGGCCTGGTGCTGTGCTCGGGCCAGTACAACCCGGTCGGTGACGTCGCCGAGGTGGTGGCGGTGGGCACCCTCCCGTCGGCCCGCCGCCAGGGCTTGGCCCTCGGGGTCACGGGGGCCCTGGTCGCCGACGCCCTCACGCGCGGCGCCCGTACCGTCTTCCTCTCGGCGGGCGACGAGGACGTGGCCCGCGTCTACGCCCGCGCCGGATTCCGCCGCGTGGCGACGGCCCTGATCGCGGAGCCGCCGGCGCAGCCGGGGGCCTGACCGGCCGGCCTGCGGGCCGGGGGTTTGCCCGAACGGTTAAGAAGGTTGCCCGGCGGGGTGGGCGGCCGTGCCGGCGGCCCGGCGCCGGTGCGGGCCCGCCGGACGGAGTCCGGCGGGCCAAGGGCCAGTGGATCAGAAGCCAAGCTTGCGGAGCTGCTTGGGGTCCCGCTGCCAGTCCTTGGCGACCTTCACATGCAGGTCGAGGAAGACGGGCGTCCCGAGCAGCGCCTCGATGTGCTTGCGCGACTTCATCCCGACCTCCTTCAGACGGGCGCCCTTCGGGCCGATGATGATGCCCTTCTGGCTCGGCCGCTCGATGTAGACGTTGGCGTGGATGTCGAGCAGCGGCCGGTCGGCCGGGCGGTTCTCGCGCGGGATCATCTCCTCGACGACCACGGCGATGGAGTGCGGGAGCTCGTCCCGTACGCCCTCCAGCGCGGCCTCGCGGATCAGTTCCGCGACCATGACCATCTCGGGCTCGTCGGTGAGGTCGCCTTCCGGGTACAGCGGCGGGCTCTCCGGCAGCAGCGGCGCGATCAGGTCGGCCAGCAGCCGGACCTGGCTGTCGCCGACCGCCGAGACGGGGACGATCTCGGCCCACTCGAAGCCCAGCTCCTCGGCGAGCTGGTGGACGGCGATGAGCTGCTCGCCCACCACCTTGGACTCGACGAGGTCGGTCTTGGTGATGATGGCGATCTTGGGGGTCTTCTTGATCCCCGCGAGCTCCTTGACGATGAACTTGTCGCCGGGGCCGAGCTTCTGGTCGGCCGGCAGGCAGAAGCCGATGACGTCGACCTCGGCCCAGGTGCTCCGTACGACGTCGTTGAGGCGCTCGCCGAGCAGGGTGCGCGGCTTGTGGAGGCCGGGCGTGTCGACGAGGACGAGCTGGGCGTCGGGGCGGTGCACGATGCCGCGGACGGTGTGGCGGGTGGTCTGCGGCCGGTTGGAGGTGATCGCGACCTTGGTGCCCACGAGTGCGTTGGTGAGGGTCGACTTCCCCGCGTTGGGGCGGCCGACGAAGCAGGCGAAGCCCGCACGGTGCGGGGCGGTGGACTCGGGGGAACGATCGCTCATACGGGCCATTCTCCCCGATGCGACTCCCAGCGCCGACCAGGCCACGGCCGCGAGGGCCGTCCCGCCCGTGAGAAGGGGCCCGAGCCGGGGGTGCGCGGCGTAGGCGGCACTGCCCTGAGCTGTGGTTCCGTCGGCCCGGGCGCGTACGGTCAGCTCCGCCCATTCCGCGGCGAGTGGGCCGTCCCAGGCGGTCCGGAGCCGGATTTCCTGGCCCGGCAGCAGCTCGGCGGGCAGTCCGGTGAGCTCGCGGCCGCCGCCGGGCAGGGGCCGGCCGGCCGGGCCGCCGCGCGCGTCCTTGACGGTGACGGTGCCGATCCGGCCGGGGGCGGCGCCGCCGTCGCCGTACGGGACCGCCCCCAACGCGATGTCCCCGCCCGTCTGCGTCATGCCCAGCGCGCCCGGCTCGACGGTGGCCTTGACCTTCTGCGTGCCCGGCGGCAGCGGCGCGGGGCCGATGACCGTGTACGCGGCCGGGCCCGAGCCCTGTCCCGCCGACCAGGCCGGACCCTCGTACGCGACCACCGCGCTGGTGGCCTTGTCGGTGACCGGCAGCTCCGCCAGGACCACGCCCAGCGGGTCCGCCGTGGCGGCCACCCGGTCGGCGGTCTCGGCGGCACCCGCCCGGCCCGCCACCGTCACCGTGGCGCCCGGGGTGAATCCGGCGGCGGTGACCTTGACCTTGGCGCCCGGTTTCCCGTACGCCGCCGCGAGCGCGACGCTGCGCAGGTTGGCCGTGGGCAGCGGGATCGCGGTGAGGCGCTCGGAGACGGGGGTCCCGGTGGCCGCGCAGGTGGTGTCCAGGTCGAGCAGGTGGCTGGTGTGCAGGGTGTAACCGCCGGGGGCCAGGGTGATCCCGCCGGGTGCGGTGACGGTGAAGGTGCCGGTCATGGTGACGGCCGGGAGGGCCGCGCCCGGCGGGACGGGATCGTTGCGCCGGGCGCCGGCGACGGTGACCTCGCCCTTCTGGGCGCCCGCGAGCAGGACGCGCCCGGTCGGGGTCAGCACGTCGGCGGGGAGGTCGCCGCCGACGGGGCTCACGGCGGGGGTGGCAGCCACCTGGTAGGTCACGGTGGCGGTGTCGCCGATCTGCGGGGCCGGGTCGTCGACGGTGATCCGGGCGGTGGTCGGGCCGTCGGCGGGCGGGAGCCCGGCCTCCTGGGGCGGCAGGCAGTGCGTCGGGAAGGTGACCTGGCCCTGTACGTGGCCGGGGGGCCCGGCAGGCGGCACGGCCCCGTCGGCGGCCGCCGGTGCGCCCAGCGCGCCCCCGGTCGCGGCCGCGAGCACCGCCGTGCCGACGGCTGCCGACCATCTCCTGCTGCGCGCCCGTGTTCGCACTGCCCGCCCCCTGGGTTCCGTCCCGCCGACAGGGGGCCATTCACGAGCGGGCGGCGGGAGAAGTCAATGCACGGATCCGACCTTGGCTGATGGCCCATCAGAAGATGGCAGGGTTCCCGACGTTGCCCTGAAGGTGCGGCGGTAGGCGGTCGGGCTGACGCCCAGCGCCGCCTGCACGTGCTTGCGCAGCGACTGGGCCGTCCCGAAGCCGGTCTCCCGCGCCACCTGCTCCATCGGCAGATCCGTCTGCTCCAGCAACTGCCGGGCCCGCTCCACGCGCTGACCGGTGATCCACTCGCCCGGACTGACGCCCGACTCCTCCCGGAACCGGCGCGTGAAGGTCCGTACCGACATGGCTTCCTGGCGCGCCAGGTCGCTCAGGCGCAGCGGTTCGTGCAGCCGGTCCAGCACCCAGGCGCGGGCCGCCGTGGTGCTGGCGAGCTGCGGCTGCGGCACTGGGCGGGCGATGAACTGCGCCTGCCCGCCGTCCCGGTGCGGCGGTACGACGGTCCGCCGGGCCACTTCGTTGGCGACGGCCGCGCCGTGGTCGCGGCGCACGATGTGCAGGCACAGGTCGATGCCGGCGGCGACACCGGCAGAGGTCAGCACGTCCCCGTCGTCGGTGTAGAGCACGCCCGCGTCGACCCGTACGGCCGGGAACAGCGCCTGGAAGTGCTCGGCGGAGGCCCAGTGGGTGGTGGCCCGGCGCCCGTCCAGGTACCCGGCGGCGGCCAGCACGTAGCCGCCCGTGCAGATGGACACGAGCCGGGTGCCGGGCCGGATGTGCGCGAGGGCCGCGGCGAGTTCGCCGGTCAGCCGGCCCTGCTCGTAGGCCGGGCCCAGCTCGTAGGAGGCGGGCACCACCACGGTGTCCGCCGCGGCGAGCAGTTCGGGCCCGTGCTCGACCTGGACCGCGAAGTCGGCGTCCGTGGGCACCGGCCCGGGGGCCAGCCCGCAGGTGAGGATCTCGTACAGCGACCGCCCGGCCGGATCCTTGGCACGGCCGAAGATCCGGTGCGGGATGCCGAGTTCGAAGGGGAGCAGTCCGGCGAGGGCGAGGACGACGACCCGGTGCGGCCTCCGGCCGCGCGGCGGCTCCTGCAGTTCCTGCGGCTCTTGCGGCTCCTGCGGTTGCGCATGCATGGCCCGATCATATCGAAGCGTGACAGTCAGGCCACTGTCGTACGCGCCCCCGCAGGCCGGAAGCTGTCGGCGTGACGCAGACAGCACCCACCTCCCACGCCGCCCCGCGCGCCCCCCGCCAGGCCGGACGTATCCACCGCGCGTGGTTCGCCGCGGCCGTCGGCTTCGTGACGATCATCGGCTCCGCCGCCTTCGCCTCCCTCCCCGGAGTGCTCATCGAGCCGCTGCACGGGGAATTCGACTGGTCGCGCGGCACGATCGGCTTCGCGGTCTCCGTCAATCTCGCGCTCTACGGGCTCACCGCGCCCTTCGCCGCCGCCCTGATGGACCGCTTCGGCATCCGCAAGGTCGTCGCGGTGGCCCTCACCGTCATCGCCGGCGGTTCGGCGGCCACGGTGTGGATGACCGCCTCCTGGCAGCTGGTGCTGTTCTGGGGCGTGCTGGTCGGCCTGGGCAGCGGCTCGATGGCGCTGGCCTTCGCGGCGACGGTGACCAACCGCTGGTTCACCGCCCGGCGCGGGCTGGTCACGGGCATCCTGACCGCCGCGGGTGCCTCCGGGCAGCTGATCTTCCTGCCGCTGCTGTCCTGGCTGGTGGAACACCACGGCTGGCGGCCGGCGTCGATCACCGTGTCGCTTGCGGCCCTGGCCGTGGTCCCCTTCGTGTGGCTGCTCCTGCGCGACCACCCCGCGGACGTGGGCCTCGCCCCGTACGGGGGCACCTACGCGCCCAAGCCCGCGCCGGTCCCGGGCGCGGCGCGCAGGGCCGTCACCGTGCTGTTCAAGGCGGCCCGGACCGGACCGTTCTGGCTGCTGGCGGGCACGTTCGCGATCTGCGGGGCCTCGACCAACGGTCTGGTCCGGACCCACTTCGTGCCGGCCGCCCACGACCACGGCATGCCGGTGACGGCGGCCGCGGGTCTGCTCGCGGTGATCGGCGTGTTCGACGTGGTCGGCACGATCGCCTCGGGCTGGTTCACGGACCGCTTCGACGCCCGGCGCCTGCTCGCGGTGTACTACGCGCTGCGCGGGATCTCGCTGCTCTTCCTGCCGATGCTGCTGGCGCCCTCGGTGCAGCCGCCGCTGATCTTCTTCATCATCTTCTACGGCCTGGACTGGGTCGCGACCGTCCCGCCGACGATCGCGCTGTGCCGCGAGCAGTACGGGGAGGACGGCGCGATCGTCTTCGGCTGGGTGCTGGCCTCGCACCAGGTCGGCGCGGCGGTGGTGGCCTTCCTCGGCGGCCTGGCGCGGGACGCCTTCGGCTCGTACGACCTGGTCTGGTACGCGTCCGGCGGCCTGTGCGCGATGGCGGCCCTGATGGCGATGGTCATCCGCCGTCGTTCGAACCCCGCGGACGCGCTCGCCTCAGCCGGCGCCGGGGCTGCAGCGGCGGCTCGGTGAGCACGCCAGGCCGAGCACGCGGCAGGCCAGGGTACGGGTACGGGCACGGGTACGGGCACGGGTACGGGCACGGGTACGGGCACGGGTACGGGTACGGGTACGGGTACGGGTACGGGTACGGGTACGGGTACGGGTACGGGTACGGGTACGGGTACGGGTACGGGCACGGGCACGGGCACGGGCACGGGCACGGGCACGGGTACGGGCACGGGCACGCGGAAACGGGCGGCGGGCAGGAGCGCCGGCCCGCCGGGGGCTGCCCGCTCGACCGCCAACCGCCGGCGGCCTGGGCTCCCGCGCGCGCCGTCGAC
>NZ_JAGGOZ010000022.1 GCF_018614075.1 Streptomyces sp. ISL-94 | reverse complement strand
CGCCGCCGTCCCCGCCGGGGCGAACCCTTTCGCCTGGGGCGGCGGCCTCCGTACTCCCGGCGGGGCCCCCTGCCAGGCGTACCGCGCCCTGGGCGACGGCCCGGGGCTCGTCGGCGGACGGCCGGGAGCCCTGCCCCGGCAGGGCGGGCAGCGGCGGAGCACCAGGCCCGCCCCGAGCGGGAGCGGGGCCGGCACCGGCACCGGCACCGGCACCGGCGGGAGCGGAGCCGGTGATCACCTGGAGGTCCTCGTCCGAGGTGACCACCGGGTGCCAGCCGTGCCGTCCGATGGCCCCCGCCAGCGCCCCCACCATCGCGGGGTCGAACTGCGCCCCCGCGCACCGCTCCAGCTCCGCCAGGGCCACCGCCACCGGCCGGGCCCGGCTGTACGAGCGGGTCGAGGTCATCGCGTCGAAGGCGTCGGCCACCGCCACCACCCGGGCCGGCACCGGGATCTGGTCGCCGGTCAGCCCGTACGGGTAGCCGGAGCCGTCGACCCGCTCGTGGTGGTGCAGGATCGCGGACCGGGCCTCCCCCAGGAAGCCGATGCCGCGCACCATCTCGTGCCCGTACTCGGGATGCAGCTCGATGATCCGGCGCTCCTCGGGGGTGAGCGGCCCGTCCTTGCGCAGCAGCCGGGTCGGGACGCCGAGTTTGCCGACGTCGTGCAGGATCCCGGCGATGCGGACGACTTCGAGGCGGTCCTCGGCCATGCCCAGCTCGCGGGCGATCATCGCGGAGGCCTGGCCGACCCGTTCGCTGTGGCCCCGCGTGTAGCGGTCCTTGATGTCGACGGCCTGGACGAGGGCGCGGATGGTGGCCCGGTGGGCGGCGCGCTCGCGGTGGTACTGGGCGAAGACCCAGCAGGAGATGTACATCGGCAGCAGGACGAGCAGGGCGGCCGGAAGTCCGTACGGGCTGCGCCACATGACCGCCATCA
The DNA here is from genome assembly GCF_018614075.1 of Streptomyces sp. ISL-94. GTDB lineage: Bacteria > Actinomycetota > Actinomycetes > Streptomycetales > Streptomycetaceae > Streptomyces. The sequence goes on along the minus strand of NZ_JAGGOZ010000022.1, from coordinate 48,742 downwards.
TCAGGCCGGCGAGGCCGTGCACGCAGTGCGGGGCGAGGGACCGGGTGAGCAGTCCGCGCCAGGCGGTGGCGGCGGGCCGGCGTTCGGCGGCGGCCAGGATGCCCCCGTCGAGGGCGGTGAGCACCAGGCAGAAGGCGACGGCCGCGGCCGCCGCGGGGACCATCACGTACGGGAAGTCGGCCACCCAGACAGCCGGATCTCCCGGGTCGGGAGGTCCGGATCCTCCGGGTGAGCCCAGTGCGGCCGGGCCCCGCAGCAGCCGGTAGGTCTGCCCCGCGGCCCAGGCGGCTATCGACTGCTGCGCCGCGTGCCACACCCGGCGCACCCAGGCGGGCCGCTGGACCACGGTCCCCGCCAGCCCCCCGGGCAGCGCCACGAGCGCGGCCGCCTCGGGCGGCAGCAGGAAGACGGCGGCCAGCACCACCGGGAAGAAGGAGCCGATGCCCTCGGGCACCCGGCCGGCCGGCAGCGGGAAGACCTTCACCAGCTCACAGCCGAGGTAGAGCGCGGCCAGCAGGGCGACGGCCCCCCAGCGCGTACCGGAATCCGTGAGGGCCGGCGCGACGCACGCGAGGGCCGCGAGGACGGCGCAGAGGATGCAGGCGCGCGCGCCCGGCGGAAGTACCCGCATGGCGCCCTCCTCCCCTGTGCCGTTTCAGCCGGGTACCGAATCAAACCAGCACCGAAGGGGGAGAATAAGTGGGGGCCCGAGCGAAGTGGGCCACATTTTCACATTGCGCCATGCGGACGCCCCCGGATTAGCACCTTCGAGTGAACGAAGGGCCCGTCCGGGGGCGGTGGTTCAGACTTCCGCCGGCCGTCAGCCGGCGGCGGTGTTCTCCGCGGTGATGTCGTGGTCGGGCACGGCCTGCCCCGACCGGATCAGCTCGATCCGGCCCATCACCTTCGAGCGCAGATCCGTCGGCACGTCGTCCGACCCGCAGCAGCGCTTCACGAGCTTCTTCACGGCCTGCTCCAGGCCGTACTTCTCCAGACAGGGGCTGCACTCGCCGAAATGTGTCTCGAACTTCGTGCAGTCGCTGTCGGGCATCTCATGGTCGAGGAACTCATAAAGGTGGTCCAGGACCTCAGAGCAGTCCGTCTCGTGCGGCTCTCCGCAACTCATGAGCCCGAGCCTTTCCGGTCGTTCGACTCTCCCGCGCCGGCGGGCACCAGCCCGCGCTCACGGGCATAGTCCTCCAGCATTCCGCGGAGTTGACGGCGGCCACGGTGCAGTCGCGACATGACCGTACCGATGGGTGTACCCATGATGTCCGCGATCTCCTTGTACGCAAACCCCTCTACGTCGGCAAGGTAAACCGCGATGCGGAACTCCTCCGGAATGGCCTGGAGAGCTTCCTTCACATCGGAATCGGGCAGGTGGTCGAGCGCCTGCGACTCGGCGGAGCGCAGTCCGGTCGACATGTGCGACTCGGCGCGCGCCAGCTGCCAGTCCTCGATCTCCTCCGCCGCACTGCGCTGGGGCTCGCGCTGCTTCTTGCGGTAGGAGTTGATGAAGGTGTTGGTCAGGATGCGGTACAGCCACGCCTTGAGGTTGGTGCCCTCGCGGAACTGGTGGAAGGACGCGTATGCCTTCGCGTACGTCTCCTGGACCAGGTCCTCGGCGTCGGCCGGATTGCGCGTCATGCGCAGCGCGGCCGAGTACATCTGGTCGAGGTAGCCGAGGGCGTCCCGCTCGAAACGCGCATTGCGCTCGGGGGTCGTCTCCTCCGCGTGGCCTTCGTCGGTCCCAGCGACAGGACCCACCTCCTCCGACTGCGTGGCGGCTCCGAAAGCGGATCCGCTCGAATCGGAGAATAGTCGACCATCCCGGCCCTCCGCCGCCCGAAGCGAGCCGCGCCTGGGCCCGGGCAGCACCGTCCAGTCCAGGTCAGCGGCCTGCGGACGGTTGTGGCTGATGACCTGGGTCATGCGCTCCCTCTCCTCCGACGAATTCCGGTGCGTACCGACATCCGGGACAACAGAAGGGCCGTGCGGCGCATTCCCCCAGGACCGGGGGGGGGTTTTCGGCCTGCGCTGGGTCGCAGTGGCCGAAGTGAGTGCCATCACCCGCCGGCGCCGCCGGAATCCGTCAGGTCGCGCCCCTGTCGCGCCCCCGTCGCGTCCTCTCCGCGCCCCCGTCGCGTCCTCTCCGCGCCCCCGTCGCGTCCTCTCCGCGCCCCCGCCATGGTCATACGGGGAGCCCCGCGAGCCACTCCCCCACCGACTCGGTGATCACCGCGAGGGCCTCGTCCTGGGTGAGCCCGGCCTTCTTCGGCACCGCGAAGCCGTGGTCGCCGTACGGGACCTCCACCAGCGTGTGCGGGCCCCGCGGGAACTCCTCCGGGCGCCCGAAGGGATCCCGGCCGCCTTGGACCACCAGGGTGGGCCGCCCGGCGCCGAGCAGCTCCTCGGCGCGGGACTTCTCCGGCTTGCCCGGCGGGTGCAGCGGGAACGCCAGCGCCAGCACCCCGGCCGCGCCCAGCCCGGCGGCGGTCCGGCAGGCCACCCGGGCCCCGGCGCTGCGCCCTCCCGCGACGACCGGCAGCCCGGGCTTCGCGAGCGCGGGCCACAGCGCGCGCCAGCCCTCGTCCAGCACCTTGGGGGCGGCGGCGACCTTCTTCCCGGCGACCCGCCACGGCTGTTCGACGAGGGCCACGGTGATCCCCCGCGCCGGCAGGGCGGCGGCCAGCGCCTGGAGGTCCCGGGCCTCGATGCCGCCGCCCGCGCCGTGGCTCACGGCCAGGACGAGCCTCGCCTGGCGGGCGGTGTGCCAGGTGATACGGGCCTCGCCCGCCGGCGTGTCGACACTCTCGGTACGCGTGGTCATGCCCCCATGGTGCCCGCGCTAGAAGAGCGTTCCCTCCTCCGGCGCGGCCAGCTCCTCCAGCAGCTCCGGCCCGTTGTTCCGTACGTTGCTCGCGGCGGTCGACACCGGGTAGGCCCGCATCAGCCCGCCCGGCGGCGGCGCCAGCAGGTCCCGCAGGGAGCCCTCCGTGTCGGTGTTCGCGGGGGCCAGCCAGGCGTCCCAGCGGTCCGGGGTCAGCATCAGGGGCATCCGCGGGTGGATGTCGGACAGCGAGCGCGGGCCCTCGGCAGGGGCCACGCCCAGCGGCCCGGTCTCGGCCTCGGTGGTGATCACCGAGCAGGTGGCCCACCAGGCGCGGGGATCCGCGTCGGGCACGGTCCGGTCGCGCCAGAACTCGTATATCCCGGCCATGGCGAAGACCGAGCCGTCGGACGGGAGCACGAAATAGGGCTGCTTGCGGGCCCGCTTCTTCTTCCCCTCCACCTCCAGCTGCCGCTCGTCGTGGGCGGTGACCCACTCGTAGTAGCCGTCGGCGGGGATGATGCAGCGGCGCTGCGCGAAGGGGCGGCGGAAGGAGGGCTTCTCGGCCACGGTCTCGGCCCGGGCGTTGATCATCCGGGCGGCGCCCTCGGGGTTCTGGGCCCAGGAAGGCACGAGCCCCCACCTCAGGACGCGCAGCTGGCGAACCGGACGCGGGTCCGGAGCGTCTTTCAGGGGACGGTCGAGGACGACGTGGACCTCCTTCGTCGGCGCCACGTTCCAGTCCGGGGCCAGCGCCTCCTCCGGCTCCCACTTCTCGATGCCGAAGACCTCCACCAGATCCTCGGGCTTGCGACTCGCCGCATACCTTCCGCACATGCGTGCCACACTGCCACGTCACCAGCCCACCACCGCAAGGAGTCCGCCACCTTATGGACAGCAGCACCGCGTCCGGTCTGTGGGACCGGCTGACGGGTATACAGGCAGCGCCCGACCGGTGGCTGGTGATCGCGACCGGGCTCGCCGCGCTGGCCGCCGTCGGCCCCCGCCCGCTGTGGCGGCTGTCGCGCAACGCGATCACCATCGCGCACGAGGGCGGGCACGGCCTGCTGGCGCTGCTGACCGGGAGGCGGCTCGACGGGATACGGCTGCACTCCGACACCAGCGGCGTCACCGTCAGCCGGGGCAAGCCGACCGGGCTCGGGATGATCCTGACCGCCGCCGCCGGATACACGGCGCCCTCGCTGCTCGGGCTCGGCGGGGCGGTGCTGCTGTCGGCTCACCGGATCACCCTGCTGCTGTGGGCGGCGACCGCCCTGCTGGTGGCGATGCTGGTGATGATCCGGAACGTGTACGGGGCCCTGACGGTGGTCCTGACGGGCGCGCTGTTCGTCCTGGTCTCCTGGCTGACGCCGGCCGACGTACAGGCCGTCTTCGCGTACGGGGTGGTGTGGTTCCTGCTCCTGGGCGGGGTCCGGCCGGTCTTCGAGCTCGGGGCCAAGCGCCGGCACGGCGGGGCGCCGGATTCCGACGCCGACCAGCTCGGCCGGCTCACCCACGTGCACCCGGTGGTGTGGCTGCTCTTGTTCCACATCGTCGCGCTGTGCTCGCTGGTGGGCGGCGGGCGTTGGCTTCTCGACCTCTGAGACGGCGCAGCGATCAAGATCCGGGGTCAGGGGAAGCCACTAAAGTGGGGGCCATGACCGAGACCCCCGCGCTCCACGCCCTCTGGCCCGCTCCGCTCGCGGACGGGGCCGTCCACGCCACCGTCACCGTGCCTGGGTCCAAATCGGTCACCAATCGGGCCCTCGTGCTCGCCGCGATCGCCGCCGAGCCGGGCTGGGTACGCCGCCCGCTGCGCTCGCGCGACTCCCAGCTGATGGCGGACGCCCTGCGCGCGCTGGGCGTCGGCATCGAGGAGACCGTCTCCTCCAGCTCCGCCGGTGACGGCGCGGGCGGGGAGGCCTGGCGGATCATCCCGGCGGCCCTGCACGGCCCGACCACCGTGGACGTCGGCAACGCGGGCACGGTCATGCGCTTCCTGCCGCCGGTCGCGACCCTCGCGGACGGCGACATCCGCTTCGACGGCGACCGGCGTTCCTACGAGCGCCCGCTCGGCCAGGTCATCACCGCCCTGCGGACGCTCGGCGCCCGCATCGACGACGACGGCCGGGGCGCGCTGCCCATGACCGTCCAGGGCGGCGGGGCCCTGGAGGGCGGCACGGTCGAGATCGATGCCAGCAACTCCTCGCAGTTCGTCTCCGCGCTGCTGCTCTCCGCCCCGCGCTTCAACCAGGGCATCGAGGTCCGGCACACGGGCGCCACCCTGCCGTCGATGCCGCACATCCGGATGACGGTGGACATGCTGCGCATGGCGGGTGCGCAGGTGGACACTCCGGAGTCGGGCGGCGAGAAGAACGTCTGGCGGGTCGCTCCCAGCGCACTGCTCGGCCGGGACCTGGTCGTGGAGCCGGACCTCTCGAACGCGCAGCCCTTCCTGGCCGCCGCCATGATCACCGGTGGCACGGTCACCATCCCCGACTGGCCCGAGCACACCACCCAGCCCGGTGACATGCTTCGGGAGATCTTCACCGCGATGGGCGGCTCCTGCGAGCTGACCGACGCGGGCCTGGTCTTCACCGGCACCGGCCGGATCACCGGCATCGACGCCGACCTGAGCGAGGTCGGCGAGCTCACCCCGGGCATCGCGGCGGTCGCGGCGCTGGCCGACTCCCCGTCCACCCTGCGCGGGGTGGCGCACCTGCGGCTGCACGAGACGGACCGGCTGGCCGCGCTGACCGCCGAGATCAACGGCCTCGGCGGCGATGTCACCGAGACCGCGGACGGCCTGCACATCCGCCCGCGCCCGCTGCACGGCGGCACCTTCCACACGTACGACGACCACCGCATGGCCACGGCGGGCGCGGTGATCGGCCTGGCCGTGAAGGGCGTGCGGATCGAGAACGTGGCGACGACCGCGAAGACCCTGCCGGACTTCCCGAAGATGTGGACAGACATGCTCACGGGAGCGGGAGCGTAGGGCCGTCATGCGCAGGTACGGCAAGCACACCGACGAGGACGACATCCGGCAGCGCCCCAACCCCAAGGGCAACCGGCCCCGGACCAGCATCCGGCCCAAGCACGAGGACGCCTCCGAGGGCTTCGTCCTCACCGTCGACCGGGGGCGGCTGACCTGCCTGGTCGAGGACCGCACCGTCCACGCGATGAAGTCCAGGGAGCTGGGCCGCAAGGCGGCGGTGGTCGGCGACCGGGTCTGGATCGTCGGGGACCTGTCCGGCAAGAAGGACACCCTCGCCCGGATCGTGCGGATCGAGGAGCGCAAGTCCGTCCTGCGCCGCACCGCCGACGACGACGACCCGTACGAGCGGGTGGTCGTGGCCAACGCGGACCAGCTGGCCATCGTCACGGCCCTGGCCGACCCCGAGCCGCGGCCCCGGATGATCGACCGCTGCCTGGTCGCGGCGTACGACGCCGGCCTGGAGCCGCTTCTGGTGCTCACCAAGTCCGACCTGACCTCCGCGGACAAGATCCTGGAGATCTACTCGACGCTCGGCGTGAACTACGTCGTGACCAACCGCGAGGAGCTCGCGACGGGCGACGCGGCCGACAAGGTGCGCGAGCGCCTGGAGGGCCGGATCACCGCCTTCGTCGGCCACTCGGGTGTCGGCAAGACCACCCTGGTCAACTCCCTGGTGGCGCCGGACCGCAAGCGGGCGACCGGCGTGGTCAACGCGGTCACCGGCCGCGGCCGGCACACCACCACCTCGGCGCTGGCGCTGCCGCTGCCCGGGATGGACGGCTGGGTCATCGACACCCCGGGCGTGCGCTCCTTCGGCCTGCACCACGTGGACCCGTCCCGGGTGATCCTGGCCTTCCCGGACCTGGTGCCGGGTACGGAGGGGTGCCCGCGGGCGTGCAGCCACGACGAGCCGGACTGTGCGCTCGACAAGTGGGCGGAGGACGGCCACGCGGATCCGGCGCGGCTGTATTCGCTGCGGCGGCTGCTGGAGACCCGCGAGCGCCGCGAAGGCGACTGAATCTTCGCGCGGTCCGGCCTTCGGGCGGTCGGGCCTTCAGGCGGCCGGGCGGGGTTTACTCGTGTTCGTCGAAGGTCATGCCTGGATAACTGCACAATCGCACCAAGTGACGCGTGGTCACGTGACGCGGGGAGGCATTCGACATGGCGTGGCTGCTCGTCGTGGTCGCGGGATTCCTGGAGACCGGTTTCGCGGTCTGCCTGAAGCTGTCCCACGGTTTCACCCGGCTGTGGCCCACCGTCGCCTTCGCGTGCTTCGCGCTCGGCAGCTTCGGGCTGCTGACGCTGGCCCTCAAGAAGCTGGACGTGGGCCCGGCCTACGCGGTGTGGACCGGCATCGGTGCGGCCGGGACGGCGATCTACGGCATGGTCTTCCTGGGGGACCTGGTCTCCACCCTGAAGCTCGTCTCGATCTCCCTGGTGATCCTCGGGGTCATCGGGCTCCAGCTGTCCGGGTCTGCCCACTGAGCAGCCGGAGCAGCTCTCCCGCCCCCGGCTCCTCGCCCGGGGCGACCACGTAGGACAGGGCGAGCCGTACGGCGAGCTCGCAGCGCTGTACGCCTTCCCCGGGCGGCAGTGCGGCGGCCGCCCGGTCGCGCACGGCGCGGGCCAGCTCGCCCGGTCCGGGCGCCCGGACGCCCGCGGCGGGCAGGGCCGCGTCCCAGAACCCGGTGAGCAGGGCCCGTACGAGGGGGTGGGCGCGGGCCGCCCGTACGGTCCACTCGGCGACCGCGGCGAGGCGCTCGGCGGCCTGCGCCGGGACGGACAGGGCCCGGTCGACGCCTTCCAGGTAGCGTTCGGCCTCGCGCTGGACCAGGGCGCGGCCCAGGCCCGCCTTGCCGCCGAACTCGTTGTAGAGGGTCTGCCGGGACACCCCGGCGGCAGCCGCCACCTCGACCATCCGCACGGCAGGCCAGGGGCGCGCCGAGAGCGCCGCTCCCGCCGCCTCCAGCAAGGACTCCCGGGCTGCCGGCATCGTCACGCCTCCCCGATTGGCTCCCCGCCAGAGTTGACGGGGCGACAGATCCTGTCAAGGGCGCCTCCCGGCCGCACTGTGGACGTCGTTGGTCGGGGTCCTGGAGTCTCGATACTGTTCGGGCATGCCCGAGTATGACGATGACCTGCGCCTTGCCCTCGAACTCGCCGACGCGGCGGACGCCGCCACGATGGAGCGGTTCCGCGCCCTCGACCTGAAGGTCGAGACGAAGCCGGACATGACCCCGGTGAGCGAGGCCGACAAGGCCGCCGAGGAGATCATCCGCGCGGGCATCGAGGCCGCGCGCCCCGACGACGCCGTCCTGGGCGAGGAGTACGGCCTGAAGGGCAGCGGCCCGCGCCGCTGGGTCGTGGACCCGATCGACGGTACGAAGAACTACGTGCGCGGGGTCCCCGTCTGGGCGACCCTGATCTCCCTGATGGCCGAGGGCGCCGACGGGGTCTTCCGCCCGGTGGTCGGCGTGGTGTCCGCGCCGGCGCTCGGCCGGCGCTGGTGGGCGGCGCAGGGCGGGGGCGCGTACGCGGGCGGCGTGCTCGGCGAGACCGCGGCGATCGGCGTGTCGAAGGTGGGCACGCTGGGCGACGCCTCCTTCGCGTACTCCTCGCTGAGCGGCTGGGAGGAGCAGGGCCGGCTCCCCGGATTCCTGGACCTGACCCGCGCGTGCTGGCGTACGCGCGGCTACGGCGACTTCTGGCCGTACATGATGGTCGCGGAGGGCTCGCTGGACCTGTGCGCCGAGCCGGAGCTGAACCTCTGGGACATGGCGGCCATCGCGGTCGTGGTCCAGGAGGCGGGCGGCCGGTTCACCAGCCTGGACGGGGTGGACGGGGTCCACGGCGGGAACGCGGCGGCGTCCAACGGGCTGCTCCACGAGGAGATGCTGGACCTGCTCCGCCCGCGCACCTGACCGACCGTATGAGCTGAGCGCGCCCCCTTGATGACGCTTCGTGTCCATGGGAATCTGAGACTCCCCACGCTTGTGCGCTTGTGAATTCCTTCTCAAGGAGGCGTCCGCGGGCGCACCCACCCAAGCGGGGGGCTCACCCCAGGAGGTGGCTCTCTTCATGCTCGTCCGTGACGCAATGAGCACCGTGATCCTCACCCTCGGCCCCGCTCACACCCTCCGGCAGGCGGCCTGCCTGATGTCCGGCCGGCGCGTCGGCGCGGCCGTCGTACTCGATCCCGACCACAGCGGCATCGGCATCCTGACCGAGCGCGACATCCTCAACTCGATCGGCGCGGGCCACGATCCCGACCGTGAGTCCGTGGGCGCGCACACCACCAACAACGTGGTGTTCTGCACCCCCGACGCCACCGTGCAGGAGGCCGCCGAGGCGATGGCCCACGGCGGCTTCCGGCATCTGATCGTCCTGGAGCACGGCGGCCCGGTGGGCATCGTCTCCGTACGCGACGTCATCCGCTGCTGGGCGCCGACGCGGCGCGCGGTCTCCGCGTAGCGGCTGCGGCCCGCTCCGGATACGACGACGGGCCGGAACCCTCCGAGGAGGATTCCGGCCCGTCGTCTTGCTACGGCAAGCGATCCGTATCAGCCGCGAAGGGCCTGGACCGCGGCGTCGAGCCGCTTGCCGAAGTCGCCGTCCGCCTGGCGGAAGTTGTTGATCGCCCGCTCGACGATGTCGTCACGGGAGACCTTGGCGATGAAGCCGGACAGGTTCTCGATCAGACGGGACTTCTCGTCCTCCGAGTACAGGCGGTAGAGGTTGCCCGCCTGGACGAAGTCGTTGTCCTCGCTGTGCACGGGGGCGGCGTGGTTGCCCGTGCCACCGGTGACGTCGATGGGCTGCCACAGCGGGCGGTCCGTCTGGTGCGGGCCGCCGAAGCTGTTCGGCTCGTAGTTCTTCGCACCCTTGTGGCGGCCGTCGTACAGGTAGCCGTCACGGGAGTTGGTGCGCGCCTCGGTGGCGTGCGGGCGGTTCACCGGCAGGTGGTCGGCGTTGATGCCGACGCGGTAGCGGTGGGCGTCGCCGTAGCCGAAGAGGCGGCCCTGGAGCATCTTGTCCGGGGACGGACCGATACCGGGGACGAAATGGGCCGGACTGAATATGCTCTGCTCGACCTCGGCGAAGACGTTCTCGGGGTTGCGGTTGAGCTCCAGCTTGCCGATCTCGATCGGCGGGTAGTCCGCGTGCGGCCACACCTTGGTGAGGTCGAACGGGTTGAAGCGGTATCCGGCCGCCTCGGCCGCCGGCATGATCTGGACCTGCACGGTCCAGGACGGGAAGTCGCCGCGCTCGATGGCCTCGCGCAGGTCGCGCTGGTGGCTGTCGGGGTCCTCACCGGCAAGCTTGTTGGCCTCGGCCTGGGTGAGGTTCTTGATGCCCTGGTCGGTCTTGAAGTGGTACTTGACCCAGAAGACCTCGCCGGCCTCGTTGTTCCACTGGAACGTGTGCGAGCCGAACCCGTTCATGTGGCGGTAGGACGCCGGGATGCCGCGGTCACCGAACAGCCAGGTCACCTGGTGGGTGGACTCGGGCGACAGACCCCAGAAGTCCCAGACGTTGTCCGCCTCCTGCGAGCCGGTGTACGGGTCGCGCTTCTGGGTGTGGATGAAGTCCGGGAACTTGATGGCGTCCTTGATGAAGAACACCGGGGTGTTGTTGCCGACGAGGTCGTAGTTGCCCTCTTCGGTGTAGAACTTCAGCGCCCAGCCGCGGGGGTCGCGCACGGCGTCGGCCGAACCGAGGTTGCCCGCGACGGTGGAGAAGCGCAGGAAGGTCTCGGTCTGCTTGCCGACCTCGGAGAGGAACTTGGCGCGGGTCCACTGCGAGACGTCGCGGGTCAGCGTGAAGGTGCCGTAGGCGCCGGCGCCGCGGGCGTGCACCACGCGCTCCGGGATGCGCTCGCGGTTGAAGTGCGCGAGCTTCTCGAGCAGGAGCTGGTCCTGAACCAGAACGGGGCCGCCGAGGCCGGCGGTCTCGCTGTTCTGGTTGTCGGCGACCGGGGCCCCGGCCTCCGTGGTGAGCGGTCCCTGCGTCACGTGCGCCTCCTGCGTTACCTGCATGTCCTGTCTTGGCGTGTGCCGTAACCGATCCTACGATAGACTTTGTCTAAGTCAAGTGAGCATCTAAATCCGCACCGGTTCGGGAGTTACACCGAATCCCCTCGCTGTTAGGCTGGTGTCCATGAGTGACCTGCTGGAACGACTTCGCGGACGCGGCTGGCGCATGACGGCACAGCGACGCGTCGTGGCCGAGGTGCTCGACGGTGACCACGTTCACCTGACGGCCGACGAGGTGCACGCGCGCGCCGTGGCCAAGCTGCCCGAGATCTCGCGCGCCACCGTCTACAACACGCTGGGTGAGCTCGTCACGCTGGGCGAGGTCCTGGAAGTCTCCACGGACCGCCGCGCCAAGCGGTACGACCCGAACGCCCACCGCCCCCACCAACACCTGGTCTGCGCCCAGTGCGGCGCGATCCGCGACGTCCACCCGGCCGGCAACCCGCTGGCCGACCTGCCGGACACGGAGCGCTTCGGCTTCGTGGTGTCGGCGGTCGAGGTGACGTACCGCGGGGTCTGCCCGAACTGCGCGGCCGCGTAGCGGACCAAACGAGGGAAGGACCCGGGAACACTGCTCCCGGGTCCTTCCCGTCTTTCGTTCATCTTCTTCGCCGAAACGGCTGAAGGCCCGGATCCAGAGGATCCGGGCCTTCAGCCTTCAGTAGCGGGGACAGGATTTGAACCTGCGACCTCTGGGTTATGAGCCCAGCGAGCTACCGAGCTGCTCCACCCCGCGTCGGTAAACCTGACTTTACGTGAGGCCCCCCGGCAGATGCAAATCGCTTAACCGGCCGGCCCTCGCAGGAGCAGCGCGGTCGGGGTGTCGACCACCTCGTCGTCGTCCAGAGCCGCCCCACCGGTCATGGCCTCCGTAGCCGGGCATCGAGATCATCGATGTGAGGCGCAGGGCCGGGGCGGAGCCCCGGATCCTTGAGCCGCACCCGCCCAGCCACACCGGCCACATTCCAGCCCCGCCGGCGTTTGAGGCGCGGGGTCCGGTGCAGCGCCCCGGGGAGCGGCGCCGCACCCGCACGCCGCGAAGCCCCCGGCACGGGTCAGGCGGAGAGCTCCTCCGCCAGCGCCTCCCGCAGCCGCGCCGCCCGCTCCGAAACCTCCTCCGGCCCCAACTCCATCGCCCGGACGCACCACTTCTGGCCCTCCGCGAGGTCCCCGTGGCGCGCCGCCAGCAGCCCCAGCCGCAGGGCGGCGCGCCCGTGGCCCGCCACCGCCGCCCGCGTCCACCACAGCGCTGCCTCCGGCTCGCTCCCCTCGCGGGCCAGCAGCAGCCCCAGGTTGAACGCCCCGTTCCGGGACCCGGCCTCGGCCGCCTCCCGGTACCACCGCGCGGCGGCCGCCAGGTCACCCCGGGCGGCGGCCAGCATGCCGACCCGCACCTGGGCACGCCGGTGCCCCAGCTCGGCGGCCCGCTCGTACCACTCCTCGCTCTCGGTCCGCGGCGCGCCGCCCGCCGGCTCGCCCAGCGCCACCGGCTCCGGCGGCGGGGCCAGCGACTCCAGCAGCGAGGCCAGCCGGAAGGCCGCCTCCGCGCTGCCGCCGCCCGCCGCGCACCGCAGGTGCCGCTCGGCGGCCCGCTCCTCGCCGTCCCGGACCAGCGCGATGCCGACCTGGAGCGCGGCGTCGGTGTGTCCCGCCGACGCGGCCCGCTCGTACCACTTCAGCGCCGTGCGGTCCTCGTCCCGGCTGGCGAAGAGGATCCCGAGGTTGAAGGCGGCGTCCACGCTGCCCGCCTCCGCGGCCTTCGAGAACCACGGCTCCGCGCCCGCCGCGTCCCCGCCCTGGAGGAGCAGGATGGCCAGCGCGTTGGCCGCCTCGCGGTGACCCGCGTAGGCGGCCCGCCGGTACCACTGCTCGGCCTGCGCGGTCCGGTCCTGTGCGACGCACAGCAAAGCAAGGTTGTACGCCCCGTTCTGGTCGCCCGCGTCCATGGCGGTCCGGTACCAGCGCTCCGCGGTCTGCGTCTCCCCCCGGGCGGCGTGCAGCGCGCCCAGCGCGTTCGCGGCGTTGCCGTCCCCGTCCTGGGCGGCCCGGTGCCACCAGGCGGCCGCACTGTCCTCGTCGCCGGCGTCGCGCAGCAGGAAGCCGAGGGCGCAGGCCGCTCGGGCCTCGCCCTGCTTGGCGGAGGTCAGGTACCAGCGCCCCGCCTCCTTGAGCTCCCCGCGGGCCTCCAGCAGCGCGCCCAGGTGCAGCGCGGCACGCCGGTGGCCGCGCGCGGCGGCCTGCCGGTACCACTGCTCGGCCTCGGCGGGGTCGCCCTTCCGCAGGTGCCTGGCCAGCCGGTACGCCGCTTCGCGGTGCCCCTGCTCGGCCGCGGCCCGGAACCAGCGCTCGACCCCCTTGTCCCCGCGGTGTTCCAGCAGGTCGGCCAGTCCGTACGCGCCCAGGGCATGGCCGGATTGCGCCGCCTGGCGGAGCCAGTACTCGGCGGCCGGCTCGTCCCCGCGCTCGCGGAAGTGACGGCCCAGGGCGTGCGCGGCGGGCGCGGATCCGGCGACGGCGGCGACCCGCCACCAGCCGGCGGCCTCCTCGGGATAGCCCCGCTGGTGCAGCAGTACGCCCAGGTTGTTCGCGGCGGCGCGGTCCCCTTCCGCGGTGGCGCCGCGCAGGTACGGCTCGGCTCCGGCCAGGTCGCCGCGGCGCAGCAGCAGCGCCCCGAGCACGCTCATGGCGCCCGGGTCGCCCTTGTCGGCGGCCACGCGGTGGCGTGCCTCCAGCTCGGCGTCGCTCGCCGCGTCGGTCTCGGCGAACATGTCTTCCGCGCTGTGCTTGTCCAAGAAGTCCGCATCGGTCAGTGCGGTCTGCGCGTTGTCAGCACGAGCCATCCCACCGGCTCCCGTACCCGACTCGGCTTCTGCCCTCGCAAACCGCCCTGTCTCCAGCAGAGTTGACCTGTCCCCCATATATCCCATCGTCGCATCACCTGCTACCCGCGTACACCTGGTATGTCGCAGCCAGTGAGGTCACTACAGCGTTTTGTCGACATGCCCATAGAGAGTCAAGTCAAACACGCTCCCGCCCCAACTCACCCGTCTCAGCTACCGCGTGTCCGCCACCGGACATGACGAAGGCCCGGATCCCATTGGATCCGGGCCTTCATCTTCAGTAGCGGGGACAGGATTTGAACCTGCGACCTCTGGGTTATGAGCCCAGCGAGCTACCGAGCTGCTCCACCCCGCGTCGGTGAAACCACAGTATCACGACGCGGGGCGGAGCCATTACCGCGTTGTTACTGGCCGCCCGGCGTGGGCTGCGTCAGCTTCGCCTCCGCGTCGACCGCCCGCTTCAGCGCCGCCTTGATCTCGTCCTGCGCCTTGCCGAAGGCCGCCCAGTCGCCGGCCTGCCTGGCCTTCTCGGCGTCCTCCACCGCCTTCTGCGCGTCGGCGAGCGCCGCCTTGACCGTCGGGTCCTGGCCCGCGGGCGGCGGCGTGGTGGTGCCTTCGCCCGGCGGCTGGGCCGGCGGTACGGGCGTGGTCGGCGCCTCGGCCCCGAAGACCACGTTCAACGCCTTCTCCAGCGTGTCCTCGAAGGCGGTCTGGCCGCCGTAGGTCACGAGTACCTTGCGCAGCAGCGGGTACTTGAGCCCCGAACTGCGCACGTACACGGGCTCCACGTAGAGCATTCCGCCGTCGAGCGGGACCGTGAGCAGGTTTCCGTACTCGACCTCCGAGTCGCCACCGCGCAGCAGGCGGATGGATTCGGCGATCTTCGGTTCGGACTGGAACTTGCTCTGGACCTGCTTGGGGCCGTCGACCGGCTTGCTGGTCGGCAGCTTCAGGACGCTGATCTTGCCGTAGTCCGGGGTGCCGGGATCGGCGTTGACCGCCATGAAGGCGCTCAGGTTGTCCCGCTCGTTCGGCGTGAAGGTCGTCGTGAGCGAGAAGACCTGGTCCTTCTCCGTCTGGCCCGGCAGCTTCATCGACAGGTAGTAGGGCGGAACCGCCGTACCGGCCTTGGTGGTCGGGTCGTCGGGGACGGCCCAGGCCTCACTGCCGCTGAGGAAGGTCTGCGGGTCGGTGACGTGGTAGCGGGTCAGCAGCTCGCGCTGGACCTTGAAGAGGTCCTGCGGGTAGCGCAGGTGGTCCATGAGCGCCTTGGAGATCTCGCTCTTGGGCTTCACCGTGCCCGGGAACGCCTTCATCCAGGTCTTGAGGACCGGGTCCTGGGTGTCCCACTGGTACAGGCTGACCGTGCCGTCGTACGCGTCGACCGTGGCCTTCACCGAGTTGCGGATGTAGTTGACCTGGTTCTCCTGGGCCACCACCGCGCGCTGGCTGTTGGTCAGCGAGTCCGCGGTGCTCTGGCCCAGCGTGGTGCGCGAGGCGTACGGGTAGCCGTTGGTCGTCGTGTAGGCGTCGACGATCCACTTGATCCGGCCGTCCACGACCGCCGGGTACGGCGCCCCGTCGATGGTCAGCCACGGCGCGACCGCCTCGACGCGGTCCTTGGGCGTGCGGTTGTAGAGGATCCGCGACCCGTCGCCGATGGCCCCGGAGTAGAGGATCTGCGGCTCGGAGAAGGTGAGCGCGTAGGCGGCCCGGTTGATCGGGTTGTCGAGGCTGACGCCGGAGCCGCCCCTGTAGCTGGTCTCCTTCTCGCCCTTCTGGTCGTCCGAGTAGTCGAGCTCCTTCTGCGGTCCGCCGACGATCGAGTACTGCTTCGTCTGCTCGCCGTAGTAGATGCGCTGCTCGAAGTCCGTGCCGAACATGCCCTTGGAGGGCAGGTCGGACTGGGTGAAGTCCGGAGCGCCCTGGTCACCGACGGTGGTGCCCTTGGCCGCGACCACGCCGTAGCCGTGCGTGTACTTGAAGTGGTCGTTGATCCAGTTGTTCTTCGGGATGCCGCCGATGTTCAGCTCGCGCAGCCCGATCACCGTGTCCTGGCCGCTGTACCGGTCCACGGCGAGCGTGGACGGGAAGGCGTAGTAGCCCTTGACCTGCTGGAGCTGCTGGAAGGCCGGCGAGACGATGTTCGGGTCGAGGAGGCGGATGCTGGCGGTCGTGTCGGCCGCCTTGCGCAGCTGGTTCTTGTCCGTGCCCGCGGCCGGTACGCCCGGGTAGTCCTTGACCTCGGAGCCGGCGATCCCGTAGGCGTCGCGCGTCGCCTTGATGTTCTTCTCGACGTACGGCGATTCCTTGGCCTGCTCGTTCGGCTGGACCTGGAACTTCTGCACGATCGCCGGATACAGCCCGCCGATCAGGATCGCCGAGAGCACCATCAGGCCGAAGCCGATGACGGGCAGCTGCCAGGTCCGGCGCCACAGCGTCGCGAAGAACAGCAGGGCGCAGATCGCGGCGATCGCGACGAGGATCGTCTTCGCCGGGAGGTACGCGTTCGCGTCGACGTAGCGCAGGCCGGTCCAGTTGTCCGCGGCCTTGAAGTCGCTGGACTTCACGGCGAGGCCGTACCGGTCGAGCCAGTACGCGACCGCCTTGAGGGTGACGAACAGGCCGAGCAGCACCGACAGGTGCCCGGTCGCCGCGGCGGTGGCCCGGGCGCCCGGGCTGGTCACGCGCAGTCCGCCGTACAGGTAGTGCACGACGGCCGCGGCGATCACCGACAGCACGACCGCGGCGAAGCCGAAGCCGAGCAGGAAGCGGTACCAGGGCAGGTCGAAGGTGTAGAAGGACACGTCCATGTCGAACTCGGGGTCCTTCTGCCCGAAGGGCACCCCGTTCACATACATCAGCCAGGTCTTCCACTGGCCGGCCGCCGACGCGCCCGCGATCAGGCCGACGAGCACGGAAATGCCCAGGAGCAGCCACTTCTTGTACGGGGCGACGCTCATCCGGTAGCGGTCGAGGCTCTGCTGCTCCATCGACATCGCGCTCAGCGGCGGACGCAGCCGGTGCGCCAGCCAGATGTTGAAGCCCACGGCCCCGGCCATCAGCAGGCCGAAGACGGCAAAGAGGCCGATCTTGGTCCACAGGGTGGTGGTGAAGACACCGGAGTACTTCACGGACCGGAACCAGAGCCAGTCCGTCCAGAAGCCCGCGAACATGATGAAGAGCATCGCCAGGACGGCCAGCACGCCCAGGGTCATGAGGAGAGTGCGGGCTCGCCGGGACGGGCGGCCGACTCTCATCCGTGGCCCGGAAGGGCCTCCGCCGCGGTCCGGCATCTGGAAAGCCAAGGTGCGCACCTCGAAAGTCGCTGTCTGGTAATGAACGGGCCCCGATCGTAGAGCCCACTCATGCAACTTACTGAGGCTTTGGTCAGTTCCCGGTATCCGGGGGAAAGGAGGCAGGATGTTGTCCATGTCCAACCTTCCCCCTTCCCCCGGCACTCCGATGGCGGCCAGCCCGCTGACCCGTGCCTGCCTCGAGATCGACGAGTACGCGGCCGGCCTCGGCTGGGACAAGCCCGCACGGCTGTTCGCGCTCGTCGACACCGCCCGGCTCAAGAAGCAGGAGCCGCGCCTGGCGGGCCAGCTCGGCCTCGACCAGGACGACGCCGGCAAGTCCTCCCTCACCCCCATCGAGCAGGAGGAGGTCCCGGCGGGGACCCCGCTCGACAAGTTCCTGGGCACCATCGCCTGGCCCGACGCCGTCGTCGGCTGCGCGCTGACGGTGGAGCGGCTGATGCTGCCGCCGTCCGCGGAGGCCTCCGTACCGGAGGGGCTGAGCGACAAGCAGCTGGCGAAGTGGGTGGCCGCGCACCCGGAGCGGCAGGAGGTCCGGCTGACCGTGGCCGTACTGCGCGACGGCTCGCGCGAGTCGGCCGTACGGCTGCGTGAGAAGGACTCCTCGACGGAGGTCCTCACCGGCGGGAACCTGGTGCCCGGGCTGGCGGAGGCGCTGGCGGCGACCTTCTCGTAGCCGCGCTGCCCGAGGGGGCGGACCGGTCAGGGCTTGGCGCTGCACTGCGGCAGCCCGGCCGGGTCCCCCTTGCTGATCTTCTCCAGTGCCTTCTCGGCGTCGTCGATGGTGGACACCTTCACCAGGGTCAGGCCGTCGGGCACGTGCCTGGCCGCCGAGGCGCAGTTCTCGGCGGGCGTCAGGAAGTACTCGGCGCCGGCCTTGCGGGCGCCGATCGTCTTCATCTGGATGCCGCCGATCGGGCCGACCTTGCCCGCGTCGTCGATGGTGCCGGTCCCTGCGACGAACTTGCCGCCGGTCAGGTCCTCCGGGGTCAGTTTGTCGACGATGCCCAGGGCGAACATCAGGCCGGCGCTGGGGCCGCCCACGTCGGCGAGCTTGATGTCGATCGTGAACGGGAAGGTGTGGTCGGTGCCGGCCCGGATGCCGACGATGGCGTGGCCGTCGCCCTCCGCCTTGGCGGCGGTGATCGCGACCTTGGTGGATCCGCTGGGCTCGCGGCTCGCCTTCGCCGCCTCGGCCGCCTCCGCGGCGGGCACGATGGTGAACTCGACCGGCTCGCCGGGCTTGTGCTTGGTGACGAGTTTGGCCACGTCCTCGGGGGCGGTGACGGGCGCACCGTCCACGGCCTTGATCACATCACCGGCGTGCAGCTTGCCGTCGGAGGGGCTGTCCTTGACCACGGAGGCGACGATGACGCGGGCGGTGACCGGGATGCCGAGCTGCTTCAGGGCCGCCACCTTGGCGCTCTGCTGCGACTGGCTGAACTCCTCGGCGTTCTCCTGGGTGGACTGCTCGTCCGTCTTGCCGTCGGGATAGAGGTTCTCGTGCGGCACGACGATGTTGTCGTCGGCCAGCCACCCGTACACCGCTTCCAGCAGGTTCATGTCGTAATCCGCGCCGGTGACGCGGACCGTCGTCATGTTGAGGTGACCGCTGGCCGGGTACGTCGTGCGCCCCGAGATGTTGAGGACGGGCTCGCCGTGCGAGTCCCCGAGGGTGTTCACGGTGGGGCCCGGGCTCATCTCCGAGTACGGGACCTTGATGAAGACGCCTGCGCAGAGCAGCGCGAACAGCACGAGGGTGGAAGCGAGCATCGTCGCGGTGCGGCGTGGCATGGATCCGACAGTACGGGACGGCCCTGACGGGCGGCCCCCGGGGCCGGTCCGTACGGGGCCCGCGGGCGAAACTCTCAGCTGCGTCTCAGGTGGGCCGCAGGGATTCTCACGGGACGCTCAGACGGCGTCGGAACCGGAGTGGGCCTCTACCTTCGCTCTGGTCTGTTCGGCCTTGTCTGCCTTGTCCATGGCTTCACGGAATCGCGCGTATCCGGCCAGCTCGGATATGTCGCCTTGTGTGCGGTCGCGAGCCGCCCAGCTACCCCATATCCCCGCGCCGATCGCGGCGAACAGCGGAATCAGCAACCACGCCAGAGACGCCATGGGCCTGCCTCCCTACCCCGAAGTGCGTACGTTTCGTTGTGGCTTCAACGCTGGTGCCCGGGAAGGGGTTACGCAAATCGAGGGCGTGTTGCGCGGCCGAACGGGTGGAGGCTATCCGTTGCCGGGGGCGCCTGCGCAGGCGGGGTGCGGCTTGGCCCTAGCAGGCTCCGACCCACTCCTCGGTGCCGTCGGCGAAGGTCTGGTGCTTCCAGATCGGAACCTCGTGCTTGAGGTCGTCGATCAGCATCCGGCAGGCGTCGAAGGCCTCGCCGCGGTGCGGGCAGGACACGGCGACGACGACCGCCAGGTCACCTACGGCGAGGTCGCCCACGCGGTGTACGGCGGCCAGCGCGCGGACCGGGTACTTGGCCACGACGCGCTCGGCCACCCGGCGCATCTCGGCCTCGGCCGTCGGGTGGCAGGAGTAGCCGAGCGAATCGACGTCCGCTCCGCTGTCGTGGTCGCGCACCGTGCCGACGAAGAGCGTCGTACCGCCCGTCGCATCGTCGCCGACGGCCTGGAAGACCTCGTCGATCGACAGCGGGGTCTCACGGATCGCGAGCAGCCGGATCGGGTCCGAAGCGGCCTGCTCGCCGGGGTGATCGAAGTGCGGTGCCATACCGTCCATCGTGCCCTAGCCGCTGACGCGGCGGAATAGCTGTTTCACCCGTGCCGCGACGCCCCGCTTGGGAGCCTCCTACAGGAAACCCCAGGTGGTACGCGCCTTTCGGCGGCGCAGGATCCGGCGCGGATCAGCGGCCCGTACGCCCCACCGCGCACCCAGGCGGAGTACATCCGGCCACGCGGGAAGGCGGGGCCCAGGCCCTTGCGGCCCGCACAAACACACCCAGGCGGGGCAAAAATCCAGCCTCGCCGGCGTTTGAGGCGCGGGGTCTGGGGCAGAGCCCCAGGAAGCCCGGGCACAGCCCGGGGCCGCTTGCGCGGCGGCGCCGCACCGGCCCGGCACCGGCCCGGCGGAGCTCAGAGGCCGCGCCGCTTGCGGGCCCGCCGGACCGCCGCGGCAGCACCCAGCAGGGCCACCGTGGCCCCCGCCGCCCCGGCAGCCGTCGCGGCGTCCTTGCGGCCCAGGCGGCGCCCCGCCACCGTGTGCCGCCCCGCGACCTCCTGCAGCAGCTCGGCCAGCACCTCCTCATTGGTCCAGCGCGGCCGCCAGCCCGCCGCGTGCAGCCCGCTGACGCTGACCACCCATGGGTGCATCGTGTACGCGAGGTCCCCGGCGGGAGACGGCGTCAGGCCGATCCGGTGCAGCCGGGCCGCGGCGCCCAGGGCGACCGCCGAGGGGAGTTCCATGCGGCGGATACCGCTCAGCTCCTCCACCTCCTCCTGCTCCAGCCACCCCTCGCAGCCCACCGCGAGCTCGCCCTCGACCTTCTCCAGGGCCGCGTACTCCAGCGCGCTGACCAGGTCCTCCACATGGCAGAACTGCCACGTCGGCCGGGATCCGGCGACCACGAGCAGCCGCGGGGACTCGAAGTAGCGGGTCAGGGCGGTGTCCGTGCCGCCGACCAGGACCGCCGGGCGGATCACCGTGACGTTGAGGCCGGGGTGCGCCCGCGGGGCCCGCCGCCCCAGCCGTTCGATCTCCAGCAGGTCCCCGACGCCCGTCGCCTCCGCGGTGGCCCGCAGCTCGGAGTCCTCCGAGAGCGGGATGTCGTTGTCGGGCAGGGCCCCGTAGACCATCGCGGAGGTGCACAGCACGACCCGGTGCACCCCGGCCGCCGCGGCGGCCGTGAGCACCGTCTGGGTCCCGCGCACGTTGTACGCCGTACGGGCCGCCGGGTCGGTCTCCAGGTCCAGGTCGAGGGCGAGGTGCACGACGACGTCCGCGCCCCGCAGCTTCTCGGCGATCGCGGGGTCCCGTACGTCCAGGACGTGCCACAGCGCGGCCGGGCAGTCCCCGCGCCGCTCGTCGATCGCCACGACCTGCTTGACCTCGTCGGAGGCGGCCAGGCGGCTCACCAGGGCCGCGCCCACTCCCGTCGCGGCGCCGGTCACGGCGATCACGGGGCCTCGCGCGGCCGGGTTTCGCGGCTGGCGAACGCCGTGGGCGCTGTCGCCGTGTTCGGGGCGGGTTTCGGGGTCGAGCGGCGCACTGCGCTCATCCGAAAGGTGCGGATCTGGGGAACTCACCGGGCGTCTCCAGCGGTTGTCTTCAGTAGGGACGCGCCGTGACGCGTACCCACCAGGTGATGTCCATCCTGCCGCAGCCCGGGAGTCGGCGGAGCACCGAGCCCGCAAGCGGGTGGGGTGTCTACGCTTGGTGTGTTGTCGGACCATCGCCCGCCGGCTCCCGCCGGCGGCCCTACGAGCCGAGGAAACCCGTGAGCGACACCCCATTCGGATTCGGCCTTCCGCCGGAGGAGCCGGACAACGGCGACGAAGGCAAGAAGAAGGGCAATGAGGGCGGCCAGGGCGGCCCGGCGAATCCGTTCGGGTTCCCCGGCATGGGCCTGCCGGGCGGCGCGGGGGGTCCCGGCGGCGCGGACAATCCGTTCGCCGCGATGTTCGGTGCGATGAACCCGAACGACCTCGGTGCGGCCTTCCAGCAGCTCGGCCAGATGCTCAGCTACGAGGGCGGTCCCGTGAACTGGGACATGGCCAAGGACATCGCCCGCCAGACCGTCGCGCAGGGCACTGCGGACGGCGTGAAGGACACCAGCGTCGGCATCGCCGAGAAGTCCGCGGTGGAAGAGGCCGTGCGCCTCGCCGACCACTGGCTGGACGGCGTGACCTCGCTGCCCTCGGGCGCCAACACCGCCGTGGCGTGGAGCCGCGCCGAGTGGGTCGAGGCGACCCTGCCGGTGTGGAAGGAGCTCGTGGACCCGGTCGCGGAGCGGGTCGGCGCGGCCATGGGCGGCGTGCTGCCCGAGGAGATGCAGGCCATGGCGGGCCCGCTGCTCGGGATGATGCGCTCCATGGGCGGGGCCATGTTCGGGCAGCAGATCGGGCAGGCCGTGGGTGTGCTCGCGGGCGAGGTCGTCGGCTCCACCGACATCGGACTGCCGCTGGGCCCGGCCGGCAAGGCCGCGCTGCTGCCCCTGAACATCGAGGCCTTCGGCAAGGACCTGGGCGTGCCCCCGGAGGAGGTGCGGCTGTACCTGGCGCTGCGCGAGGCGGCGCACGCCCGCCTCTTCGCACACGTGCCGTGGCTGCGCTCGCACCTGTTCGGCACGGTCGAGGGTTACGCCCGCGGCATCAAGGTCGACACCTCGAAGCTGGAGGACGTGGTCGGCCAGATCGACCCGTCGAATCCGGAGCAGCTCCAGGAGGCGCTCCAGGGCGGCATGTTCCAGCCGCAGGACACCCCGGAGCAGAAGGCCGCGCTGGCCCGCCTGGAGACGGCGCTCGCGCTGGTCGAGGGCTGGGTGGACGCGGTCGTGCACGAGGCGGCCAAGCCCCGGCTGACCTCGGCCGACGCCATGCGCGAGACCATGCGCCGGCGGCGCGCCTCGGGCGGCCCGGCGGAGCAGACCTTCGCGACGCTGATCGGCCTGGAGCTGCGGCCGCGCCGGCTGCGCGACGCCTCGCGGCTGTGGGCCTCCCTGACCGACGCGCGCGGTGTCGACGGCCGCGACGGGCTGTGGGAGCACCCGGACATGCTGCCGACCGCCTCCGACCTGGACGACCCGGACGGCTTCGTGCACCGCGAGCACCTGGACTTCTCGGAGCTGGACAAGATGCTCGGCGAGGCCGCCGAGAAGCGCGAAGAGGACGGCGACGAGAAGAAGTGAGACTGCACGACGACGCGGTCCTCGTACTGAAGGCCTACGAGGACCAGCCGGAGCTGCGCGACCTCTACCTGGAGCACCTGGCGTCCCATCCGGACGGGGTCTACAAGCCCTGCCAGGCCGGGCACGTCACGGGCAGCGCGCTGGTGATCGACCCCGAGCGGGGGCGCGTCCTGCTGACCCTGCACAAGAAGCTCGGCATGTGGCTGCAGATGGGCGGCCACTGCGAGGCCGGCGACGCGACGCTGGCGGATGTGGCGCTGCGCGAGGCCCGCGAGGAGTCGGGCATCGCCTCCGGGCTGACGCTGCTCGCGGGCGGCCCGGTGCGCCTGGACCGGCATCCGATCCCGGCGCCCTGCAACTGGCACCTGGACGTGCAGTACGCGGCACTGGCCCCGGCCGGTGCGCGGGCGGAGATCAGCGAGGAGTCCCTGGACCTGCGCTGGTTCCCGTACGAGGAGGTGGCGGCGGTGGCCGACACCTCGGTCGTGCGGCTGGTGGAGGCGACCCTGGCGCGGCTGGGGGCACAAGGGCCTCAGGGCGTGACGGCGTAACCGCGTGGCATGGCGAAGGGGCGGTCCCTGCTCGGGACCGCCCCTTCGCCGCGCCTCCCGGAACGGCTAGTTCCAGGCGTTGTTCTGGTTCTGCGCGTGGGAGCCGTGCTGGCCCATGCCGAACTGGGCCGCGACGCCCTGGCCGAGCTGGGCGTTCTGCGGCGGCAGCACCTCGCTGGGCTGCACCAGTGCGAAGCCGGTGCCGAGGAAGCTCAGCTCCCAGCCCTCGCCGGTGTTGCCGCGCCGGCGCCAGACGCCGCTGGAGTGCGTCTGGGCCTGCATCTGCACCCGCAGGTTGGTGGACCAGGCGACGATGGCGTCCGCGTCGGCGTTGACGTACTTGTCGGGCGTGACCTGCATCATCAGCGGCTGTCCGGAGGTCATCAGCGCGACCTTGCCGCGGCCGGTGATGTTGAGCTGGTACTTGCCGGACCCGGAGATTCCGTACTGGCTGTCCACCGCGATGACCTCGTGGTGCAGGGTGGAGTCCAGAGCCAGGACGTAGCTGCTGTCGACGGTCAGGCCGTCCTGGTCCACGTCCACGATGTGCACGTACTGGGCCAGGTTGGCCAAGTAGACCGTGCCCTGCCCGGAGCAGCGCATGAGGTCCAGGCCCTCGCCGGTGCGGCGGCGGGCGCCCCGCTGGGTGGTGGACTGGTACTCGCCGTCGAAGTCGACGATCCCCTGGTAGGCGACCATTGCGCCCTTCCGGGCGAGGACGTCGTCGGAGCCGCTCAGCGTGACCCGCAGCATCTGCGGGTTCTGGACGGCGTACCGCTCCTGCGACTGCGCCTCGGCGTGGGCGAAAAGTGAACTCTGCATGGTGTGCCTTCTCCCCCTCAGCCCCGGGCCCGGAGCCGGTCGGTGCTGTCCTCGCTGGGCTGTACGACGACGATGCCCTGGCCGGAGAAGGCCATCTGGTAGGCCTCCCCGCTGCCCCGGCCGATCATCGACGAGGCCTTGAAGCTGCGCTTTCCCTTGACCTTGAGGTTCGGCGACCACGCGACGAGCGCGTCGGGGTCGACGTACGTCTCGTCCTCGCCGCGGCCGCAGTCGACGACGATCGGGGTGCCGCGGGAGGTGATCGCGACCCAGCCGGTGCCCGCGATCTGTACGTTGAACAGGCCCTGGCCGGCGAACTTGGCGAGGCCCTTGACCCGCTCGACGCCCCACTGGAGGTGCGCGTCGAAGGCGAGCAGGTTGGTGCCGTTGACCGAGAGCGAGTCGTTGTTGAGGTTGATGACGACGACGTCGGCGCCGTAGTCGGCGAGGTAGAGCAGGCCGTCGCCGGTGCACTTCATCAGCGGTGCGCCTTCGCCGGTGAGCCACTGCGAGGCCATCTGGCGGACGGCCGGCGGATTGGGCTCGTACTGGACGAAGCCCTCGTAGGCGACCATCGAGCCGGTGCGGGCGAAGAGGTCCTGGCCGCTCTGCATGGCGACCTTGAGCATGGCCCGGCCGTGGTTCTCCATGCGGGCCGTGACGGGGGTCGGGGCGTAGCCCGCGAGCTGCTGGTTCATTGCGTTCATGTCGGGCTCCCTCAGACCTCGTACGGCTGGACGACGATGAAGTTGCCGGGAGCGCCGCGGAACTGGAGGTTCACGGTCTCCCCGCTGTGGCCGGGGTAGGCGTTGCGCCGGAGCCGGACCTGGCTGGAGATGATCACCTGGGAGGCGGCCGACCACGCGACGATGGCGTTGCTGTCCGCGAAGGTGGTCGGGGTGACGGGGAGGACGACCGGGACGCCGTTCGTCTTGACGATCACCGTGCCCGTGCCCTGGAACTGCATGGTGAACAGGGCGCCGCCGGGGATGCCGTGGCCCTCGATGCGGCGGACCTCGTGCTGGAGCGACTCGTCGAAGGCGAGGACGGCCTCGGCGGAGACGCAGATTCCGTCGCCCTGAAGCTCGATGGCGTGCAGGTGCGCGCCGTTCTCGGCGAGGAAGAGCTGGCCGCGGCCGGTGCAGCGCATGAGCTGCATCTCCTGGCCGGTGGCGTTGCCGACGACGCGGCCGGCGAAGCCCGCGCCCTTGTAGCTGAAGTCGACCTTGCCCTGGTAGAGGACCATGCTGCCCTGGCGGGCGAGGACGGCCTGGCCGCCCATGGCCAAGTCGACCCGCATGAGCTGCTGGTTCTGCGGGGTCCAGCGGGTGCCGGTGGGGGCTTCCTTGTACGGCTGGAGGGCCGCGGCGAGACCGGCCGAGGCGGGGGCCGCGGCCTGCGGGGCGTAGCCGGGCTGTTGGCCGTACGGCGGCTGCTGGCCCGGGACCTGACCGGGGAACTGGCCGTAGCCCGGCTGCTGCCCGTAGGGCGCGGGGGCCGGGGCGGGCGGGGGGACCTGGCCCGGGTACTGGCCGGGTGCCTGGCCGTACGGGGGCTGCTGCTGGGGCGGCTGGCCGTAGGGCGCGGGGGCCGGCGGGGCCAGCGGCGCGGCCATGGTGGGCGCGGTGTGCTGCTGGTACGCCTGCGGCTGCGGTACGGGGGCCTGGGGAGCCTGCGGGGCTGGGGCGGGCGCGCCGAAGTTCGGAGCGGGTGCCGGGGCCGGGGCGTGTGGGGCCGGGGCGTGTGGGGCCGGGGCGCCGAAGTTCGGAGCGGGTGCCGGGCCCGGGCCCGGGGCGGCCGCCTGCGGCGGCGGGGCGAACCCGGGCGAGGCCGCTGCCTGCGGCGGGACCTGCTGCTGCGGCTGCTGCTCCTCGGCGACCTCGCCGCCGAAGTTCTTCAGCAGTGCGTCGAGCCCGCCGTCGAAGCCCTGGCCGACGGCCGCGAAGCGCCAGACGTCCTTGAGGTAGAAGTCGCCGAGCATGACGGCCCGCTCGGTGGTGAACTCCGAGCCGTTGAAGGCGTACCGGACGACCTCTTCGCCGCCCGCGACGATCCGGATGTAGCCCGGCCCGATCTGCGACATCTGCCCGGCGCCGTCGATGGTGGCGGTGAAGGACAGCTTGTGGATGGAGGCCGGAACACGGTCCAGGGTCACCCGGAAGGATTCGGTGTCGCCGGACTGGGCGCCGAGCTGCTGGATGGACTCCTCGGGCGACTTCGGCTGGTTGAAGAAGATGAAGTAGCGGTCGTCCGACAGCTGCTCGTTCACGTCCAGCCCGAAACAGCTGATGTCGAAGGTGAGTCCGGGCCCGGCGATCTGCACGCCCACGTACAGATCGGTGCCCGCTGTCAGATCACTGATCTTGGCCTTGTGGCCGCGTTGGAATTCCCTGGCCATACGTAACGACCGTCCCCCATCCCGACTGTGAATACTGCCGCTCAGGCTAACGGCAACTGCCGACATCCGGCCAAGCCGGTACCGACCCGGTACATATCACGCTGTGTCACTCGGGGTTATTCGTCGCGGGCGGCGGGCACTTTCGGCAGCCTCTCGGCCCCGACCACGCCCTCCAGGTAGCCGCGGGCCCGCTCGGTGCGCGGGTAGGCCTCCAGCAGCTCCCAGAAGCGGGGGCCGTGGCCGGGCACGAGGAGGTGCGCCAGCTCGTGCAGGAGTACGTAGTCGACGACGTACTCCGGCATTCCCTGGAGGCGGTGCGAGAGCCGGATGCTGCCCTCGGCAGGGGTGCAGGAGCCCCAGCGGGTGTTCTGGTTGGTGACCCAGCGGACCGAGCGGGGGCGGGCGCGGCCGCTGAAGTACTGGTCGGACAAACGCTCGGCGCGCTGGGTGAGTTCCGCGTCCCCGAGGGTGCGCTTGCTCTCCTGGGCGGCCAGCTTGTCGAGCATGACGCCCACCCAGCGCTGCTCTTCGGCCTCCGACATCCGGGCAGGGATGAGGACGACCGTACGGTCACCCTCGCGGTAGGCGGATACGGTCCTGCGGCGGCGCGCGCTCCGGCGGACTTCTACGGCGCGCTGCGATGGGTCGGCGGACACCACACGACCGTACCCGGTAGCCGTGGCCGAAGTCCCGCGCGTCCAGGGTTCGAACATGATCGATTCACCGTGGGCACACGGAACACCTCTTTTCTCCATCTCATATGCCTAATACCCCTCGCCTGTGGACAAATTCCTGCACGCATTTCGACGGGCGTGCACTGTGGCGGAGGAACGGAGAACGCGAAGGAAATCGGGAGCGGGGGACTGCCATGTATCCAAAGGTGAAGCCGGCACTGGCACGGGCCTGGCGCGATATGCAGACGGTGCAGTTCGGGGTGACCCCCGCGCACGCGGTGGTGCTCGGTCCCGTCGACACGGCGACGGGCGCGCTCATCGACCGCATCGACGGGACGCGGGGGATGGACCTGCTGCGGGCGGACGCCTCGGGGATGGGGCTGCCCGACGGCCAGGCCGACGAACTGGTCCGGCGGTTGGCGGGGGCCGGGCTGCTCGACGACGCCACCGCGGGCGGCCCGCGGGCCCAGGCCGTGCGCAAGCGGCCGGAGGCCCTGGAGCGGCTGGCGCCCGATCTGGGCTCGCTGTCGCTGGTCCACCGGGAGCCGGGCGGTGACTTGCGGGGTATGGCCGCGCGCCGGGCGATACGGGTCCAGGTGCGCGGGAGCGGCCGCGTCGGCGCTCTGATCGCCGCGGTCCTGGCGGGAGCCGGCGTGGGCGGGGTCGATGTGCTCGACGGGGGCCGGGTGGAGCCGGCGGATGTGGCCCCGGGCGGGCTGGGGGCCGGGAGTGTGGGCCGGCTGCGGGCCGAGGCCGCGGGGAAGCTGGTGCGCGAGTCCGCCCCGGCCCGCGCCCCGCGGGCCGGGGAGGGCGGGGGGCCGGAGCCCGGGCTCGCTTTGGTGGTGGTCGCGCCGCGCGACGGGCTGCAGGCCTGGGCCCCGGATCCGGACACCGCCGCCGGCTGGGTCGCCACGGGCATCCCGCACCTGTACGCAGGGGTGCTGGAGGGCACCGGGCTGGTGGGACCGCTGGTCCTGCCGGGGGCGACGGCCTGCGCGGGGTGCATGGAGCGTGACCGGGTGGACCTGGATCCGGCTTGGCCGCGGATGCTGGTGCAGTGGCGCTCGGCCCACCGCCGAAGAGCCGATGCCGCCTGCGACCTGGGCCTGTCCACCGCGGTGGCCGGCCTGGCCGCGGCCCACGCGCTGTCCTTCCTCGACGGCGAACTGCCCGCGTCCACCGCCTCCCGCTGGGAGGCCGCCCTCCCGGCTCTCCACTGGGAGCCGAACCCCCTGCGCGCCCACCCCGACTGCCCGTGCGGGGCGAGCGCCGACGGTCCAGCGGCGCTGGAGCGGTCGGGAGGAGGATCGGGAGCGGATCGGCCGGGAGGGCCATGACAGGATGCTGGGGGCTGTCGGATCACCGGAGCCCTTCCTGAAACCGCCGCTTGCGGCGCAGCTGTCTGGGAATTGGAGGGGCATATGTCTGATCTTCCCCGGAAGGCGGTCACCCGTACCGTCAGGCTGGCCGCACTACCGCTCGGCTTCGCGGGTCGGGCCACGTGGGGGCTGGGCAAGCGGATCGGCGGCAAGTCCGCGGAGATCGTGGCGCGCGAGCTTCAGAACCGCACCGCCGAGCAGCTGTTCCGGACGCTCGGGGAGCTGAAGGGCGGTGCCATGAAGTTCGGGCAGGCCCTGTCGGTCTTCGAGTCGGCGCTGCCCGAGGAGGTCGCGGGCCCCTACCGGGCGGCGCTGACCAAGCTTCAGGAGGCGGCGCCGCCACTGCCCACGTCCACCGTGCACCAGGTGCTGGCCGACCGGCTCGGTGCGGACTGGCGGGATCTCTTCGAGGAGTTCGAGGACAAGCCGGCCGCGGCGGCCTCCATCGGCCAGGTGCACCGGGCGGTGTGGCACGACGGCCGGCAGGTGGCGGTCAAGGTCCAGTACCCGGGGGCCGGCGAGGCGCTGTTGTCGGATCTGAAGCAGCTGGGCCGGTTCGCGGGGCTGTTGGGGCCGCTGATACCCGGCATGGAGATCAAGCCGCTGATCAAGGAGTTGCGCGACCGGGTCGAGGAGGAGCTCGACTACGAGCTGGAGGCGGAGGCCCAGCGCACGCACGCGGACGCGTTCGCGGGTGACCCGGACGTGGTCGTACCGGATGTCGTGCACCAGGGCGACCAGGTGCTGGTGACCGAGTGGATGGAGGGGACCCCGCTGTCGGAGGTCATAGCCGACGGCTCGCAGGAGGAGCGCGACCGTGCCGGACAGCTGCTGGCCCGGTTCCTCTTCTCCGGCCCCGCGCGCACCGGGCTGCTGCACGCGGACCCGCACCCGGGCAATTTCCGGCTGCTATCCGGGCCGGACGGCCGGATGCAGCTGGGGGTCCTGGACTTCGGCACGGTGGACCGGCTGCCCGGCGGCTGGCCCAAGCCCATCGGCCGGTCGCTGCGGATGACGCTGGACGGTGACGCCGAGGGGGTCTACGGGCACCTGCGCGCCGAGGGGTTCGTGAAGGAGTCCATCGATCTGGACCCCGACGCGGTGCTGGGCTACCTCAAGCCGATCATCGAGCCCGCCGAGGCCGAGGAGTTCACCTTCACCCGGCCGTGGCTGCGCGGGCAGGCGGCGCGGATCGCCGATCCCCGCTCCCCCGCACACCAGTTGGGCCGGCAGATCAACCTGCCGCCCTCCTACCTGCTGATCCACCGGGTGACGCTGAGCACCATCGGCGTGCTGTGCCAGCTGGGCGCGACCGTGCGGCTGCGGGACGAACTGGACTCCTGGCTGCCGGGGTTCCCCTCCGAGGAGTAACCGGCGCGGAGTGGAGTGACGGACGCGGAGCTACCGGCGCGCATGAGGGCGTGCCGGGCAGGCACGGCGTGCTGGCATGCGGGGATGGGCGCGGGCGGGGGGAGGGGCGGGGGGCTCACCACCAGGAGGAGTCGAGCCTGCCCTCGATCGCCCGGAGGTTGGCCCGGGCGCAGTCGACGCAGAAGAACTGTCGCGTCCCGTTCTCCACGGAGCAGGTCCAGGTGGGCGGGGGGCCGTTGGGAGACTGTGTGCCGCAGCGCGCGCAGACGACGGGCTGGGCCTCCGGTCCCGGAGGGGCGGGGTGGGGAGTCGGCTGGTCCACCTCCAAGACGATATCCCCGTCAGGGGTGGACTGCCCTGCGCAACGCACCGGGGGGACCGGTCCGTTCGTTCGGACCGGTCCCCCCGGGGAGCTTCTTCTCGGCTGGTNNTGCGGCGGGCGGCCAGCAGGCGCAGGGCGTGACGCTCGGCGTCGGCCTCACGCATGCGGTCGTCCATATGGGCACGGGCCAGGGCTTCTTGGATGAGTTGCATTTCGCGGGTCCTGTTCTGACGCGAGGTGATCGCGCCGGCGGTGATGAAGGCTGCGTGGGCGGAGCCGTGCGGCTGCTCGCTCGTGGTGTCGGGGGTCATGAGGGCCTGCTTCAGGGGGTCGTGCGTGAGGGGGCGGTCGATGGTTCCGTTGGCGGTCATGCCGCGACAACCGGGTTCTTGCGCGGACGGCCACGCGGACGCTTCCGGGCCACGACGACACCCTGGACGAAGAGCTCGCCGCCCCAGACGCCCCAGGGCTCGCGGCGCTCGGTCGCCCCGGCGAGGCAGGCCTCGACCAGCGGGCAGGTCCGGCACAGGGACTTGGCGTACTCCACGTCGGCCGGGGACTCGGCGAAGAAGACCTCGGGGTCGAAGGTGCGGCACGGAACCGGGACGCCGAGGTTCTCGATGGCGTCGTCGAGCGCGGTCAGCGCGGTGAGCGGGGTCAAGGCGTGGTCCTCCGGGACTGCGGGCGGGGAGATCGTTTGGGTCTGCGGTACGGACGGGGCGTGCGCTTCGAGTTGCACGGTGGTTTCTTCCTCGTCTGGGTCGGCTAGTCGTTCCGGCCGGTCGGCCGGGTTCGGCTGGGCTTCGTTCTCACACCGACTGGTAATGCCAGTCCCGAGGCGCCTTCCCTGCGTCGTCCCCGTTCGGGGACAAACAGAAGGGCCGCGGATCCCGGGTGGGGTTCCGCGGCCCTGAAGGCGCCGGCCTGATCATGCGATCAGACTGGATCACTCCAGGGTTCGAGCCCACGGAAGGCCCACATCAGGTGGTGCTGCTGCTTCGTCGTCTGCTTCGTCTGCTGCGTCTTGAATCCGGCACTGGCGGCACCGGCTGCGGCCGCAAACCCATAGGCGCCATGCGCCTGAGCTTCTGCTGCCAGTACTGCCACCGGTGCCTGAGTCGGTCGCTCATTGCGCTCGCGGACCGGCAGGGCCGCCGCCAGGGCGGGGCTGTCAGCGGCAATCGCGGACAGACCGGTACCCCGGAGAGAGACGGAACCGAGCAGGCAGGAGGCGACGACCGAACGATCGGCCATTTTGGTGGTGTTGGTCATGAAGCTGGTCACTGATCTCGCCTCCTCTCGGCGTCTCGGGGACGGGGCCCTGGGGCCTGTCCCATGCGTATTCGGATAAGTACAGCACGGATCAGGGGCTTCGGAGAAGCCACCGTTTCCGTTGCTAAGAACCTATGGGGCTTCGCTGGACATGTGCAAACTATTTTTCCGACGAGTTTCTACGCGTCGTCAGAATCCTCGCCCCCGGACTCCTGACCTGCACAGATGGCCAGGACGTCGGCGCCGTACCGCTCGAGCTTGCGGACGCCCACCCCGGAGATCATCGAGAGCTCCCCCGCCTCGGAGGGTGCGGCCTCCGCGATCGCCATCAGCGTCTTGTCCGTGAAGACGCAGTAGGCGGGCAGTCCCTGCTCCTTCGACTGGACCGCGCGCCAGTCCCGCAGCCGCTCGTAGAGTCCTTCGTCCATGTCGGAAGGACAGTCTTCGCAGCGCATCAGCTTCATCTCGCCGGCCTCGGTCAGCGTCTTGCCGCAGACCCGGCACAGCGCCGGGCCGCGGCGGCCGCGCTTGCGGGCCCCGCGCTCGGCCGCGCCGCCCGGCCCGGTTCCCGGGGCCGCGGAGCCCGGCCGCAGGCCGCTCAGGAAGCGGCTGGGGCGTCGGGCGGCCCGGCCGCCCGGAGCGCGGGAGAGCGACCAGGAGAGGGTCAGGTGCAGGCGCGCCCGGGTGACGCCGACATAGAGCAGCCGGCGCTCCTCTTCGACTTGTTCGTCGGTCTTGGCGTAGGTGATCGGCATCATGCCGTCGGTGAGGCCCACGAGGAACACGGCGTCCCACTCCAGGCCCTTCGCCGCGTGCAGCGAGGCCAGGGTGACGCCCTGGACGGTCGGGGCGTGCTGGGCGGCCTTGCGCTCGTCGAGCTCGATCGTGAGGTCCGCCAGGGTGGCGGCGGGCCGGGCGCGGGCGAAGTCCTCGGCGAGCCGGACCAGCGCGGCGAGCGATTCCCACTGGTCGCGGACGGCGCCGGAGCCGGCGGGCGGCTCGGTGGACCAGCCGGTGGAGCTGAGCACGGCCCGGACCTGGGAGCCGAGCTCCACGACGTCGTCGAGCAGCGGGTCGTTCCCGCCGGAACGGGCGGCTCCGCGCAGCGCGAGGATGGCCTTCTGGACCTCCTGGCGCTCGAAGAACCGCTCGGCTCCGCGCAGCTGGTACGGGACTCCGGCGTCGGCGAGGGCCTGCTCGTAGATCTCGGACTGGGCGTTGATGCGGTAGAGCACGGCGATCTCGCCGGCCGGGACGCCCGCCGCGATCAGGTCGCGGATCCGCCCGGCGACGCCCTCCGCCTCGGCGGGCTCGTCCGGGTACTCGGCGTAGACGGGGTCGGGTCCGGGCTCGCGCTGGGAGACCAGCTCGAGGCGGTGCTCGGCGGCCCTGCCTTTGGCCTGGTTCAGCAGACCGTTTGCGAGGTGGACCACCTGGGGGGTGGAGCGGTAGTCGCGGACCAGCTTGACCACGGTGGCCTGCGGGTAGCGGTTGCGGAAGTTCAGCAGGTGGTCGGGGGTGGCGCCGGTGAAGGAGTAGATCGTCTGGCTGGCGTCGCCGACGACGCAGAGGCTGTCGCGCTCGCCGAGCCACAGGTCGAGCAGCCGCTGCTGGAGCGGGCTGACGTCCTGGTACTCGTCGACGACGAAGTGCTGGTACTGGGTGCGGATCTGCTCGGCGATGTCGTGGCGGTCCTGGAGGATGCCGACGGTCAGGAGCAGCACGTCCTCGAAGTCGATCATGCCGCGGTCGCGCTTGAGCTGCTCGTACGTCCCGTAGATCTGGGCGATCTCGGCCATGTCCCGGGGGGCTTCGCGGCCCGCCTTGAGGGCGGCCGCCGGATAGTCGGCGGGCACGGTCTGGGTGACCTTGGCCCACTCGATCTCGCCGGTGACATCGCGCAGCTCGCCCCGGTCGAGGCGGATGCGGCAGCGCGCGCCGGCCTCGGCGACGAACTGGATCTTGCGCTCCAGCAGCCGGGGGACGTCGCCGCCGACCGCCTTGGGCCAGAAGTACTGGAGCTGGCGCAGGGCGGCGGAGTGGAAGGTCCGGGCCTGGACCCCGCCCGCGCCGAGGTGGCGCAGGCGGCCGCGCATCTCGCCGGCGGCGCGGTTGGTGAAGGTGACGGCCAGCACACTGGCCGGCATGAGCTGGCCGGACCGGACGCCGTAGGCGATGCGGTGGGTGATCGCGCGGGTCTTGCCGGTGCCGGCGCCCGCCAGCACGCACACCGGTCCGCGCAGGGTCGTCGCGACCTCGCGCTGCTCCGGGTCCAGGCCCAGGAGCACCGCGTCCGCCGAGTCGGCGGCGGCGGCGGGGAAGGATGAGGAGTGCGTTGCTGCTGTCACCCCGCCATGCTGCCAGGTCTCGTGGGTCGGGCGGGAAACTTGTCCACAGGCCGCCCTGGTCCGTCGTACTTGTCACACCGGCTCGTCACGCCGGGTTGCCGGCCGGTCGCGCACCTGATGGACCGGCCGCACCGGCCGTACCAGCCGCACCTCTCGTACGGGAATGGCCGCGCGGTGCCGTACGTTCGAGTACTCGGACCACGGAGACCCCCGAGGCCCCGAGACCGCCGAGACCGCCGAGACCCCACAGAGGAGACCGCAGCATGCAGGACAAGGGTTCCGTGACGATGTACAGCACGACCTGGTGCGGCTACTGCCGTCGGCTGAAGTCCCAGCTGGACCGGGAAGGCATCGCGTACAACGAGATCAACATCGAGCTGGACCCCGCGTCCGCGGCGTTCGTCGAGAAGGCGAACGACGGCAACCAGACGGTTCCCACCGTCCTGGTGGTATCCCCGGCCGGCAGCGAGTCGGTCATGACGAACCCGAGCCTGGCCCAGGTCAAGCAGGCGCTCGCCGTCTGACCGGCCTCCTCGCACGCAGAACGGCCCCCGCCCCGGCGGGGGCCTTCTGCGTCAGGCGGTCGCCGGGGCCGGCTTCGGGAGGGGCTTGCCGTACCAGAGTTCGACCAGTCGGGCCGCGATGGAGATGCCCGACGGGGGGATGACCTCGCCGGATTCGAACGCCTCACGCAGGTCCTCGCGGGAGAACCAGCGGGCCTCCTGGATCTCCTCACCGTCGACGTTGATCTCCGATGTGGTGGCGCGGGCCGTGAAGCCCAGCATCAGGCTGTACGGGAAGGGCCACGGCTGGCTGGCCACGTACTCGACCTCGCCTACCTTGACGCCCGCCTCCTCCCACACTTCGCGGATGACCGACTGCTCGATCGACTCACCGGGTTCGACGAAGCCGGCGAGGGTGGAGAACCGGCCCTCCGGCCAGTGCACCTGGCGGCCCAGCAGCGCGCGGTCCTGCTCGTCCGTGACCAGCATGATCACGGCCGGGTCGGTGCGCGGGTAGTGCTCCGCGCCGCAGCCCGGGCAGCGGCGGATGTGCCCGGCCGCCGCGACCACGGTGCGCTCGCCGCAGCGGGAGCAGAAGCGGTGCATCCGCTGCCAGTTCTCCAGGGCCACCGCGTGCACCATCAGCCCGGCGTCGCGCGGGTTCAGCAGCAGCCCGGCCTCGCGCAGGCCGGCCGGACGGGCCGACTGGTCCATGCGGCCCGGCAGCGCGTCCTTCTGCAGCGCGAAGTACCGTACGCCGTCCTCGTCGGTGCCCAGGAAGTAGCGGTGCGTCTCGGTGACCGGGGCCTCGAAGGCCGGGGTCATCACGATGCCGGTCCCGCCGTCGGGGGTGTCGTCGATCAGGACCTGGCCGCCGGAGACGACGAAGACGCGGGTCGTCGGGTGGCTCCAGGCGGCGGCGAGCCAGGCCTCGTCGAGGCGGTGGTGCGCGGCACGGTCGATTCCGCTGGGCGCGGCGAGCGAGAGAGGGCGCTCGGTTTGGGTGCTCACAGGTACTTCCAACTCCCCCGGTGGGTGGGACAAGGCAGGCTCGGTGACTCGTGTGGTGGGTGCGGTGCGGTGCGGTGCGGTGCCGTGCGGTGCGGTCAGGCGGGCTTCCAGTGGGCGGCCAGGTCGCCCCACAGGTAGGCGGTGGTCTCGACGCCCTTGAGGAGCAGGTCCAGCTCGACCTTCTCGTTCGGCGAGTGCCAGCCGTCGGACGGGACGGAGATGCCGAGGAAGAGGACGGGCGCGCCCAGCACGTCCTGGAGGTCCGCCGCGGGTCCGGAGCCGCCTTCGCGGGTGAAGCGGACCTGCTGGCCGAAGGCGCGGCCCATGGACCGTACGACCGACTGCAGCGCCGGGTGGTCCAGCGGGGTCAGGCACGGGCGGGTGGGGGCGCCGAAGGTGATGGAGTGGCGGATTCCGGCCGGGACGCGGGCCGCGACCCAGTCGGTGACGGCCGCCTCGACCTCGTACGGGTCCTGCCCGGACACCAGGCGGAACGAAAGCTTCAGGTGGGCGGAGGCGGGCACGATGGTCTTGCCGCCGGGGCCCTGGTAGCCGCCGCCGATGCCGTTGACCTCGGCGGTCGGGCGGGCCCAGACCCGCTCCAGGGCGGAGTAGCCCTTCTCGCCCGCGGCCGCG
The DNA here is from genome assembly GCF_018614075.1 of Streptomyces sp. ISL-94. Taxonomy (GTDB): domain Bacteria; phylum Actinomycetota; class Actinomycetes; order Streptomycetales; family Streptomycetaceae; genus Streptomyces. Next base: position 12,567 of record NZ_JAGGOZ010000022.1, on the reverse strand, counting down.
TGGGACTTGGCCGTACGGAGCCACTCGGACTCGTCGAAGGGCAGCTCGGAGATCAGCCGGCGTTCGGCGTCGGTCAGCTCCGCGATGTTGTCGTAGAAGCCGGGGATCGTGACCCGCTCGTCGGCGTCGTGCAGGGCCGCGACCAGGCGGGCGGCGACGGTGGCCGGATTGGGCACGGCCCCGCCGAAGGCGCCGGAGTGGATGTCCTGGTCGGGGCCGTGGAAGTCGATCTCGCAGTCGGCGACGCCGCGCATGCCGGTGCAGACGGTGGGGGTGGTCTCGGACCACATGCCGGTGTCGGAGACGATCACGACATCGGCGGCGAGCCGTTCCGCCTCGCGCTCGACCAGGTCGCGGAAGTGGGGGGAGCCGGACTCCTCCTCGCCCTCGATGAGGAGCTTGAGGTGCACGGCGGGGGCGGCGGCGCCGGTGGCCGCCAGATGCGCGCGTACCCCCAGGGTGTGGAAGAAGACCTGGCCCTTGTCGTCGGCGGCGCCGCGGCCGTACATGCGGCCGTCGCGGATCACCGGCTCGAACGGGTCGGTGTGCCAGCCGTCGGCGAGGGCGGCGGGCTGGACGTCGTGGTGCCCGTAGACGAGGACGGTGGGGGCGGCCGGGTCGGCGGCCGGCCAGTGCGCGAAGACGGCCGGGGCGCCGGGGCCCGTCTTCGAATCAGAAGGGGTCCAGACCTCGGCGACCGGGAAGCCGGTCTCCTTGAGCTTCACGGCGAGCCATTCCGCGCTGCTGCGTACGTCGCCCGCGTGCTCGGGCTGCGCCGAGACGGAGGGTATGCGGAGCCACTCGGCGAGGTCGTCGAGGAAGGCGGCGCGGTGGGTGTCGATGTACGTGCGGACGACGCTGTCCGGCGGGGTGTGGCTCATGCCCACGAGCCTAGCTGTCCGCCTGGTGGGCACCGTCCGGGCCCGGTTCGCCTTGGAGGATCCGCTCAAGGCGGGCGCGGTCGGGGAGGTTGCGGGGGTGGATCACGCGGCCGCTGCGGACGTGGAGGAAGGCGGCGGTGACCTGGGAGAGGGGGGTTCCGGTGGCTTCGGCCCAGGCCAGGCGGTAGACGGCGAGCTGGAGGGGGTCGGCCTCGGTGGTGCGGCCGGTCTTCCAGTCGACGATCTCGTACGAGCCGTCGGGGTTCTTGTACACGGCGTCGATCCGGCCGCGGATGACACGGCCGGCGAGGGTGAGCTGGACCGGTGCCTCCATGCGGTGCGGCGGGCGGTCGGCGTACGGGCTGCGCTCGAAGGCGGCCTTGAGGGCGTCGAGGTCGGCCTCGTCGGCGACCTCCTGGTCCGAGCCGGGGAGCTCGGTGGCGGGGTCGAGGACGTCGAGGAGGGGGAGCGGGAGCTCGTCGAACCGGGACTCGACCCAGGCGTGGAAGCGGGTGCCCTGGCGGGCAGCCGGCTGGGGGGGCTTGGGCATGGGGCGGGCGAGCTCGCGGACGAAGCCTTGCTCGTCCGCGGCGAGGCGCAGCAATTGGCTGGCGGAGAGCGCGGCGGGGAGCTCGACGTCGCGGACGGTGGCGCGGGCACGGCGGAGCTCGCCCTCCAGGGCCTCGAGGTCCCGGTCCCAGGAGGCGATGGCGCGTGCGTCCTCGGGGGTGAGCGGTGCGGTGCCGGGTCGCTGCGCGGCCTCTGGCGAGGGGCCGTCGCTCTGCGGGGCGGGCGCGTACGGGTCCGCGCCCCGGAGCCGGCGGGCGGGCTGCGGGGCCTCCGCTGCCCACAGGTCGTCGGGTTCCCGCCCGTCGGCCGGGGCGGGTACGGCGGCCTCCGGCCAGAGGTCGTCGTCATGCGGGGCGGCGGGCGCGGCCGGGGAGGATGTGTCCCCCACCCCGCCCCTTTCCGAAACCGGGGCTCCGCCCAGGACCCCCTGGGAGGTCGGGACTGCGCCCCCGCGCGCGGGCGCGGCTGCGCCGCCCGGGGGCGGCGGGAGCTCCGCCGCCCAGGGGTCGGCTGCCCAAGGGTCTTCGGGGTCCGGCTCCCCGGCGGGGGCAGGGACTGCCGAACCGCGCGCGGGCACGGCTGTATCGCCCGGGGGCAGCGGGGGCTCCGCCGCCCAGGGGTCGGCTGCCCAGGGGTCTTCGGGGTCCGGCTCCCCGCTGGGGGCAGGGACTGCCGAACCGCGCGCGGGCACGGCTGCGCCGCCCGGGGGCAGCGGGAGCTCCGCCGCCCAGGGGTCGGCTGCCCAAGGGTCTTCGGGGTCCGGCTCCCCGGCGGGGAACGGGCCTGTGGCGCCCGTGGGCCAAGGGACCTCGGGGTCCGGATTGCCCGCCGGGCAGGGGGGTTCGTCCTCGTAGGAGGGTTCCTCGCAGGACGGGGGCCAGAGGTAGGGGTCCTCCTCGGGGGGTGGGGGGGCTGCCAGGTAGGACTCCACCAGGGCCGCCGCCCGGCGGCGGAGGGTGAGGGAGTGCGGGTCCAGGGGGAGGGGCCAGGAGTGGTCCTCGGTGGAGGCGTCGGCGAGAGCCGGGTTCTCCGCGTCCGGAGCCGGCTCGTCCGCCCAGGCTTCGATCTCGCCGAACCCGGCCGTGCAGTGCTCATACAGGGCGGTCAGGAAGGCGGAGGGGCCGCGGCGCTTCTTCTGGGTCGGGCCCCACCAGTGGCCCGAGGCAAGGAGGAGGGAGCGGGGGCGGGTGAAGGTCACGTAGCCGAGGCGGAGCTCCTCCGTCGCCTTGTGGTCCTTCAGGGCCGCCTTGAAGGCCTTCAGGCCCGCCGAGTTCCACGCCCGGACCTTCGGCAGCGTGTCCGCGTCCCCGCGCAGCGCGTACGGGAGCACCTTCGCGTACGAGGTCCAGGCCTCGGGGGCCTTGTCCTTCGGGAAGGATCCCGCGCAGAGGTCGGGGACGACGACCACGTCCCACTCCAGGCCCTTCGACTTGTGGGCCGTCAGGACCTTGACCGTGTTCTCCCCGCCGGGCAGGGCGTGGTCCAGGCCCTTCTCGTACTGGGCGGCCGTGCGCAGGAAGGCCAGGAAGGCCAGCAGCGAGGCCTCGCCGTCCAGGGCGGCGAAGCCCGCGGCGACGTCCATGAAGTTCGACAGCGTTTCACGGCGGCGGGCCGCCAGCGCGTGCGGGGACGCGGACAGCTCCACCTCCAGGCCGGTCGCGGTCAGCACGCGGTGGAGGACGTCCATCAGCGGATCGGCGAGGGAGCGGCGCAGGTCGCGCAGTTCCTGGGCGAGGTGCGCGAAGCGGACCCGGGCCTCCGCCGAGAAGGGGAGGTCGTCCGGGGCTGATCCCGCGCCGTCGAGGAAGGTCTCCAACGCGTCGGCCAGCGACACGATCTCCGCCGGGTCGACCCCCTCCACCGCCGCCGCGAGCCGTTCGTCCGGATCCGCCGCCGCTTCGGCAGGCGACCGGCCCACCAGCAGCCGGGCGCGGCGGCCCAGCAGCGCCAGGTCCCGCGCGCCGATCCGCCAGCGGGGGCCGATGAGGAGCCGGACGAGGGAGGCGTTGGCGCCCGGGTCCTGGAGGACCTCGCAGACGGCGACGAGGTCCGCCACCTCGGGGAGGTGGAGGAGTCCCGACAGGCCGACCACCTCCACGGGGACGTCCCGGTCGACGAGGACGGCCTGGATCCGCGCGAAGTCCCCGGCGGACCGGCACAGTACGGCGATCTCGCGCGGCTGCGTCCCCGTGCGGACCAGGTGCGCGACGGAGTCCGCGAGCCACTCCAGCTCCTCGGCGTGCGTCTCCAGCAGGGCGGCCCGGACGGAGCCGGCGCCCACCGCGTCGGGCGCCGGGCGCAGCGCCTCGACGCCCTCGTGCAGGGCGCGCAGCGGGGCGGCGAGCCCGTTGGCGAGGTCGAGGAGGCGGCCGCCACTGCGCCGGTTCTCGCTGAGCGAGAGCCGGGTGGCGGGGGTGCCGTCGGCGTGCGGGAAGTGCTCGGGGAAGTCGTCGAGGTTGGCGACGGAGGCGCCGCGCCAGCCGTAGATGGCCTGGCAGGGGTCGCCGACGGCGGTCACGGCGTGGCCGGTGCCCCCGCCGAAGAGGCCGGAGAGCAGCAGGCGCTGGGCGACGGACGTGTCCTGGTACTCGTCCAGGAGCACGACTCCGAACTCCTCGCGCAGCAGGGCGCCGACCTCTGGCCGGGTGGTGGCGAGCCGCGCGGAGAGGGCTATCTGGTCGCTGAAGTCGAAGAGGTCGCGGGAGCGTTTGGCGGCGCGGTAGCGGCCGACGAGCTCGAGCAGTTCGAGGCGGCCGCGCACGGCCTCCGGCACCTTGCGCAGGTCGTCGTTGGTGAGCTTGACGTCGGCGAGGGTGTTCAGCAGCTCGGTGTCGTACGCGCGCAGCTCGGCCGGTTCGACGAGGTGCTCGGAGAGCTCGGCGTCGAGCGCGAGCAGGTCTCCGACCAGGTCGGGGACGGACTTGGTGAGGGAGGGGTAGGGGCCGGGGGCCTCGCGCAGCACCTTGGCCGCGAGCTGGAAGCGGGTGGCGTCGGCGAGGAGGCGGGAGCTGGGCTCGAGGCCGATGCGCAGGCCGTGGTCCTTGAGGAGCTGGCCGGCGAAGGCGTGGTAGGTGGAGATCCGCGGTTCGCCGCCGGCCGCCTCGGCATCGGCGGGGGAAGGGTCCGGGTCGGTGATGCCGGCCCGCGCGAGGGCGCTCCGTACGCGCTCGGACAGTTCGCCGGCGGCCTTGTTGGTGAAGGTCAGGCCGAGGACCTGCTCGGGCGCGACCGCCCCGGTGCCGACCAGCCAGACCACGCGGGCGGCCATGACGGTGGTCTTGCCCGAGCCGGCGCCGGCGACGATGACCTGCGGGGCGGGCGGGGCGGTGGCGCAGGCCAGCTGTTCGGGCGTGAAGGGGATGCCGAGGAGCTCCTTGAGCTGCTCGGGGTCGGTGAGGACGGACGGACGCGCGGACACCCGAAAAGGCTAGCCGCCCGGACTGACATCCCCGCTCACTCGACCGTCTGGCGGCCTTCGGGGCGGGCGCTGCACGAGCTGCGGAAGGAGCAGTGGTCGCACTGGCGGCCGGTGGCGGGCGCGAAGCGCTCGTCGAGGACCCGGCCGGCGGCGGTGGCGAGCAGGTCGCCGACCCATTCCCCGTCGAGCGGCTCCTGGGCCTGGATCTTGGGGTCGGCGGCGCCCTGGCGGAGCTGGACGAGCTCGGCGCCGCCGGGCGCGGGGCGCAGCCCGTCGAAGACCTCGTCGACGGCGCCCTCGCGGACGGCGAGCTGGTAGACGGCGAGCTGGGGGTGGCGCGCGACCTCGGCCTTCGTGGGCGCGGCCTTGCCGGTCTTGAAGTCGACGACGTACGCGCGCCCCTGCGGGTCCGATTCGACCCGGTCCATGGAACCCCGGATCCGGACGGCGTAGTCGCCCGCTTCGAGCGTGACGTCGAACTCGTGCTCCGTGGCCACGGCCGCCCGGCCCCCGCGGTCGGTGGTGTGCCAGCGCAGGAAGCGTTCGAGGGCGGCGCGGGCGTTGTCCTTCTCCTGGTGGGACTTCCAGGGGGCGTCGAAGGCGAGGGCGTCCCAGACGGAGTCGAGGCGTTCCATGAGGACGGCCAGGTCGGCGGGGGTGCGGCCGGAGGCGACCTCGTCGGCGAGGACGTGGACGACGTTGCCGAAGCCCTGGGCGGCGGTGGAGGGGGTGTCGGCCTTGACCTCGCGGCCGAGGAACCACTGGAGGGAGCAGGTGTTGGCGAGCTGGTCCAGGGCGCTGCCGGAGAGGGCGACGGGGCGGTCGCGGTCGCGCAGCGGGACGCTGCTGCGGGTGGGCTCGTACAGGCCCCACCAGCGCTGCGGGTGCGCGGCGGGGACCAGGGGGCGGTCCTCGTCGTCGGTGAGCGCGGCGAGGCGGGCGAGGCGTCGGGCGGCCGCGTCGCGCAGGGCGGGCGAGGCGTCGGGGTCGACGGTGGTGGCGCGCAGCTCGGCGACGAGCGCGGGGACGGCGAGGGGGCGGCGGGGGCGGCCGGTGATGTCGAGCGGGGGGACGCCGAGTTCGGTGAGGAAGCGGGAGGGCTGGTCGCCGTCTTCGGCGGGGGCCTTGACTGCGGTGACGACGAGGCGGTCGCGGGCGCGGGTGGCGGCGACGTAGAAGAGCCTGCGCTCTTCCGCGAGGAGCGCGCCGGGGGTGAGCGGCTCGGCGAGGCCGTCGAGGCCGATGCGGTCGGCCTCCAGGAGGGAGCCGCGGCGGCGGAGGTCGGGCCAGAGGCCTTCTTGGACCCCGGCGACGACGACGAGGGACCACTCCAGGCCCTTGGAGCGGTGGGCGGTCATCAGCCGGACGGCGTCGCGGCGAAAGGCGCGGGTGGTGAGGGTGTCGGCGGCGATGTCCTCGGCTTCGAGCTGTTCGAGGAAGTTGAGGGCGCCGCTGCCGCCGGTGCGTTCTTCGGCGCGGGCGGCGGTGTCGAAGAGGGCGCAGACGGCGTCGAGGTCGCGGTCGGCGTTGCGGCCGGCCGCGCCGCCGCGGCGGGCGCTGCGCTCCAGGCGCTGGGGCCAGGGGGTGCCGTCCCAGAGGGTCCACAGGGCCTCTTCGGCGGTGCCGCCGCCCTGGAGCAGCTCGCGGGCCTTGCGCAGGAGCAGGCCGAGGCGTTGCGCTCCGCGGGCGTAGGCGGGGTCGTGGGCGACGAGCCGCTCGGGCTCGGCGAGGGCGCGGGCGAGCAGCACGTCGGAGGGCGCGGGCACCTTGACGCCTGCGGCGCGCTCCTCGTCGCGCAGGGCCCGGCCGAGCCGGCGGAGGTCGGCGGCGTCCATGCCGCCGAGGGGGGAGGCGAGGAGGTCGAGGGCGGCCTCGACCGTGATGCCGCCGGCAGGGTCGCTGGGGTCCGGGCCCGGGCCCCCCGCGGCGTCGCCGGCGGCGGGGTCGGCGGGGTCCCCCGGGTGCGGACCGGATCCCCCCGCGGTGTCGCCTGCGGCGGGCTCGTCGGTGTCGGCCTCCGGGCCCGGGACGGGGGATGTTCCCCGCCCGCCCGCCCCAAAGGTGCGAGCAAGCTCGCCCACGCTGGCGCCTGCGGCGCAGGCGGCGTCCGGCGCGGCCGGGATCGCGCCTTCGGCGGGCCGGGCCTGCGGGGCGGGATCAGGGGACGTTCCCCGCCCGCCCGCCCCGGAAATGCGAGCAAGCTCGCCTGTGCCCGGGCCTTCGGCGCCCGGGCCTGCGGCCGTGGCGGGCAGCTCGCCGGTGGCCGGCGCAGCCGGGCCGGGCTCGGCAGCCGCCTCGGGCACGGGCAAAGCGGACTCGGCCGACTGCTCCGGCGCGGCCGGTTCGGCGGCCGGCGCGGCCGGGTCTACGGCGGGGGCCGGGTCCGCGGCGGCCGATGCGGGCGGTACGGACACGGGTGCGGCGGGGGTGGGCTGCGGTGTGGCCGTGGCGGCGGCGGTGGCGGTGACGCGGAGGGCTGTCAGGAGGGGGGCCACGGCTGGTTCGTGGCGGAGGGGGGTGTCCGAGCCGTCCGTTTCGGCCGGGACGCCCGCCGTGATCAGGGCGCGGCGCATGGCCGGGAGGGTGCGGCCGCCGGAGCGGACCAGGACGGCCATGTCCTGCCAGGGGACGCCGTCCTCCAAGTGGGCGCGGCGCAGGATGTCGGCGATGTTGTCGAGCTCGGCGCCGGCCGTCGGGTACGTGAAGACCTCGACCCGGCCGCCCTCCCGTACCGCTTCGAGGTTCCGGTGGGCGCGTACCGCCGCGGACGGCAGGCGGGGAACCGGCATGCGGGTCGTCAGGAGGCGGGTCGCGGAGAGGAGCGCCGCACCGGAGCGGCGGCCCACGGTCAGCGCGTGGACGGCCGCGCCCGGGAAGGCGGACTCGAAGTCCAGGATGTTGTTGATGTCCGCGCCGCGGAAGGCGTAGATCGACTGGTCCGGGTCGCCGAAGGCGACCAGCGTGCCGCCGGGGCCGGTCAGGGCCCGCAGCAGCCGCAGCTGCGCGGCGTCCGTGTCCTGGTACTCGTCCACGAAGATCGCGTCGTAGGAGGAGGAGAGGGAGGGGGTGCGCTCCGAGAGGAGGACGGCGCGGTGGACCAGTTCCGCGTAGTCCAGAGTGCCCTGCATGTCCAGGACGTCCAGGTACTCGGAGAGGAACGCCGCGGCCGCCTTCCAGTCCGGGCGGCCGATCCGGGTCGCGAAGGAGTCGAGCGCGGCCGGGCCCAGGCCCAGCTCGCGGGCGCGGGCGAGCACGGCCCGGACCTCGTCGGCGAAACCGCGCGTGGTCAGCGCGGCCCGCAGGTCGTCCGGCCAGCGGATGGACAAGGTGGAGTGGGCGGAGTGGGCGGAGTGGGGGGAGTGGGCGGAGTGGGTGCGGCGCTGGCCCTCCAGCAGGGTGCGGACCATGACGTCCTGCTCCGGGCCGGACAGCAGCCGCAGCGGGTCGGCGAACAGTTCGGTGTCCTGGTGGGCGCGGACCAGGCCGTAGCAGAAGGAGTGGAAGGTGGTGGCCTGCGGAGCCCGCGCGCCGCCGAGGCGCAGGGCGGTCCGGTCGCGCAGTTCCACGGCCGCCTTGCGGCTGAAGGTGAGGATGAGGATCCGGGCGGGGTCCGTGCCCGCCTCGACGCGGGCGGCGACGGCTTCGACCAGGGTGGTCGTCTTCCCGGTGCCCGGTCCGGCCAGGACCAGCAGTGGTCCGGCGGTGTGGTCAACCACCGCCCGTTGGGCTGCGTCCAGAACAGGGGGATCCACACGTTCCGGCCCGGTGCGCACGAGGCGGTACGCGTCAGGGGTCCGCGTACGCCGCCGCTCGGTGCGGTCGGAGGAAGAGGTCATCACGTGAAGTGCCGGTCCTGGTGGGTCTGCCTGTGCTGCGAGGGGGTCTGCCGTGACAGCCGCGGGCACAGCCCCGGCCGCAGTCGAAGAGGCAACGCTACGGCAAGCCGACGACCGCGCGCAGTTCCTCCGGGTCCCCCGTACGGTCCTTCGCACGCGCGCTCGACCGCCCGTGCGGGCCGCCCATGGCGGAAGCTGTCAGGTGTGAGCCTCGTCGCGTTCCCCGTCGCGGTCCCCGTCGCCGCCCTCACCGCTGTCGCCGTCCCAGCGGGCCCGGCGCATGTCCAGCCGGGGTTCGCCGGCCGCCGTCGTGCGCAGCGGGGTGGCCTCGGCGCGGTAGTGCTCCAGGGCGCGCCGCTCGCTGCCGGGCAGCGGTACACCGTCCGCCCGCACCACGCGCCACCAGGGCACGGCTCCCCCGTACAGGGCCATGACGCGGCCGACTTGGCGGGGCCCTCCCTCGGCGATCCATTCGGCCACGTCCCCGTACGTCATCACCCGGCCGGGCGGAATCCGCTCGGCGGCGTCCAGCACTCGCTCCGCGTACGCGGGCAGCTCCTCGCTCATTCGGCCCATGGTGCAGCACGTCGGCCGCCCGCCGACGGAGGGCACGGTTCCGCACCGGCTCGCACCCTGATGCCCCGCACGCCGGTCGGTCCGTGCCACCATCTTCCGGGCGGTGACTGGTGATACGTGATCAAGAAGAGACGGAAGTGACGACTAAGGAGCAGGGTGTGGGCCCTCCGGACGGCGCGACGGCGGACGACGACGCGCGCCCTGACGACGGTCCGGAGCACAGTCCGCGGGGCGGTCCCGAGGCCGGTCCGCATGCCGGTCCGCAGGCCAGTCCGCAGGCCGGTCCCCCGGCTGGTCCGGCCGGTGCCGCCGCCGCCCCCGAAGCCGGTCCCGAGCCCCCCCCCAAGGCCGGTCCGCACAGGCGCGCCTCCACGGCCGCCGACCGGCTCGAGGTGGACGAACCGCTGCTCGCCGCCCGCGTCCACCGGCCGTCCGACCTCGTACGCCTCCTCGTCGGCATCCTCGGCATCGCCGTCGTACTCGGCATCTCCGCCTTCGCCCACGGCACCACCGTCGGCCTGGAGGAGGACATCAACAAGGGCACCGGCCAGGCCCCGGACCTGCTGATCAAGGTCGCCGCGCTGGTGTCGAGCATCGCGGTGCTGCTGCTCCCCGTCGCCTTCGCCATCGAGCGGCTGATCAAGCGCGACGGACTGCGCATCGCCGACGGCGTGCTCGCCGCGGTCCTCGCCCACGGGGTCACCCTCGCCACCGACCTGTGGGTCTCGCAGGCCGCGCCGGAGAGCATCCAGGACGCCCTCACCCGTTCCGCCGGCGCCGGCGGGGCCCTGACCGACCCGGTGCACGGCTACCTCGCGCCTGTGATCGCGTACATGACGGCCGTCGGGATGACCCGCAGACCGCGCTGGCGCGTCGCGCTGTGGGTGGTCCTGCTCCTCGACGCGTTCACCATGCTGGTCAGCGGCTACACCACGCCCTTCTCGATCATCCTGACCGTGCTGATCGGCTGGAGCGTCGCCTACGGGACGCTGTACGCCGTCGGCTCCCCCAATGTGCGCCCCACCGGGCAGAACCTCCTCGCCGGACTGCGCCGCGTCGGCTTCCAGCCGGTCAGCGCGATGCGCGCCGAGACGACCGACGGCCCGGAGGCCTCCGAGGTCAGCGACCGGGGCCGCCGCTACCACGTCACCCTGGAGGACGGCCCACCGCTCGACGTCACCGTCGTGGACCGCGAGCAGCAGGCGCAGGGCTTCTTCTACCGGGTCTGGCGCCGGCTCACCCTGCGCGGCATCACCACCCGGCGCAGCCTGCAGTCGCTGCGCCAGGCGCTGGAGCAGGAGGCGCTGCTCGCGTACGCCGCCATCGCGGCCGGGGCGAACGCGCAGAAGCTGATCGCCACCTCCGAGCTCGGCCCGGACGCCGTGATGCTCGTGTACGAGCACCTGGGCGGCCGCACGCTGGACTCCCTCGCCGACGAGGAGATCACCGACGACCTGACGCGCAACGCGTGGGAGCAGGTACGGGCCCTGCAGTCGCGGCGGATCGCGCACCGGCGGCTCACCGGGGACGCGCTCGTGGTGGATCGTTCCGGCACGGTCATCCTCACCGACCTGCGGGGCGGTGAGATCGCCGCGGGCGATCTGGTGCTCCGGATGGACATCGCGCAGCTGCTGACCACGCTCGGCCTGCGGGTCGGCGCGGAGCGGGCGGTGGCCTCGGCGGTGTCGGTGCTCGGCCCGGACGCGGTGGCGGACTGCCTGCCGCTGCTCCAGCCGATCGCGCTGAGCCGTTCCACGCGGGCGACGCTGCGCAAGCTGGCCCGGGAGCGGGCCGAGCGGCAGCGGGAGGCTGTACTGGAGTCCTCCCGTGCGGCGAGACCGCCGCGGGACGGGGGCTCGGCGACGAGCCCGGCCGCCGACCGCAAGGCCGAGAAGAAGGCGCTGGACGACGCGCTCGACGGGGCCCGCGAGGAGGACCTGCTGAGCCAGATCCGCCAGCAGGTGCTGCTGCTGCGCCCGCAGGCGCCGGTGGAACCGGCGCGCCTGGAGCGGATCCGTCCGCGCACGCTGGTGTCCTTCATCGCGGGCGCGTTCGGTGCGTACTTCCTGCTGACGCAGCTGGCGCACGTGGACTTTGCGACGATCATCGGCGAGGCGCAGTGGGGCTGGGTCGGGACGGCGCTGGCCTTCTCGGTGCTGACGTACTTCGCGGCGGCGATGAGCCTGCTGGGCTTCGTGCCGGAGCGGGTGCCGTTCCTGAGGACCGTGGTCGCGCAGGTCGCGGGGTCGTTCGTGAAGCTGGTGGCGCCGGCGGCCGTCGGCGGTGTCGCGCTGAACACCCGGTTCCTCCAGCGGGCCGGCGTCCGGCCGGGGCTGGCGGTGGCCAGCGTGGGCGCCTCGCAGCTGTTCGGGCTCGCCAGTCACATCCTGCTGCTGCTGGCCTTCGGTTATCTGACCGGGACGGAGAAGACCCCGGAGATGACCCCGTCCAGGACGGTCATCGCGGGTCTGCTGACCGTGGCGGTGCTGGTCTTGGTGGTGACGGCCGTCCCGTTCCTGCGGAAGTTCGTCGCGACGCGCGTGCGGGCCCTGTTCGCGGGCGTGGTGCCGCGCATGCTGGACGTGCTCCAGCGCCCGCAGAAGCTGATGACCGGCATCGGCGGCATGCTGCTGCTCACCGGCTGCTTCGTCATGTGCCTGGACGCCTCGGTCCGGGCGTTCGGCGGCGGCGAGGCCATCAGCTACGCGAGCATCGCCGTGGTGTTCCTGGCGGGCAACGCGCTGGGCTCGGCGGCCCCGACCCCGGGCGGCATCGGGGCGGTGGAGACCACCCTGACGCTGGGCCTGATCGCGGCCGGCCTGGAACGGGAGGTCGCCATCTCGGCGGTCCTGCTGTTCCGTCTGATGACGTTCTGGCTCCCGGTCCTCCCGGGGTGGGTGTCGTTCAACTTCCTGACCCGCAAGGAAGCGATCTAGCCTCCGGCTCGGTACGCGGTCCCGGCGCTCCCCCGGCCACCTCCCGGTTCCGCCGCGGAGGCGGGAGGTGGCCGGGGGACGCTGCGCGGAGCCTTTTCGGGCGCTGCCCGCACCCGCGCCTCAAACGCCGGCGGGGCTGGGTTGCCCCGGCCCGTCCCGGTCGGGTGTGTGCCGGGGCGTCCCCGCAGGGCGCCGAACGCTGTACCGCGTCACTGTCCACCCCCTGGCCACGTCCGGTGCCCGAAGGGACGCCCCGGCGCGCGCCCGGCCCCACCGGAACCGAGCCGAACGCCACCAGGTTCCGGTGGGGTCGGGTGTGTGCCTGTCTCTTAGACACAATTTGAGGCGCC
>NZ_JAGGOZ010000021.1 GCF_018614075.1 Streptomyces sp. ISL-94 | reverse complement strand
AGATGTTTATAAGAGACCGGTAGCGAACTACGCAGTGTCACCAGGGGAGATTTCGGCCCCAATCCACCACCGGTGCCCGCCTGACCTGCATCGACTCGCTAACTCACCGGCATTGGACTGACCTGCCACTTTAGGGCGGCGGCAGCCCCGTTTGCATAACTTTCACCGATTCGGACGTAATGGTCATTACCGCATTTTTTCGGTGAATGTGGCCAGCTATGTTCGACTCGCCTGCTGCAGACATGCCAGCACACCGCCTAGCTGAGCCGCCGTCACCGGGCCGCGGTCCGGGAGCGAGGCCTGCTGCCAGGCACGGAGCGCTAGGTCCCGATCTCCAGCAGCTGCCTGGAGGACGTGTCCCTTGGCCTCGTCCTCACCAATGGACTCCGTCTCCAGCCCCAGGTCCATCAGGTGCACCACCACCCGCGCCTTGTGCATCGGATTCGACGCCAGAGCCTCCATCTCCTTGTAGACCAGCACCCGGCGCCCCACCAACGACTGAGCCCGCGTGATCATCGCCGCACCAGCATCCGTGTCGCCCCGATCCGTACGGATGGCCGGCTCCAACTCACCCGAGACGTTGCGCAGCAACAGCACACCGCGCTTACTCGAGTCCTCCGTCACTACTCCCAGCAGCGTCGCGGGAAACCGAGTCGCCGCGCCCAATCGCTGAATGTCCCGGGCCACCACATCACCCAACACAAAGAGATCGACGGCCAGCGCTCGTACCCGCGTCTGCCAGGCCGATTCCTCCCCCGCGACACACGGACCGGCCGCCTGTGCGGCAGCAATAACAAGGGGCTGATGACTGCTCATGCACCCATCATGGCCCCCGCGGCAACCTCGCCCCAGGCTGGGCTGGGGCCGTTCTCGCCGGGCACAAGCCCGCATGGCGGGGTCATCCGGGTGTGAGTAGTTGAGGTGCAGGAAGGCCCGGTGCGAGCACCGTGTTGTACCACGGCAAGGGCATCAAGCCGCGAAGCCCCAGGGCTGGGCATCTGCTCTGAGTCGGGCCCGAGGGCGGGCAGCGGTGCAGGTGTGCTCCTCGAACAGCACCTTCGCCGCGCGCGCGAGCGTCCGTGACGCTTCTCCCGCTGCGGCAGCGTGGGCAGGCGCTCTTTCTCCCTGGCCCGCTTCGCCGTGCCGATCAGCAGGGCCCTGGACCTGGTCCAGGGCCCTGGTAGGCGGCAGCCACGCAGACGCAGACTTTCGGTGCCGTGGCCCGCGCGACTGGGAGGCTGCGCCGTCAGGCCGTGCGCCAGCGGCGGAGGGTGTCGTTCGAATGGGACGTGAGCCAGGTGCCGTCGCCCAGGGCGAGAGGGTCGCAGCAGGTGGTGGCCGAGTAGGTGACTTCGGCGGTGGGGCGGAGGGTGTGGGCCTCCAGGAGGAGATTGCGGTTGTCCTCCCCGTCCTGCTCCTCGGCGACGGCCGCCAGGACGCGGTCCGCGTCGAGGAAGCCCGGTCGGTAGCCCACGAAGCGCAGGCCGTCGGGGAGGACGTCCTCCGCGTCCGCGCTGACGTCCGGGTGTCCGGGCTGGTAGCGGCCCAGCCAGTCGCCGCCCACGTCCAGTTTGAGGAACGCCCCGTCGCGGGCCAGTCCGGCGAACGGCTCGTCCTCGTAGCCGACGTGTTCCGCCTGCGGGGTGTCGCCGTTCAGGGTGACGAGCAGGGCGTGGAAGGTGTCGCCCTGGGGGCGTCCAGGAAAATCTGGGCAGGGTCGGTCAGCGACTGCTGGAAGCCGTAACCGGCGGAGGCCGACGGGAGTACCGTCTGCGCGAGGAGGCGGCCGTCGGCGAGGTCGAGTACGACGATCAGGTCGCCGGGGTAGGGGCCGTCGGGGTTCGTCGGGCCGGGTACCGTCACCAGCAGCCGGCGGCCCGAGGAGTCGGCCGTACAGGCCCCCGTGGCGATGCGCTCGTCGGCCCAGGACTCGTGTTCGTACCTCCACCGCGTCCGCCCGTCCGCCTCGACCACGGCGACGTACCCACTGCCGATCACCGCCAAGGCGCCATCCGGGAGGGGGGAGACGAACGCGGTGCGGAGAGCGGGACCGGGTGCCGCGCGGAGTTCCTGTCCGTCGAAGACCCGGGACTGATCCTCGGAAACCCGCGCGAGGACCAGGTCCTTGTCCTCTCTGCCCACCATCCAGACCGCGCCGTTGCGCACCTGCCAGGCATCAGGCCGGAAGTAGCCTGAGCCGATCCCGGGAAGACGCTCCTCGGCCAGCAGCACAGCGTTGACATGTGTGATTTCCATGCTGCCTGTTTACGCGGGTTTGTGCGGGGAGGGCCAATAGAACTGGTTCTGCTGTGCCCCGTGGGAATGGGAGTGGACCAGCCCGAACATGGCTCCGCCGCTGCCCCGGACGACGGGCGCACAGAACTTGTTGCAGACGACGTTCGACGCGGCGCCGTGCGATGGCAGCCACGTGGGCTGCGACTGGCCGTCGTTCATCCTGCTGAGGAAGGCCAGGATGTTCTGCTCGGCGTGACCCCCTTGTCGCCCTTGGGTACCTTCATGTACTCGCTGCTGGGCAGCGGGACCAGCCCCAGGGACTTGGCCAGGGCGATCTGGGCGGCGTCCAGCTTGCTCTTGCTGGTGTCGGCCACGAAGGTCACGGCCCCCCTTGGGGGTCTCAGACCAGCAAGAACCGCCCGGCGCCTGAACTCGTCGTGGTTACGTGGGCTATGCCTCCCCCGCGGTTCCCGGAGCAGTACTGCCGCAAGGTCCTCCGGCTCGGCGGCGTTCACCTGAAGAGCCAGTTGACGACGGCCTCGGCGGCGCCGCTCACGGCGGCCAGCGCGAGGAGTCGTAGGCACCTGGCGAGCGCGTCGCGGGTACGGGGGGAGGGGTTCGGGGTGTCGGTGTCGGCCATGGCTGTCTCCTTCGCCGCGTAGCGGGTCGCCCGATGCGGCCCGGCTGCGGTGCCAGTACCGCGCTTCCGGGGAGTTTCCGGCGAGGTGTCCGAGGGCTGCAGGAGGCTTGTGCGGCCGTGACAAGCCTGGTGGGCTGGCATCTCACAGTCTTTTCCGGGGAGTTCGGGAGGGTGGCAGTGGCGGAGCGCGCGCGGCGGTTCTGGGCGGAGCTCGCGACGGTGTACGAGAGCGCGGGGCGCCCGACGCTCGAGCGCTTGGTGCAACTCGGAGAACAGCGGAACCCACCGGTGAAGATCGGCGTGTCGACCCTCAGCGACTGGCTCAATGGCCGCACCGTTCCGGACCGAAACGACCGGTATGTGATGGCGCTCGTCCACTTTCTTCAGCAGGAAGCGGCAGGCGTGGGGAGCGGATACGCGAGGCGGCCCGAGGGGTGGTGGCAGCAACTCCTGGCGGCGGCCCGCCAGGAGCGCAACACCACACGCGGCGGTCGGCCCGCGACCCGGGCCGCGTCACCGGGCCCGCCGCCCGGTCCCGTGACGCTGCCCCCGGATCTGGCGGGATTCACCGGCCGTGCGGCCGAACTGGCCGAGATCCTGGATCTGCTGGAGCCCGACGGTGGCTCCGGTGGCGGTCCGGGCGACGCCGCGGCGGCTGCGGTGGTCGTGTCGGCGGGGATGGGAGGGGTCGGTAAGACGGCCCTGGCTGTGCACGCCGCCCACCAGGCCCGGGTACGAGGGTGGTTCCCCGGCGGGATCCTCTTCGCCGACCTGCGCGGCTACAGCAACGCCCCCCAAGTGGAGGCGGGCGCGGTCGCGGACCGGTTCCTGCGCGCACTCGGGGTGAAGACGAAGGATCTGCCAGGCACCGACGAGAAGCTGGATGCCTGGCGGATCCACCTGGACACCCGGGCGGCGCAAGGCCGTCCGCTCCTCGTCATCCTGGACAACGTTCGCGAGCCCGGGCAGATCGACGCCCTGCTGCCCGCCGCACCGCACCGGGCCCTGGTCACCTCGCGGCACACCCTGTCCTCGCTGCCCGCCCGCCGCGTCGATCTCTCCCCGATGAGCCCGGCCGACGCCGTCGACCTCCTGGACCGGACGCTGCGGGCCGGCGGCACCGACGACGCGCGCGTCATCGCGCAGCACGACGACGCACTGCGGCTGGCGCGGCTATGCGGGCGCCTGCCGCTGGCGCTGAAGATCATCGGTGCCCTGCTGCGGGACGAGCCCGACCGGCGCCTGGCCGATCAGGCCGACGAACTACGCGACGCCCGGACCCGCCTGGACCGGCTCGCCTACGACGGGGACGACGACGAAGGCCGCCCCTTGGCGTTGCGGGCGTCGCTGGAGCTGTCCTACCAGCACCTGACGGAGCCGCAGCAGCGCGCGCTGCGCCTGCTGGCTGCGGCGCCCGGGCCGGACGTGTCGACCGCCGCGGCGGCCGCCCTGCTCGGCGAGAGCGCCACCCACGCCCGGCGTCTCCTGGCCGGCCTGGCCAGGACCCACCTCCTGGAGCCCGCCACCGCAGGGCCGGAGCGCTGGGCGATGCACGACCTCGTCCGCCTCTTCGCCGACGACCTCGGCCAGAGGGAGGCGCCAGCCGACGGCCGGGAGCCGGCGGTGTCGCGCCTGCTCCACCACTACCTCACCACCGCCCAGGACGCCGACGCCCACCTGTGGCCCGAGCAGAACACGCCCGCCTCCGGCACCTTCGCCGACCGCGACCAGGCGCTGGCGTGGCTTGACGCCGAGCGCAGCAACCTTGTCGCAGCCGCCCTCGCCGCCCCCGCGCACCACCCCGCCGCCACCAGCCTCGACCAGGCTCTCGCCATGTACTTCACCCACTCCGGCCACTTCGCCGACTCCATCCGGCTGAGTAGCGCAGCAGCCGCCGTCTTGCGCGAGGCCGGCGACCGCCGGCGCGAGGGCAGCGCCCTGAACACCCTCGGGACAGCTCTGACCCACGTACGGGACTTTGAACAGGCCGTCGACATCTTCACGGAGGTCATCGGCCTCTACCGGGATGTCGGCGACCGCCGTGCCGAGGCCATGACGTTGGGCAACCTGGGCGGCGCCCTGATGCGCCTGGAAAGATTCCCCGAAGCGGCCGAGACCTTCCACCGCGCAGGCGCCCTCTTCCGTGAGACCGGCGATCTCTATAGCCAAGCGCAGGTGATGGGCAACATGGCGGCCCTCCTGGTGGATGCGGGCAAGCCGGAGCACGCCGTCCAGACCCTCACCGAGGTCGTTGCCGTCTTCCGCAAGATGGGCGACCGCCGCAGCGAAGGCACGGCCCTGGGCAACCTGGGGCGCGCCCTGCTCGAGTTGGGCCGACTGGACGAGGCCGTCACGGCGTACACCGACGCGGTCGCCGCCTGCCGTCACGCCGGCGAGCGCCGCACCGAGGGCACGACGCTGTACAACCTCGGCGCCGCCCTGGTCGTGTCAGACCGGCCGGAGGAGGCCGCCGGGACACTTACCGACGCGATCACCGTCTGCCGGGGGACCGGCGACCGCCACGGCGAGGCCATGGCGCTGAGCAACCTCGGCCTGCTCCGTAACCAGGAGCGGAGATTCGCCGACGCCGCCGACCACTTCACCACCGCCGCCGCCCTCTTCGGGGAAACGGGCGACCGCACCCGCGAGGGCCTGATGCTGAACAGCCTAGGCGGCACCCTCGTCGCCACGGGCAGGCTGGCGGACGCCATCGACGTCGGCACCCGGGAGCTGGAGATCTGCCGCGAGATCGGCGACCGCAGGGGCGAGGGCATCGTGCTGACGAACCTCGGGCGCGCACTGTCCGAGCTCGGCCGCTTCGCCGAGGCCGCCGACCACCTCACCGCCGCGGTCGCGGTCTTCCGCGAGCTCGGCGACCCCGGCCGGGCAGCCGAGGCGCTGCTGCACGCGGCGCGGGCCCGCGCCGCGCGTGGACTGCCGGACTGACCCCGTCCGGCGAGGCGCGTGCGGGAGCCAATGCGGCCGCGGGATCGCCTCGCCGCTCTCCCTGACCATGCCGGACAAGAACGGCTGGTCCCAGGCCGGCGACTACTGCCTCGACAAAGCCCTGATCCCCCTTCACCGAGGCCCTCGACCGTGAAGAAGCACTACACCGCCGGAGGATGATCCGTGTACGACGCCCTGGACGACCCCACCCCTCCGCCGGTGGCTGACCATGACACCCGAAATCCCCCGGCACCAGGACGGGGCGGTCTGCCAGCCGTTGCAGGGTCGAGGAGATCGGCGGAGTCGTCGCCGGGGTCCGACCGCTCGGTGCGCCGTGCCCCTCCGGCGACCCAGTATGTGATGGCCGACGGCGGCGCTGGTCCCGAGGATCTCCGCGTGAGAGGGGAGCAGCGTTGACCCCCGACTGAGGGGGACGTGCGTGGGGTTCATCCCCGCGTGCGCGGGGAGCAGGCACCGACCGTCTGCGCGAGCATGAGGATGCCGGGGTCATCCCCGCGTGCGCGGGGAGCAGAGGGGTCCGACGTATCGAGAATGCCTAGGTGTGGGGTCATCCCCGCGTGCGCGGGGAGCAGCACAGCCGCGTGCCCGAACTGCCCGGGAGACCGGGGTCATCCCCGCGTGCGCGGGGAGCAGGGTGGGCAGGGTGGCCGGGCCCCCGGCGAGGAGGGGTCATCCCGCGTGCGCGGGGAGCAGATGGCGTAGCTGCTGCCGGGGAGGGTGCGGTCGGGGTCATCCCCGCGTGCGCGGGGAGCAGGCTTCTTGACCTGGGACTCTATGCGGGCGATGCGCCGTTCTTGAGTACTTTCACCGAATCCGGCAAATCAACAATTTCATACCAGAGCGAGGCGCCGTGATGGCAGGTGCCCCCAGGGCCAACGGCTACCACCAGTTGCAGTGCGCAGCCCCGCAGCTGCCTGTAGCGCGGCCTCGGCACCGCAAGCCGCTGCCCCACCCTCGGC
Source organism: Streptomyces sp. ISL-94 (assembly GCF_018614075.1). Classification (GTDB taxonomy): domain Bacteria; phylum Actinomycetota; class Actinomycetes; order Streptomycetales; family Streptomycetaceae; genus Streptomyces. Next base: position 104,547 of record NZ_JAGGOZ010000021.1, on the reverse strand, counting down.
CCCTCAACGGGGAACGAGCTCCGCAGGGGGTGATGGCCCCGTCCCGCGGGAGCGGTCAGCGAAGGTAGGTCTGCTGCCACTCCAGGGACGTCATGGAGAGGGCCGCGTCCGCCAGGGCCTTCGCCGAGTCCGTCTTCAGGCTGGCGAGGCTGGTGTCGATCCAGTTCTGGGTGAGGGTGTAGCCCTGTTCGCGGTACTCCACGGCCTGGATCAGGCACTCCAGCTTGTCCGCGTCGCGCGCCACGATCGCCTCGGGGGTGGTGCCGTCCTCGTACTCGTCGACCGCCGACTGCACGCCCGCGCGGACGGCCGGGTGCGCCGCCGAGACCTGGTCCGCGGTGACCTCCTGGTTGGAGGCGGCGCGCAGATAGCGGCGCCCGATGTGCGGGATGTCGCCGACCCGCGTCTCCTGGCTGTCGTGGAAGAGGCAGAGGAGGGAAGTTCGCGCCGGGTCGGCGCCCTCCATCATCGCCAGCACCGAGCCGATGACCCCGACCCGGAAGGAGTGCTCGGCGATGGTCTCGGGCTGCTTGTTCCCGAGGAACCACCAGCCCGTACGCGCGACGCGCTTGAGGACGCCCATCTCGAAGAGGAAGCCGGTCGTGCCCCGGGCCGTGTCGTCCTTCATCTGCTGCCTCCGGTCTCTCGGGTGTGCTGACCTAGAACGTATGCGACGGAGCCCAGTTCACGTCTGGATCTTTCCGACAGTTCTGCCCCGTCCAGGAGCTCCGCCACCTTCCCCTGCAGCGGGGCGCCGAGCCGGCCCGCTGCCTGCGGCAGCCACGGGAACGCGCGCAGCAGTGCCCACAGCGAGTGCGCGTACAGGTCCACGTAACCGGGGGCGAGGTGTATCCCGCGGGCCAGCGCGCGCAGCAGCGTCACCGGGTCCCAGCCGGTCAGCTCCCGGTCCCGCATGAAGGTGTCGTCGGCCTGCGGCACGGCGTACGCGCCGAGCCAGTACGCCCAGTAGTTCAGGTTCGCCGCCTCGGCGGTGTCGTCGTCGGCGACGGCCCGCTCGATGAAGTCCAGCAGCGGCTGCGGGTCTCCGAGGCGGGCCAGGGCGGTCGCGGTCGAGCGGGCCTCCGCCCAGTGCGGGGACCAGCCGCGCCGCGCCAGTACGTCCCGGCGCCCGTGCAGGGCCTGTGCGGTCCACGCGGCGGCGTCGGGCCCCCGGTCGTACGAGGCCAGATATAAGGCCTGCCGGTGCAGCAGCACCCCGCCCCCGCCCTGACCGGCGGCCAACTCGGCGCTCTCGCGCAGCCGGTCGAAGAACATCTGCCGGTCCGCCGGGCCCAGGAGCGGCGCGGCCGCCACGGGCCCGCGGCGGGGCGCGGGCGCCAGGCCGGCGAGCGCGGGCGGCGCCGTACCGGTCAGGGCCCAGGCGAGCATGTGCGCGGTGTCGCGGGTGTGGACCCAGCCGGCCAACGGGTGGGGGCCGCCCTGGCGGTCGGCGTCCAGGCCGCCGAGTCCGGAGGCGATGATGCGGTCCGCGTCCATCGCCGCGTCCAGGAGCCCCACCAGCCGGGGGTCGGCGCCGAGCGCGGGAAGCCGCCGGCGCAGCTCCAGCAGCGCCCCCACCCGCATGTGCGCCACCGGCCGGCGACCGGATTCCCAGCCCTGCCAGGTGTTCAGGTCCACGCCCAGGGCCTCCGCCATCGAGACCTGGGTACGCGGAATGCTCTGCCTGGCCAGGCGCAGCACGAAGCCCGTCACTGCGCCTGCTGATGTGTGCGGCCTGCTCATGACGGCCTGCCCCCGGTCGCGATGTCCTCTGACGAACTCGTACCCCGGGTCAGTCCTACCGCATCCGCAGTGACCCTACGGTCGTCCCGAGAAAGCCCGACCCGACCTGACCCCCGGCGCGGCCCAACCGCCTGCAGGCACAGGCCGTGTCGACCGGCCCGATGTGAGGAGGCCGCCCGTGAACGGACCGGCAGACGACACAGCAGACGACACGGCGGACAACGGCCTCGACCGCTTGCCGCAGGGCCACCCATCGCCCGAGCTCCTGGCGCGCGCCGGCCGCGGCCTCGCCCGATTCCTGCGCGGCTACGACCCCGCAAGCCAGCAGCCCGGCGGAGGGAACGACCGGACATGAGTACCCACCTCGGCTTCGGACACGAAGCGCATCCGCTGCTCGGCTGCCTGGTCCGCGACCTGGCCTCCGGCACCGAGGGGCGGCTGATGGCCGTCGTCCTCGAGGAGGTCGACACCCACGCGGGCCCGCGCTGGACCCGCCGCGCCTACATCCGCCCCGTGGCCGGCGGCACCGAGCTGGCGACCGCCGTGGCCAACATCCAGCTCCTCGCGGCTGCCTGAGCCGCCCCGCACCCGGGAGGCCGACCGCCCGGCCCCGGTGCGGCTACTCCCTCCGTACGGCCGACTTCCCCGGCCTGCGGACACCACCAAACCGACGGCCCGCCCGGGCCGCCGCCGGCACCTCGCGGAGGCATCGTGTACGACCGCTCCCCCCTCGCCGCCCTGACCGGCGCCACCGTCCTGGTGACGGGCGGTGCGGGGCTCATCGGCTCCCGCATCACCGCCCGGCTGCGCGCGCTCGGCGCCCGCCCCATCTCGCTGTGCAGCATGAACGCCTACCCCCAGCACGTCTACACCGACTTCTTCGGCGTCGACCCGACCGACCCGGACGTCATCACCGGCGACATCCGCGACGCCCCGCTCGTACGCAAGCTCGTGGCGGAGTGCGACTACGTCGTCCACGCGGCCGCCCTCGCGGACGTGGCGGCCTGCACCCGCGAGCCGCTCGCCGCGATCGACACGAACATCGCGGGAACCCAGGCCGTCCTGGACGCCGTCGCGGCCAGTGCCCGTATCCGGCGGATGGTGTTCGTGTCCTCCGCCAGCGTCTACGGCGACGGCAGCCCCGAGGAGGCCCACAGCCAGGAGCTGCTGACCATGCGCCAGCTTCTGGAGGTGGTCCACGGGCGGATCCCGCCCCAGTTCCACGAGGGCGACCGCATGCGGCCGGTGTCGGTGTACGGGAACACCAAGGCGTGGGGCGAGGAGCAGACCGCCCTCGTCTTGGGCCAGGTCGGGATCTCGTACGCGATCGTCCGGTACTTCTCCGTCTACGGGGAGCCGCAGACCGTCAAGCCCAACAGCCACTCGTGGGTGGTGGCCTGGTTCGCCGCCCGCGCCTCACTCGGGCTGCCGCTGCACCTGAACGGCGGCGGCCGCCAGGTCCGCGACCTGACCCACGTCGACGACATCGCCGAGGGCACCCTGCGCGCGCTGACCAGCCCCCGGGCGCACACCGAGACGGTCAACATCGGCACCGGGGTGGCAACCAGCATCCGCGACGTCGCCGACCTGGTCCGCGCCCACTACCCCGGCACACCGATGCTGGAGACGCCGCTGCCGGCCGGGGACCCGCTCGGCGGGTACGCCTCGGTCCGCCGCATGGAGAACATCCTGGGCTGGAAGCCGCGGGTGGCCATCGCCGACGGCGTGGCCCGCTACGTGGCGTGGCTGCAGAACGCCCCGCACGCCGCGCCCGGCTGGCTGGCGCAGACCGCGACGCAGGGCTGACGGGCCTAGATGACCGGCGGCCGGCCCAGCCGGGCCATCCGCACGACGGTGCGCCACCGCATGGGCCGGCGGGGTCCGCCGCTGGTCCGAACGCCCTCGGCGAACCCGCCGAACCAGGCCCGCAGCCCGGCCGCCGACCGCGTCCGGGCCACGGTCAGCACGGTCCACACGCCGAGGTAGACGGGGACGAGGGGGGCGGGCAGGTGGCGTTTGGCGAGCCAGACCCGGTTGCGGGCGGTCATCCGGTAGTAGACCGCGTGCCGGGCGGGAGAGGTCTTGGGGTGCTGGAGGACGAGCTGCGGCTCGTAGAGGATGTCCCAGCCGGCGTCCAGCGCGCGCCAGGCGAGGTCGGTCTCCTCGTGGGTGAAGAAGAACGAGTCCGGCCAGCCACCCGTCCGCTCCAGCATCGGCATCGACAGCGCGTGGCCGCCGCCGAGGAACGTCGTGACCAGGCCGCGCCGCATCGGGTCCTTCGCCCGCAGGCGGGGGATGTGGCGACGCTGGGTCTCGCCCGTCTCGTCGGCGATCCGGAAGCTGACGATGCCGAGGCGGCCCTGGTCCTCGTAGAGGTCGGCGATGCGTCGCACGACATCGGCATCGACAAGCAGCCCGTCGTCATCCAGGTCCACCAGTACGTCGACGTCCCCGAACTCCCGCAGCCGCCGCCACGCGACGTTGCGGCCGCCGGACACACCCAGGTTCTCCGCCAGCTCCACCCCTGTAACGCCCTCGGGCAGACCGGGCAGCGCACAGCCGTTGCCGACCACGACGATCCGGGCGGCGGGCTCGTCCTGCTTGGCGACCGAGTCCAGCAGGGCCCGCAGCTCGGGCATCCGGTCGCCCATCGTCAGCACGGCCACGCCCACCCGCGGTCGGGTCACACCCATCACGTCCTTCCTTCCGGCACGAGGTGAACGGCGAGCGTACCGCCCGCCCGAGCCATGCCCAGGCCACGCGAAAGGCCCCAAGCCATGACCCCGCTCCTCCTCAGCGACTACGTCTCGGCCCCCGCCCGCGGTCCCCTCTCCGGGACCCCGTACGGAAGCCTGGACACCTACGACCTCGCCGACTTCCTCGCCCGCTGGCCCGAACTCCACCGCCAATCCCTCGACGCGCTCGGCGACGCCGGCCGCATCCACCCGACCGCGTTCGTCCACCCCCAGGCGATCATCGGGGACGACGTCATCATCGGCGCGGGCGCGAAGGTCTTCGAGTTCTCCACCGTCCGCAAGGGCAGCGTGGTGTGCGCCGGCGCCTCGGTCGGGTTCAACTGCGAGGTGACGGCAGCGTTCATCGGCGAGGACGCCGTCCTCGGCCACCGTATCGGCATCAACCGTACGATCGTCGGCGCCCGGGCCCACCTGTCCGCCGGGGTCACGGTGGCCGCGATCAACATGTGCCGCGACATGCACACCCCGGACCGCGAGGTCATCATCCGCACCGAAACCGGCCTCTACCGATGCGGCACCACCCAATTCGGCGCCGTCATCGGCGACGACACCCAGACGGGCAACACCATCAGCCTCGGCCCGGGCGTCGCGGTCGGCCGCCACACCCAGCTCAACAGCGGCGTCACCCTGGCCGCCCGCACGGTCCCCACCGACTCCGTCGTAACGGCCCCGCACACGGCGGAGGCCAGGCTGCACTCCCGCCGCCGGCCGAGGCCGATGGGGGCCGTCGGCGGGTGAGCCAGCCGGGAAGCGCCAACCACTGTGGGGGTTCATCCCCGCGTGCGCGGGGAGCAGGGCCGTGTTCGTCGATGGCCAGAACCACTTCGCGGGGTCATCCCCGCGTGCGCGGGGAGCAGTGACCGTCTACGAGGAAGGAAGCGGCTACCCGGGGGTCATCCCCGCGTGCGCGGGGAGCAGTTCACCGTCGAACCGCGCACCGACATGGAGGTGGGGTCATCCCCGCGTGCGCGGGGAGCAGCCTCAGCGAGGGCGCGGACGCGGGTGAGCGCCGGGGTCATCCCCGCGTGCGCGGGGAGCAGCCGGTGATCTGCTTCGGCAGGACGGTCACGTCGGGGTCATCCCCGCGTGCGCGGGGAGCAGTCGAGGTCGACGTGTGTCAGGGAGATCGCGCGGGGGTCATCCCCGCGTGCGCGGGGAGCAGATCGTCTATGCCGCGAAGCCCGACGAGGACGGGGGGTCATCCCCGCGTGCGCGGGGAGCAGGCTTCTTGACCTGGAACTCTATGCGGGCGATGCGCCGTTCTCGAGCACTTTCACCGAATCCGGCAATGAACTCATTTCATACCAGCGAGGGCCTGGCTGCGGCAGCGGTCAAGGGAGGTAGGTCTGCGACCCTCGGGGAGGTCGTGGAGAGAGCGGCCTCGGCAAGGCCCTCGCCGAGGCCGTCAGGCTGGCGAGGCTGACGTCGATCGAGTTCTGGGTGAGAGCGTAAACCTGTTCCCGGTGCTCCCCGGCCTGGACCAGGCACTCCGACTTGCCGGCGTCACAAGCGACGATCCCCTCCAGGAGGGTGACTCCTCGTACGCGTCGACCAAGGCTGCCCGCCCGCCCGCACGGCCGTGTGTGCGGCGGAGACCCGGCTAGCGGTGACCTCCGGTGCGCACACCGGGGCCGGGGCGGTGCCATGCGGCAGCTTGCCGCGGGCGAGGGGGGACCGGGTCCGGTGGCGGCCCAGGGCAGTGAACCACTTCTGCGGCGGCCGCGAGCAGTGCATCGGCGGGTTGATGTTCTGTCAGAAAACGGTGCAGCAGGGGCAATCGGGCTGTGCGAGGCTGGACAAATGACGTTCGAATTCGAAGCAGAATGGACGCAGGCGAAAGGGGAAGCGGCCATGCGCCTCGCCTCCGCCGGGCCGTCGCCCGCATCCACTCCCCAGCCGAGTCCCTCCACGTCCCCGGCGCCCGCCCCTGCCCCGGGGAGGACCGACCTCGGTCTCGTCAACGGCCCCGTGCACTCCAAGGCGTCCGGCATCCGTACGGCGAACGCCGAGGCCCGGGGCAAGTCCTCGCTCGACGACGCCGAGGCCGTGGGCCGCCGCCACGCCGGGTGGGCGGCCGGCTCGGCCAGCAACGACTGCGTGGGCGCCTGGCAGCGCAGGCTCCGGGAGCTCGCGGACCTGGTCGACGACGCGGCCGACGCCCTGACCACGGGCACGAACGCCATCACCACCGAGGACAGGGCGATAGCCGACGGACTGCGCGCGGCCGGCGGCGTGCTGGAGGACGCCTGATGGTCTCCGTACCCGAGTTACAGCAGGCCGACCCGCAGAAAGTGGCGCACCGCGGCAGACGACGCGGTGGCCGTGGCGAAGCAGTGCGACGGCCTCGCCTCGTACGCGCGCCAGGACGTCGCCCGTACGGTCAGCCGGTGCTGGGTCGGCGAGGCCGGCCGCGCCGCCACGGAACGGTTCGTGAAGCACGCCGACGACTACGAGACGTCCGCGCTGGCCCTGCGCGCGATGGCCAAGGTCTACGACGAGTTGGCCGAGGCGATCGCGGGGGCGCAGCGGGACCTGAACAGCGCCCTGGACTACGCCCGCAGCCGCGACCTGAAGGTCGACGACAGCGGCCGGGTCCAGCTGTCCCACCCCGTCATGGTGCCGCAGGGCAGTACCGAGCACCTCGAACCGGTCAACCATGCACAGGGGATCATCGTCGACGCCCTGCGGAAGGCAACCCAGGCCGATGTGGAGGCGGCACGTGCCCTGCGCACGGTCGAGGGCCTCACCGCCATCTCCGATCCGAAGCTGGCCAAGGAGGCCCTGATCCCGGGTTCCCCGCTCGCCGTCGCCCTGGCCCTGTCGGGTGGCATCGACGGTCTACATCCGGTCAACGTCTCCCCGGCGCAGTTCGCGGCACTGAACCGGGCCGCGGCCGAGACCGGCATCAGCCGGAAGCTGCTGCTGGCGATCCTGTGGCAGGAACAGCAGTGGTACCAGAACTTCAGCCCCGGCCTGACCGGTCCGCTGGCCCAGGCGGGACGGATGTTCAACTGGTCGTTGCAGCAGTCCCTCAAGCCCGACAAGTCTCTCGGCATCACGCACATGAAGCCGGACACCGCGCGAGAGGTGATGGAGCAAAACAAGGAGGCGTTCACCCTCCGGGACGGCACCTTCCTCGGGGATCTCGACGACGCCCAGCTCACCAAGTACATCGAAGAGAACCCCGACGAGAACATCCGCATGAGTGCCTACCACCTCAAAGGCATACAGGAGAACCCCTACGGGGCGAGCACCGACAAGCAGCTTTTCACCCTGTACGCGGCGGACACTCCGGGCGTGCGGGAGCTGAATGAGCAGTACGGCGACGAGTCGGGCAGCCGGGCCAACGACATCAGGACCCGGGGCGAGAACTGGGACAAAGTGGAACCGCACCTGGACGACGCGATGGCGTGGTACGCGCTCACGGACGAGCAGCGGGCCACCGCTGTGCGACAGCTCGAGTCGCAGACCCCGGCCGGACACCACGTCTCCGTCGACCCGATCTACCACGAGGGCGGCGGGCCGCACACCGGAACGGGAACCGGCCCCGCGGAACCTGGCACCCCCTCCCCCAGCCCTGGCCCGACCCCTCAGCCGCCGAGGAGCAACTGACCCATGCGCACACGGAAGTCCATCCCGCTGCTGCTGGGACTGCTGCTGACGCTGAGCGGCTGCGGCCTCGTCGGTGGCGACCGGGGACCCCGTCCGCTGACACCGATGCCGAGCCAGGTGCCGACCGGCCCTGAATACGCGACGGCCGATGACGTGATCGCCGCCATGGCCAAGGGCGGCTTCGACTGCAAGGTAACTGTGCGCAATGACTACCCGCACGGGTCGAACGCCACCTGCGAGGTGCAGCACCGCGGAACAACCGTCGTGAACGAGATCTCGGTACTGAGCACGGCCCGGTTCAGCCGAGACGAGGTCGGCGATTCGATTTCGACAGGACGTCGGGCCTACCGGCACACCATCGTCGCCGCCGGCAACTGGTTCATCTGGGTGCGACCCGGGGTCTACGCCTACGACATGGCCGCGGCGCTGCCCGGTTCCGTGGTCCTGGAACCGCTCGTGGACAAGTAGGGAGCCCGGCCCGGGCCCCACACTCACTGCACCCGGAGAACGCTCGTGATCACCATCCAGGAGTACGCGGCCCTGTCCGCCCTGGACAATGCGGAGCCCGGCACCCCCTCACCAGCCGGGGCCGGCGACACGGGCGCCGAGGAGCGGTAACGACGCACTTGGCGAGCGCCGGACTACAGACGGCGCGTGGATCCTCCCGGGCGCAGGGCGCCCGTCACCGGAACTCGTGGACCGGCTCCTCGCGCCGAGGACGGCGGACTTGATCGACGGCTGGTTCTGGGTAGGCAGAGCCGCGGTCAAAGCGGGTTCGGTCGGCAGCGAGTGCGGGGAGCAGGGGGCTGGCCGGGCCGCGGCTGTCGGCCGCGCTTCTCGCCGGGTCCCCGCGTGCGCGGGGAGCAGCCCTCGTAGGTGAAGGGGACCTTCGTGTCGATGGTTGCACGCTTGCGCGGGGAAGCGCAAGCCACGTTGAGCCCAGCGTGATCCGGTCGGGTTCATCCCCGCGTGCGCGGAGAGCAGTCCAGAGCGGCCTTCGCCGCGCTGTAGGGGCCGGGTTCATCCCCGCGGGCACGGGGAGCAGCTGCGACGGACGTAGTAGAGCGCGGTATCCATGGGTTCATTCCCGCGTGCGCGGGGATTCCAGATCATGGAGACCGGGAACATCCTGGCCACCAAGGGTTCATCCCCGCGCGTGCGGGGAGCAGCTCGACGCCCATATGAATGTCAGCCTGGACGGGGGTTCATCTCCGCGTGCGCGGGGAGCAGACCTCGTTCCAGGACTTCCTCGACAAGGTGGAGGGTTCATCTCCGCGTGCGCGGGGAGCAGGCTCCGTGACCTGGGACTCTAGGCGGCCCAAGAGCCGTTCGCGAGTACTTTCGCCGAACCCGACAATCCCGCCATACTCCCCGGTCGCAGCGCAACGCCCAGCCATCCCATCCCAGTCGCCGAACTGTCACTGCGCGCGCCCCGTCAAGCGGCATGCGGTAGCCGTCCTCCGGCTGCCGGACAGCGCAACGGCCTGACCCACCCCCTCGGGCCGCCATAAGGTGCCTCGTAGCGATCATCGAAGAGGGGGAGTGCGCGTGGGCGTGATGGGGGACGAACGCCGGCGGCGGAGCGGGATCGTGGGATATTGGCGGGCGGCCGAGTTGTTCAGTCCGCAGAAGGTGCCGGCCCTGTCCGCCCGGGAGCGGGTGTACGCCGCCGCGCAGGACCGGCCCATGCCGTGGGAGGCCGGCCACCCCCTGCGGTCCGTCCCCCTGGAGCCCGGGTACGGCTGGCAGCACGTCGTCTACGGCGGGACGTACGCCCTCAGCGCCGTACGCGACACCCTGCTCCGCGTCTTCGGGGAGAGCGAAGAGGACCACGACGGCCGGATGGACGGCGAGACCGCGCTCTTCGCCCTGACCGTCACGGACGAAGGGCGTGTGCTGCTCGACTCTCCCGTCTTCTCCTCCTGTGCCTGGGCCACCGGCCGTGCCGTGTCCCCCGGCCCCGGCAGCCGCGGCTGGCTCGACGGGTTCGAGGAGGAGGCCGACGCCTGGGGCCTACGGGCCGGTGCGCTCGGTGAACCCGTCGGCGCCGGCGAGGAGCTCCCGCCGAGCGACGACACCGATGGCGGCGGAGAGGACGACGACTCCCCCGCCGGGACCGGCGTGGTCAGCGCCGAGCACTTGCTGGAGTTCACCGGCGATCTCGCCCGCGCCTGGGGCGTCTGCGTCGCGCTGAACCCGGCCGGTGTGCGTGTGCGCAGCATCGCCGTGCGGCTGGACCACTCCGGCGACGCCGACCAGCAGGACTTCCTCAACAGCTTCATCGTCGCCGACCTCGACCGGGTGGCCCACGCGCTCGGCCGGCAGGATCCCGGCGCGTCGCTCGCCGCCTACCTCACTCCCGACGCCGCCTTCGACACGGCCCGCCGGATCGATGTGCGCGCGCACCCCGCCGTCGCGCTCGCCGGAGTCGCGCCCGCCCGTACGCCGCTGGGCCGATGGCCGGCCGATGCGGGGCACCCGCTGGCCCTGAGCCAGCAGTTCGCCGTCAACGCCGTCCACACCGAGCTGGCCCCCACTGCCGGGATCTTCGCGGTCAACGGCCCGCCCGGCACCGGCAAGACCACCATGCTGCGCGACTGCTTCGCCGCGGCCGTCGTCGAGCGGGCCCGCCGCCTCGCCGCGCTGCGCCTGCCGTCCCAGGCCTTCGCCGAGCAGGCCCCGTACGTCTGGAAGAGCGGCGACTACACCCGTACGGTCACCCCGCTGCGCCCGGAGTTCACCGGCTTCGAGATGGTGGTCGCCTCCGCCAACAACGGCGCGGTGGAGAATATCTCCACCGAGATCCCCGCCCGCGCCGCGCTCGGCGAGCAGTGGCGCAAGGACGCCGACTACTTCGCCGAGCAGGCCACCCGGCTCCTCAAGGGCGAGGCCGCATGGGGCGCGGTAGCCGCTCGCCTGGGCAGCAAGAAGAACCGTCTGGAGTTCGTCAACCGCTTCTGGCACGGCAAGTACCGCCGGACCGACGCGGGCGCCGCCACTCCCCCGCCGCCGCCCGTCCCGCCCCAGGCGGACCGCCGCGGCCGCCGCAGCCCCAACGCCTGGATCGACAGCGGCAGCGGCCTGGCCCACCTGCTGCGGCAGTGGCGCGACACCCCGCAGAGCGGTGTGTGGCGCGAGGCAAAGCAGCGGTTCGAGGCCGCGCTCGCCGAGGCCGAGCGGCTGCGCGGCGAGCGGACGGCCGCCGCCGAGGCGTACGCGTCGCTCCCGGAGTCGTACGAGGCCTTGCGCCGTGCCGAGCTCGCCGTGGAGCGGGAGGCCGCTGACCTCGCCCGCTTACGGGAGACCCTGCCGCCCGCCGAGGCCGCGCTGGACCGCGCGCAGCAGGCCCTGGCGCAGGCCGAGCACACGCACCAGACGCATCTGGCCCGCCGCCCCGGCTTCACGGTCAGCCTCTTCACCCTGGGCCGCGCCGCGCGCACCTGGCACGCGCAGGAGGGCGACGCCGCCGGGCTGGTCGCCGTCGCACGCCGAGCACGCGATGAGGCACAGGCCGGGCGGGACGGCGTACGGGGAGCCGTGGGCGCGGCCGCGGCACGCCTGAGCGAGCGCCGAAGCGCGCGGGACACGGCGCGCGCCGCGGCCGAACGGGCCGAGCGGACGGTGTCAGCGGCCCGCGGCCGCTGGGAGGAGTTCGTACCCCAGGACTCCTGGCCGGCGGACGACCAGGCGCGCGAGCTGGCCGCCCCCTGGTCCGACCCGGAGATCACCAAGGCCCGTACCGAAGTGTTCCTCGCGGCCCTCGACCTCCACCAGGCCTTCCTGCGGTGCACCGCCCGCACGATGTACGCCAACCTGATGGCCGCCATGGACGCCGTCGCCGGGACCGTGCCGACCACCGTGCCCGAGGCACACCTGCGGGCGGCGTGGCAGAGCCTGTTCGTCGTGGTCCCGGTCGTCTCCACCACCTTCGCCTCGCTCGACAGGGTCTTCGGGCGGCTCGGGCCGGAGGCCTTGGGGTGGCTGTTCGTCGACGAGGCCGGCCAGGCCACCCCGCAGATGGCGGTGGGAGGCATCTGGCGGGCCCGCCGTACGGTCGTGGTCGGCGACCCGCTGCAACTGGAGCCGGTCGTGGTCCTGCCGTGGACCGCGCAGCGGGCGCTGCGCGAGGACTTCGGCGCCGCGGAGGAATGGGCGCCGGGGCGCACGTCGGTGCAGCAGCTCGCCGACCGCGCCAACCGCTACGGGACCCTGCTGCCCGCCGAACTGCCCGACGGTCGCCACGAGGTGTGGGTCGGCGCGCCGCTGCGGGTGCACCGGCGGTGCGACGACCCGATGTTCTCCGTGAGCAACGCCATCGCCTACGACGGCCTGATGGTCCAGGGGATCGGCGCGGGCGCCCGCGAGCCGTACGTCTACCGGCCGTCCAGCAGCTGGGTGAACGTCGTGTCGACGCAGGCGGACGGGCACTGGATCCCGGAGGAGGGGCGGGCCCTGCGGCGCGTCCTGGAGCGGCTGCGTGACGAAGGGGGCGTGGACCTCTCCAAGGACGTCTTCGTGATCAGCCCGTTCCGGCAGGTGGTGGCCGGTGCGAAGCGGGCGTGCCGGGACCTGATGCCGGCCGAGCGGGTCGGTACGGTGCACACGACCCAGGGCAAGGAGGCGGACGTCGTCATCCTGATCCTGGGCACGGACCCGCGCCGCGCGGGCGCCCGCGCCTGGGCCGCCTCCCGCCCGAACCTCCTCAACGTCGCGGTCAGCCGGGCCAAACGCCGCCTCTTCGTCATCGGCAACCTCGACGCGTGGCGCGACCAGCGCTTCTTCGGCACCCTGGCGGAATCCCTACCGGCCCACACCTGGAGCCCCAGGGCACACCCCGGACCCACCGAGGCCCCACCCGCGGGCCCGAGGCCGACGAGTCCTTGAGGAGCAGGCAGGCACAGCAATCCGATGCACGGCGCGGAGGGCCCAGCCCAGCCGGTGCGGGGAGCCAGAGGCCTTCGGCTTCACCAAACCGAGGGCCACGGGGTCATCCCCGCGTACGCGGGGAGCAGACTTCGCGACCTGCGACTTTAGGCGCGTTGGAGTCAGGTTCCAAGCACTTTCGCCAAGTCCGACAAATCGGCTAGATGACTCGGCAGTCCCATGCACTGCGCGGAGCGAAGGACAACGCCGCGCCGCCGGCGCATCCTTCCTACCCACCGTGGAGGGGCGAGCGGCTCTCAGCGCCATGCAGAGAACCGTCCCCACGAGCTGCACGAAGGAACTCCTCATCAGTGGAAAGCCTTCCGGGCCCAAACTGCCGCCCGGCAGCTCTCCGGATGCGGCGGTCTGCTCTTCCGCCGGGCCCCCCGAACCGTCGCGCGAGCCCGGCCGCGGACACGGTCATCGTGTGCTGAGCATTCCATCGCGCACAACCGCGCCCCGGCGAATATACTGAGCACATCAAGTTACTCAGGCACGAAAGGCCCTCCACCACGGTGGAGGGCCTTTCGCTTGGCTATGCCGGGTTTGTCGCCGGTCTCAGGCAACCTGCAGCTTCGGCCGGCCCGTCGCGGCCGGCGGAGCCTGGTGGTACGTCGGCAGCTTCAGGTTGGGCAGGTCCCCGGCCTGGATGCGGACGAGGGCCGCGCGGAACGCCGCCTCCATGGTCTCGGGGCTCTCGTACTTCGCCGCGAGGGGATGGAGCCGGTAGGAGTTGCCGTTGCGCTCCTCGCTGCGCGGCCTGAGCACGATGTTCAGCTCGCACAGAGGCGCCATCAGCCCGCTGACCGCCTGCGGGGTGACACCGTACTCGGCGGCCATGTCCTTCTGCCGGACGGGCAACGCTCCCCCGAAGTCGCTGCGGGACACGAGGTACTGGAGGAACTTGACGGCGGACCCCGACAGCGGCAGGGCCCAGATGCGCTCCGCGATGATCGGAGACATGACGTTAGCCATGGAACAGCCTTCCTCGTGAGCGGGCGCCCGCGCAGGGGCATGGCAGAACTATCACCCGGTACGCCTCCTTGCGCGATAGCTCTCTTCCACCACGGGGCCGAGATCAAGCTCCTCCTGGTGGGCACCCTCCGGCCCGACCGCGAAGGGGAACACCTCGGTGTCGTGGTCGTGCCGGTCGGCGATCTCAGCCAGTACCTCGTGCTGGGCCGTGCTGCTGCCGTGGAACCACAGACGCACGTTGATCTGGATCCGGCCGTTGCCGGCCTTCTCCACCCAGTTGTAGCCGCACAGCGCCTGGACGGCCCGGTTGACCGTGGACCGCGTGATCATCTTGCCGCCCTTCTGTGCGGCAATCTTGTTCAGGCCGTCCGTGATCTCCTGCTGGGTGTACTGGGTGATTCCGGTCCCCGGCACCTGTCCTCCCGCGACGAAGAGGAAGACGCACAGCTGGGACTTGGTGATGCTGTTCGCCACGGCCAGCTGGGCCAGGAACTGCGTGAACCAGTTGCTGGCCAGGCTGTACCCGGTGCCCCCGGCCATGTCATGGACGGCGCGCGGGTCCGCCGCGTACTCGAGGTGAACTCCCGTCAGCCGACGGCGGCCTCCGGGGTCGGCTGCCGCGGCGACCTTCTCCCCGAGCTGCTGGCCGAGGACGGCCAGGATGTCCCCGTACTCGGCTTCATTGCCCCCAGCGCTGGGGGCGGGTACAGGCCGGGGCCCGCGCCGACGACGGGCGGGCGGATCAGATGTCACAGGACCTCCTCGTTACTCAGGCGGTCCGAGACTATCCAAAAAATCAACCTGTGCTTGTCTTTTGACGCCTCGGCGCGTCGGAACACCCCCCCGGCCGCGACCCTGTTCGAAGATTGCACGAAAAGTACACGCTACGTGAAGTTTCTGGGCCGCCAAGAGCCGGAAGTACACGGCTGCCTGATTTCAGTTGTCGCGATGACGACACACTCATGTATGTGCCACGGATGTGGACGGGGCCCTCACCCGCCTGTGTCCGACTCTCTGACCTGCGGTGTTGCCGGGCCAGTTGGGCTCCGCAGAAAATCAACTACTGCTTGATTTTTCGGCGAAATGTGCTCTCCAGGTTCACATTTCAAGAGCCGAAATGTGTCCTGGGGGACACATACCAGCGGGCAAACCTGCAGGTCAGAGGCTTACAAACGCGGTGCCCTCTTACTAAAGAGCAACGTGACCGCGCACCTCAGCGTCCGCCGAGCCTGTAGTGACCGGAGCTTCTCTGTGCCACACCGCACCTACTCGACACAGTTCAACCATGCGGCACTCTCCAGTCCTCCGCCTCCTACCTCAGCCGACACAGCTTCACCACGATGTATCCGCAGCCGACTTATCCGGCCTGCAGTCCCCCACCTCAGCCCAACTCCGGCATCAGCACCGGCCATTGCAGGCCCTCATGCCCAGTGAGGGCGCCCTGCGCCCGAGGGGTGCACCGGCGACCGTCAGGGAGCCGGGGCAGGGCGTGAGGGTGAGCGGGTCCAGGGCGCCTGAGCGCCTGGCGAGGGGGTCTGGGGGGCGAGTAGCCCCCCATGCCAAGGCCGGTCCAGCGCGGCCAGGCGCTGGCGGGGTCCAGGGGCTGGCCCCTGGGATTCACGGTCCGCAGGGGACCGGGGACAAGAGCCCTGATGTCGGCAACACCGATCTCATCTGCCCGTACGAAGTGTGTTGTTCCCGCGTGCTCGCATCGGTGCAGGTGAGTCGGAGAAGCTGCTCGCCGATATCAGCAGTGCCAGCAGTAGAGCTTCACCCTCTGCCGCTACAGTCCGCGGTCAGCTCGGGGTGAACAGCGCCTTCCATAAGCTCGTCTTGTAGCTCCTTAAATGAGGAATCACCCACAACAGGAGAAAATCGACCGTCAGAACGGCGTCGTAGAAGGCCGATCTCCAGAGTGCCGGTGGAATGTGACCTTCCCATCCCCGCGAGGCCGTCAGGCAGGCGTACAGCGCTCCGAGGTGCCCGCGGCAGTCCGACACGTCCCGCCGAGTCCCCTGGACGGCTCAAAGGAGCCCTGGCCCATCGGATACGTGTGCGTCCGGCGGCGCCGCTCCGAGCAAGCGCATCGTCCGGCCCACGTCTGACGACATCCGATCGACACCCACTGGCTCCTCATGTCGCGCGCAGCCGGGTGGCGCTTTACCGGGCCCCGGGTGGCAGCCATGACCAGACCCCTGAAGGCCCCAATCCGGACAACACGGGCCATACGCAAGCAACATGTTTCGGTGTGGCACTTCACCTTCCCCGTAGAAGGTTAGTAAGGTACCCGCATGACCGCTCCATACGATCCGGAAGTCAGGGAAAAGGTAGTCGCCAAGCTGCCTGCGTCCCTGCGGCAGGAACTCAAGGTCCGCGCAGCCCAGTTGGGCGTGGACATCCAGGACGCCGTCACCGAGGGCGTTCACGCCTGGCGTGCCGACGCCTCCGCGGCCACGCCCGTGGACACCTCCGGCGCCTCCTCCTTCTCCACGTACCTCCCCACCGGCCTGTACGGGGAGTTCAAAGAGGACTGCCGGGTACGGGAGGTCCCGTACAACCAAGGCCTCGCCCAGTCGATCCGGCTGTGGCTCGACACCCACCCCTCCCCCGCCGGGCGTCGCCGGCCGTCCCACGAGGGCGCCCGCCGGATCGTGGTCTGCAACCAGAAGGGCGGCGTCGGCAAGAGCGCCATCAGCAACGGCCTCTCCCAGGCCCTCGCCGAGACCGGTGCCCGCGTCTGCGTCATCGACTTCGACCCGCAGGGCCACCTCACCCGCCACCTCGGCGCCGAGATGCTCGGCATCAAGGAGCCGAGCCTCGCCAAGCACATGCTCGGCGAGATCGAGGGCCGGGTGCGCGAGCTGCTCGTCCCCATCGAGCACGGCGTCTTCGCCGGCCGCCTCTTCCTCCTGCCCTCCTGCAAGGACGCCTTCCTCCTCGACGCCCGGCTGGCCACCACGCGCCACGTCCGGACGAAGGAGACCGCCCTGGAGAAGGCCCTGGAGGACCTGGAGCAGGAGTTCGACTACATCGTCGTCGACTGCCCGCCCAGCCTCGGCTACACCATGGACACCGCCCTCTACTACGCGCGCACCCGTGAGGGCGAGGCGCCGAAGACCTCCGGCATCGTCGTGCCGGTCCAGGCCGAGGACACCTCCGCCGATGCGTACGACATGCTGAGCGAGCAGCTCGAGGACCTGATCGACGACCTCGACATCGAGATCGGCCAGCTCGGCTTCGTCGTCAACCTCTACGACAGCCGCAAGGGCTACGTCGTCACCTCCTCCCTCAACAGCTGGAAGGAGTTCGGCGACCCGCCGGTCATCACCGTCATCGCCGACCTGAAGGAGCAGCGCGAGGCCGTGCGCGTCAAGCTGCCGCTGCTGCACTATGCGCCGGACTGCGAGCAGTCCGAGGCCATGCGTGAGATCGCCCGGAGGATCGCGGCATGAGCAAGAGCGACCTCCTCGGTACCGGCGCCGCCTTCAGCAACGCCCGCCGCACCGGCGGCCGCAGCGAGCGCGGGCGGGCCAAGGCCATAGCGCAGGGCGACCTGCCGGCGTACGAACTCATCCGGGTCCCCCTCGACCAGGTGTCGCCGACCCCCCTCAACCCGCGCCGCAACTTCGGCACGGACGAGGAGAAGACCCGCTTCGGCGAGGAGCTGCGCCAGGCGCAGCTCTCCGCCTGTGTCGTCGTCACCCGCGACGCCTACCTGTCCCTGTGGCCCGATCACGATTCCCGGATCGGGGCGGCCTCGTACGTCCTGATCAACGGCGAGCGCCGCTTCCGCAGCGCCCTGCACGTGGGACTGGAGTCGCTGGACTTCGTCGTACGGGACGACCTCGCGGCCTCCCGCACGGACTTCATCGACCACCTCCTGGCCGAGAACCTCGAACGGGAGGACTTCGACGTCATCGAGCGCGCCCGCGGCGTGCAGCAGCTCGTCGACACCTGCGCCGAGCAGGGCAAGGAGCACGGCGCCAAGTCCCGGGCTGCGGAGCGGCTGGGCAAGTCGCCGTCCTGGGTCACCAACCAGCTGGTGCTGCTGGAACTCCCGGAGGAGATCCAGGCCATGCTCAGCTCGGGGGACCTGCCCGAGCGGGACGGCCGGCTGCTCGCGCGCACCGCGAAGGACCGGCCCAGTGCGGGCGCGGCCGAACTCCTGGCCTTCCTGAAGGAGACCAAGGCGCAGGAGGCCCAGGTCAAGGCGGTGCAGCGGGAGATCCTGCGAGACGCGCAGGAGTCCGCGCCGGTGCGCGCGGCGGTCGAAGTGAACCTGACTGGGGGAGCGGCGGAGACCTCGCAGCCCGATCCGCAGCCGGCCCGACTTTTGTCCGCGGACAAAAGTCGGGAGCCGGAGATCGCTCCGGCGACGGCTTCGCAGACTCCCCTGGCGGCGAGCGAGCCGGTCCGGGTCAGCCCCACTCCCCCGCTGCCCGCACGCTCCACGGTGACGCCCGCCCCCGAGGTCGAACCGCTCCCCGCCCGTGAGCCGGATGGTGTCATCCCGGCTCAGGGCAGCCGGAGCACGGACGTGGGCCTGCTGTCGTGGCACGACCCGAAGGCCGTCTTCGACGCGATCCAGCAGAACATGTCGGCCAAGCAGCGCGCGGAACTGACGATGCTCCTCATCGACAACGACTAGCGGAACCGGTACACCGATCTCCTACGGGCCCGACCTCGACATCCTGAGGTCGGGCCCGCGGCATGTCAGCAGCGAAGCAAGCGGCCGTTGAGGCTGCGCTGCATGTGGGACGGCGGGAGTTGGATCCAGCTGGCTGCCCGACTTTTGTCCGCGGACAAAAGTCGGGCAGCCAGACAGCACGGGGGAACGGCACCCGCAGCAAGGTCCGCTACGACCTCATGGGCACGGTTGCCCGGGCTTTGGACTCTCCCGACAGCGGATGGAGGCCTGGCAGTCTGATGTTCATGCGCTCGAAGAGGTCCTTTCCGTAGTACCGAACGGGTTGTCGATCACGTACCGCCACAGGCCGTCCGGACCGCGCCGGGCCACATCCGTAGCGGTGCCTTCGATGTGGACGTGCTCTCTGTCCGGTCCCTCGCCCTCGATGACCCAATCGACGATGAGCAGCGCGATGTCGTCGGCGATGTAGGTGTGCCGAGGACGGACGCTCATCGGCAATCCCAGCGACTGGAACTCGGCGTTCGCGGCGCGGAGCTCCGCCCCGGTGACCGACTCGCCGACGCGGGGGACGAACACGGCGTCGGGTTCGTAGACGGCGGCGAGCGCTTGCGCGCTGCCGGAGTTGAACGCGGCCTCGAAGACCGAGGGATGTTGCACCGCGTCGGATGTCAGAGTGAGACTAAAGGCATGGTCGTGCGCAAAGTTCGTGTTGATGTCCACAACGGAAGTCAAGCCAGTGCCGACGTGGGTCACCAAACGGAAACCGACAGCCGGGGCTGGGACGCCGACTTGGTGCCATCCCCACCGGGCCGCACGGTACGCCCGGACGCCGACTGCCCCGTGGAGACCGCCTTGGCGGCCATATCGGGCCGCTGGACCACGCTCGTGCTGCGCGAGCTGATGCATACCGAGCACTCTTTCGGGGCTCTGCGGGAGAGACTGCCAGACATCAGCGCCAAGGTGCTGACGGACCGGTTGCACATCCTCAGGGAACGCGGCCTGGTCACCCAGGAGCGCCTCCCCGGATTCCCGGTGCGCACGCGCTACGCGCTCACCGAAGCCGGCCGGTCCCTGCGCCCGCTCCTCATCGAGCTCTACCGCACAGGCGAGCTGCTGAGGGAGGGCGGACGCGGGGCATCTCTCTGAAGGACGGAGGGCAGCAACGCAGCCGAGTCGAACTGCGCCTGACGCCCAACCAGTCCTCGCTGCTCAGGAGTTGGATTTTCCTAAACCCGTCATATCGCCCTCGTTCGCCTGTTAGCGTCCTGCCTCATTCCAGCAAGCAACCGTTATGAGCAGAGGGCTAACGATGCAACTTGGCTGAATCACGCACGCTGCGCGGCGGGGCGATACGCCCCCGATGGGATCCCCGGCAGGAGCCATGCGTTATGGCATTGGCCCTCGACGGCCGACTGGTCGAGCGGAACCTCGTCGACCTGCTCCACGACGCCGACGAGATACGGACCGTCGAGGCCTCGACGCCGGGGGAGAAGGTGGCGCTCATCGAGTTCCTGCTGGCCATCTGCTACGCCTCGGGCACCTATCCGGCGTCCGCCGCCGAATGGCCTGCCTGGGTGGACGAGAAAGACGCGCTCCGGCCCGCCGCCGAGTGGCTCGCCAAGCGCCCCGAGGACGAGGTCTGGGACCTGTTCCACCCCACCGAGCCGCTCGGACAGAACTCCCTCCTCGCTCCCTTCATCGACCAGCACGGCGCCGGTCCGGCGCAGCTGGTGATCGAGCGGGTCGGCGACTACAACCAGTTCTTCGACCACCACCACCTGGAGCATCCCCGCCCGTTACCCGCCGCCCAGGCTTTCCGGGCCATGCTCACGCAGCACGTGTACGGGCCGGCCGGCCGGGCTCGGATCTCCGGCAAGGAAACGCTCGGCCCCACCATCACCAACCTTGCCGCCACCCGCCTCGGCACCCGGATCCGCGTCATCGCGCTGGGCTCCACCCTCGGCGAGACCCTCCGCCTGAACCTGGCCCCCGTCTCCGGGCCGCCCGGGGAGCTCAACCTCTCGTGGACCCCGGGCAAGGACCGCCGGGGCTTCAAGGCCAAGCCCAACGGCCGGCCGGTCAGTGGCCCGGCGGACCTGCACAGCTACCTCGGCCGGTCGGTCCTGCTCCGCCCGACACCCGAGGGGGATGCCGTGGACCGGGTGCTGCTCGGCGCGGGAGAACTGCTCTCGCTGAAGGACGAGCACCTCCAGGACGCCGTCTACGCCACGAAGCCGGACGGCACCACCAAACCGCTGTGGGCATCGGCGACCCGCGCCGTCTGGCGCGACGCCCACTCCCTCTACGCCGCGGTGGCCGACGCTCGTGCCTCTGCCGACGCGAACGACGGCGGAAGCCTGTACCGGAGGCTGGCGCTCTTCCCCCCAGAGGACGTCGCGCCCGAGCCCGGCCAGCAGCCCGCGCGACGCGTCGATTTGTGGACGGTCGGGCTCGTGGCCAAGCAGACCACGGCCATCACGTGGGTCGACGGCACCTTCCCGTTCGCCCCGGGCCTGGAGGTCAGGCTCTACCTCGGCTCCCGCCACGGTTCGGAGATCGCCGAGTACGTGGCCGCGGCCCTGAGCAAGGCGGCGTACGCGGCCTGGACCGTCGCGTACCCGAACCCCAAGCCGGCCGACAAGGCCGGCCAGATCGCACGGTTCGACGTGCGAGGCCGGCACTGGGCTGCGACGCGCGAGCCGTTCGACCTCCTGATGGACGAGATCACCCTCGGCGAGCCCGTCCATGAGTGCCTGCTCGACTACGCGGCCACGGTGTCCACGGCCGCCCGCAGGTTCCTCACCGAGTGCCTGGACTCGCTGCCGAGGAACTCACAGGGGACCAAGGCGCAGGCCGCCGCTCTGAAGCGGTTCGACGACGAGCTGGCGCTGCCGAAGGCCCCGGCCGAACTCCGAGGGGAGAGGGAGAGGGCATGACCACCCAAGCCGAGACCAAGCCCGCACCCGAGACCAGCGAGAGCAGCGCCGCCCTGACGGCCTGGCTCGCCAGCCTGGTGCACAACCGCCACTACGGAAGCCTCGCGGACCTCCGTCGGCCGCGGGTACGCAAGGAGCCCCACTTCCGGGCCATCTGGTACAGCCCGACCGAGGAGCAGCGGGAGGTCTACGAGCAGGTGGCCTTCCTGTTCGCGGTCTACCACCAGGGGCGGTCAAAGCCCGCGTACGGCTACGGGAGCCTCGGAGAGGCGGCCCGGCGCATCGGCAGCGGAGCCGGTCGGGGTCCCGACGACCCGGGCGCGGCGCGCCTCGTCGACCGGATCGTGTCCAGCCGCCGGATCCCCTGGCGCCACCTCCAGCACTCCGTTGCCCGGCTGCGCGCCTGTGACCAGCCGCCGCCGTCCTGGGCCCGGCTTGCCGACGACCTCAGCCGGTGGCACGACCGCAAGGCCCGCGTCTCCTACGAGTGGGCCGTGGCCTTCCACATGCCTCCGTCCCGGTCCACCAGCGCCCGGTCCACCAGCACGACCGCCGCCGCCGACACGAACCAGAAGGGCGCCACCACGTGACCAGCAACGCCTCGTCCACCGGCAGCCAGTTCCTCTCCCTGCACCTCCTGGAGACCCTGGTCGCCGTGCTGCCCGTACGCGACGAGAACGGTTCTCCCAAGTCCATCGTCTACGGCGGCACCGAGCGGCACATGATCACGAGCCAGGCGCGCCGCCGTGCCGAACGGGTCCACACCCGGGACCGGGCCAACGCGGGCATCGGTGCCCTGGCCGGCCGGAGCACCGGCGTCCGTACCCGCGAATGGGCGCTGATCACCGCGCGGGAGCTGACCTCCGCGCACGGCTGGGACTCGGACGAGGCCGTCCGTACGGCCCATGCCGTCATCGAGGCCACCGGGCTGAAGTTCGGCGACCCGGCCAAGAAGACGGTCGCGAACCTGACCAAGGTGCTCCTGTTCGCCCCCTCCGACGCGGGTGAGCGGATCGCCGCCCACATCCACGCGCACGCCGAGGAGCTCCGGCCCTGGACGGCGGAGTACGTGGGGGCGCAGGCGGCGGCCGCGGCCAAGAGCAAGAAGGGCGGCCGCAAGAGCGCCGACCAGGAGGCAGCCGAGGCGGAGGAGACCGCGGAAGGTACCGCCGCGGCCGATGCGAAGCTGCCCGCGCTGTCGGCCGCGACCCGTGCTGCGGTCCTCACCGCGCTCGCCCCGCGCGACGCCATCGACATCGCTCTCTACGGCCGCTTCCTCGCCGAGATCGCCGACTCCCCGAACGTCGACGGCGCCGTCCAGAGCAGCCACGCCTTCACCGTCCACGAGGCGGAACAGGTCGACGACTTCTACGCCGCCGCCGACGACGCGAAGCTCGACCGGAAGAAGAACGCCCTGGACTTCCTCGACGCCGCCGATGACGCCGGAGCCGGCATGACCGGCTACCAGTCCCTGATCACCGGCACCTTCTACCGCCACGCCGTACTCGACCGCCGGAGGCTGCGCAGGAACCTCCAGGCCGCCGGCATGACCGCCGAGGAGGCGGAGGAAGCGTCCGTCGCGGCCGAGGCGGAGTTCGTCACGGCCTTCGTCGACGCCTTCCCGGAGGCGAAGAAGAACTCGACCGCCTCCACCGGCTCGCTGCCCGCCCTGGTCCTCGCCTTCGAGGGCGAGAGGCCGTACAACTACGCGGCCGCCTTCCAGGCCCCGATCGACGAGAACCCGCTGGACAAGGGCGGTGAGGGACCGGCCGGGCCGGCCGCGGTCAAGCGGCTGCTGAGGCACCACTCCTTCGTCAGCCGGCGCCGCCCCGACATCAGGTCCGGCCGTGTCCTCACCTACGACCCGCAGATCGACGAGCTCCTGGGCACCTTCAAGGATCCCGGGGCGACGGCCGTGACCTCCGCCGAGGAGCTGACGGCGTGACGCACGTCCTGCTCGTACGGCTCGCCGCCCCTCTGCAGTCCTGGGGGGCGGTGTCCCGGTTCTCCCACCGCGACACCCACAGCCGCCCCACCAAGTCGGCGGTGATCGGCCTGTGCGCCTCGGCACTCGGCCGGGACCGCACCGACCCCGTGGACGACCTCGCCGGGCTCGTCTTCGGCGTCCGCGCGGACCATCCCGGCACTCCGGTACGCGACTACCACTCCGTCGGCGCCGGGAAGTTCCCGCTGCGGCCGCGGGACCTCATCACCGACCACCGGCGGGCGGCGGCCGTGGCCAAGAGCATGGAAGCGGCCGACGGCCCGAGCTTCGGGCACCACGAGCTGGCCGGGTGGTACGGCGCACCGAAGAAGATCGCGGCCGACCCGGTATCGGGGACTCTCGTCTCGGGGGAGCTCTCCCGTACCGCGCTGATCACCGAGCGCTGGTACCTGTCGGACGCGGCGTTCGTCGTGGGGCTCCAGCACGAGGACCGGGCGCTGCTGGAGGAGATCGCGTACGCCCTGGAGCACCCGAAGCAGCTGCTGTGGCTCGGCCGGAAGTCCTGCCCGCCCTCCGGCACCCTGGCCGCGGAGATCCTGCCCGGCACGGTCGCCGAGGCCTTCGCGGCCAAGCGGCTGCTGCCCGGCCCGAACGGCCCCGACACCTCGGGCCGGCGTCCCTGGGCATGGCTCCAGGCGGCGCCGGGTGCCCGGGGAGCCTCACCGGTCAACGACCAGCCGGTCAGCTTCGATCCGGCGCACCGGGTCCACGCCACGCGCTGGGAGACCCGTATGCGCGTCACCATCGCTCCGACCGCCACCGAATGGGACATCATCCCGTGAACACCGCGCACTCCGTGAACCCCGTGAACGGCACACGCGCCTCCACGGCGCGCTTCGTCGCCACCCACTCCGTCCTGTCCCTGAACGCCCGCCACCCGCTTGTCGCCAAGTCCCTGGTCGACGCGCAGGAGATGCACCGCACCGTGATGAGCGGGTTCCGCGGCTGGGTCGAGGACGGTGACCCGGACGCCCGCTCGCAGACGGGTGTCCTGTCGACCTGGTCGGTGGACCTCAAGGCGGCGGCGCTCGTCCTGGTGGTGCAGTCCAGGATCCCGGGGGACTGGGCCCGGATTCCCCGCGCGGCCTTCACCGCCCCGCCGCACCTCATCACCGTCGACCGCACGTTCAAGGAGGGCGAGGCCGTCGGCTTCCGTACGGTCGTCAACCCCACCTACAGCAGGCCGTCGGGCAAGCCGGCCTCGGAGAAGTCCCGCGGTACGCGGACCTCCCACAGCACGCCGGACCACGTGAAGCGCTGGTTCGCGCGCCGCCTCCAGACCGACGGCGAGCCGGCGACGGCCGAGGACGGAGTGGTCCGCATCGGCGCCACCGCCGACCCCGACAGCCTCGGTATCCGCATGCTGCCGACCGTCTCCAGCGCCCACCGCAGCAAGCCGGTGCGCATCGGCCGCGCCGAGATCCGCGGCTCCCTGACGGTCACCGACCCGGAAACCCTGGTCGCAGCCCTCTCCAACGGCCTCGGGCACGCCCGCGCGTACAGCTGCGGGCTGATCCTGACCCGCTGAGGGACGCGCCCTCCGGGGCCCGACTTTTGTCCGCGGACAAAAGTCGGGCCCCTCGAGACACTCGGGCGCGCCCGCGCCTTTTGCTTCCGCTCCAGCGGGATGAACCGGTGGGGGTGCCATGGTGCCTTGCCGACTTCGGTTGCTCCCCGAGCCTGTACGGCAGCCCGTCTGCTGGCTCGGATGGGCCGGTTGCATCCCCGCACACGCGGGGTTCGCGTCGGCTCTGCTCTTAACGGGGGTCATCCCCGCGACAGCGGGGGAGTACCGCAGGGGGCCGAGACTAGCGCCGTGCGGAGAGGCGCCGCCAGAACGCAGGCATCCCAGCCGGTATGCGACCGGGGCTACCCACCGGCGTGAGTGTGCCAATCGACCCGTGTCTCGGACACCTCGCCGCATCGAAGGCTCCTGCCTGAGGCCGGCAGGAGCGGTCGACGCAGCGAACTCAGGTGTCAGCGCTTTTCGTTGCGCCGCATCAGGATCGTCAGTGTTGCCCGGGCGTCGCGGCGGCGCTGCGGGTTGCGGGAGAGTACGGACGACGCGGCCACCGTCACGACGGCACCGGTGTAGGCGAGGCCGGTCGCGGCCGTGAGGGTGGCCGCCTCCTGGAACACGGACTGCAGGACGGACAACAGAACGGACATGGGGATCCCCCTCGGGATGGTCGCCCGGTGGTCTTCTCCGCCGAGCGCGGTCCCACAGGTATCCGCTCGCCGAAGACCGTCCGGCGATGTTGGGAGAACCGGCGGGCAGGTATTTGTGCAGGTCGAGAAGGGGAAAATGATGAGTCCGGAGAAGTCTTCCTCAGACGGTGGGGAGAGCGGTGCTCGGGGATCGGGCTTCTCGGAGGACCTGCGAGCACTCGGCGCAGCCGCGGGCTGGGGCGAGGCGTTCACTCTTAACGATCTCATCGGCCTTGGCGCGCCGCACGGGTTCAAGGTGAGCACCTCCAGCCTCAGCGAATGGGGTGCGGGCGGATCGGTGCCCATGAAGCCACAGCACGTCCGCTACGTCCTGAAGGTGTTGATCCCCTTCCTGGAAGCCCGGGCAGCCCAGGGGTCTCCAGACCACCGGCGGACGGGCACGGAAACCTGGCGGGCCCGGCTCATCGCGGCCCAGGCCGTCAGGAAGAGCGGACAGGGAGGCCGCGGCCGCCGGATCCATGCCGCCTCGCCCGGCCGCCTGTTCGGAGTGCCGTCCCATGCCCTCCAGAACGTCCTCCCGCACGAGTTCGTCGGCCGGGACGAGGAGCTGGCCGAGCTGGCGGCCTTCGTCGCGGCCCCGGACGGTAGCCCGTCGTACGTGTGGTGGCAGGCAGGCGCCTGGGCCGGCAAGACCGGTCTGTTCGCCTGGTTCGCGGACCGCCGCCTTCCGGCCGGGGTCGACGTCGTACACCACTTCATCGCCGGGCGCCTGGGTACCAACCGATGCGAGGACTTCGTCCTGGCGGTCAGCGACCAGCTCGCCTCAGTGGCCCGCCGGAAGATCCCGGCTGCCGAACGCGGGCGGCCGGATCGCCTGCCCAAGCTGTACGAAGCCGCCGCGCGGGCCAGTGCGTCACTCGGCAGGCGGCTGGTGCTGATCGTCGACGGCCTCGACGAGGACGCGGACGCCGCCCCGGCTCATTGGAGCATCGCCGCGCTCCTGCCCAAGGAGCCCCCGCACGGCATGCGCGTCATCGTGTCCGGACGTCCCCACCCGCAGGTCCCGCCGGACGTAGCCGACGGCCATCCGCTCCGAGATCCCGGCATCGTCCGCCGGCTGATCGACTCGCCTGCCGCCCGTGTCATCCGGGACACGGCCCTGCGGGAACTCGCGGCCCTGCTGGACGACCCGCTCGTCGGCAGGCGGCTTCTCGGCCTGCTCGTCGCCGCCCAGGGCGCTCTCACCGGTGCGGACATGGCCGAACTCGTCGGCGTCACGCCGTACGAGGTGCAGAAGAGCCTCCGTAGCGTCGTCGGCCGCAGCATGGCGCCCACTGAGATCGACCGCCTCGCGCTGGGCGCGCGAGCAGCAGCTGATGCCGATGCCGCAGCCGGTCGGCAGACGTTCGTCCTTGCCCACGAGGAACTGAATCTGGCTGCGGACGAAGCCCTTGGCAAAGCCGCACTCGATACGTACGAACAGAGCCTGCACGCCTGGGCGGACGGCTACCGCGACGAGGGCTGGCCCGAGGACACGCCGAACTACCTGCTCACCGGCTACACCCGGCTGACGCAGCGCAGCGGCAACGCCGATCGGTTGGCGGACCTGGTCCTCGACCCGCGGCGCCAGCTCCGTCTCGTCCAACGCTCCGGACCGGACGTCGCTCTCTCCGACCTCGCGCTGGTCGCTTCGCCCGATGCCGGCCGCACACCGCCGGGACTGGTCATCCCGGCAGGGGCGGCTGTCTCGCGGGAGTCGCTGCTCCTGCACGCGCGGTCCCTGCCGCGCTCGGTCGCGCGGACGGTGGCCCGGAGTGGTGATGTCAGGCGGGCCAGGGCACTGGCGAGTGCGGCTCCGCAGGCCGCGGCAAGGGCAGTGAGCCTGGCCGATGTGGCCCGCGTCCTGGGGGACTCCGCACACGAACAGGCCGGGGAAACAGCGCGGGAGGCGGGGGAGTGGGCGCGAACTGCCCTTCGCGAGGCAGGACGCCTCGGGTACGCCACCGACGAGACGGAGGCGGCTGCGGGGCAGGCCGCACTCGCCCTGCTGGCAACGGGGCAGGTGCAGGCCGGCCTGGAACTGCTCCGCTCGACCCGTGGGTCGAGTACGGCGCGGTACGAAGCATGGGCGGAGGCAGCCCAGCTGCTGGCACCGCACCGTCCGGAGTCCGCGGCCGAACTGCTGGACGATCTGGAGGAAGAGGCCGCAGACCTGGCCGAGGAGCGGGGGGACGGCAGTGCCATTGCCCTCCAGATCTGGGAAACCGTCGCGGGCGTGGCCCCCGACCGGCTGGACCGGATCCACTCCCAGGTCCTGGACCACGTCCGTGGTGTGTGGGAGGCGGCGCCCACCTTGCAGCATGTCTCTGTTCTGGCCGCCGCAGCCTCGGCGTTGGCCCAGGGCCGGCCGGGCGACGCCGCGCACCTCGTGGGCATGGCCTGTCGGCACGTCGAGTCGGTGCTCCTGGGCAGCACCACGCCGATGTCGGCAGCAGACGCCTTCCACGTGGAGTTCGGCTTCCGCCACACCCTCGCCCGGTTCTCGCAGGCACTTACCGACACCGGGACGCCACCGGAACAGGTCCGCCGTCTCCTGGACCGGGTGGAACAGGCACTTCCGGGAGAACCGGTAGACAGCTCCGAACTGCTGGACGAGGACGAAGAAGACGACGACGCCGAGAGGCTGGCCGGCGAAGCCTTCCAACTGGCGGGCCTCGGCAGGGACGACGAAGCGAAAGGCTGCCTGGACGAGGCCTTGGCTCTCCTGCCGATGGCCGGTGTGGGTACGGGCCGCGCCCCCTTGTGGCTCCCCGGCCTGGCCGGAGCACTCGTACGTATCAATGCAGCAGAAGACGTCGAGGAACTGATCGACCTGTGGCAGGACGCGGCCGACCGGGCGCGAGCGCACGCCTCTGTAGCCCTGGCTTACGCAGACCTCGGTCTGGCCCGCGATGCGCGCAGGCACGCGTACTGGGCTGCCCAAGCCGTCGCCCGGTCTGCTCCCGACGGAAGCCCGGGCCAACACGACGGCGCGTGGGCGCATGCCGCGCAGGCGCTGGCGTGCGCGGGGGAGGGGGAAGGCGCGGCTGCGCTGTACCTCATTCGCAAGCACGCGATGCCCGCGGACCGCAGCAAAAGGGCAGCGTGGAGGAGAGCAGACCGGCTGGCTCGCATCGCCGTGGCGGCAGAACGCGCGAAGTGCGACCCGCAGATGTCGGGCGAGCTGCTGCTCCCTCTCATCGACGATCTGTATGCCGGCCGGAAGTCGCCTCGAGGGGTGTCCGCCCTGCTGGCCCGCTTCGCCGAACTCCTTCCCGCTGTGTCCGGCGCCGGACATTCGTACGAGGTACGTATCCAGGAGGTGATGGAGGAGGGGCTCGCCTACGCGGATAAGAGTCCGGAAACCTGGCAGCCCGACACCGTCCTCGTGCATGCCCTCCTGCGGATCGGCGCGGGGGAGGACCCCGGCTGGCAGGTGGACTGGCTGACCCGCGACATGGCGAACCGTGGGCCCGAGCACTTCCCAACGGCTGGCCTCGCGGTGGTCCACACGGCGAGGGGCGACATCGAAGCGGCAAGGCGGGTGGCCGAGAGGCCCACGAACCCACGGACCCGCGCGGTCGCGCTCACCGCGGTGGCGGGGCACCTCGCCCGGGTCCCAGTCCGCCCGGTCCCCGGGATCGACCCGTCCCAGACTGATCCCTTCAACCGCACCATCCAGAACCTGGCCCTGGACGTCACCTCGCACGCACCAGCCGACAGGCGGGCGGCCACCGGGTTCCTCCACTGGAGCCTGGACACCGTGGGCTGGTACCACGCCCTGCCGGTCCTGGCTCAGGTGGAACCTGAAGCGGTCGCCCGCGTCCGGGACATCGGGGTGGTCCACGCTCGCGCAGTGGGAGGCACCAGGTCCGACTGACCCCGCCGCGGTTTTGTACTCCTGAGCCGATGCCCTCAGCCGCAAGGCACTGTGCGCATGCGGGGATGACTCCATGGGCAAACTCATCGCGCACGTCTGCGCGATCTGCTCCCCGCCCACGCGGGGATGCCCCCATGAGCGTTGCCGGGGCGCCCCGGGCTGCTCCCCCACGCCTACGAAGGTGACAAGGTCACGCATCTGCGAGTGACAAGTGCAGGACTCGGGATACGAGTGTCCGGACGTCAGCTGCCGTTGGCTCGGGTCGCCGACTTTTGTCCGCGGACAAAAGTCGGCGACCCGAGCCAACGGCAGCATCTGTAGGGCGCAGAGTAAATGTCAGTGAGGCGCAGGGTTCTGTCAGCGCCCGTGGCTCAGCCGACGTCCGTGCTGGCTGTCGGGGCGCGTGCCCGAACGGGAGCGGCCCTACTGGCCCAGGACAGGGCAGGGCAGGCCCTCTTCCGCGGAGTGTCCGCCGCGCTCGGCGCCGACGTGGATCAGCGGCGCAGGAGCAGGGCTCCCCACATCGCTCGCGTGCGATGGGAGCGGTAGGAAAGCCTTGGAAGCGGCTGATATCGCCAGGGAAGTCCGTGCGCGTAACCGTCTACATGACGGAACTGGGCCACGGATTCCCTGTAGCGGCCCTGGCGGAGCAGGAAGTAGGCGAGCACATGGCGAGCCACTGGCAGTTCAGGGTGGCCCTCGGCCGCGGCGGCATCCTCCAGCGCTGCGTTGACCAGGCCAATGAGATGCGGGCTGCGGAAGGACTCGGGCATGAGGCGTTCCTCCGTGAAGACCTCGTGCTCCTCGTACCACGCGTTCAGCGGCAGCACCTTGAGTAGGCTGCCCAGCGGCGCATCGTGCGCGGCCTGAGTGGCGAACTCCTTGGCCTGGATGTGGGAGCCACGCCACTTCTTGCACATGAACTGCAGGGCGCCGTGATGCGCCGAGTAGACGTGGGGCGCCCGCTCGGTCACCTGGTCCCACAGCGAGCGCATCGTGTCCATGGGATACCCGAGTCCGAGTGCGACCCAGATCTCCTTGGCGAGGGGAGTCGGGTCCTCGGGGTTCATCGCCGCGACCCGCGCGAGATCATCCCGGGCGCCGAGCAGTTCGCGGTGGAATGCCTCGAACTGTTCGCTGGACGTCGCGCTCGCGCGCAGTGCGCCGCGCGTCTTCCACGCGTGCTCGACACGGGCACACGCGCTGACCAATGCCGCATCGGAGTCCTCGGGGCGAGCTGCATTCCACGCGCGCAGCCACGCGTCACCGTCATGAGCAGCCGAGTGGGACAGATGCTGTACGTAGTAGGCGCGGCGATCCCAGTCCTTGCCGGCATCGGTCAGGAGCTGCGCCGCCGACGTCCATTCGCCGTGGCTGACATCTTTCAGGGTTCGCTGCAGCAGGGGATCGGGTCCCGGCAGTCGAGTGTTCAACGGACGCAGAGGCAGCAGGCCGTAGCGGAGCCAGCCGAGGGCCGCGAGTGAGCCTATGGATATGAGTATGAGCACGTTGTTCCTGTCGTCCCGCGTGTTTGCGTTGCCGCCTCGATGAGCGGAGTATGCACCGCCGATGAGGGGGGCGGGCAACAGCGATAGGCAGGCCTGGTCTTATACGTACGTTGCGAGAGCGCCTGTTGCTCGGCGACGAGAGCACCTGCCGCTACGGAAGAATGGTGTCGACGAGCAAGAAGAGGCCGCACCGTCCGCGTCATGCTCCACGCCTTTGGGCAGATCCTCCACGGCGGCCGTCCCGTGTCACGGAGGCGATCAGGGTGGAGAGGGCGAAGGTCGCCACGAGGCTTGTCGTCATGACCAGGCCCACGCCGATCAGGAAGAGGCCGCTGGAGTCGTCCGACCAGTCGTAGTAGGCGGAGACGGTCACACCGGCCGTGGTGCCGAGTGCGGCGCCCGCGACGTGGCGCCGGGAAGCGGCCCAGTACACCGGTGCCAGCAGGGTCAGCACCAGCCCGATCACCTGCCACGCCTCGTACGGGCCCGTCACCGAACCGTCGGGGTGCACGTCACGATGCTGATCCCAGCCCAGCCAGGCGGCCCATGCGGCAACCGGAACGAGGAACACCAACAGAAAGGAAGCGGGGCTCAGTGGCTTCTGGCGCATGGCCCAAGCGTCCCGGCCAGCTCCGGCACCGGGCCAGAGCTCACGTACTCACTTCCCCTTGAGTAGCCGGACACCCACAGGCCGGACATCCGCGGCCCCATCCAGCCCGCCGAGGCCGAGGACCTCCTTCGCGTCGGGTCGCCGGCGGAATCGACACCAACGACGCCGCTCAGCGCCAGGCCCTCGAAGACCTCGCCGCCGCCGAGATCGTCGCCCGCGGTGACATCATCGACCGCTTCCACGACAACGTGCTCTACAGCCTTCGAATGCTCCCCGAGCCAGAACCTACTGACACCGACTCCGCGCCCCATTGTCATAACCCTGAGCATCCTGCTGACATCCAGCCTGCGCACGACATCGCTGACATTGTGACGTCGTCCGACGACAAGGACCAATGGTTCCAATCCCGTTACCAATCTCGTTAGCACTCCAGGTATCTTCAATACACGATCATGGATCGTGATGAGGCCGGTGCCGGATGAGGGGGTGGGAAGGTGGGGTACGCGACGCCCATCTACGCCCCCGAGCAGGTCGAATACCGGCTGAGCGAGGACTGCGGGTGCGACCAGGCGCAGGACGCTCAGGTCGAGTACCGCCTCGCCGGGGAGAGTGCCCTGCGGTGGCTCGGCAGCGGCCTCGTAGAGCTCGGTCTCGTCGCCGGCGAGCGGGTTGATCCTGATGCCGCCCGTGCGCTGATGGACGGTCGGGACTGGCGTAGCGGCGAGCAGTTGGTCGCCCGGAAGAAGGCGCTCGATCCGCGGGGGAAGGTCACCGCGCGCGTGCTCGTGGACGCTGTCTGCGAGGCGGCGGCCGCGGCCGGGAAGTCCGTCTCGGACTACTTGCGCCGGGCCGCGCTGGCGAAGCGGTTCGACCGGGCCGAGCGCGGGATCCTGCGCGACGGGGAGACCCACCTGCTGCCGCTGGCCGACGCCGAGCGCCTGGCCGCGGCCGCCGGGCTGGACCTCGACGAGCTGTACGGCGCGGACGCGGTGGGCGAGGCCCGGAAGTGGATGCGGCACCGTGTCGATGTCGGGCTGCGCGGCGTGGACATCACCCTTGATCTCCCGAAGAGCATCTCCGCCGCCTACGGGCTGGCCGGCGCCGAGCTCGCCGCGCGGATCGAGGCCGACTGGCTGGCGTCCGTCACCGAGGCCGTCCAGGCGCTGGAGGAGTGGGCCGCGTACGGGATGGCCGGCCACCACGGGGACGGGCGGCAGGCCGAGCGGGTGGAGACCTCCGGGCTGATCGGCTGGACGACCCTGCACCGCTCCGCCCGCCCGGTGGACGGCTCGCCCGGCGACCCGCACCTGCACGTCCACGTGAACATCGCGCACATGGCGAAGTGCGCGGACGGCAAGTGGCGCACCATCGCGGGCGGCGGCGAGGACCTGCACCGCTACGCCCACCTGGTCAACGAGATCGCCGAAGGGCGGCTCCGGGCCCGCCTCATGGAGACATACGGGGCCCGCTTCGAACGCTCCGCGACCACGGGGGCCTGGGAGCTCGCCGGAGTCGACGAAGGACTTCGCGAGGCGTTCTCCCGGCGCCACCAGCAGGTCATCGACCTCGTGGGCGAGGGTGCGTCACGGGCGCAGCAGAAGGCGGCCGCCCGCAAGAGCGCGGAAGCCAAGGAGGACGCTGGTCCGGGCGCGCCGAGGGAAGCCTGGCGCACCCGGGCGGCGGTCGTCCTCGGTGGCGAGGCGGCCGTCGACGCGATGGTCGCGGCCGCGCTGCCCGGACCGGACGGCTCGGCGCCGCCGCTGTCCGCCGGCGGGGGCCCGCGGATGCCCGGCCCGGCCGAGATCGCGGCGCAGATCTGGGATGCCGAGTACGGTCTGACCGCGTCCCGTAAGACGGTCTCCCACACGCATGTGATGGCGGCCGTCGCGAAGACGCTGCCCTACCTCCTGTCGGTGGAGCAGCTGAGCGTGCTGACCGACGAAGTCCTCGCGGTCGGCGGCCACGCGGTCCGCCTGGCCGACTCCAACCGCGGCCACCACACCCACCGGCAGCGGTACACGCACACCACGGTCGTGGCCGCCGAGCAGGCCGTGATCGAGTGCGCCACGGCCGGCCTCGACCGGCAGCTGGCCCGGCTGACAGCCGAGGCCGCCGAGATGACGCTCGCTGCCGTCGAGGTCGCTGATTCCGGCGATGACCGCCCCTTCGTCTTCAGCGCCGAGCAGCGCGCCGTCGTCATGCGGCTGCTGACGGCCGGTCACGCGGTCGATGCGGTCATCGGCGTCGCCGGCGCGGGCAAGACCACCCTGATGCAGGCCGCCCGCACCGGCTGGGAAGCCGCCGGACTGCGCG
The DNA here is from genome assembly GCF_018614075.1 of Streptomyces sp. ISL-94. Classification (GTDB taxonomy): domain Bacteria; phylum Actinomycetota; class Actinomycetes; order Streptomycetales; family Streptomycetaceae; genus Streptomyces. The sequence continues at coordinate 70,430 of NZ_JAGGOZ010000021.1, read as the reverse complement.
TGGTCGGCGCCTCCACCGCGGCCGTCGCCGCCGCCAACCTGGCCGCCGAAGCCGGGATCGAGTCCCAGACCATTGCCGCCTGGACCCGGGAGATCAGCGGTAGTCGGGGCCTGCACGGGGTCGGCGTCCTGGTCATCGACGAGGCCGCGATGGTCGACGACCGTGCGCTCGCCGCGCTCCTGCGGCACGCGGCCGACACCGGCACCAAGGTGGTCGCGGTCGGCGACCCGCTCCAGCTCCGCGCGGTCGGCATCGGCGGCGGTTTCGCCCGTGTCCACCGCATCGTCGGCGGCCTGGAGCTCACCGAGAACCGCCGCCAGCGCGATGTCGTGGAGCGGGCTGCCCTGCAGGACTGGCGGGCCGGGGCCCGCACCAGCGCGCTCGCCGCCTTCGCCGCCCACGGCCGCGTGCACGCCGAGGACACCGCCACCGAGACCCTGACCTCCATGCTCGGCGCCTGGAACGAAGCCCGGACCCGCTGGACCGGCGACCCCCACGGCCAGGTCTCCGAACTCCTGCTGCTTGCCGCCCGCCGCGCAGACGTCGCGGCCCTCAACGCCGGCGCCCGCGCCGTGCTCGTCGCCTGCGGCGAGCTGGAGCAGGGACGTACGTACGCGGTCGCGGGCGGAGGCCGGATCGCGTTCGCGGCCGGGGACCTGGTCCACATCCGCCGCAACGACTACCGATCGCGCCGGGACGTGTCCGCGGCCGACGTCCTCAACGGCTTCCGCGGCGTCGTCCTGGAGGTGGACGCGCAGCAGGGCGTTCTCGTCCAGTGGCGCCGCCCCCGGCCCACGGGCGGATTCGCGATGCACGAGGCGTGGATGTCCGCCCGCGACATCGCCCAGGGCCGCCTCACCCACGCCTACGCGATGACGATCGGCTCGGCACAGGGTCTGACCGCAGAGGTCGCCCTCGCCTACGGCCTGCACGCCGACTCCCACAGCCTCTACCCGGCCATGTCGCGGGCCCGGCAGGAGAGCCACCTCTTCCTGCCGCTCGACGAGTTGGAGGACCACCCCACCCGGGCCGCCCGCGGGCCGGTCCGTACCGACGCCGACCGCCTGGACCGCGCCGTCGCCGCGTACGGCCGCCGGCTCGGGGCCGACGCCGAGGACGTCATGGTCACCGACGAACTCAGCCGCGTTCCGGCCCCCCGGATCCTCGCCCGGCAAGAACCCGCCTGCACCCCGTGGCAACAGCGCCCGTACGGACACCTGCCCGCGCAGCACCTGGCCGCCCGGGCCGCCGACGAGACCGCCGCCGCGCAGCGCGCCGAGGACCTCGCCGCCGGGTACGAGCGCCGGGCCGGCGAACAGCAGAACAGGCTCGACGCCGCCATCACCCCGGGCGGGGCGCTGGCCGCCGAAGCGTACGAGGTCCTGTCCCGCGCTGGCACTTGGACGCACCGTGCGCGGGAGGAAGGAGCACGCCAGGCGGCCGCCGAGCGACACGTCGAGTCGATGAGCCGGATTCTGGAGCGGATTGAGCAGTCCGCCCAGAAGAGCCGGGTGGCTCTCCGCCTGGCCGGCACCAGCCGGAGGGAAACGCTGGCGCTCACCGCTCAGTACCAGCAGCAGCTCACGGCCGCGATCGACGAGGCCCAGCGGGCCTCCAGCGCCTCCGCTCAGGCCCTGCGTGAAGGCTGGCAGACCCTCAACGCCTACCCGCACATCTCCCTGCTCGCGCCGGGTGGAGCCGCCACCCCGCCCAAGGACGTCCAAGCCATGGCCATCCTCTTGGAGGCGGTGCGGCAGCGCGTCCCGGTCCTGGCCGACCGCCTCGACACCCGCCTCGCCGAGGACGTCCAGCAGCTACGAGGCAGTGCGGCAGCCCAGCGTTCGGTCGCCATGCGGCACCGCGCGACCGCGGCCGAACTCGGGAAGGAGGCCGCCCTGCGCGAGGAGATGCGCTCCGCGGCCCCCGTCAGCCACGCCCGTGAAACCGACGAGCGCGCGGCCGCTCTGCGGGGACAGCAGGAGCAGCCACCGAGCCGGCCCTCCGACGTTCCACAGCGTCCAGTACCCACCGTCCCCGGGACCGGGGTGGGCCGAGGGACTCCACCGCCGCGACCGTAGGAACCTCGGCGCCGCGAAAATTCGCCGAGCAGGGCCCCCAACGAAACAGTCCCGTCGTTCGTGTCATCACATGAGGGGGTCGAAGCCGAATGGCGAAGAAGTGGTCGCTACTGCTCACCGAGCTGGTCCAGGTCCGCGGCTCCGCCTTGAACCGCTACGGCTTCCTGCTGTGCGGCGACCGCGCGGAGGCCGCCGACCTCGTCCAGGAAGCCCTGGTCAGGGTCTTCGCACAGCCCCGTTCGTCCTGGGACATGGGGGACGCCGAGGCCTACGTGCGGCGCACCATGCTGAACTATTTCGTCGATCAGCACCGCCGACGTGCCCGGTTCGTGACAGCGACGCCGCGGCTGGCTCAGCCGACGGCGGTGGCGGAACACAGCGAGGGTGTGGGGCTGCGGATCGACCTCCTCGCCGCTCTGAAGGGGCTGTCGCCACGGCAACGCGCCTGTGTGGTCCTGCGCTACTACGAAGACTGCACCGTGCCCGCCATCGCGAGCCAGCTGAGCTGCAGCGAAGGCACGGTCAAAGGCCACCTCAGCGACGCGCTGGCCCGGCTGGGCGCAGCCCTCGACACACCGCGCACCGAGGTTGAGGGAGACACGAGGTCATGATGGGACCGGAAGACCTTCGCGAGCAGTTGTCCGCCACGGCGGAACTCGCCGGAACGCCGAACATCGACATCGGCCGTGTGGCGGGCAGGGTGCGCCGGCGCCGGACGGCTCGCTTCACGGTCCAGGGAGGCGCTGTTCTGGCGCTGGCGGCCGCAGGGACCTTCGGCGTCCTGCAGTGGAACGGGGGTCCTTCGCGGGCCGTCGACGCCGCCGGATCCGGACCGAGCACCGGCCCCGTGAGTGCCTCCCCCTCGGCGGGCACATCCGGCACTCCGGCACCCGGCCCGTACGTGTGCGGCCAGAGCCCCGACCTTCCGGGAGCGGCCTCGACGCGCGACGGTCTGACCCTGGAGATCAGCTCCGTCCGGCGGACGAGCAGCCAGGCCGGCCCCGAGATCGCGGTCTCCCTTCGTTCCGACACGCGGCGCACCGTCGTCTCCACACCACCGGCAAGCATCGAAGTGCTCTACCTCAAGGACGGCGTCATCCGGGGCGGGGGGCCGATGCTCAACCCGCCCGGGGACCTCTCGCCGCAGGGCGTCGACATGGCGGGGCATCCCGTCGACCTCGAACCGGGAAGCCCGAGCGTCCAGCAACTCGGCGAGCGCAACGCGCTCTGCCCGTCGTCGTCATGGTCCGAAGTGTGGAGCGACCCAGCGGGCTACGAGGTGGTCGTCGTGCTGCAGCAGCCGGTCGAGACGCCTGCCGCACAGCCTGCGCCGAACGTACCGCCGCTCGTGGTGCGCGCCCCGCTCCCTCACTGAGGCGGTTCCCCCGAGCCCGGCAGGGCTCGGGGGAACCGCCGTCCGCCGTTAAGCAAAGTACCCGCCGACGCAGAGGTATCAGCACGGAGCCCGCCCGGGCGTACCGCGGGCGCAAGGGGAAGGCGGGCGGCTTCCTCGGCGGAGGCGGACTCTTCCGGCCAGTGGAACTGTGCCCCGGCCAGGGCTCGGCTGTCCTTGTCGAACCGGAGGATGTCAGGCGCGTCCCACAGCCGCTCCGGGCTGCCGAAGGTGTCCGCGAGGAACCGCTCACGCTCCCTCGCATCCGCGTAGCGCGCAACGTCAACGGAGGCGTCGCCGGTGAAGCGGGGGGTGATGTGCAGCGGGTCGTCCGTCACCGTCGCGCGCCAGCCGCCGTCGCATGCCAGTTTCATCGTGATGGCCGGCCCGTCACCAGTTCCCATAGGTGTCCACCAGGTTGGCGATCAGCGCGGTCAGGGCGTCGGCGCGGTGCCGGTCCTCGCGCTGATCGCGCAGGGCCTCGTCGGCGGCCCGCAGCCGAGCCAGGGCGGCCGGATCCTGGTCCTCCACGTCGTAGATCAGCGGATCGGTGACCAGATCCAGGCACTCGGTGAGCAGCCGACGGGTAGCAGGGGACGGCGGGTCGAGGTCGGGGTCGGAGTATGGGGTGGTCAGGTGGTGCGCCGGATTTGTGAGGCGGGACAGGCGCCAGGCGTCAGGCGTCTTGATGGTCACAGTCAGTGGTGCCCACGCCGCTCGGCTGGCACGGGCACCTTGACCTCGCGTGGGCGCTGGCGTCAGTTCGCCCGTACGGGCGCCCACAGGCTGACGCTCCACACGTCCCCGTGCCCCGCGTGGTAGCCCCTTTCCTCCTCCTCGTCGTCCACAACGAGGACGGAGACACAGGACGTCTCCGCCCGGTACTCCAGGAAGCCGCCCTGGTCGGTGAGGGTGAACTCCGGGACCGGAGGGACGTCGGAGAGCGCTTCCTGTACGTCCGCCCAGGCGGTGTACGGGGTGAACTCGACGCCCGTGCTCCCGCCCCACCGCGCCGCCAGCTCGGGGGCGTTTGCGAGGCGGTGCAGCTCGATCGACCCGCCGGACATCACCCACTCCTTCCCGGGGTTGAAGTAGAACTCGACGAACCCGTAGTCGCGGCGCAGCGAGGCGCCGCCCTCGCCGACGACATCGACGCAGCGGTGCTGGAGGGCGCGGTCGACCTCGCCGAGGGTGGAACCGATGCCGATGCCGTGCAGGCGCCCGGTCGTGATGAAGGAGGCGAGGAATTCGATGCCGGTCACGGCCAATTCTCCAGTTTGTCGATCAGGGCCTGCATCTCCGAGGAACGGTTCTGCGAGTTGCCCCAGTTGTGGGTGTCCATGTGTTCCTTGGCCGACTTGGCCTTGGCCAGGAGGTCGGCCCGCAGCTTGGGGTCGTTGTTCACCGCGTCCACGGCCTGCTGGACGCTCTTGTCCGACGCCCAGCCGTGGGAAAGGGGCGGGCTCACCGGCGCATTCCCGGGCGGCGCCCGGTCAGCAGCTGGGACGTGTGCCCGGGGCAGGTCGCGGGGCGGCGCCTGTACCGGTTTGGTGGTGACCCACTTCTGTTCCCGGGCGATCGCCTGGTGCGCGGAGGCGTCCAGCACCGCCTTGTTGTGCCCGGACGGACCGGCGCGGACGCTGGTCGATCTCGCCCTCGCATCCGAACACCGCTGTGGTCACGGAGCCCTCTATGGAGGGCTCAACCAGGGCCGGATCGATGTCGGCTCCCGACGATGCCACCACCGGCGGATCCGGCTCCACCGAACCGGGTTCCGGCGCCGGATCGCCCGCCCGCCACCATCCGTCGCCTCGGCGTACTGGCGAACACGACCTCCGGGGCCTCCAGCCGGGCCACCTCCTCGTCTACCTCGGTGGGCTCCTTACGCAACTGCTCGGCGCAATCGGCCGGCAGAACCCTGCCGCTCGACGGGCGGTCGCCGCGACCGTGGGTCTGCCCTGAGTCCGGGTTGGCCGCGGGTGCTGGTCACAGGGGTACTGCTACGCGGCGGGCTTCCGGCGCCGGGGTGCGGTGTTGAGGACGGCCCAGACGCGGCGGCCGTCGTCGGCGAGGTCGTCGCCGCAGCTCTCCACGGTGGCCAGTGCCTGGAGCTCGGCGAAGACGTTCCCCTCGGGGAGGGATCCGGCCTGGTGGCTGAGCGCGACCACGAGGATCTTGTCCGCCTGGTCGCCGAGGTGCACGCTGACGCGGCGTCCGCCGTCCCGTACGGCGGCGTCGACCAGGAACCGTACGGCGGCCCGCAGATCCGGCTCGTCCAGCCCCGGGTAGCCCCAGCCGCGTACCGTCGTCAGGGCTTGTTCGGCGGCCTTCTTCGCGGCCCACTGGTCCGCCCGGTAGGTCAGGGCCGCGGTCTGCCGGTTCCGGATGTGCATCCGCGGCCGGGGCAGGCTCAGCTGGGTCGTCGGCTTCGTGGCCGGCTGCGGTCTGGGAGCCTCCACCGGCTTCTTCTGCGGGGGCGGCGTCTTCGGCGGGTATGACGGCGGGACCTTGGGCCCCTTGGCCTCTGGAGCGGTCAACTCGTCCTCCCGAAAGCGCAGATGCGTGCGCGTAGCTCTGTCCCATCTTGGCAGTCCCCATGAGGGCAGGAGACGAAACGAAGCCTTCGGGAGTGCTGCCTCTCACCTCCCGGCCCTTGTGCCGAACGGACCGCAGGGCTGGCCGGTGAGCGGTGTACGCCGAGGCCGTCGAGCGTGCAGCCTCTGCAGTGCGCACGCTCACCAAGTGGGTAGTCCGGCAGAAGAAGGCACCCCGCCCGGGGGGAACGATGCCATTTTCGGTCGGCCGTGGCTGCCTCTGGAGACAAGCAGCACAGTGGTTGAGGTCCTCTGTGGTGCGGAGTAGCGCCCGTACGCCGCATGCCGCGTGCGGCTATCGACTGGGCGCACCTTCTGTGGCTGATGTTCCGACAGGGGTGGATGGGTTCTTCTACCGGAGCCGGGCGAGCGGTCGATTGGGGCTCGCGACTAACTGGATCGAGAGCAAGCACGCACACCTGCGGGAGAGGGCCTCGTGACAGGCTGGACATGAACGTCGGAAATGTCGGTTCAGGTGAAACTACTTCAGAGCGTCCATCTGCTCACCTAAAGTGGCAGGTCAGTAAGCCTGCTCCCCGCGCACGCGGGGATGAACCGTCACGTCGTCCACGGCGACGAAGTCACCGAACCTGCTCCCCGCGCACGCGGGGATGAACCCTGGGCTGCCCACGCCTCAACTCAGTCGCAGACCTGCTCCCCGCGCACGCGGGGATGAACCCCGAGGCCGACAGGCCGCCGTGGCCGAGATCGGCTGCTCCCCGCGCACGCGGGGATGAACCCCCTTGGCCCATCTCCGGAAGCAGGTCGCGGATCTGCTCCCCGCGCACGCGCGGATGAACCCCGGGAGTACAGGCTGCACGCCGAGGTCTCGTCCTGCTCCCCGCGCACGCGGGGATGAACCCTCGTACTACGGGAACCAGTGCCTGCAGGGCTACTGCTCCCCGCGCATGCGGGGATGAACCCGGCCTCGCCGGCATCCACACCGCCGGAATTAGCTGCTCCCCGCGCACGCGGGGATGAACCCACCGCGCCGTACGTGGTGAACAGGCGGTCATCCTGCTCCCATGCACGCGGGGATGAACCCATGCTGCGGACTTCGAGCGATGCCGTATGGAGTTCCTCCCCGCGCACGCGGGGACGAAGCCACATCGCGGACCTGCGCGACGACCGCCGCAAGCGGCTCCCTGCGCATGCGGGGATGGACCCGGAATGACCCAGCGCCGACGGGCTCTGCCTCCCCGCGGCGGGGATGGAGCTGCCCTGGACGGGGCAGTGAGCTTGTCGGCGGCTCCCCCACCCGTGGGGATGAACCGATGCTGCTCCGCACCGATACGGGTGACATCTGCTACTCCCCGCGCTCGCGCGGCCGAGCCCGTAGCCGGATCGTAGGCGCGGCAAGAGCAGCGTCGGCGCCGGGCTGCCGGAGCTGTTCAAGATGTTTCCGCATACGGAGGGACGCCTGTTGTCCTGCGCCCCGTAGCTCGGTGAAGGCCTCGAGCAGGTCGTCGGCCAGGCGGGTCGCGTCCGGTGCCGGCAAGGCCTTCCACATGCTGTACGCGCGCCGGACAGCGAGAGCGGTCTCCGGGTGTTCCGGGCCGTGGAGGACGGCGTGTAGGCGGACGACGTGGAGGTACCAGGCCACCGCGGTGCCATGGTGCCCCGTCAGGTGTGCCAGGTAGGCGCGGACCTCGCGGACGCGGACTGTGTCGGCGTGTGCCTCGCCGTGCGCGGCTGTGATCCGCGCGTCGAGGTCCTCCGCCAGAGTGTTCGCGCGGGCGAGGTCGTCCGAAGCAGTCGACCGGATATCGGCCAGCTGCTCGGTGAGGTCAGGAAGGGGGCTGCCTGCGACCTCGTCGCTGCCGGTCCAGAAGGCCGGGTCGACGATGCCCCAGGGGCGGAAGAGAGGTTCGCTGTGCATCGCATTTCCCGTGCTCGTGTCGGCCGTCACCAGCTCACCACCCTGCGGATCCCCGTCGCGCGGGTCATGTAGTTCGTGGAGTTGCGCCAGCTGCTGTACGGGACGATCCGCGTGCGGACTCCGGTCCGCGGGGACTCGATCAGCAGGCCCGATCCGATGTACATGCCGACGTGCCCGGGGCTGGCGGCCGAGCCGTCGGAGCCGGCGTTGAAGACGAGGTCGCCCGGCTTCGGGTCGTCCAAGCTGACCTGAAGGGGCAGGTCGATCTGGTCGAAGGTGACCCGGGGGATGGTGATGCCCGCAGCCTTGTACGCCTGCTGCATGAGCGAGGAGCAGTCGCACCAGTGCTGGGGGTTCCACCCGAGGGCGTCGGTGCAGTCACCGCCGAGCTGGTACCAGCCGCCCTTCTGGGCTAGCGCCCAAGCCACGGCGGTGCGTACCTGGGGCGGGGTGTCGGGCGGTAGTTCGAAGCCGGCAGGGAGGTCGACGGGGCCGCCGCCGCCCGCGGGCGCGGTGTACTTCACCGACTGCGCCAGGATCGCCTTGACGTAGTTGTAGGTCTGCCCCTGGGCGAACCCGATCGGTGGCACTCCGCGGAAGCGCTCCACCGCACCGAAGCCCGCGTTGTACCCGGCGAGGGCCAGTTCGATCGGGCTGCCCGCATAGTCGGGATGCCCCTTCGCGTCCTTCAGCAGACCGCACATCATGGAGCCTTGGCTCGGGATGGCGTCCTTGGGGTCCATGACGTCGCGGTCACCGTCGCCGTCTCCGTCGATCCCTTTGACCGCCCACGTGCCGGGAATGAACTGGGAGATCCCGAACGCGATGGGTCTCGTCTTCGTCTCGGGGTCCTCGTAAGAGATCGCGGTGGGGTCGAAGTTCGACTCCGCCCAGATCTGGGCAGCCAGGACGGCCGGTGGCAGCCCTTCGCTGCACGTGGCGGCGGCGGCGAGGATCAGCGGCGCGTACTCGGCCGGTACCCCGTCACTTCCGCCGATCCTCAACGAGCCTGCTGTCGGCCATGAACCGACGTTGCGGACGGTGCTTTCGTCTTCCGCGAGCGCGGCGACGAGCATGGCGACGCCCACCCCCAGGGCCAGCGGAGTCGCTGCTGCTCCAGCCACAGCGATCCCCAGCCACCTCTTCGCCCCCACTCCGATCCCTCTCGGCCGTCCCGCTGATTTGCTCCCACGAAGAAATCATTCAGCCAAAATGGCCGGTGTAATCCCGTGTGGGAACCCGTGGCAGATCGTGACACTATGCCATTTCTGCTTTCAGGAAGGGTGTTGTATATCCCTCGGGCAATCAGGAAATGGCCGGTGTAAGGTGCCGATGCGTTTCGCCTTCGATGTGCCTTCGATATGAAATTCACATTAGCGATGGCTTTGCGAGGCGTGTGCGGGGGGATTCATGGGTAAAAAGGACAATCTGACGTTCTTAGGGGTGTCGACGGCCGCGCGCCTCGTCATTCCGGTCATGGCTGCGGGAGGCGGGAGCGCGCGATCCACCGTCGCCCACCTCCTTGCTGACGAGCTGGCACCTGCCGCCGAGACGGTCGTCCTTGACCTGGCTCCCCGGCTTGCCTCCCCCTGGCCGGCATGGAGCGGCGGCGGGCAGCGGGGCGGCCTCGCCTCCCTGCCGCCCGACCTGCCGTTGAGCCGGGCGCGGATCCGCTCTGCTGCTGCTGTGCGGCGAGCCCCCCAAGGCCACTGGTCGGTCCTGACGGACGGACGCGAATGGAGTGCCGTCCCGCTGGCCCTGCCCAGCCAACCCGCCGCCTGGTACCAGCTGGCAGCCGCAGGCGGATGGCAGGCCGTGGTCGCCGACACCGCTCACCCGGTCGCTCACGACCTCCTCGCCGCCCGCTGCTCGAATGCACCGAGCCTGACTGGCGCCTGGTGCGAACTCCCCTTCGCCGTCCCGGTGCTGTGCGCCCAGGCCACCGCGGACGGCATACAGGCTCTGCAGCAGGCCGTGATGGTCCTGCACGCCGAAGGACTGCCGTTGCATCGCACGGTCGTCGTCCTGGTCGCCGGATCGGATGGTCGGGCGCCCGCTGTGGCCCGGGCCGCGGCCACGATGCTCTCCGCCCGAACGGCTGCCGTCGTCCATCTGCCCCACGATGCGGACATCCGCGCACACGGGCTCCAGGCTCAGCCGGCCCGGATCCGTACGCGCACCCGTCATGCAGCCCGTGAGCTGGCCACTGCCGTGCTCGCCAGCGCCGACGCATCCTTCGGCGATCCGCTGCCTGACGCTCCTCAGCCCTTTCCCCTCCCTGCCGTTGTAGTTACTGCTGTCTGACGAGGAATCACCCAAAATGAGCCAGCTCCTGACGACCCTGCACACCCTCGCGAGCGACCCGGGCCTGGTCGTCCTGGCCGACGGCGTCGGCCCGGTACCCGACTTCAACCCGACGCTGCCGACCGCGGTCAACACCCCGGTCCAGACGATCTTGGCCTGGACCGCCGGCGGCGGCCTGGCCCTCGCGGTCCTCGGCGGCCTCGCCGGATGGGCCCTGGTCGCGATCGGCCACAACACCGAGCGCGCGGCCCTGGCCGCCCGCGGCAAGCAGAGCGTGCTGTGGAGCCTCATCGGTGCCGGCGGCATCGGGCTGACATCCTCGCTGGTCCTGGCCGTCTTCACCATGACGAGCGCGTGAGCATGGATTCTTCAACCGGGCTCCAGGCCCGCAGGGCCCGCCTCGTACTCGCCGCGATCGTCGTCGCGGTGGCCGCACTCCTGGTTGCGGGCGGGTTCGCGGCGGCCACGCTGATGCGGAACGACGCCAAGGGTGGCCCGCAGGCGGGCGCCAGCCCGTCCGCCAGCACCCCCGTGCCGACCGGCGGCACCACGACGGACAGCCCGATGACACCGGAGCGGGCCCAGAAGATCAGCCTGCGTAAGCCCACGGGCCACCAGAACGGTGTGGCTATCGGTTTCCCCGGCTCTCCCAGCGGCGGGATCTCGGCCGCCGTCTACTTCTGGGAGGAATTCGCCTGGCTCGACGACGAGAAGGCCGCCCAGCAGCTCACCGCAGTGGTGTCGAAGGATGCGCCCGGATACGTCGACAAGCAGGTCTCCGAGATCCGCAAGATGCGCGAAGCGCTCGGTTTGGCCCCGTCGGGCGGACTCCCGGCCGATGTCTCCTTCACGACCGCCGTCCACGCCGCCCGGGGTAGACGCTGAAGGCGCCCGGGCTGCCTGCTGGCGACGTCATGCAGATCTGGCTGTCCTACGACCGCTTCGCCAGCGGCCCCAAGGGCGGCACGGACGAGGATCCGCTTCGCGGCGCCACCATTTCGTTCGTCGTGAAATGGGAGGACGGTGCCTGGAAGTTCACCGACAAGTACGACAAGTTGGGCGACTTCCCGGTCGCCTACGAGCCCACCAGCCCGTACGCCTGGAGCGACGGCTGGGTCCAGGTCCGCCATGCGAACTGACCGCTTCGTGCGCGCAACTCGCGCCGTCGTCCTGCTCTGCGCGCTGCTCTCCTTCCTCAGCGCCGGAGCCGCCCTCTCGATCGCTGTGGCCGCCGACGATCCAAAGTACCACGCCTTGGTAGGGCCGCCCGACCCCATCCCGAAAGACTGGGACCAGTTCACCGTCGGGCTTGATGCCCGCGACAAGTACTGCCTGGTCGACCAGATCGACGACCGTTCCATCTGCCGCCTTCCCGGGCCCGGCGATCCGCCATTCCCCGGCCGGACCAAGATCTGCGAAGGCGCGGACGGCACAGGCGCCGCGGAGTGCAACCCGCAGGAGCAGAAGGAGGCCGAGATCCGCCGCCTTGAGCGGTGGCGCAAGGACTTCCCCGACAAGCAGTGGAAGAACTTCGAGCCCCTCAACCAGTTCATCACCGACTGCGTCGTGCGCGACGGCCGTCCGTTCAGCGTGTGCCAGAAGGAGGGGGAGGAGGAGTACGGCGTGCCCTCCACGGGGCCGCTGGAGTGGGTTGGGAAGAAGTTCTCCGAGTTCGCCTCCAACGCGTTGAAGGAAGCCGCCATCTACATCGGGAACGGTGTCGTCTGGCTGCTGAAGGAGTTCGCGACGCTCTTCAACGCGAACTCCAGCATCAAGTTGGACGACGTCGGCATCAACAAGTTCACGTTGATGATGACCTCCCTGTCGGCGGTCCTGGCCGTGTTCCTGCTGCTGATCCAGTTCGGGAAGGTGGCCATCAGTCACAACGGCGGACCGGCTGCGACTGCGCTGACGGGCCTTGCGAAGTGGGCCGTGATCTCCTCCGTCTACTGGGGTGGGGCCCAAACCGCGCTCACCTGGTCCGACGAGGTGTCGACGTGGATCATCAACAAGACCTTCAAGGGCGGCGGCGAGGGCAGTATCGCGGCGACGCAGGCTATGCAGGAGAGGCTCGGCACCCTCTTCGGCGGGCTGATTACCGGGGGCGGTGGCGCCGCCACCGCCGGAGGCGCGCTCGTCGCCGGTGAGGGGGTGGCCGCCTCCGCGGTCGGCGTCGTCATCGTCGTCGGCATCGTCTGCATCCTGGTCATCGCGGCCCTGTGGGTGGAGATCCTGATGCGCCAGGTCGGCATCATGCTCATCCTCGCGACGATGCCGATCACCCTGGCGGGGCAGCTCTCCGATGCCACCGCCGAATGGTGGCCCAAGGCCCGCAACGCCTTCATCTCCCTGGTCCTGATGAAGCCCGCGATCGTGGCCTGCTTCTCCATTGGCGTCTTCGCCATGACCGAAGGGCAGGGCATGCAGAACATGCTCGTCGGCTTCGTCATGTTCCTCGCGGCCGCGCTGTGCTGGCCGGCCCTGGCGAAGTTCATGACGTTCACGACCAACGGCTCGGGCGCCGCCATGGCCTCGGGATGGCTGAGTTCTGCGGGGTCCTCCGCCTCCTCCATGACCGGTGGCTACCGCCCGGAGCCCAGCGGCGCCGGCTCGGTCGGCGGCGGCCCTGGCTACACCAAGGCCCTTGAATCGGAGAACACAACGACCTCCGCGGCTCCCTCGCCCTCCGGCACGGCCGGGGCAGGCGGCGCCGGGAGATCCGCAGGCCGCTTCGGCGGCCGGGCGCTGACCATGGCGGCCTTCGGCCTGCAGGTCGCGGCGGTCGGTAAGGACTCCCTGGAGTCCGGGCTGGGCAGCGCGGCCGCCAACGCCGGTCTCGACCAGGGTGGGGCCGGCGGCCGCCATGTGGTCATCCCGCCCCGCAGGCAGCCGTCCTCCGCGCCCGCTGCGGTCGGAGCACCGACCGAGGCAGCGGACCCCGGCCCGCGACCCTCCCCAGCCCATCGAACGGAGGGATGACGTGTCCCAGCCCATTTCCTACGGCGGCTGGCAGTCCGAGACGACCGGCTTCATGGGCCGCCTGTCCGGGCCCGGCTTCGCGATGGTCGCCGCCGCCTCCCTGCTCGCGCTCATGCCATTCAACGTCGGCTGGCAGGCAGCGTTCGTATGCGTGCCCATCGCACTGCTCCTGCTCGCCCTCGCCTTCGGGCGGGTGGCAGGCCTCAGCGCCGACGAATGGATCTCTCTCGCAGTAAGGCACCAGATCTCCGTGGCTACCCGACGCAACCTCTTCTTCTCCGGCGCCTTCGCCCCGCGCTCCGCCGACACCGGCCGCCAGCCCATGGACCTGCCCGGCGTCCTGGCCCGCCTGCGGATCCTGGAAGCCCCCGACGGGCTCGGCGGCCAGCTCGGCGTCGTCCACGACCCCGTGGCCGGTACCTACAGCGCCATCGCCCGCATCACCTTCCCCGGCCTGGCCCTCGTCGACACCGACAAGCAGACCGCCCGCGTGGCCACCTGGGCGCAGTTCCTGCGCAGCTACTGCACCGAGGACTCCCCCGTCGTACGGATCGCCGTGCACCAGCGGTGCCTGCCCGACGACGGCGCCGCCCTCGCCTCCTGGACCGCCCGCCACGTCACCGCGGACGCGCCGGCCGCCGCCGTGACGGCGCTGACCGAGCTGATGGACGGCGCCGGCCCGGCCGCCGCCTCGCGCGAGACGTACCTGACGGTGACCCTCTCCGCCGCCCGGGCCCGCCTCGCCATCAAGGGTGCTGGCGGCGGGCAGGTCGGCGCCGCGGCCGTCCTCGTACGCGAACTGCACGCGATGGGCCAGGGCCTGTCGACGGCCAGCCTCCAGGTCGTTGAGTGGCTGCCGCCCCGCAAGGTGGCCCAGACCGTGCGCACCGCGTACGACCCCGAGGCCCAGCAGGCCCTCGCCACCCGCAACGCGGCCGCCCAGGCCCCCGGCTGGACCGGTACCGCGCCCGGCGTCGACCCCGACCTCGCCGGCCCCGCCGCCACCGAGACGGCCTGGGGCGTCTACCGGCACGACGGCGCCTGGTCGGTGTCCTACCAGGTCCGCACCTGGCCCCAGGCCGAGGTCTACGCAACGATCCTTCAGCCCCTGATGCGGCCCCGGCAGAACGCCCGCCGCGCCATGAGCCTGCTCTACGAGCCGATCGGACCCCGCCGCGCCCGCCAGGAGCTGGCCCGCGACAAGGCCAAGCGGAGTTCCGCCCGCCACCTGCGCGCGAAGTCCGGTCGCGACGAGAGTGAGGACGAGCGCCGCGAGGAGGCCATCGCCCGTCAGCAGGACGCCGCCCGCGCCTCCGGCCAGGGCGTCATGCGGATGACGGCCGTCCTCACCGTGACCGTCACCGAACTCGACGAGCTGGAGACGGCCTGCGCCGAGCTCCAGGCCGACGCCGCCGCCTCCGGGCTGGAGGTGCGGCGCATGTGGGGCGCCCAGGACACCGGCTTCGCCACCGGCGCCCTCCCCCTCGGCCAGGGCCTGCCCGACCGACGGATGGGATTCTGATGGGCCTCTTCTCCCGCCGCCCGGCGGGCGACACCCTCCTCGACGCCATCAGCATCGACGAGGCGGCCGGCGTCGCCGACCGCCCGCCCCTGCCGATCCCGCCCCAGCGCACCGCCCGCGAACTGCGCCGCTCCCGCCTTCTGGAAGACCCGGCGACCTCGATGCGGGTGGCCCCCAGGAAAGGCTGGAGCCAGCCGTTCGCCGGCCGCGCCGCCGCCGTGCCGCGCACCGAAGTCGTACGCGCGGACACCGCGAACGCCGCCGGCCTCTACCCGTTCCTGCACGCGGCAAGCCTGCCGCCCATCGGCGCGTACATCGGCCGCAACGTCCTGACCACGGAGGCCTTCAGCGCCCACCCCGCGGTCTGGGTGAAAGAAGGACTGTGCACCAACCCCAACGTGATGATCACCGGCATCCCCGGGTCGGGTAAGAGCGCGCACGTCAAGGCCTTGTCGCTGCGACTGATGGCGTTCGGGCACCGCACGCTGATCGCCGGAGACGTCAAGGGCGAGTACCAGGCCCTGTGCCGCCACCTCGGCGTCGAGCCGGTACGCCTCGGCCCCGGCCTGCCCGGCCGCCTCAACCCGCTGGACGCGGGCCCGCTCGGCGCGGGTTTGGACCTCATCAAGGACCCGGCCGAGCTCAAGTCCCGCCTGACCGAGATCCACCGGCGCCGCCTGACCCTGCTGAAGGCACTGCTCGAACTCCAGCTGCGCCGCACCCTGCTCCCCCAGGAGGAAGAAGCCCTCGACGTCGCCGTACGCGAGGTCACCGGCGAGCTCCACGGCACCGGCACCTCCCGCTTCGCCGTGCCCACCCTCCCCCTCGTCTACGACCGGCTGCGCGACCCCACCGACGTCATGGCCCGCGAGTTGCGCATCCGCGACGGAGAAGTCCAGCGGGCCCGCGAGCAGATGGCCTCCATCCGCTCCGCGCTGGGCGGCATGGTCACCGGCCACCTCGGCGGTCTCTTCGACGAGGCCACCTCGATCGACCTGGACTGGGACGCCCCGCTCCAGTCCGTCGACATCTCCGCCCTGCAGGAGTACGGCGACGAGACCGTCGCCATGGTGCTGTCCTGCGTATCGAGCTGGGCGCAGTCCGCCATCGACCAGCCCGGACAGAAGCCGTGGATCGTCGTACGCGACGAGCTGTGGCGGCAGATGCGCTCCGGCGGCGCCACCATGGTCAAGAAGATCGACGCCGACCTCAGGCTCAGCAGGGCGACGGGCACCATCCAGGTCCTGGCCACCCACCGCCTCTCCGACTTCGAGTCCGTCGGCGCGGCGGGCTCCGAGGCCGTCGCCATCGCCCGCGACCTCATCGCCTCCTGCGAGACCCGCATCCAGCTCGCCCAGGACACCCGGCCCCTCCAGATCACCCGCGAGGCCATTGGACTCACCGACTCCGAATGCGCCCTCATCGGCTCCTGGGGAGCCGGCCAGCGCGGCCGCGCCCTGTGGAAGGTCGGCCGCGGCGGCGGCTCCCACGCCGTCCAGCTCGTGCTCTCCCGCACCGAGGAACGCCTCTTCGAGACCGACGAGAAGATGGTGATCTGACGTGCCCGAGCGAGGTACAGGCCCGTCCGCCGCCGGACTCGACGACAACACGCTGCTCGCCGCGTACGGCGCGGGCCTGGCCGTCACGATCGGCGGCTCCGTCCTCCTGGCCGGGCCGCTCGCCGGGCTGCTGTCCGGCAACGGCTGGGCCCGCAGCACCGGCAGCGTGCCCGTCACCGTCATCTCGGCCCTCGCGAAAGGCCCTGCCTCCGTCTACCAGCCGGCCCCGCCGCCCTGGCTGTTCTACGCACTCACCGTGCTCCTCGTACTCGCCCTGGGCGCCGTGATCGTCAAGGTCGCCGGCGCGGTGTCCTTCGGCGGCCGCTCGGGCGGAGCCCAGTGGGGAGGCGCGAAGACCGAGCAGAAGATGTCCGCGGCGAACGACCCGACGAAGCGGGTCAACCGCATCACCGCCGGACGGGGCCTGCGGACCAGGAAGGTGGTGGCCGCCCAGCCCAATATCTCCGCGACCGTCTTCGGCGTGCCCGGCTCGTCGAAGACGACCGGGCTGGTCCTGCCCAACGCCGCCGAGTGGCAGGGCCCCCTGGTCGTCACCACCACCAAGGCCGCGGACCTGGACGTCATCTACGCCCGCCGCCGCGGGGTCGGGCCCGTCTGGGTCATTGCCCCGGCCGGTATCCCGGGCCGCGACAGCGACCACTGGTCGCCGGTCGAGTACTGCGCCGACGCGAAGGACGCGGACCGGATGGCCTCGTGGCTGGCCGAAGCGTCCCCCTCAGGCGACGAAAAGCGGGCTGCGCCCTGGATCGACCAGGCCAAGAGCGTCCTCAAGGGCATCCTGCTCGCGGCCCACCTCTCCGGCGGTGGCATCTCCGACATGCGCCGCTGGATCTCGCTGGGCAAGGACGCCGTCGACCACGTCCGCGCCGTTCTCCTCGCCCACGGTTTCACCGACGTCGCCGACGACTACGCCTCCCCCTGGCTGCGCCTGCACGAGGACGGCATCGGCTCCATCCAGTTCACCCTCAACGTCCTGGCCCGCGTCTTCGCCGACGAGGAAGTCCGCGAGACCTGCGCCCGCTCCGACTTCACCTTCGCGGAATGGCTCGACAGGCGGGGCACCATCTGTGTCATCGCCTCCGAGGCCGACGCCGACCGCTTCGCCCCGCTCATCAGCTCCCTGATCGCCGGAGCCATCCACGCCGCGGAGTCCCGCTACAACCGCACCGGGAAGCCCATCGACCCCGCCGTCGGCATCCTCGTCGACGAGGCCGGCAACATGCTGCGCTACCCCCGCCTGCCCAACATCCTCACAACCGGCCGCGGCATGGGCATCACCCTCCTGACGGTCTGGCACGACCTCTCCCAGCTCCGCGAATCCCTCGGCACGCAGAAGGCCAACACCGTCCTGTCGGCGAGCGGACTGCGCATGCTCCTGCCGGGCTGCGGCGACCTCGAGACGCTGCGCTACTTCTCCGGCCTGTACGGGCGGACCGAGGTCATGAAGACCAGTCACGGCCGCTCCCGGGGCGAGCACTCCACCAACACGCAAGCCACCGAGACCGACCTGGCCCCGGTCCATTCCCTCCAGCAGCTGCCCGACTTCACCGCCATCGCGCAGTACACCAACCTGCCGCCGATCAAGGTGAAGATGCGCCTCACCTTCCGCGACAAGGACCTCAAGAAGCTCCTCGCCGAGCCCACGGCGGGCCCCGCCACGAAGTAGAGCCGACGACGAACCGCCCCAGGAGCGCACGTGCCCGACCCGATGAACCCCGCCGACCTCTGGCCGATGCCACCCAACGCCCCCCGGCTGACCGAGCCACAGCGCTGGGTGTGGGCGGCCATGGACCCCTCGGAGCGGCGGATGCGCATGCGCGAGCTCGGCGGATGGGTCGACTGGCTCCGCAAGACCTTCGAACTCCACAACACGCTCACGCACTGCTGGTACCGGCACTCCGCGGTCGTCGAACACCTCACCGCCCTCTACGCAGGCTGGATGCGCACGTACGCCGGCGAGGAGGCCCCAGGCCGTGAGCTCGCCGAAGCCGACTGGATCAACACCCTGCACGCCTTCGTCCCCCGCCTGCAGCTCGCCGCCTGCGCGACCGGCACCCACCAGGACCCGCCGCTCATCGTTCGCCGCCCGGCCGGCAGCGAGGACGCCTTCGAGCTGTACCTGACGCTCTCGGACGCGACGACCGCCGAGGCCGCCCACCCGGCAGCCGCCGAACTCGACCGCCGCGAAGCCGAGCTCAACGCGCCGCTGTAGCGACGTACGGACCTGGGGAGGCACCCGAGACGGCCACACCAGCAGACCGGGCCGCCCCCCTGGGGCCGCCACCCAGGAGCGGCGTGAAGGCGATGCCCCTGTGGGGCGGCGCTGATCGTTCAGCCCCCGGCCGGCCGGCCCCGGGCCGGCCCGAACCTGACCCGTCTGCGGTCAGGTCCACGCCATCCGGTGACGTCCCGACCTCAGAAGACGTCAACTGGGCGGACTTCGACGAAGTCCTCGCCGCCTGGGACGAGCTGGCCCTTCCCGTCAGGGCCTCGGAGGTCCGTGCCGCCGTACCGAGGCCGTGGCCGTCTTCAACCCACACGTTTGGGACGTGATGAAGGAGAAGGCCGACCCGGCCTCTACTGGAACACCTTCCAGAACGACCTCCGCTTCCAGGGCTTCTGGAAGGCCTCGATCCGGGTCTTCGAGGCGATCTCCGTCCAAGCCGGCAACCACTCGCGGCCTTGCTTTCCCGTCGGCCGTCACCAGTTCCCGTAGATATCCACGATGTTGGCGATCAACTCGCGCAGGGCGTCGGCGCGGTGACGGTCCTCGCGCTGATCGCGCAGGGACTACTCGTCGGCGGCCCGGAGCCGGGCCAGGGCGACCGGATCGCCGTCCTCCACGTCTTCGAGCACCGGCTCGGTGGTCAGGTCCAGGCATTCGGTGAGCAGGCGACGGGCCTCGGGGGAGGGCGGGCCGGGATCGGGGTCGGCGAACGTGGTCGTCAGGTACCGGACCGGGTCGGTGAGGCTCCAGCCGACGACGGTGCCGTGCTGGACGAGGAGCGCCACGTCGGGTGCGATGCCGATGCGGGCCTCCAGCGGCTCGTCGAGGACCTCGAGGTCGCGCAGGCACGTGAGCACGGTGTCCCCGGGAGCACGGCACAGGACCGTGGTGATCTCGTGCCGGAAGTCCCGGGCCTCGTCAGCGCGGAGTCCGCCCGGGCGTGCCGCGGGCGTGACGGGGACACGGGCGGCGTCCTCGGCGGATGCGGTCTCTCCCGGCAGCTGGAACTCGGCCCCGACCAGATTTCGGCCGGCCGGATCAAACCGGAAGACGTCAGGGGTGTCCCACAGCCAGTCCTGGCTGCCGAACGTACCCAGGAGCCACCGCTCACGTTCCTTCACGTCCGCGTACTGCACGACATCCACAGAAGTGCCCGTGAAGCGGGGAGCGATGGGCAGCGGATCGTCCGTCACCGCTGCCCGCCACTCGCCGTCGAACGTCAGCTGCGCGGTCACCCGTAGTCCTCGAGCAGTTCCGCGACGAGCGCGAGCAGGGCGTCGGCCCGGTGGCGGTCCTCGCGCTGGCTTCGCAGGGCGCGGTCGAGCGCCCGGAGTCTGGTCAGGGCCACTGGGTTCCGGTCCCTCATCTCGTCGAGCAGCGACGTGGTGATCAGATCCAGGCATTGGGTGAACAGGAGCCGGGTGGCCGGGGAGGGAGGAGCCGGGTCCGGGGCGGCGAACCCACTGGTCAGATAGCGCACGGGATCCGTGAGGCTCCAGCCGACGACGGTGCCGTGCTGGACGAGGAGCGCCACGTCGGGTGCGATGCCGATGCGGGCCTCCAGCGGCCCGTCGAGGACGTCGAGGTCGCGCAGACAGGTCAGCACGGTGTCCCCGGGAGCACGGCACAGCTCCGTGGTCACCTCCAGGCGGAAGTCCCGGGCCTCGTCCGCACGGAGGCCGCCCGGCCGGACGGCGGGTGTGGCGGCCACGCGGACGCTGTCCTCGGCATCCGCGACCTCACTGGGGACATGGAACTCGGCACCGACCAGTTCCCGGCTCGCCGGATCGAAGCGGAAATCGTCGGGCGTGTCCCACAACCAATCCTGACTGCCGAAGGTGTCGAGCTGGAACCGCTCGCGCTCCTTTACGTCCGTGTACGTCGCGATGCGCACACGGAAGTCCCGGAAGACGAAGCCCGGGGCGATGGTCAGGGGTTCGCCCGTCACGGTCGCGGTCCAGTCGCCGTCGATGGTGAGTCTCATGGTGGTTGCTCCTCATCGGATCTACACGGCCGGAGCCATGTAGCCGTGCTTGCCCTTCGCTTCGTGCAGCCCCCTGACGCCGGTCCCGGAGCGCGACCGCAATGCGCCGGCCGCACGCGTCCTCCTCATCAGTGAGCTGGCCGCTGTACCCGCCGTCGGCTCGGTGGACCTCTCGGCTCCCCTGATGCGCACGCAGTTGTGCTGCGTTTCTGCTGCCAACTGACCTGGATACGCTGGCAACTACTGACTCGTCTCCGCAGCCACAACCACTTGACCAGCACAAATGGGCCTAACTCCCTCTAAAAACGCCAGCCCCCCGATGCTGCGCAGTGCGGGCTTGTCTCCGGTCTCCGTCTGCGGGCTCCACGCCCGCGCCGGCCGTGAAGGCCAGGACGGAGGCGGCGGAGGCCGCACAGCCGGCGAGGACGGCTACCGGGACGAGACGCGAGGCCACGGTCCACCTCCGGTGGCCCAGGCGGCGAGCGAGCCGGCCAGCACGACGAAGGCGGCGCACAGAGCGACGGTCCGGCCGGTGAGTTCGCCCGGGAACGGGGCGGGCTCACCGGCGCATCCCCGGGCGGCGCCCGGTCAGCAGTTCGGTCGGGACGTGTGCCCGGGGCAGGTCGCGGGGCGGCGCCTGTACCGGTTTGGTGGTGACCCACTTCTGTTCCCGGGCGATCGCCTGGTGCGCGGAGGCGTCCAGCACCGCACGGGCAACGGGCGTTCCGGCGTGGAGTGCGGCTTCGAGGAGTTTGCCCGCGGAGCTCTGTTCCGCGCTCATCACCGCCGTGTAGGCGGTGGTGAGGGCTTCCACCTGTCGGAGGTGGACCGGGTAGAAGCGCCGGCCCGGGTCGAGCTGCGCGGGCCGGTGCTTGGCGGTGTTGGTCACCAGGCCCGCTCCGGCCCGTCGGACGGTCCATGGGGCGGCGACGGCCATCTGCCACCCTGCCGCCGGCAACCGGTAGAGCGATGCGGTGAGCGGGCCCGCGCCTCCCGCGTCCGCGAGGATGTCTCCGGCGGGACGGGGTGTTCCCGGCGCCTGTTCCGGCGTCCACCGGGGCCCGAACATCAGCTGCCCGACGCGTACGCAGGCGGTACGGGAGATGACCACGGCCGGGTGGGGGTCCGTCGACGGAAACTGTGTGACCTGGCCCTTGCGGACGAGCTCGTAGCCCGGCGGGGGTAGCTTGGGGCGCTCACGGGGGTCGCCGATGTCCACGACCTGCAGCCACTCCTGCGCGGCGGCGGCCCAGGCCCGGGACGACGTACGCAGCGCGCTTGCGGCCTCGTTGAGACCGGCACGCAGAGGCCCGTCCGGGGTGTCCGCCGCGACGTGACGCAGCACCTGGCCGGACAGGATGCGGGCCATCGCCATCCAGTGGGAGAGCTGCTTGAGATCCGATCCGCCCAGCCGCTGCTCGGCCCGGTCGTGCAGGGCCCCGTAGGCCGCGCGGGACAGCCGCTCGCTGTCCTGCTCCAGCCGGGCCGTGACAGCGCTGGTGGGATCGGTGGCGGCGGCCTGGACGGGCTCGACGGCCAGCGCCAGGGGAAAGGAGGCCAGGGAGTGGTCGGCGTCTCGTGCGGAGGCCCGGGCGTGCACGGAGGCCTGGTTCAGGGAGGTCCGGGCCGCCTCGAAGGCCTCGGCGGCGCCGGGGTGCTCGGCGCCCTGGGCGAGGCGGTGCAAGACCTGGCCGCCGGCCCAGGCCACCTCGGAGTACCGGTGGGTGAGGTAGTCGAAGGCGGCCTGGTGGCGCAGGAGATAGGCGTACGGGGTCAGCGGCTCGCGGTCGGGGCCGAGGTGGCTGCCGATCGTGTCCCGTACGGCGCCCAGAGCCCGTACGGCGGTCGCGATCCGCTCATCGGCCGGTCCGGCGTTGCCCGCGGCCGGAGCCCGCAGGTACTCCTGGGCGGTGTCCAGCCACGAGCTCGCCCGGTCCAGGCCGCCCTCCAGATTGCGTTCCCCGGTGGTCAGGGCCCGCTCCTCCGTGGTGGGGACGGGCGTGTAGGCGCGCGGGCCGAGGCCCCTCTTGACCTGCCCCAGGACCTGGTCGATCCCGTCCACCAGGGCGACGCGCTCCTGCGGGCCGATGGACGCCGGAGGGATCTCCGCCACTGCCCGCAGCTGCCCGACCGCGACATCGAAGAGCTCTCCCAGTGTGGTCACGTCACCGCTCCCGGACTCGGGTCAGCGCCACGGACGCGCCGGAGGCCAGAGCGGTGGCCTCGCTCAGCGCGTGCGCCGCGCCTTCTCCGACGCTGTCTGCTGTGGTGAGGAGCCGGTCCAGGGATTGCCTCGTGTGCTCCAGGAGCCGCACATACGGGTCGAGGCCGGCGGCCCCGGGTCCCGGCGGCGGCGCCGTGACCGGCGTGCCCGTCTGCGGCAGCGGAAGCAGATCCCGGCCGGCCGCGCACTTCTGCGCGGCGAGCATCGCCTGCAGCTCGTCACTGCCCTCTTCGAAGGTGATGCTGTCGCAGAGCTCGGCGGTCACACCGAAGACGTCCCAGGCCGCAGCCAGCACCACGGCGGTGTCCTCGGAGTCGAGCCGTGCGTCGAGTTCCATCAGGGCGGACATCAACATCCCCTCCTTCACGTCGGAATGAGGGTGATCGTCCCACTCTGAACGCGGCCGCCGGGACAGTCTGTGGACGAGGGCCGCCCTGTGGACAACCCGCCGCCGGGTCCCGTAGACGAGAGAGACCGCCGGGCTGGCTCGGGGCGCCGCCAGCCCGCCAGGCGCCCGCGTGGAGGGGTGGTGATGACTGGCCGTTGAGCTGACGCCGGTCGACGGCCAGCAGAACCCCCCGATCGTGGTGGGCTGAAACAACTCGGTATGCGGGGCGCGAACGCGCAGCCGACGCGCCCCCAGCCGATATGAAGTAGTTCAGGCACGGGTTCCGTGAACGGCGCCCTTGGGGCTGTCCTGACCTGGCTGGATACTTGCCCGATGAATGTTTCGAGGGCTTCATGGGTCAACACGACGCACGATTGGTCCAGTGTCGTTGACACAGATCATCTGGCGCGCATCCGGCGGTGCCGGGCGCAGTTCGCTCCGGATGGACCCTGGCACCTCGTGCTGGAAGTCGTTGCGTATGCCGCCGACGAGGCGTGGAGCAGGGGCGGAGGGCGCTGCGTCGTCGCGCTCCATCTCGACGGCTCGCTGTCCGTCGGAGATGACGGACGGGGCACCGACACCAGGGTGGACGAGCACGGCCGGAGCGTGAAGAAGCCGGTTATGGCAACGAAGGATCTCCGGTTCTTCGACTTCCCGCAGGTGGAAGTGCTGCCCGACGGCCATCCGCGGCGCGGTATGTCGGTGGTGGCAGCGCTCAGCCAGTGGCTCGTCCACACCAACCGCCGCGTCAACGGTGCCTGGACTCAGCGCTACGAACACGGCATCCCGGTGTCGGACTTCGAGCCGGTCGAGGCCAACGGCACCACCGGGACGCTGGTCCACTTCAAGCCGGACGAGTCGCTGGGACCGGTGAACCTGCCATCGGCCGGCGACCTTACGCGCTTGGCCGCGAGCTGGCCGGATCTGGAGATCCAGGTCGAGGACCGGCGCGACGGCTGACGGGACCAGCGGGGTGACCGGGCTCAAGCCCCCCAGGTCCCCGGTCTACGGCGCGGTGACCCTCCCGCAGCTCCTGCTCCTTCCTGCCGTTACCGGCGACCACCCCGCTCCCTGAAATGGCGCTGCCGCGCCGCCCGACTCTCGGGCGGCGCGGCAGGTCGGCGGGCGGGGTCAGCCGATGAAGTAGCCGTTCAGGTCGGCGATCAGGTCGAGCGATCCGGCTGCGCCGTAGAAGCTCACCTGGCCGTCGATGACCGGGACGATCACCAGGTTCGAGACGGTCTGCCCACTCAGGTAGTTGAGGTTCGACACGTTGGGCCGTGTGACTCCGTGGGGGTAGACGACAAGGTGGCTGCCGAGGGTGGGGGCGGTGACGGTGACGTTGAGGACGACGGCAGTCACGCCGCTCGCCGGAACGCCCTCGGCGCCGGCCACCTTGAGGTTGAGCGTTTCGCCGCTGCCCACGGCCCCCGGGTGCCCGCCGATGCTGGTGCGGGTGTCGAGGAGGCGTACGGGCGAGCTTGCGGAGAAGGTGGACCCGGTGGCCGAGTAGTAGGCGGTGACGTCGGCGATGAGGTCGACGGACCCGGCGTTGTTGCGCAGGTCGACCTTGCCGTTCACCACCGGGACGGTGACCAGGTTCGGGACGATCTGCCCGGCGGTGAAGTTGAGGTTCGACACGTTGGGGGCCGCCTGCCCGTTGGGGTAGACGGTCACGTGACCGGCCTGGGTCGGGTTCACGGCCGTGACGTTCATGACGACCGCCGTGACCCCGGTGGCCGGGATCCCCTTGACCCCCGAGACCTGGAGTGTGACCACTCCGCCGGGCCCGACGCGTGCCTTGGCGGCCCCGACGCCGTCACGCGTGTCCAGGAACCGGGAGGGGGTGATGGGCGTCAGCGCGGAGCCGGGGCCCTGGTCGGTGTAGTAGCCGGTGACGTCGGCGATGAGGTCGACTGAGCCCGCGTTGTTGCGCAGGTCGACCTTGCCGTTGACGACCGCGACGGTGACCAGGTTGGGCACGGTCTGCCCGGCGGCGAAGTTGAGGTTCGACACGGACGGCCTGGGCTGCCCGTTCGGATAGACCATGACGTGGCTGGCTTCGGTCGGGTTGACGGCGGTGACGTTCATGACGACCGCCGTGACCCCGGTGGCCGGGATCCCCCTCACGCCCGCGACTTGGAGCGTGACCACCCCACCCGGACCGACACGTGCCTTCGAGGCCCCGACGCCGTCACGCGTGTCCAGGAACCGGGAAGGCGTGATCGGTACGAATCGGCCCTTGCCCGTGGTGTCCTCGGGGGTGACCGTGTACGCCTTGGGGAGATAGCCCTGAGAGGGCACTCCGCTGGTGTACCCGACGCCTTCGAGGACCACGTCGTACTGGCCCGGCTCCAGGCCGTTGGTGTCCACCCGGACGGTCAGCGCGGTGCGGTCATCGCTGACGGAGACCGGGGTCAGGACCGACTGCTTGTCGCTCCCGGCGCGGACCAGCTTCATCCTGGTCGTCATGGTGAGCGAGGTGCCGCGGATGACGGCCTGGGTCTGCGTCTTCGCCGGGCTGGTGGCGGGGGTGATCGAGGTCGGCGCTTCGATGGCCGGAGCCCAGCACCCGCCGCATACCGCCCGCATGCTGTAGACGGCCGGAGTGGGGGTCTTGGCCGCGCTCAGTATCAGGACTGCCTGGGCGGCCTCGGCCTCGCGGGCCGCTTCGCATTCGGCGCTGAATGAGTCCCACCGCTGGTTGCAGTGATACGTGGGCTTCACGCTGTCCCACTCGCGGCTGCTGTGCAGGCTCAGTGCGGGAACCTCGCGGCCGGGGGCGTTTCGGATGCCGGTGACGTAGAAGGACTCGTCGGGCTTCATGTCGACCACGGCGCAGTAGGCGGTCGAGGTCTCGGAGAGGACTCCGTTGCGCAGCGGGAAGCCGTCGACCGAGATCGGGTTGGCAGTGCACTCGGGCGCCCAGCCGGCGGCCGTGCCCACCCTCCAGATGTCCATGGTGCTGCGGATGGGCTGGCCTGCGTAGCGGTAGGGGGACAGGACCGCCGTGTACGAGGTCGAGCCCGTCACCTTGCATGGGACGCTGCGCAGCTGCTGGCAGAGGACCTTGCCGTTGGCGTCGACGAGCGTCAGCCACGTGGAGGGAGTGTCGCTCGAGTATGCCTCGGGTATTCGGTCGTTCAGCCAGTACCTGTCGGTGGCGGCGCCGCGGATCCGCAGGCAGCGGGCGTCCAGGCTCGAGCCGAGTTCGAACGGGGTCGATGGGCCGCCGACCTTCGTCGAGGAGGTGGCCGTGCATGTGGCAGCCGACGAGATGTCCCGCCGGGCCAGTTTGAGTCCGTACATTCCACTGCCGTGCAGCATTGCGGTGTACGGGACTCCGGGGGCGAGTTGGCAGCTGATGGGGGCGCCGTCTTTACATGCCTCGGTGCCCGTGGGGTCGACCAGCTGGATCACGCCGGGCCGCCTGTTGTCGCGGTCGGCCAAGTCGATCATCTCGGCGGCGGAGTGCTGGTCGGCGGGAATGCTCAGGCACGTCTGCTGTGCCGCATCGATCTGGAGACCCCAGGAGCCGTCGAATCCGGTGCGTGGCCATGCGGTGCAGCCCGCGTGCTCACCAGTCCGATGAATGATCAATCCGTAGGGCGAGGTGGGATCACCGCTGAGCACCGCGCGGAACGGGGCGGCGCCGCTCAGCTTGCAGAGGGCGCTCGTGTCGCCGTAACGGCCGGTCATGGCGCACTGCTCGGCGCCGGCGGCATCGTAGACCACGGCGTCGAGACCGCTGCCGGTGATGCGGTTGAGCAGATACACGCCCTGGCCGGTAGCGGTCGGCAGGGTCAGGCAGAGCTTCTGCCCGGGCCCTGCGAAGGTGCCCGAAACCGCACCGGCCGCCATGCCGTTGTCGTGGGTGGCGGCGCAGCCCCGGGTTTCCTTGGCCGAGTGGAACGCCATGCCGAACGGGGTGGCATCCAGGACCTGGGTGTACTTCGCCCAGGTGTAGCTGCCGGCCGCCAGGTCGCAGGACCCCAGTCCGCAGTCGTTCATCAGGCTGCCATCGGACGAGAGCAGCTGCCCCAGAGGTGCGTAGCCACTGGAAACGAGGGGGCCGAAGGTATACCGGGTGGACTGCGTGGCCCGCAGGACACGACAGGGCACGGTGGAGGTCAGGTCGGGCGACGTGCCGAACGTCAGCGGCTCGACCACCGCGCAGCCCTCTGGATCGGAGAGCCGTGCAAAGGTGAGGTCATGGTCGGCTTCCACACCGTTGGCGGCTTCGACCGCGACCCGGAACGGCGCTACGCCCGTGAGCTTGCAGTCGAGGTGGCTGCCGCCCTGTTCGATGCAGATCCTGTTCCCCACGCCGTCGTACACCGTCGTGTACAGATGGATGGTGCTCGCGTAGACGCGCAGCGTGTCCTTCGCTGCCAAGCCCAGCGTGTAGCAGTCACCCGCTGCACGGAGTGGCACGAATCCGTGGAACCGGGTCGGGGCGCCGAGCTTGCTGTCGGCGGCGCCCACCGTCTTGCACGCGCTGGAGGAGAGCAGCGGGACGTACGACACCGATATGTCGCCGCGGCGTTCGCCGCCGTTCTGGGTGACCAGCGTGTACGTCCCGGCCCCTGTGGTGGGGCACTCGTTGGTGTTGTACCGGCAGTTCACCACAGTGCCGTCGGGCGCGATCAGCTTGGTGGTCATGCCGTTCTCAGTCGCGACGGTCTTCAGCAGGACCAGGTCCTTCTGCAGCGGCAGGGTCAGCGTCATGGAAACGCTCTTTCCCTGCTCGACCCCGCAGCTGACGACCGTGTGCGGTGCGATGGCGGTTGGGCAGACCTCCAGTACGTCGCTCTGTTGCAGCGCACGCACCTCGGCCTCGCGTTCGGCCTTCGGATCCGGCGCGGGCGGCGACTGCGGGCCCGCCTTCGCGGCCGGCGGTGTACTCACGCCGGACCCCTGCTGGGACGAAACGGCGGCAGTCGGCTCGGGCGGCGCCGCGAGCGCGGTACCGGACTGGCCCGTGAGCGAGGCCAGGAGAGCCAGCAGCAAGGCCTTGGAAGCGATTCCGCTTCTCCGCCCGCGTCTCTTGCGCCCTCTTCTGCCCATAGGCAGCAAACTCATGAACCCCCCAGTTCAAGCAGACCCGGCCCCTGTGATCTTCACGGAGCTTCGGGCAGGCGGATCTTAGCCTGCCGCGCTCCGTGTCAAGGGGGCCGGTGGTGGGTTCAGCCGTTGGCGGCCGGACTACGCCGATACGTGCGTGGATACGCCCGTGGGTGCAGCCGGCCGTCCTGCTCTGGTCAGGTCGCCGGACGGGGGGACCGGGGCGCGGCGGGCGGCGGAGCGGCGCTGCACGGCGCCGGGGCCCAGCCCTGTGGGGCGGCCGCTCCCCGCTGACCTGGGCTCTTAGGCCTCGTCGCCATGGTCGTGCAGGCGCTGGTCCAGGTCGCTCACCCAGTGCTGGGCCCAGGCGCGCAGCTCGGCCGTCTCGTCCTCGGTGAGACCGTAGGCGGCGAACTCGGCGTCGTCGGCCCAGTCCGCGCCGACGAGGCGGTCGCGGAGATCGTGGAGGCGGAACTCGTCGCGGCCGTGCCGCTCGCCGAGGCGCTCCAACTCGTTTCGGGTGCGGTGGCGGGAGGCGGCGTGCACGTCGATGAGGTCGCGTACGGCGCCGCGGTCGGCGAGGGCACGGACCTTGGTGCCGATGACGGAGTCGAGGGCGAGGACCGGTCCGTACTCGGTCTGGGCCGGCGGTGTCCAGAAGTGTTCCTTGAGGACGTCGACCTCGCACTCCTCGCCGGTGTCCGCATCGGCCGCCATGAGGCGGGCGGACAGCGCGTCCACGTCGATCACGCGCACCCGCCACCCCCGCGCGGCCAGACCCTCCTCGAGGCTGGCGACGATCTCTGCCATCGGAGCAGGGTTCTCGGTGGCGACGTCGAGGTCCTGGCTCAGGCGCTCCACGAGGCCGTGGGCCTGGACGGCGTACCCGCCGGTGATCACGAGAGGGTACGGAGTGCCGATGTCGATGACGGCGGCCAGCAGCCTCCGGTGCAGGTCGCTCAGCTTCACGCGGCTGCGGATCCCGAGGTCGGGAGCTCGGGAAAGGCTTCCTCCCAGACCTGCCGCACGTGCCGGCTGACCAGCGTGCGCAGGACGGGCCACTGCGCCAGGAGAAGGTCGCGGCTCAGCAGGGTCACGAGGTCCTCGTGCTGCCCCTCGGCCAGAACGGTGCGGTACAGGCCCATGCGAAGGCGGGGGCGGTCCAGGTCGTAGGCACGCAATCCGGACCAGGCCACGTGCAGCGGCAGCTCGACCACACCGTGCTCCGGTCCTGCCAGCTCATCCAGCGAGGCGGGCAGCCGATGCGCGTAGCGGGCGTGAAGCACCTCGGCCGCCGACGGCACCGCACTGCTGGAGAAGAGCATGACCATGGACCCGATTATCCCGCGTACCGCCCGTCCCCGGTACCCCAGGCACGCCACACCGCCCCGGCGGCAGCATCCACCATGGCCGGAGCCCGGACCAGTGTGGTGGAGTCCCACAGGGTCGGGGTGGGCGCGTGGAAGACCGTCCGGCCCGATCCGTCGGCGGGCTGGAGCTGCCACACCGGAACCCGGGCTTCGTCGAGGGAGGCGGCCAGCACTCCCACGCCCGCCCCTGCCAAACCCTGGTCAGCGCGGATGCGGCCTGCCACTGTTACGGCGCCGGCCGCCCTTCCGTGCGGAAGAGCGGCCGGTGACGTGGTGGTGCTGCCTACGGAGTCGGGTTGGGCAGGGGCGTCGTTGCCAGGGCCGGGATGGACCAGCGCTGTGCGCCCGAGGGGTTGCAGTCGTAGAGCCAGAGCTGGGTGGCCGGGGTGGTGTTGAGGTTGCCGAGGTCGACGCAGCGGCCGGAGGCCGGGTTGTAGAGCACGCCGTCGGCGAAGGGGATGAACTTCTGAGCGGGCGAGGGGCTTCCGTCACGGCAGGTCATCAGCTGGAGCAGGGTCAGGTTGGCCGTGCTGTCGTTGGCTGCGTTCACACACTTGCCCTGGATGCGCAGGGAGCCATCACCGCGGACCTCGAAACTCTGGGCGGGGGTGCCGTTGCAGCCTGCGATCTGGATCTTGTTGCCGTCCTGAGTGCTGGCGTAATCGTTGTCCATGCACGTACCCGGAGCCGCGGGCATCGAGATCTCGCTCAGGGCTCCGGGAGTGGTCAGGGACGCGGCATAGGGGTAGACGGCCAGGTTGCTGATACCACCGCCCTCGAGGCTGTCCCAGGGCCCGCCGTTGTTTTTGGATCGCCCGAGGACGAACGGGCCACTCGGGGCGGGGCTGCTGGAAGCCTGGTGATGGGCGCTGCCCGCGAGGACACCGTTGACGTACAGGCTCATCAGCCCGCTGTCCGCGTTGTAAGAGGCGGTCAGCCGGGTCCACGTGTTGGGGGTGAACCGCGCCGCGTCGTTGGTGGCGGCGGTGTAGTCGAAGGGCCACCCGTCGACATCGGCGTACGCCAGGGCGAAGTGCCACTTGCCGGTGTTGGTGTCGGCGTAGAGGAAGAACGAGCTGCTCCGGTTGCCGTCCTGGCTGGCGATGATGCTCGTCTTCGTACCGGGCTTGGCCCAGGTGCTGATGGTGAAACTCTTGCGGGTGTCTATGACCGGGCCGGTCGTGGTGATGGTGGATTGCGGACTCGTGAAGGCGGCGTATGCCGTATCACGGCCTTGGATGGAGGCGGTCGGCCAGGTGATCCCGGATGCGGTCGCGGGGTAGTCGCCCACGGCGCTGGGTGTCGCCGTGCCGTTCTGGCCGGTCAGCTTCCACTGGGCGGACGGCTTGTTGAGGTTGCCCAGGGAGACCGGCGTGGTGGAGAAGCCGGTGCTCGTTCCGGTGAAGGCCACGAGCTGCTGGTTGGTGTCGATCGCCCAGATGTCGGCGCGTCCGTCCCCGTTGAGGTCCCCGTACGAGCCGACCTGGGGGTACAGCTTGGGGTCGATCGTCGTGAGAGCGGAGGCGGGTGCCTGGGCCGACGGCGGGGTCAGCACGGCGGTGGGAACGTAGCCGGCGTTGAAGGACAGGGTGTAGCTGTGCACGCGGCCTGTGACCTCGTCGCGTGCCCACAGGGTCGGTGTGCCGCCGACCTTCCCGGGGGCGATGAGCGTGGTGCGTGACCAGTCGCCGGAGCCGAGCAGCATGCCCTGGCCGAGCCGGGTGTTGCCCATGGAGCTGCCGGGGTAGTACCAGAGGCGGTTGTCCTCGACCGTGACGAGGTCGGCGAGTCCGCTCGCGTTGGCGAAGCTTCCCGGGGCCAGGATCTGAGTGACCTTGGACCAGTCGGTGACGTAGCCGGTGCACTGGGCGGCCGGGTTGCACGTGGGCTTGGTGGCGACGGGCGTGACGTTCTCGGTGAGGGTGAAACGTCCCGGGGTGCCGTTGGAGGAGGCGTCGTTGCCGTAGACGTACATCTTGCGGGTCGTGCGGTTGTAGGTGAAAACGTCGTCCACGCCTGACTGGCTGAGGCTTCCGCGGTGGGTGACGAGGTAGTTGTCCCAGCCCGTCTTGTCCGGGCTCTGAGCGGCTGTCGATGAGGTGATCGCAGGAGCCGAGACGTCCGTGTTACCGGGGCTGAGCAGCAGGTTCCCGCTTCCGGTGCGGTCGGGCCGAAGGATATCGGGGATGCCGTCGCCGGTCAGGTCCCCAGCTGTCACAGGGGTGGCGGGATTCCACGGGGCGTAGAAGCTGTAGGCGGCTGGGCGTGAGTTGCCGGCTCCGTCCACGGCCCTGACGTAGAGGGCGTGGGTGCCCCACTGCTGGGCCGTGAGGCTGATGGGGATGTTGGTGGTGGCGGCACCGTTCGCGTCGGCCGTGACGGCGACGGACTGGGCCCCGCTCACCGGGATGGGCGCGTCGAGGGCGTACTCGAAGCGGCGGATCTCGCTCTTGAGGCAGGCCATCAGGTCACAGCCGGTGGGGAGGATGTCCTTGCTGGAGACGGGGATGGTGATCCCGGTGTCGCCTGCGTGCGCGGTGGGGGTGCGACCGCTGCCGAGCGGGGGGTAGGCCTTCGAGTCGCCGAAGGCCGCAGCCGTCGGGGGCGTCAGGTCCACCTTGAAGTTGCAGTCCGAGGTCCAGGGTCCCTCGAGTGTCCCGTCGTAGGCCTTGACCCCCCAGCCGTACTGGTGGCCGTCGGCGACGGTGATGCCGATGTTGGTCCGTGCCGTCGTCCCGGAGGCGACGAAGGGGCTTCGGGGCTGGGACACGGTGGCGGCACCACCGCTGCCATTGTTCTTCATGTTGTCCCAGACCGTGTAGATGGCCTGGAGGTTGGCGCCCTCCATCGGAGTCGTCAGGCGGGCGTTGAGCGAGATGTTGCTCATTCCGCCGGTCGTGGAGGTGCGGCCGATCCAGCCCGGGGTCCCGCCGTTGCAGGCGGCGCCGCCCGGGTTCGCGGAGTCGGGTGTCGTGCTCACCGAGTCCGGGGCGGTCGGCGGGATGTCGAAGACCGTTGTGATGTAGGGGTTGCTGGCGAACCGCATGAAGCCGAGGTTCGACCTGACCTTGTTGCCGTCGCCGTAGAGCCCGAATGTCCAGGTGTCCGCGTCATGCGAGGCTACTTGCCGGATGCGATCGGTGATGTCGAAGGCCGCGTACTTGTAGCCGCAGTCGAAGTAGGCACTGGAGATCTGCTGGGTTCCCACCGTTGAGACGACCCCGGGGCGGTTGTTCCAGTTCGTTCCGCTGCTGATGGGGTTCGTCTGCTTCACGGTGACGGGCCATGTGTTGGAGCACCCGTGGTCGGCGGCGTAGGTCGCGGTCAGGTACAGGGTGGACTTCTGGACCACCATCTGTGGCGTGAGCGCGCTGGTGTTGATCTCGTAGAAGGACTCCTGCATCCCGAAGCAGTTGGAGGAGTACTGCTGGTAGCCGACGCCCTGGCCGTAGTCCTGCGCCTTGTCGTAGGTGGTGGCGTTCGAGCAGCCCTCCTGGGCCACGACGAAGTGTCCAGTGCCGGAGGTCACCGGGTTGACCATGGGATCGATGTAGACGGGATAGGTCGTCTTCTCACCGGTGAGCAGCTCCTGGTCCGGGGTGAGGGTCACCGCATCGGGCTGCGTCGAGATGCCGATCGTCTTGACCTGGGCGCCGGGGCCCGGGCTGTCGGTCGACGACGGAGTGGTGAGTTCCGTGGGGAGGGGACCCGTGGGGCCAGAACCATCCTCGGTAGCCGTGCTGCGGTTGACCAACAGGTTCGTGAAGGAAGGCGTGGCCTTCTGGCCGGACGTGCTGGAGTCCCACATGAGCGGGGTGGCGCTGGTGTACGCCGGGGTTCCGTCCGGTGCGGCCGCCTGGAGGTTGCCCGCGCTGTCACTGCCCAGGGTGAGGCCTTCGGCCTTCGTCGCCAGTCGCAGGCTGTGCAGGGCCGGATTGGCTGCGGCCTGTGCCGTGCGGACGATCAGTACTTCGCTGAAGGCGCCCTGATCGTTGACTGAGGCCTGAAGGTCCACACCGGGGAAGACGTCCGGATACAGGGCGCTGTCGCCGGTGATCTTGGGGGCGGGCAGGGCGACGGGGAAGGACAGTTCGAGGCTGCGGCCCTCGTGATGCTTCAGGGTGGCGAGCGGCCCGGTGCCCCCTCCGGAGAGGGTCACCTGCGTGGGCGTCGCCTGTGGTGAGTAGGTGCCGTCCGGGTTGAGCTGCAAGGTGGGGTCGAGCTCGGTCCACTTTCCGGACTTCAGGACCCGCACGGGCTTGAGGTGGGTGGTGGTGCTCAGCGAGCCGTTCGGGTTGGCGACGGTGTCACCGGTCGGCGTGGTCAGGGAGGTGACCGGGACCGGTTCGCCCTGGGACTTTGCCTGCTGGACCGCGTATGGGATCGAACCGGCGGGTGGTTCGGCAGTGGCAGCGGACGGTGCGGCAGATCGTGCCTCGGCGAGTGCAGTTCCTGGCGCTCCGGAAAGCAGACCGAGGGCTGTCATCAGGACGGTGGCCCGTCTGATGCCCGAAATTATACGGTTTTGCATACGTGGTATCCCCCCACATGGCGCTCCTGCTGGATGTCGTCATCCAGCCAATGTGCGAACGAGAACGGCAAAGATTTACAACACTGCCCGCAGTTGAATATTTCATTCCGGTTTTCTTGAGTCGAATCGGCCAGCCCTTGACTGGGTGTTATTGGGACACATGCGCCAAAAGGTTGGGGCTGATTCGCGAAGAGGCTATTGCGGTTCGCACTGTTGTGGCAATACGGTTCCGTTGATCTAGCGGCGCTGGTCACAGGCCGTTTCTTTTCGGCCCTCACCGGGCCGCGCACTTGGGGTGGGGACTGTCAAGGTGCGTTCATCAATGCGCAGATCCGTCGGTATGCCTGTTAGGGGTTGGAGACGTCGGGCCCTGCTCGTCACGGTGATGACGGCAGCAATGTCGCTCGTCGTGCCGTTGGCCAATGCCGACGTGATGGTCGGGTACAAGTACACGGGCAAATCCTGGGCGGATGGCGCACTGCCGGATATGCCTGTGGTGAAGGGGCATCCGGCCAAGGGCTCTGCCAAGCCACCCGCCCCGCGTACGCCACAGGGGGCGCGTGAGCTGCGTGCCCACGTCCCCAAGGCTCCCAAGTGGCCGACGGCGAGCACGGCAACAGTCACGGTTGGTCAGACCGCCAAGGCGGCATCCGGTGCCGCGCTCCTCTCAGACAGTGCTGCCCTGGCGCCGGTCACGCCGGTCCGGGCCGGGAAATCGCCGGTATGGATAGCGGCGGCCACGCCTGCCGCGCCACCGGGCTCGTCACGGTCCACCGTCGGCGCACAGAACGCCCCTGCAGCCGATGGGCCGGCCACGGTCCGGGTACAGACGGCGAGTCGGCAGCAGGCTGCATCGGCCAATGTCAACGGCCTGCTCGTCGGTGTGGCGTCTTCCGACGGGAAAGCCACCGGAGGCCGGCTGTCCGTAGGCCTCGACTACAGCACGCTGGCGAACGCCTATGGCGGCGGGTGGGCATCCCGCCTGCACCTCGTGTCCATGCCCGGCTGTGCACTCACCACCCCGTCGGTTGCCGCCTGCCGGGTTCAGACCCCCTTGCAGACGGTCAACGACCCGACGTCCCAGCGGCTCACCGCCAACGTCGACATGCCCAACAGCACACCCCGGTTCAAGGACGCGGTCCTGTCTGGTTCGACGACCCCGCTGATGACTGCGGCGGCGGCGACCCAGTCGACCGCCGTCGCGGCGGTGTCGGACACGGGCGGCTCGCAGGGCGACTACGCGGCGACCTCGCTGTCCACCTCGGGGTCGTGGACCCAATCGGCCTCCGGCTCTTTCACCTACAGCTATCCGATCGCGGTCCCGCCGTCGCTCGGCGGCAAGGGGCCGTCGGTGGCCCTCGGCTACGACTCGCAGTCCATCGACGGCAAGACCTCAGCGCGCAACTCACAGTCCTCGTGGATCGGTGACGGCTGGGGCTACTCACCGGGCTTCATCGAGCGCTCGTACAAGCCGTGCAAGCAGGCCGGGATAGAAGACTCGGGTGACCAGTGCTGGGCCGGCTTCAATGCCACTCTGTCGCTTGGCGCACATACCGGGCAGCTGGTGCGGGCCAGTGACGGTGTCTACCACCTGGAATCCGACGACGGCACGAAGATCGAGCGCTTGACCGGCGCAACGAACGGGCTGTGGGAGGGAGAGCACTTCAAGGTCACGACGACGGACGGCACCGCCTACTACCTGGGTCTCAATCACACCCCTGGTACACCTTCTGACGCCGCGACCAACAGCGCCTGGGGCATCCCGGTCTACCACCCGAAGTCCGGCGACCCCTGCTACAGCTCGGCCAAGGGCGACGCGTCCCAGTGTGACAAGCAGCTCGGCTACCGATTCAACCTCGACTTCGTCGTGGACCCGAGCGGCAACGTCCAGCGGTACGACTACGCCACCGAGACGAACTACTACAACATGGGGTACGGCCAGGTCGCCAAGGACGGTGAAGGCGGCACCCTGACCCAGTACACCCGCTCGGGCTACCTCACGCGCATCTCATACGGCTACAAGCTCGCAGACGCTGCCGCTGGCAAGGATCCGGCAGCGCGGATCAACTTCGACACCAGGCAGCGGTGCACGACGTCCGATGCCGTCTGTAAGCCCGACAACCTGAAGTCGGACACGGCGAGCAACTGGCCGGACGTTCCGTACGACATCAACTGCCCGTCCACCTATAAGACAAAGGGCGAGGGCGACGACGTCTGCAAGGCCGGCTCACCCACGTTCTGGTCCACGTACCGCCTCAAGGACATCACCACCCAGGTCAAGGTCGATACACGCTGGCAGGATGTCGACCGGTACACCCTCACTCACGTCTTCTCCGACGCGGGCGGAGTCATCGACCCCGTCACCGGCAAGACCGTCGACCCGAAGAACGCCGGACTCCTCCAGTCCATCATGTGGCTGTCCTCCATCCAGCACACCGGCCTGGACACGACCGCAGGGGGTACCGGGGCGATCTCCCTGGAACCGGTGACGTTCACCGGCATCGAGATGGACAACCGCGTCGACGGGCTCACCCCTGGGGCGCCACCGCTGTACCACCCCCGGATCTCAAGCATCCGGACGGAGATGGGAGAGTCCGTCTCCGTCAAGTACCAGGACCCGGAATGCTCGCGAGTCAAGGGCACTATGCCGGTCTCGGCAGACACCAACACCATGGCCTGCTACCCGGCCTACTGGTACCCGTCGGGCGCAGCCACACCCGTAGAAGACTGGTTCGTCAAGACTCTGGTCACCGAGGTCGTGAACAGCGACCTCACCAAGGCGGGCTCCCCCGCCAAGGTCACCAAGACCGCATACGGCGGCGGCGCGGCCTGGCACCGTGACGACTCGGAGCTCACCGACGACCAGTACCGGACTTGGAACAGCTTCCGGGGATACCGCACGGTCACCACGACATCCGGTGCGGCGCCCGATCCCGTCACGCAGACGATGTCGACGTACCTACAGGGCATGGACGGCGACTACAAGGCGGACGGCACCAAGCGTTCGGTCTCCGTAGCGAACTCCCTGGGGGAGTCCACGCCGGACGAGAGCTGGCTGGCAGGCTCCTTGCTGGAGACCCAGGTCAACACCAAGGCCGACGGAACGGTCACTTCCAAGACCCTCAACGGTCCGCTTTCCTCCACGGTGACGACAAGCAGCTCGCGCACGGCGTGGACGTCGAAGGAACCGGCACCGGCAAAGCTCTCCACCCTTCCGGATCTGACAGCGCGGAGGGTCAACGAGGTCACCAACCGCTCGTCGAACCTGCTGTCCACCGGCAAGTGGCGCACGACGAAGAACGTCACCACGTATGACAGCCTCGGCCGTCCCTACCAGATCAACGAGAAGGGTGATGTAGACCAGCCGGCCCAGGAGAACTGCACCACTGCCAGCTACGCGTCCGCGCCCTCGGACAACCCGATGATGCTCAGCTACCCGAGCGAGACCATCGCAGTAGCCGGCCCCTGCACGACCACTCCCGGC
This sequence comes from Streptomyces sp. ISL-94, assembly GCF_018614075.1. GTDB lineage: Bacteria > Actinomycetota > Actinomycetes > Streptomycetales > Streptomycetaceae > Streptomyces. The sequence continues at coordinate 32,829 of NZ_JAGGOZ010000021.1, read as the reverse complement.
CCCAGCACGACGCTGAGCCACAAGCGTTTCTTCTACGACGGGGACGGCTCCGTCAGCAGCCCCGGCACCTACGGCAAGCTGGGACAGGAATGGGCCTCTGACGGCAAAACGCACTCCCGCGGCTACACGACCGCCGTCCAAGTCGCCACCAAGTACGACGGAGCCGGCAAGCCGGTCTTCCAGACCAACGGCGCCCTCACCTATGACGGCTACGGCCGTGTCACCAAGCAGCTCGACGCATTGTCGAACGCCACCACCACGACGTACTCACCCGCCACGGACACGCTGCCCACAAAGGTCACCACGACCTATCCCCAGCCGTTCGGCTGGACCTCCACCTCCGACCTGGCACCCACCCGCGGTCTGAACAAGCGGACCGTCGACGCCAACAACCGCGTCACCGAGAGCACGTATGACGCGCTCGGTCGACGCACCCAGGTGTGGACTCCGGGCCGGGACAAGGGCACACAGTCACCGGACCGTAAGTTCACGTACGCCGTGAATACTGCGGGCGACAGCCCCAATCCGCCTACGGTGACCACCGAGACTCTCCGTGAGGACGGGAGCTACGGCAAGTCCGTCACCATCTACGACGGCATGCTCCAGGTCCGCCAGCAGCAGACGACGACCGCGAACAACTCCGCGGGTCGCCTGATCGCCTCGACGTCGTACGACAGCCACGGCTGGACCGTCTCCAGCATCGCCGCTTACGCCGACCCGACGACCGACCCCGGCACCACCATGTGGGTCGAGACGGAGACCACCGTCCCGTCCCAGACCAGGCAGGTCTACGACGGCCTGGGCCGGGTCACGGCCACCCAGCAGTGGTCGAAGGGCGCCCAACTCTGGCAGTCGACCACTACCTACTCCGGCGCGGACAAGACCTCCACGCAGCCGCCCAAGGGTGGCCAGGCCACCACGACGTACACCAACGCGCTCGGCCAGACGACGTCAAGCCAGACCCGGGACACCACTGCGGACCAGAAGCTGACCGCAGGCACCGCGATCCTCTCCGGGACCAGCGTCGCCTCCCGCAGCGTGCAGCTGAACATGCAGGCAGACGGCAACCTCGTCCTGACCGGAATCGCCAACAACAAGGTGCTCTGGGCCTCCGGCACTGCAGGCAACCCCGGCGCAACCGGCAGCGTGCGGGCGGACGGCAGCCTGGCCGTCATCAGCACGACGGGGACGGTCCTGTGGTCCTCGGGCAGCGGCACGGCGGGTTCGACGGGTGCCTACGCCATGGTCAAGGCCGACGCCACCCTGCAGATGTACAACGCAGCGGGCACCAGCATCTGGACCTCCGGCACAGCTGGCAAGGCCACCGCGGCGGATACGACGACCACTTACACCTACACCCCCGCCGGCGACGTTGATTCCGTCAGCGACACGGTCGGCAACAAGTGGACGTACGCATACGACCTGCTGGGCCAGAAGACCTCGCAAACCGACCCCGACACCGGGCTCAGCACCTACGCCTACGACCTGTTCGGCCGCCAGACCCTTGTCACGGACTCCCTGGGCAAGAGTCTCTCCTACACCTACGACAACCTGGGGCGTAAGTCCGGAGAGTACGAGGGCACGAGCACCACCGACCAGAGCAAGAAGCTTGCGGAGTGGACGTACGACACCCTCGCCAAGGGCTACCCCACTTCCTCCACGCGGTTCGTCGGCGGATCGAACGGCCGTGCCTACACCAAGAAGATCAACGGCTATACGACCGCCTACCAGGCCACCGGAACGACGACGATCATCCCGGCAGAGGAAGGCAAGCTCGCCGGCACTTACAAGGCAACCGCTCAATACACCCCCGAGGTCGGCCTCCTGGCCTCTACCACCTATGGAGCTGATGGCGGTCTCCCAGCCGAAACCATCGGCTACGGCTACAACCTGCAAGGCCAGCTGACGCAGACCGGAACCGCAACCACGCCATATCTGAACAAGGCCATTTACACCCCGCTCGGCCAGATCATCCAGTCCACCTACGGTGTCTATGGCAAGCAGCTGCGTACAGCGCAGACATATGACGAGGCGACCGGCAGACTGGCCACCGCGACAACCAGTCTGCAGACGACCAGCACCTCCCCGATCGACGCCACCACGTACGCCTACGACGAGGCAGGCAACCTCACTGGCGCGAGCACCGTTCAGTCCAGCGGCGGCACGGTCACTGGCACCGACACCCAGTGCTTCCTCTACGACGGACAGAACCGCCTGGCCCAAGCCTGGACGGACACGAAGGGCCTTGCCGCAGCGACAGCCGGGCAGCTCTCCCGATGCAACACCCGCAAGCCGTCCCCGTCGACGATCGGTGGCCCCAGCCCGTACTGGCAGTCCTTCACGTACAACCGGCTGGGTGACCGTACGCAGCAGGTCAAGCACGACACCGGCGGCAACGCGCTCAAGAACGTCACCCAGAACAGCGTCTACCCGGGCAACGGCACGACTCCCGCCGCCCAGCCCAACACCGCCACATCCATCACCACCACGGGACCGGACGGGACAACCAGCCTCACCCCGCACTACGACCCGGCCGGCAATACCACCAGCCGCGACACCAAGGTCGGCGCCGCGGCGGCGACGACCCAGACCTTCACCTACAACGCCCAGGGCCGCACCCAGAGCGTTACTACATCCAAGCCCGGTGGCGGTACCCAGACCGCGGACTACTTGTACGACGCCGACGGTGCTCTGCTCCTTCAGCGATCGCCCGACAGCGATGTCCTGTACCTGTTCTCCGGCGCAGAGCAGCTGGCCCTCACCAAGTCGACGAACACCGTCAGCGGCCTGCGTCACTTCACCAACCCCGACGGCACTCGCATCACCCGCTCGTCCAACGGGACGGTCACCTACCAGCCCACGACGCGCCAGAACACTTCTCAGCTCCAGATCGATGCCACGACGCTCACCGTCACACGTCGCGCCTTCGACCCCTACGGCGCACCCCGCGGCACCGCACCGCCCAAGTGGGCCGACAACCGCGGCTACCTCGGCCAACCCGTCGACACCACCAGCGGCCTCAACCTCCTTGGCGCCCGCCACTACGACGCGGCCCTAGGACGGTTTCTGACAGTTGACCCCATCTTCGAAGCCGGCGACCCCAACCAGATGGGGGGCTACGCCTACGCCAGCAACGACCCGGTCAACATGAGCGACCCGTCCGGGCTCTTGAGCTGGAGCGACATCGGCGCAGGCCTGTCCGGCATACTCGACGCCGTCTTCGGTGGATTCAGCGGCGACTTTTTTGGCCCTCTGCTTAACCCCGGCGGGTGGGCGCTCAACAAGCTCACCGATGTCTACAACGGTGACAACGAAACCTGGAATGGATGGACGGGCTACGAGGGGCCGGCCGACGAAGACCGCGTACCCAATCTGTGGGGTAGCGCGCCTACCGCCGAGCTCTTCGGTGTCGACCAATCCTCTCCCGCCTACATTGGAGGATATATAGGAGGCCTCGTCGCCTCCGCCTTCGTCGACGGCATCGGCCTTGGCATGGGTCTCGTCAAGGGATACCGACTCGTCAGAGCAGCCGGCGGCATCCGCGAAGCCTTCGACGCAGCCAAGAACCTCCTCAAGAGCGACCATCCGGAACCTCCCCCGGCCAAAGCAGCCCCCCACGCCACCCCTGACGAGGCGACGCCGAGTGCGCCCGGTACGGGCACGCCCAAGTCTGCTGAGCCAGACAGTTCGGCAGGCGGATTCAAGGACAGCCCCAGGGAGGATGGAAAGGTCCTTGATGTAGCACGTGGTGAGGCGGTTGCTACGACGAACAATAAGAGCTTCTCTTCAAGAAGCCGCCCTTCCGTAGCGGAGGCGCTGGAGCTGCCCAATGGCAGGATGTACAGCAGTCCGAATAAAACCGGAGAGGCGCCTGAACTCCATCCCTTCATCCATGAGATGCTCGATGCTGTGCCTGACCTTGAGCGGGGAAGCGCACATGGTATGTGTGGTTTGGCTATCTGCCTCTCGGAGGCGCTGACAGATGGGCATGACCCGACGGGAGCGCGAGTGGCTGCTGTCAGGGTGCGAAATCAGCTAACCCATCCGAAGCATGGCAGTCGGGTCGGCCCGTGTGATAGTTGTGTTGCCTTTGAAGACGGGTTCGATCTGGACTTCACGACTGCCGGAGGGTTGGATGACTAGATTTTCGAGTGATGTGGAGGAGGAGCTCTATGCGTCGGGTTGGTTTCCGGGAAGGTCGGTGGGGACCACGGGATGGACTTCACGATTCGAATCTGTAGGGCTCCGGGCGCACGATGCTGCACGGGAGTTTCTGGCGGAATTTGGTGGGCTTAAGTTCGTCTTTTCGGGTCCAGGTATCGAGCGCGCGCGCGAGCCGTTCGAACTTGATCCAGACTTGTGCGACGGAGAGGAGGATCGATTCATTGAATGGGGTGAGGAACTTGGCATTCCCTTCTTCCCTGTCGGTCACCTTGATTCGGGTCGATTCTTTCTTGGTATTGACGAGGCTGGTACGGTCTATCTCATTGAAACGTGGGTAGCCAGCTTCGGTAAGGTGCCAGAAGCGTTCGAGCGGCTCCTGCTTGGGCTGAATCCAGAAAGAATCAGCTAAGGGCTCGTAGTGCGAGCGAGATTCGTGTGATTTGACGTCGCTCGCGGAGTGGCTGGTAGGACTCCGTCGGTCCGGGCAAGCGCCTGGGCGGATCTACTCCGAACGGGCCTGGCTTCGCTGGCCGGAAGATTTCTGCGATGCACCACAATCGACGAATCGGTCGTCACCGGGTACTGGTGACGACCGATTCGTGTTTTCCGGAAAATGTTCTCCATCAGTCACGTTCAAGACGAGGCTGGAGTCACGGATGATGTCGCCATCCTTCGGGATGGAGTGATGATTGTGGCGCTCCAAGGGGGGGCTAATTCGGACCCGACGGCTCTACGAGGGTCGGCGGGTACCTCGTGTCGGCCGACCCTCAGTGAGGGCAGCGAACAGCCCATCCCTCGGGAGGGGGGTCTTTGGGTGACGGCTCCATGACTACTCGCCTCGGTCCCCGGCCGGTGGTGTGCCGCCGGCGCGTCTGATGGCCGTGAAAAGGACCCTCACGGGTTGTCCGGGCATCCGGTAACTGACCACCTACAACACCGCCCCGGCCAGCGTCGATCAGGCGCAAGGCCAGGCGATAGCCCGCGCAAAACCGACCCGTACGGCAACCCCAGCGGCACCCAACCCTCCGACTGGCCCGGTGACCGCACAGCTGGAGCGAGGACCAGCGGTGGGCCCAGGCGCGCGTGGCGGAGTTGATCCACCGCTTGTTCGGCTACTGGTACACCCCGCGTGGGGTGTCGTATCTGGTGCACCGGCTGGGCTGGTCCCCGCAGGTCCCCGCTCATCGGGCGGTCGAGCGGGACGAACGGCCCTTGCCCGGTGGCGGACGGATCAGTGGGCACGGGTAACTTTCGGGCCGGGATCAGGCGCGGTGAAGCGGCGGCCCGCCGATGGAGAGCAGGTGTACGGCGGAGAACGGTCCAAGCGGAGCTTCCTGGGTTCCCACCTGTGCTGGATGTGGACCCCTGACTATGGCCGACACCTACCGGGCAGGGCGCCGGCCGAAGATGACTCCAACGCCTCATCACCTCGGATAAGATGCCATATCCGAGGTGATGCCCCGGTGTGACGGATGGTCACGGCCGGCCGCCCGATCCGGAGGCCACGACCGAGTCATGAGCACCGACCCTGTTGCCGATCACGCCCTGGTGCACGCGAAGGACATCACGGCCGCCGATGTCGAGCGCCTCGAGGCGTTCCTCAAAGTGAGGGTCGCTCGTGCAGCGGGCGCTGCCCGGGGAAGCGACGAACAGCAGCGTCGTGAGGCCACCCGGTGACGGGCGGCCGCCTCGAGAGCGCTCCGCGCTATGCCACGGACATCACCGCGGACGACGCCTGGGCGGTCTACGAGTTCGTGATGCCGCGCCTGGACGCACTCCTGTCCACGCATGACGCCGGATCGGAGCAGCACCGCATCGCGGAGGCACTCGCTGAGGCGCTGGCCACGCTGGTGCTGCGCCTCGACACGGAGATCCTTCGTCCCACCCGGAAGCCCCACCCGATCCGCCCCGCCACGCTGTCGCCCCCCGTGTGGACCGAGGAGCAGCTGCGCGCTGCGGAAGAACGGCGTCGTGACGTGATCCATCAGTCCTGGGACGACCTCTGCGCCCTTGTCCGCCCGTGGCAGGGAAGTGAGGGATACGACGAAGTGCGGTGGCGCATGGTGGACTTCAGGGACGCCGCCCGGGAGACATATTACGACCGTACCTGCGCCGAACTCGCCATTGCCCTACGGGCGGAGCGGCCATGACGAGCGAAATCGTGCACACCCGAGGCGTCATCGACGCGGAGCTCGTCGAGACCGTTCCACAGCAGGCCGCCGGATCCGGCGTCACGGCGTACGACCCTGCTGTGGCCGCCGTACTCCACGCTCTCGACCGGGGTGCGCAGGAGCATTTGGACGCGGTTCGGCCGCGCAAGACCAGGGTCGGGTATGCCCGGGACTGGGCGCTGTGGGAGGAGTTCCACGGCTGGCTTGCCGAGCGCACCGGTGTCCCGCTGCCGGTGACGGCCGTCGACAGGGGCACTCTGGTGGCGTTCGTGGCGTGGCTGGACGAGGTGAAGGAGGCGGCGCCCAACAGCATCGACCGCCGCATCACCGGCGTCACCACCACCGCGCGGCGCCCGCCCTATGGCGTCGAGGTGCCCAAGGAGGCCACCCTCGCCGCCCGCACCGCGCTCAAGCCGCTGAAGAACGACCGCCTGCGCCGGGCCCGCGGCCGCGGCCAGGCCGCCCCGGCGAGCCCGGCGCAGCTGCGGGCGATGAACAGCGCAGGCCCTACGGAGGGCCTTCCCGACCTGGCCGTCTACCGCGACCGCGCGCTGGTCACGCTGGCGTTCGGGATCGCCGGCCGCGCCGAGGAGGTCAGCGCCCTCACCCTGGCCGACATCGTGCTCGTCGAGGAGGGCCTGGAGGTGCACGTCCCCTCGGTCAAGGGGCGCCCCGCCCGCGACGTCGAGATCGCCTGGGGCGCGCACCCCGACTCCTGCCCCGTCCTGAACTGGCTCGCCTGGAAAGGCGCCGCCGAGGCGGCCGGACTCGGCGACAGCGGCCCCGCCTTCCGCGCCGTCGACCGCTGGGGCCACCTCGGCACGGGCCGGCTCTCCCCCGACGGCTGCCGCCTGGCCATCACCCGCAGCGGCCGCCGCGCCGGCCTCGAGGTGAAGGTCACCGGGCACTCCATGCGCTCCGGCTTCATCACCACCGGCGCCCGCAACGGCAAACGCCCCGACCAGCTGCGCCGCCAGTCGGGCCACAGTCCTTCCAGCGCCGTCTTCTGGGAGTACGTACGCAAGGGCGCCCGATGGGAGGAAACCGCCAGCCAGGGCATCGGCCTGTGACCGCCGCCCGCCCGTCTGCTCCCCCTCCGCGGGAACAGCGGGACCACGGGGGCAGGCCGCTGCCGGCAGGAGCGGCGCCAACAGGTCGGCGAACACGAGGCAGACGCATACGAGCGGGGAGCTGGCGCCGTCCAGCCTCACAGCGACCAGAGGGCGCGGGTCATCGGCCGCTTCCTTGACCAGGCATCCCGATGGCTCTTCCCCGGTTGCCGGGCCGGCCAGCCTGCCCGCCCCGACCACCTGTCCGCGCTCCTGGGCGAGATCGGCGTCCCGGTCGCCGCCGCTCGCGGCGCCGCCATCCGACAGCAACTTCTTGAGCTACCCGCCCCCGTCGTCGTGGACGCTGTCGGTTACCACGACAAGACCACCAGCCGCCTCCTCGAGGAGACCGGCGGGACGTGGAGCCGATACGCCGCCAGAGATCGCAAACGGTCACCAACGGGCTGGGTTCCACGGGGATCTGCTGACAGTTGAAAGAGGAAAGCTGACCAGGAGCACCCAGGCCCACCTTGCTCCGGCGGCCCGCTCGGCCCGGTCGCTCAGCGGGCCGTTGCGATGAGGCGTCGCAGCGTGGCGTGGGCCGGTGGCCCCCAGGTGGGCTTGCCGCCGGGGCGGCCGTGGACTCCGGCATCTCCGATGAGGATGCAGGCGAGGGCTTTCAGCACCGCACAGCCGCGGGCGCGACGCAAGGTCGCGGCGTCTGGGATCGGCTGGTAGGCCCCATGGAAGCGGTCGGCGGCGCTGTCCGGTAGCAGTACCCAAGCGGCGGCGAGGTCCCAGGCTGGATCGCCTGCGAAGAGGTCGCCGAAGTCGACCACGCCGCAGAAGGTGCCGTCCGCGGTGAGAACGTTGGCCGGATGCAGGTCGCCATGGAGCCACAGTGCCGGGCCCGCCCACTCGGGCGCGGCAACGGCGTCTTCCCAGACCGCGAGGACGGCGTCCGGGTCGGGGATCAGCCCCAGCTCGGTGGCCGAGGTGAGCCCCTTGGCGAACCCGTCGGCGTGGTCGGCCAGCGGCCCCCCGCGGCCACGACCGGCGGGCGCCCCGGTGGGAGCGGGTCCGTGAAGAGCCGTCAGGAAGGCGGCCAAGGTGTCGGCCGCCTCCGCACCGCGCGTGACAGGGGCGCGGTCGGCGGGCTCTCCCGGCACCCAGGTGGTGACGATCCAGGGCCGCGGAAACCGCTCGGAGGGCTCGCCGAGGCGCTGCGGGACGGGGACCGGCAGCGGAAGGTACGGGGCAAGGACGGGCAGCCAGGCGTGCTCCTTGCGCAGCAATGTGTCCGCAGACTGTGTCGCCCAGGGCAATCGGACGGCGAGGTCGTCGCCGAGCCGCCACAGCTGGTTGTCCCAACCACGCGCGCCGAGCTTCAAGGGGTGATCGGCCAGGTCAGGGTGCTGGTCCCGCAGCAGGTGCCGGACTAACTCCGCTGTGATCTCGATCTCGGTCTGGGTCATGCGGAGCAACGATAGAGCCGCCGACCGTCCCATAGCGGAGCGGCTGTGGCTGATGTTCCCAACCCCGGCGGAACCGGATCTCGTTCAGCGTTGCTGCGAAGATCAACAGCTGAAGACCGAGAGCGGACAAGCCGCCAAGCGGGGCTCGGAGGCACCAACCGTAACGGGCTCGGGATCGGCCCACCCTCGCCACCGAAACGCCCTGGGGGAGCACGCATCGTCACAACCGTCCCCGTTCCACACGAGAACTGGCGACAGCTGCATACGCGAGCTGACCAGTACCGAGGCCGGAGAGCAGCTGGCGGATCAAGGGGACCTGAGATCCGAACCGAACGACGAGCGGACCGCTGCGACCTCGGCGCCGTGGACGCCCAGTCAGACGTTCATGATCGGTACGCGTCGTGGTACCTGCGCAGCCGGGGGGCGCGTATGGCGGGCAGCCCGACCAGGGTGTACTCGAAGGCGCGGTGGCGGGGCGTCAGCGGGCACCGGGGGCGCGGCGGCAGGGGATAGTCGTCGCGCAGGACGCCGTCCGGAAGCACCCCCGTCGCGGGCATCGGCGAGGTCTCGCCCGGGTGGGCGAGGTACGCCCAGACCCCGCTGTCCAGCGGCACCACGGCCGCGTCGTCGCCGGGTGGGCGCCAGGGAGTGCCCGTGAGGGGGTGGCAGGGGACGAGGAGGACGTCGGGACGGGGCCGGGGCGTTCGGATTCCCGGGCCGGCCAGCCCCACGGTACGGGTATCGGGCCCGGCTGGCAGGTACCGGCCGACGGCGTGGCCGAGCAGCTCGGTGACGGGGCCGGCTGGGAGGGTCACGGGGCGGTCCTCAGTGGCCGCCACGAGGTGGGCCAGCGCGACCCCGACCGCCGCCTCCCAGCGACGGCTCCACGACCCGTCGGGTTCGACGGGTGGGACGCGGTGCTCGGCGCGCTCCAGCTCGTCCCAGTCGGGAGGCGGACCGGCGGGGAGCCCCGAGGGGCGGCGTACGACCGCGTCGGGCTCCAGCCACACCGTCTGCCACAGTCCGCAGTCGTCCATGCGGGTCGCCACGGCCCGCCCGCACCCCTCGCACGCCAGGTTGGGGCCGGCCCGGCCGTCCACACCCTGGCAGTAGCCCTCGCACTTCTCGGGTATCAGGGCCATGGACCGGGAGTCGCCGGGGGCGATGACGATCCTGTTCCGCACGCCGAAGGAGACGGAGTACACCGGCGCGTATACGCCCTGCCGGGCAGCCGCGTCCTCTCCGACCTCCTCCCACAACCGCCACGGCGGTCCAGTGGGTCGGGGGTCGACGGCGTACGTCGCGGGCTCCATCAGCGGAGGATGGAGTTCCTCCCAGCCCCCGTGATGGGTGTGGGCCGGGAGGGCCACTCGGGACACCGGCGCCGTCAGCTCGGTGCCGCACCCGGCACACGCGAACACGTCCAAACAAGCTCCCCCTCGCCCCGGTTCCCCGGGAATTGTGCCTTGCCTACGGCGAAGGACCCACCGGATTTTTTGGGGTAGGGCCGATGGGCCGCGTCTACGTCGCCACATCAAGCCGCCGCCGTCCGCATCACATGTCGTGCACCGCAGCGGCCAAAGCAGAGGCACTGACCACGACATCCGTGAGGGCGCCTACCGCTCGTTCTTCGAGAAGCCCGACAGAAGCGACGTGCCCGAGGCAGGCACCCCAACCCCGCCTCGGGCTTACGCCCTCGGCGACCTCCGTCGCCGAGGGGGGTTGTCAACCTGAACTCGCTGGTCAGAGAGAAATCAGGCGTTCTGTCACATGAGGCACACTCAGCCCCGTGGCGTTGCACAGGTGACCTGCGACAGCGAATCTTGAGCGGCTGTTGCCGTTCCGATCCTGTGGGGTGTTGGTCGAACGGGAGTCTCGATCGGGTGACTGTGGCTGGTGCCGCACAGAGCAGGGCCTCCTGGCAGCTCGAAGGTTGTTTACGCCAACAGGCTGTCCAGAAGGCCCTGCTGCCCCGCTCTTACGCTCCCGCCGCCGATCGCGACACGTGCTGCGGCGTGTCGTGCAACCCGACGCGGCTCAGGTCGGTGCGCACGTCGGTCGGAGCGCCAAGGAGCTTCGAGTGCTTCGCAGCATCGACGGAACCGAGATCGTGGATGGTGAGCTCGAAGTCACGATGCGCCTTGGCGTCCAGGGCCAGCGGCAGGTGGATACGCCCGTCCCCGACCATGCGTCGTACCCCACTGCGGCTGAGACCGAGCCCGAGCATGAGCAGTCGTTCGACCCGGACCGGCGCGGGCAGCTCGAAGCTGACCAGGACCTTGAACGGTGCCGGGTCGTCGAGTGCGTAGAGGGGCGTGCGGGTCTCCACCTCCCACGTACCGGTCCAGTCGAGGCGGTATCCGTTCTTCGCGGCCAGCGACTGACTTATCGTCAGCTCCCGTACCACGGCTGGGTCATTGTTCTCGTACGCCACCAGGCGAGCGGGCTCCAGCGACGAGACGTGGACGCGCTCGTGGACGGGCACCTTCGAGGTCCGGTCGCACCCTGCACAGCTCAGGAGAAGCCAGACGTCGAGGAGTTTGCCGCTCGCGTTGACACGGATCTTGCCCGAGGGACGGTGCCGGCTGCCGGAGCAGTCCGGGCAGGGGCGTACGACGGTGGGCAGCGCGGACTCACGCACGGCCCACAGGGCCTTGCGGTCAGTATTCATGAATGTGGTTGCTTTCAGGACTGACCAGGAGCTCTCGCAGGCGAGGCTGCGGCTCCTGGGATATGACGGATGCACACGAGGGCGCGAGTCATCGCCTCGGGGCCGAGTCGTCAGGCTCCGGGGTCAACCGCGCGACAGGTTGGCTTTGCTACGTGGCAGCCGTTACAGGTCCATGCAGGCGATCATGATCGAGGCCACGACCCGCGAGCAACTCGTTTTCCGCGGGCCGCCCGCCGACAGGCCGTGGCAGCGCCTCGGCCTCGTTGCAGGCAAGGCCTGGATCGCTTGGCCTGCCGCGAACTGGCCTTTGCCGTGCCTGGGGGTTGTCTCAGAGATCAGTGACTGTTGTCGTTGTTCCGATGTCGAGGGGTGTTGGTCGAACGGGAATCCCCGATCGGGCGACTTCGACCGATGCTGTGCATGAGAGCAGGGCACCGCGCCATCCGAGGGTGCGCGGCCCGTGCCGCGCGCCCGCCGCGTCGGCTGTGAAAATCCGCGTGCGGTCGCACGGGGCGCAGTGATAGACATCCGGCGTGCAAAACACTCTGGACTTCCCTGACCTGCTGCGACTCATCGACGAACGGTCGGGCGCCTTCCGCGCCGCGGTCGCCGCCGCTCCCAGCCTCGATGTGCAGGTGCCGACCTGCCCCGGGTGGACGCTGTTCGATCTGGTGAAGCACCTGGGTGGGGGAGACCGTTTCTGGGCCGCCATCGTCGGCGCGGGGCCTGCCGACGCTCCCCCGGCCGAGGCCACCGCTGCGCGCGCCGCTCTGGAAGTGCCGCGGGAGCGTGAGGCCCTGCTGGCCTGGCTGGCCGCGTCGACGCAGCTTCTGGTGAGCGCCCTGCGCGAGGCAGGACCGGAGAGCGGTTGCTGGACGTGGTGGCCCGCGTCGCAGTCACCGCAGACCGCCGGCGGCACCGCCCGGCACCGGGTCCAGGAGACCGCGGTGCACACGTACGACGCCCAGCTCGCCGGGGGCGCCTCGCAGCCGCTGCCGGTCGAGGTGGCACTCGACGGTGTGGAGGAGTTCCTGTTCACCGTCTGCGCGACGCCGAGTGCCTGGCCGCACAAGCCCACGGCCTTCGACTTCCACGCCGCCGAGGGCCGCTCCTGGCGCCTCACAGTCGACGGCAACGGCGCACGCGTCACCCGCATCCCCGCGGACACTGCCGCGACCGACGAGGACTCGGACGTAGCCGGCGCCTCCGTCCATGGCACGGCCAGTGAGTTGGTCCTCTACTTGTACGACCGTATCCCGGCCGCCTCCTTGCACGTTGACGGAGACGCAGGGCTGCTCGACCTGCTCCGCGCCTGGGAGCCGGAGGAGAAGTAGGACGTAGCGGCCCGGCCGGCTGCTGTTCGCGTTCTTCGCCACGCGAGCCCGTATTTGATACGGGCGGCGCTGATGTCGGGGCAGTGCGCGATCAGCGCCAGGGCGGCGTCATCGTCGTCCAGGTGGGCCGGAGCGCGGGTCAGGTAGAGGGCGCCGAGGTCCTGCTCGTAAGGGTGGGTCATACGCGGTTCAACGCCGGACGGGAGCGGAAGGCCATCACCCATTCGGCGTCTCCTCCCCGCCGTAGCTCCTCCGCTCGGTTGAGGTCCTTGGGGAGGATCGGATCGGTCAGTAGCGACTCTCTACGAGCTGGTGGGCGCGAGCGCTGACCGCTGGCGTAGGGCCGCGAAGTCGGCCTGGGCTGCCTCGAGCCTGGGCCTTGTGGTGCTCGGCCAGGGCCCGGTAGATGCTCGCGACGGAAGGGCTCTGCCCTTTGCGCTTGCCGGTGGGGATGATCAGGTCGGGCTGGATCTCCTCGACGGACTCGCCTGCCGTCCGGCGGCGGATGACGGTATGGAGCATGTCGTCGGTGATGACCGGTGGCCGGCCACCGTGCTTGCCCTTGCGGGAGGCGGTATCGAGGCCTTCGAGGGTGGACTCCCGGATGTTCTCCCGCTCGGTCTCGGCCATCGCCCGCCATTTCGTTACGACGGGCGACACGAGCCGGATCGACGCCTACTTCAATGCCGCGGACATCGGTCCCGACCACGAGTTCGGCGCCGGGCTGGTCGCCTTCGCACGCCGGATGTCGAACGGATGCGGATGCTGGAATGGGCGATCACCGGAGTCCACCCGAGCGACACCGACCCTGACGCCGAGTGACTCGCACAAACGGTCATCTGTGAGAGTTCTGCGAGAGCCCCCCGGAGTGATCACGTTTCCGCAGGTCGCCGTTCGCAAAAGTCCTCTCGAAACCCGCATGTTGTGCGAGGCACTTCTGAGAGACTGCCGCCATGGACCTCACGCACGATCAGGCCGCATTAGCGGTAGAACGTCACGACTGCCCGAACTGTGACGCGCCCGCTGGCAGCGCCTGCCGCACCCGGGGCGGGAAGACCGCCGCGAAGTACCACACCCCCCGCTTCGTCCTCGTCCCCGCGCTCCGCGAGGAACTGGAGATCCCCGTCCCCGCCGACCGGCGCCCCGGCCGCGCGTGGAAGCTGGGCCCGGCGCTCGCCGCCGTGCCCGCGCCCCGCACCGAGCGGCCCGTCCGGATCGGGTACGCGAGGACGTCGACCGCCCGCCAGGAGCTGGCGAGCCAGCTCGAAGCCCTCCGCCGGGCGGAGTGCCACAAGGTCTTCTCCGAGCAGATCAGCACCCGCATCAAGGTCCGGCCCGAGCTGGAGAAAGCCCTCGCACTGGCCCACCAGTTCAAGGAGGCCGCCCCCGAAACACCGGTCATCTTCACCGTCCACGAACTCAAGCGCCTCGCCCGCAACGCCGCCGAGCTGATGACGCTGTCCGCCGAGCTCCAGGCCGGCGGCATCCAGCTCGAACTCCTCACCGGCCCGCTCACCGGGATTTACGACCCCCACGGCATGGGCGCCCTGTTCTTCGCCGTGCTCGCCGTCGCCGGGCAGATCGAGCGCAACTACATCCGGGAGAAGACCCTGGAGGGCCAGGTCATCGCCGCGTCCAAGGGCAACCACGGCGGACGCCCGAAGGTCATCGACGACGACATGCTCACCTTCGCCGTCGCGCTGAAGGACAAGGGCGTCCCCGTCCCCGAGATCGCGAAGAAGCTCACCATCAAGGTCGGCAAGAACGCGGGCAGGTCCCCGTCCGTCGCCTCGCTCTACCGCGCCCTCGCGGAAGCCGAAGCCGCTGCGGCGGACGACGGCCTGCCTCTCAGGCCCAAGCCCGTCCGCATCCGCCGGCCAGACGACCCTCTCACCCCCGAGGAGATCGACCTCCGCGAACGGCTCCAGGCCCAACCCCATCCGAACGCGAAGGCCCGCAGCTAACGACCATGATCAAGTGCTTAGCGCCAACGGCTGTACGGCTGGTCCCCAAGGCCGGACCAGTGAGAGAGCCCGGAATCCGCCGGCGGGGACATCCTCGTCAAGGCGATCACCCGGGCCCGCGTCCGGGGCGGCACCTGAGTTCGCGGCCCGCCCCGGCGCTTGTCCTCCAGCCCGGCAACACCCCGCTCGGCATAGCGGGACTTACAGCGGTCCACCGTCAGCGGTGCCACACCGGCGAGCTCGGCGATGTCCTTTCGCCGCCGCCCCTCGGCCGACCACAACACGATCCGCGCACGAAGTGCCACGACAGCCGGCACATCCCGCGAACCAGCCAACTCCCGTAGCTCGGAGACCTGTTCAGAAGAGAGATCCATGCCAGACTCAACGATCACAGACGCCTCAGGTTCCACAAACAGAATCACGAGACACTAGCGCGCAAATCTGACAAGGCACCTGGCAGATAGGGCAGAGTGACCGCCGGCTTCGTTGTACCTCCCTGTTTCATGAGTAGTACCGAGCGCTCGTCGACGACGTGCTGCTGCAGGCGACCAGCGCCGAGGTCGCCGCGCAGTGGATCTGCGGCGCCGCTCTGGAGGTCGCCGCGCGCGGCCAATTGTGGCGCAGCACGCACCCGACCCTCGCCGCGTACTGCGAGGACTTCGTCGGGATCAAGGAAGCGCACGCCCGCTGCGGAAGGGCGCGCCGCTCGGCCTCGCCGTGGGACAAGCAAGGCGGGCATCAGCACCCGCTCGGCCCTGGCGGCCCTGACGGCCCGCTCGACCCCGGCCCGTGAACCGCTGCCGGCGGTTCGACCCACCACGCCTGCGCCCACCCGTAACACCCGGCCGCACGACCGGAAGTGCCGGTGGCCCCCGAACGGGCGCCACCGGCACTGATTCACACACCGCATTCGGACTGATTACCTCAGTCCGAACAATCGAGGCGTTTACCGAATGACACAGGAAGGCCAAGAAAGCCGGTCACTTCGAGCCTTCCGACCGCGACCCCGCGCGGAGAATCCCCACCTTGCTGAGGGCCAGAGCATAGAGACCCCCCAGAAGGAACGTCGCCAGGTATTGCGCCCAGACGGTGTCGTGGAGGCTCCGGTTGACGAGGACGAGTACAGCGACCCAGAGAACAGTGAATACGATCCTGGCCATGATTTTCCCTGCCTTAGGCGAGTGCCGCGAGGCAGCCGGTGGCACCGGCGACCACGGTCTTGGAAACTATGTCCTTCGCCACGTCCTTACTGACGAAGCGACCGACGATCAGCGCACCGGCCCCACCGATGGCGCCCTTGATCAGGCAACTCTTCACCATGTCGTTCATCTTGACGTGAGTCATCAGGTACTCGCAGTCCCGCTTGCTCTTGGACATGATGCACAGCGAGCGAGCCTCTTCGAGCGGGTTCACCTGGACCGACTGGACCACGGGACGCGGACCCGAATCAGCGTGCGCCACGCCGACCCCGCCCGCCATGACGAAACCGCCGACAAGAGCCACCGACAGAACGCCGGAAAGCATGTTCTTCATTATTGAACTTCCCCGATTCAATTAACTTTTCAACACCGAGCTGGTCAGGCCCGGCGTCTTCGATCAAGAAGAACCTACTCGGCGGTCACATCGCAAGGGAACAAATTTGAGGAAATGTTGAGCATGATCGACTTAGCCGTTTCACCGCGGCAGCGGGATCGAATTCTCGCCATTACGGCCGAATGCAGGCGGCTCCGGCCGACCCTCGGTGCACCGCGCGAGCGGAATCCCCCAGGGGGACGGCTGTCCCGGTTGCCGGCTTCCCCCGGCGCTGGGGACGAGGACGCTGGGAGAGTGAGCGGCAAGGTGCGACGGTGTGCGGCCACTGCCGAAGCCGCTGCCGAAGGACGCGGGTCCGAACCGGCGGTACTGCGGTGCGACCTGCCGCAGCCGGCACTGGCGGCTCGTCCGGCGCGAGGAGACGGTCTTCCGGCGGGCGGTGGCCCAGGGCATCGAGGAGATCCGCGGGGGTGTCGACCGCTACGTCCAGGGCGGGTGCCCGGTCTGCGGCTGGAGCGTCCCCGTGCGGAAGCGGCTCGATGCCGTGTACTGCTCGCCGCGGTGTCGCACCCGTGCCCGGCGGATCCGCCGGGCCTGTGACGCTTCCGAACGGCCGTTGCCGGACGCGTCACCTGGTGACGGCTAAGCCTCGATCCACCGACGTGGTTTGAAGGTGGTCTTCTGAGGGCGTTCTGCGCCGGTTCCGGGGCGGCGGCTGGGGGTGGGCAGCGGGTATCCGCTGGTCTACCCAGCTTTTCCACGGTTTCGGTTTCCGGTCGGGCCCTGGCGGGCGGGGTGGGCAGGTGCAGGGTGATGCGGCGGGCGGAGCGGGCGATCCGGGCCGGAACGTGGACCAGGTGGGCCCGGAGGGTGGCGGTGGTGGCCTTGGCGTGGAAGGCGGAGGTCAGCGCGCCGGTGGCCCGCAGCAGGTTGTAGGCCATGGCCCACAGGGTGAGCCAGGCGGCGTTGGCGTGGAAGTGTCCGGAGGGCAGGTGGGCCAGGGCGGAGGCTTTGCTGTCCGCGATGACCTGCTCGACGACCGCGTGGTGGCGGTGTTCCCGCTCCGCCTGGAGCGTGGGAGCGGGATTGTCGGTGAAGAACGGGTGGTAGCGCCAGACAGGGAACAGTTCGCCCTGCTCACCGACGGTGGCGGGTTTGGCCAGGTCACGGACCCGGCGCACGATCAGCCGGGCGGTCACCTGTTCGACCTTCTTTCGGCCGGTGAACGCGGTGTAGGCGGGTATCTCGGCGACTTCGGCGTCCGAGATGAGTTCGCCGGTGGCGGGGTCGGGCACGGCGGTGGGGTAGATGATCTGCTGCCATGCGGTGTCGGGGATGGCGTGGACGGCGCGTTTGACAGAAGGGTTCATGCCGCAGGTGATCGATGTCAATCCCACCGACCTGATCGCCACCCGGGCGGAGAACGTCGCCCCGCGCCGCACCGCCGCCTCCGGCGGCGCCGACGTCGTGGACCTGGCCAACACCATCCGGCCCAAGCGCGCCCGGATCACCCCCGACTCGTGAGCCCGGCCTACGACAGCCGCGAGAAATACGAGCGGTGGCACATACGCACCTGCGCACGCTGCGGCCGCCGCGCCGCCAAGTCCGCGAACTGGTCGGACGGACCCATCTGCCGCACCTGCTACGAGCGGGCCACGCGGGACCGGGGCCGCTGCCCCGGCTGCGGAACCGAGCGGCTGCTTCCCGGCCGGGACGCGGCGGGAACCGCGATATGCCGGGACTGCGCAGGCATCAGCCGCGACTTCTTCTGCGACTGCTGCGGTTTCGAGGGCCTGCTCCTCGGCGGACGGCTCTGCGAACGCTGCACCCTCTCCGACCAGCTCACCGCCCTCCTGGACGACGGCACCGGCCGCATCCACTCGCAGTTGATCCCACTGCACCAGTTCCTGGTGAGACTGGATCGCCCGAAGAGCCGACTGACCTGGCTCCGTAACCCACAAGTCCCGGCTCTCCTGCGAGACCTGGCCACCGGAACAGTGCCGCTCACACACGACGCCATCCAGGCCCTGCCGAACTGGCGGACCGCCGCGTACCTGCGCGACCTGCTCATGGACAGCGGCGTCCTGCCGTCCCTCGACCGGCGGCTCCTACTGTTCGAGCGGTGGCTCGCCCAGCGGATCGCCACCACGGAGGACGCCGAACACGCCCGGTTGCTCCAGCACTTCGCCACCTGGCACCAGCTCCGCAAGCTCCGCGCCAAGGCGGCCAAGAGCCCGCTGGGCACCAGCACGACGCAGGAATGCCGCCAGCAGATCACCCAGGCCGGCGTCTTCCTGGTCTGGGTCGCCGCCCGGCACGTCGCGCTGGACGCGTGCACCCAGACCGACCTCGATGCCTGGCACGCGGAGAAGTACGCCACCCGACGCCCCGCACAGGCGTTCCTGCGGTGGTGCATGGACAGCCGCCGGATGCCGCGGCTGTCCATCCCGAACCGTCCGACTTCCAACCCTCACCCGATGGGCCAGCACCAGCGGGTCGCCGCCCTGCAACGGGTCCTCGCCGACGACAGCACCTCATTGAGAGTTCGGGTCGCCGCCTGTCTGGTCCTGCTGTTCGCCCAGCCGGTCAGCAGAATCGTCCGCATGACGGCCGACGACGTTCTCCGCGACGGCCAGCACGTCGCACTCCGGCTCGGCGACCCGCCCACCCCGGTGCCCGAGCCGGTGGCCGACCTCCTACTCGGCTACCTCCAGGCCCTGCCCGCCGGCACCCCCGCCATCAACCAGAACTCGCCCTGGCTCTTCCCCGGCCGCCGAGCGAGCCAGCCCATGAACCCCGCCACCCTGCGCGACGCACTTCGCGAACTCGGCATCCCGGCCGAGAAGGGCCGCACCTCCGCCATCCGCCAGCTCGTCCTCCAGGCCCCGGCCCCCGTCATCGCCCAGGCACTCGGCTACCACGACAAGAGCACCACCCGCATCGCCACCGACGCCGGAGCTCCCTGGAAGCATTACGCACCCGGCGACCACAGACGTTGATCCACAAGACTTTCCCGGTGGGGCACTGGCCGCACCAGCCTTGGACTTACACCTCCAAGCGCCTGATCCAAGGGTGGGGTCCGTACGTCTCGGTGATCTCGTCGGCGAGCCACCGTCGCTGCCGTTCCGTGAGCATCTTTTGTCAACGCCCGATGCCTGCGGCGACGGATTCGATGACACCCCGCCACGTCCTGCAATAGCCCTCGTGAAGCGGCCCACCGACGAGGTCGAGGATTCGGACGGCTGCATCGATCAACAGCACCGGGTCACCCGTCTCGCACAGATGTCGGTGCCCTTGGAGAAGGGCTCCGCCGCGCTCCCTATCAGCCTCCAGCAGCCGCCTGGGCAGCCACTTCCCGCCGCCCGCCCAAGCGCGATGCTGGTCGAAGAGCAGGTCAGCGGCAACGTTGAGGACGACCCCTGCCACCGCCAGGCGTTCGAAGGGATCATCTGCATCCGCCAGATCATCCAGAGCGTCTGTCAGCCCATACCTCTTGGTCTCGACCGTCTCCGGCTCCAGCGTCGACGGACCATTGCGGAGGTCGGACTCGGCCCGGGCCCGGGCACGTCCGGCCTCCCCACCGGTGTCGACCAGGACGAGGCCAGTGGCATACATGCTTTGCAGCACCCCACGACGCGCGGCGACATCTGCGGAAAAGAGCTCCACGAGACCGGCACGGGTGTGGATGAAGAGCTCCACAAGGCGCCCCTCGAACCGGAGCGTCTCCCGGCGGGTCTCGCCGCCATCCCCAATGAGCACCGCGATGTCCAGGTCACTGCTGGCGGTCGCCCGTCCCGTGGCGGTGGATCCAGCCAGGACCACGGCGAGCGCATCGGGAAAACGGCCATGCACAAGACGTCGAGCCAGGTCAATCGGGTCCGGATGCATGTCCGTCAGCGTTTCACGAACCCTTGACCAGCGGCGACAGATTTCCCGCACCCCAGGCTCGGATTACTACAGCCCGTGACAGACCTCACCGCGCGCAGAAGGGATACAGGCCAGCTGAACAACGACGCCTACCAGTCCCAAGGCCGAAGGCGGGCCGCTCGTACGCCGGATCACTGGCCGAGATGTACCTCGCGATGGCGGCAAGGCGGCACCCGGGCTGAGCCGGTCTCAGACATCCCGGCGCCGCACGACAATCACGGCTATGGCCACCGAGACGAGCGCCCAGGCCGCGAGCGCTGTCCAGGAGCCCGTGATCGTGGCCGGATACTCGCCCAGGCTGGTGTCGGACTCGGGGTTCAGCGCCAGCCGGGCCTGGGCGGCGAGCGGCAGGTGGTTGCCGATCTCCTTCAAGAGCCGGTACCTCTCGCCACCGAAGAGCATGGGCAGGATGAAGAGCACTCCTACGACTGCGACGATCGAAGCCGTGGCGTGTCTCAGGACGGCGCCGAAAGCCATGCCGATGAGCGCGCAGACCGGGATGACCAGTGCGTATGCCGTGACGGCCCGCAGACAGCCGGGGTCGTGGATGGAGAGTCCGACGTGGCGGGAGGCCAGCATCGCGTTGGTGGTGAAGAACGACGTCACGGAGACGATCACACCGAGGACGAGCGTGATCGCCGTGACGAGGGCCACCTTGGCCGTGATCACCGCGCGCCGGTCGGGAGTGGCGGCGAGCGTGGTGCGGATCATTCCGGTGGCGTACTCGCCGAAGACCGTGATGGCGCCGAAGCTGGCCGCGGCCAGTGCCATGACGTCGGCGGCGATGCTGCCCAGGCCGTGGAACAGCGGGTCGTATTTGAAGGGCGGGAAACCGGGGAGCGCGGGATGCGGCTGGTCGATGTACGTCAGGTCGGAATGGACTGAGTTCACGTTGATCGCGATGGCGACGACGGCACTGAGGGCAAGCAGCCAGTAGGTCGACCGGAGCGACCGCATCTTGATCCACTCAGAGGCGAGCAGGTCGACGAACCCGGCCACCGGTTCGGCCGCGCGTTCGGACGGCCTGGTGCCGGAGGACGTCATTGTGCTCATCGGGCTTCTCCTGCGAGGTATTCGACGCTGTCTGCGGTAAGGGACATGAACGCCGACTCCAGGGACGGGGTGTGGGTGGCGAGTTCGTGCAACACGATGCGGTGCCGGTGGGAGAGTTCGCCGATTCGGGCCGCGGTCAGGCCGGTGACCCGGCCCGCCTGGTCGCTCTCCCGGCGCACCGACGCGCCCTCGGCGATCAGCACGGCCTCCAGGGCCGCCAAGTCGGGTGTGTGCACGGTCACGCCCAGGGAGGCGTTGCGGTCCGAGAAGTCCTCCAGGCTCTGGTCGGCGATCAGCCGGCCCTGGCCGATGACGATGAGCCGGTCGGCGGTGTGCTCCATCTCGGCCATCATGTGGCTGGAGACGAACACGGTGCGGCCCTCGGACGCGAGACGGCGGAACAGGCCGCGTACCCACAGCACGCCCTCGGGGTCCAGACCGTTCAGGGGCTCGTCGAACAGGAGCACCGGCGGATCTCCGAGCAGCGCGCCCGCGATGCCGAGACGCTGTTTCATCCCGAGGGAGAACCCTCCGATTCGGCGCGCTGCCGCCTTGGCCAGTCCGACCTCCTGGAGGACCTCGTCCACGCGGGTCAGCGGGATGCGGTTGCTGCGGGCCAGCGCGGACAGGTGCGCCTGCGCGCTGCGTCCGCCATGGACGTCCTGGGCGTCCAAGGGGTGTGACCGAGATACGCACCAAAGGGGCAACGAGATGATCTTGAAACCCTGAGCGCCCTCCCCCGTCACCCATTCGGCTCAGTGTCGTTGGTGGGGATGTTGAGCGTCGTCTGGGGCCTGAGGTGGGTTGTGACATCGATCGAACGGACCGCGTATCCGCGGTTCAAGCGGCTGATCACCGCGCACGAGCTGCATCTGTTCTTCTCGCCGACTCGCGATGAGCTGGAGTGGGCGGCCGACGCCACAGACTGCGATGAGCATCTGCTGGCCCTGCTGCTGATGCTGAAGTCGTACCGGCGCATGGGGTGTTTCCCGGCACTGGAGGACGTCCCGGTGATGGTGGTGGACTTCGTGCGGCGGGCGGTGGAGCTGCCGGAGGACACGCTGCCGGTGTACCGGGCGGAGCGGACCGCCAAGCACCACCGTGGCCTGGTCCGCAAGCAGGTCGGCGTGACGTACGACCAGGCCAGGGCCCGGGGAATCGTCGAGCAGTCGATCCGCAAGGAGGCCGCGGCGAAGAACCGCCCGGCGGATCTGATCAACATCGCGCTGGAGAAGGTGGTGGAGGCCGGGCTGGAGCTGCCGGGGTTCTCCACCTTCGACAAGATGGCCGCGAAGATCCGTACCGAGGTGAACGCCTCGATCCGCGCGGGCATCCATGACCGCATGAGCGCCGCTCAGCGGGCGGGGCTCATGCGGCTGCTGGAGGAGCGCGACAGCGACGGGACGACGCTGTTCAACCGGCTGAAGAAGCCCGCCAAGGGCCCGACCTGGTCGCACTTCAAGAACCTGACCAAGCGTCTGGAATGGCTGGACGGTCTCGGCGACACCGATGTGTGGATGGACGGTGTCGCCGCAGGGAAGATCACCGACTTTGCCGGGGAGGCGGACGCGGCGGATGCCTCGGAGCTGCGGGACTTCGCCCCCGTCAAACGCATTGCGCTGGTCGCGGCCCTGACGCACAAGGCGCGGATGCGGGTGCGGGACGACCTCGCGACGATGTTCTGCAAGCGCGTGGCGACGAAGATCAAGAAGGCCAAGGCGGAGCTGGAGGACATCCGGCTCGCCGAGCGGGAGATCGTCGAGGCCCTGATCGGGAACTACCGCACCGTGCTCAAGCACATCGACGAGGGCGGCCCGGCACAGGAGGCGCTGGAGAAGGCCGCGGCCATGACCGCCGAGGCCCGTCAGGCGCTGGAGGGCCTGGACGAGGAGGCGTCGGTGGACGAGGTCGCGAAGCGGCTGGAGGGCCGGGTTTCCCCGGCAGTCCTCGCCCTGGTGAAGGCCCAGATGGTGCAGGCCAGCGGGCTCGGCGCGGTCACGCGGGCGGTGGAGGGCTTCGGCGGATTCGCCAAGCAGTACGAGCAGATCGAGAAGGTCTCCGCCCACCACGGCAACTTCTGGGAAGTGCTGCTGTACGGGCAGATCGGCCGGGACCGGGCAGTGATGTTCGACTTGGCCGACGCCGAGAACCTTCAGTTCACCGCGACCAGCGAGGACAGCCGGGTGCTGGACGCGCTCGCGCACGCCCAGCGGCACCAGGCGGCCCGCGGCGAGTACATCACCGCCTTCAACGAGGAGGGCAAGGAGGTCGACATCTCCTTCGCGACCCAGAACTGGCGCAAGGCCGTGATCGACAAGACCCGGACCGGGCAGTTCGTCCGCAAGCACTTCGAGGCGATGGTCTTCACCGCACTCGCCGAGGAGCTGCGTACCGGCGACGTCGCGGTGGTCGGCTCGGAGGAGTACGCCGACTGGTCCGAGCAGCTGCTGAACTGGGAGGTCGTCCAGGAGACGCTGGGGTCCTACCTGGTGGAGGTCGGCCTGTGCGAGCCGGGCGAGAGCGCCGAGTTCGACGCGAAGTTCTTCCGCCGGCAGCTGGAGGACAAGCTGCGAGGCGCCGCCGCGGCGGCGGACGCCGGGTACCCGGAGAACGAGGGCCTGGTCATCGATGCGGAGACGGGTATCCCGTCGCTGAAGGCGTTCAGGGCTGATGGTCAGCGGCCTTCGGCGAAGCGGCTGGAGCAGGAGATCAAGGCGAGGATGCCGGAGCGTTCTCTGATGGGGATCGCGGCCCGGACCGCGTACTGGGTGGAGTGGTGGCGCCGCTTCGGCCCGCCGTCCGGCAACGAGCCCAAGCTCACCGACCCCTTGGGCCGCTACGTGATCGTCACGTTCGTCAAGGGCACCAACATGGGCCCCTACGAAGCCGCCCGGCACATCCCCGGCGTGTCCGGGCACGAGCTGTCGTACGTCGCCAACAAGCACTTCTCAATCGTGCTGCTGAACGAGGCGGTCGCCGACCTGGTCAACGCGCACGCCCGCCTGGACATCTCGCAGGCATGGGGCGACGGCACCGCCGTGGCGGCGGACGGCACCCACATGGACACCTACCTCGACAACCTGCTCTCCGAGACGAGCGTTCGGTACGGCAAGCCCGGCGGCATCGCCTACCACCACGTCTCGGACACCTACATCGCGCTGTTCACGCACTTCATCCCGTGCGGTGTCTGGGAGGCCGTCTACATCATCGAGGGCCTGCTGAAGAACACCAGCGAGGTGCAGCCGACCACGGTGCACGCGGATACCCAAGGCCAGAGTTTCCCTGTCTTTGCGCTCGCCCACCTGCTGGGCTTCGACTTGATGCCCAGGATCAGGAACTGGAAGGAACTGACCTTCTACCGGCCCTCCAAGCAGACGGAGTACGTGCACATCGACGCCCTCTTCGGGGAGCCGGGCAAGCACGTCATCGACTTCGACCTGATCGAGTCCCAGTTCCGCCACCTGATGCGCGTGGCGGTCTCCGTGCGCGAGGGCGCCATCTCCTCCTCCACGCTGCTCAAGCGGCTGCGCTCCGGGTCGAGGAAGAACGCCACGTACGCCGCTTTCCGCGAGGTCGGCCGCGTGATCCGCACCGTCCAGCTCCTTCGGTATCTGTCGGACGCGCCGCTGCGCCGGCGGGTGACGGCGGCGACCAACAAGGTGGAGTCGTTCAACCGGTTCTCCCAGTGGATCGGCTTCGGCAACCGCGGCGTCATCGCGGACAACGACCCGATCGAGCAGGAGAAGGCGATGAAGTTCAACGCGCTGCTCACGAACGCGGTGATCTTCCACAATGCCCTGGACATTGCGGAGATCGTCCGTCAGTTGCTGGAGGAGGGCTGGGAGATCGATCCGGAGGACCTGGCGCACATCTCGCCGTACCTGACCGAGCACATCAACCGGTTCGGCGAGTACTCCACGCACGAGCTCGGCATCCAGCCGGACGCGTACGACCCGAAGCTCGACGTCGACTTCACCCCGCTGCGCGAGCAGGACCTGACCGCCGCCGGACTCGGTCAGGCCGCTTGACCGAACCGCGAGCCTTCTTGCGTGCGCACGGGCCGTACAGTCGAAGCGGCGCCCGAAGCCACCTTTCGGGCGCCGCTTGTCTGGTGGTGTGGTGTCAGGCGCGGGTGGGCGATGTAGCGCCGGGCGGCGACCATGAGGCCGAAGGCCAAGGCGAGGCCGACGAGGCGTGAGCCGCCGAGGACAGTCTTGGCGGTAGCGCTAGCGAAGTCCTGGTCATGTTCTGGTCGAACATCAACCCGTAGGACACCTCCGCCTCGCAATGGCAAGCCGCTCGATCTGGGACTTCCTGTCAGCTTGCCTCGGCAACGCCCGGCTGAGGCGACCTCGGCGTCCCGCCGCCCCCCGGGGGCGCGGCGGCGATGATGGTGTCGAGCATCGCGCGCGACGCCTGTAGATCCTTGATGGCGTGGGTGATTCGCTCGCCCTCCCGGCGCAGCTGGGCGAGCAGGTCCGGACAGGTGGGCACGAGGCGCTCGTCGTCCGCCCGGATGCATGGCAGAACCTGAGCGATCAGAGCGGTCGGAAGGCCTGCCGCCAGCAGACAGCGAATGCGGCGCACCGTCTCGACGTCCGACTCGCCGTAGACGCGGTAGCCGCTGGGCAGCCGCTCGGGCGTCAGCAGTCCTTGCTGCTCGTAGTAGCGCAGCAGCCGCTCATGGACCCTGGTACGCCGCACCATCTCCTTCATGCGCATGCCCCTCGCCCCATTCCCGTTTCCCTTGCACACGCCGCAACTTGACTCTGACACTGATGTCGGAGTTTAGCGTCGGCGGCATGACCACTGATCACGCGCTTCCCACCCCTCACCTCGACGTCCTCGTGCAGGGGCGCGGCCCCGCACTCCTGCTCGCCCACGGCGCCGGCGGCGGCATCGAGGGAAACTTCGGCCTCGTCCTCGACGACCTCGCCCAGGACCACACCCTTGTCGGCCCGCACTACCCCGGAGCGGGTGGCTCCCCCGCAGCCATCGAACCACTGGACCTGGACGACCTCGCCGACCGCCTGGTAGCAGCCGCCGTTGCAGCCGGCCAGGATTCGTTCGCCGTCCTCGGAGAGTCCCTCGGCAGCGCCGTGGCCGTCCGGATCGCCACACGGCACCCCAACCGTGTCCGGGCCCTCGTCCTCACCGCCGGCTTCCCTACCGCTGACCCCGTCCTGGCGCTCGCCGCCCAGCTGATCAAGTCCCTGGCAGCCGCGGGTCAGTGGGGCGACGTGGCACGACTCGCCCTCCTGTCCTGTATGTCCCCTGCGGACCTGGCGGACCTCGAACCGGCCGACCTCGACGCACCAGTCGCCCAGACCCTGACCGCAATGCCGCCAGGCACGTTGGATCACTTCGACCTGGTGTCCCGCGTGGACGTCCGGACCGATCTGGCGAAGGTGTCCGCGCCCACCCTGGTGGTGGCGCCGACCGGCGACCGGCTGGTGCTGCCCGAAAGCTCATACCGCCTGGCGGCCGGCATCCCGGGCGCCCAGCTGATCGAACTGCCCGGCGCCGCCCACGTCCTGAACACGGCAGATCGAGCGACCTGGCTCCGCCACGTCCGCGAGTTCCTCGCCGCTCTGCCCGCCACGTCAGCGTGAGCGCACCGCTCCTCACGGATCAGGCCGGTCCGCCCACGAAGTCGCTGGCCCGGCCCTGGGCTGGCCTGCTCGTTCTCGCCACTACGATCTTCGTCGTCGTCACCACAGAGCTGCTGCCGGTCGGGCTGCTGACGCCGATCAGCGACGATCTGGGAGTCGCGCGATCACGGGTGGGGCTGCTGGTCACCGTGTACGCCTTCACCGTCGGACTGACGGCAGCTCCGCTCACCCACTGGACCGCCGCCTGGCCGCGCAAGCGCCTCTACATGACCGTGAGTGCGGCCTTCTCCCTCGGCACCGTGCTCTCCGCTGCCGCGGAGAGCTACCCGATGCTGGCGATCGGCCGGTTCCTGTGCGGGATGGCGCACGGAGTCTTCTGGTCGATCGTCGCCGGATACGCCGCCGCGCTCGCCAAGCCCGGCCGCTCGAGTCGCACAACAGCCATCGTCTTCGCCGGAAACTCGGCGGCCCTCGTCCTGGGCGTCCCCCTGGGCACCGTCCTCGGCAACGTCGTCGGATGGCGTGGCGCCTTCTGCGCCGCGGCGGCCCTCGGTCTCGGGGCACTCGCCGCCGCCCAGCGACTCTTGCCCGACATTCCCAACCGCTCCGCCCCACCGCAGTCGGCAGGCCTCGGCGGCGCGCTGCGCCTGCCCGGCCTACGAAGCATGGTGACAGCGACCGCGTTGCTCGTCCTCGGACACTTCACCGTCTACACCTACGTGACCCCGCTCCTGCACGACGCCGCTGCCTTCAGCGAAGCCGCCACCAGCATGCTTCTTGCCTTGTACGGACTGGCGGGCTTCCTGGGGACCTGGCTCGGCGGTGTCCTGGGGGACCGTCGCCCGCACACCGTCCTGCTCGGCACCATCGCCCTGATGGCCGGCTCACTGGTTCTGCTCGGTGCGAGCGTCCGGCTGCAGCCTCTGGCCGTGGTGGCCGTGGCCCTGTGGGGCGTTGCCTTCGCCGCACTGCCGGTAACGCTGCAATCGAGCGTTCTCCGCCTGGGAGCGACCGCGCCCGACGCGGCGTCTGCCTGGTACGTCTCCGCGTTCAACCTGGGCATCGGAGGAGGAGCCCTCACCGGCGGACTGCTGAGCAGCTCCCCGGTGGCGATGCTCCCTTGGACCGCCCTGATCCCATTAGTACCGGCCTTCGTCTTTGCCTGGTCCACGCGGGCAGCCTTCCCGCATCCACCGTCGCGGTAAATGCCGGATTTACTGCGGCAGAGCCCCTACCGTGATCACCGCGACCTGCGGCGGACGATTTTGGCCGCCGGGGCGAGGTGTACGCATTTACTGCGGCAGTGCCAGAAGGGCGGGGCGGGGATGACGATCGAACCAGTGACCGAATTCGGAAGCGGGGGCACGCTCCGGCTGCCGCGCGCCCGGGTCGTACCGCTGTCTGCCCCTCCCGCGTCGTACACCGCGGCGGTCGACCGGTACCTCACCGGCGCGGGCATCGCGAAGTCCTCCGCGCGGATCTACCGGATCTCGCTCACGACGTGGGGATGGATGCTCACCGGCGAACCCGCGCCGACCGGACCCGCCCGCCGGGGCGCGAAGCCCCCCGTCTTCCCTGTCGCCGCGATCGACGACCCGGCGCTGCCCGAAGTGCTGGCCGAGCTGGCGGCGGCGCGGGCGGACGAGATGGACGCCGACACCGTCAACCGCGAACTGTCCATCGCGCGCAAGGCGATCGGCTGGTGGCAGCGCCAGGGCTGGATCGACGGTGACCCGACGATCGGCATCGAGCGGCGGCCGGCACCACCGGACCGCACCAAAGCCCTGGCCGAGAACCAGATCGCCGCCCTGTGGCGCCTGGACGTCGGGCTCCGGGAGAAGACGCAGTGGAAGATGCTCTACGAGTCGGCGGCCAGGGCCGACGAGGTGCTGTGCCTGAACGTGGAAGACCTGTATCCGCAGGACAAGCGCGGCAGGATCACCGCCAAGGGCGGGGCGACGGAGTGGATTCACTGGCAGTCCGGCACCGCCCAGCTCCTGCCCCGCCTCATCGCCCGCCGCACCCGGGGCCCGCTGTTCCTCACCGACCGCAAGGCCCCCGCCGGAACACCGACATTGGACGTGTGCTCGGAGACCGGCCGGGCCCGGCTCTCCTACCGCCGCGCTGAGGAGATCTTCGAGGAGAACACCCGGCTGCTCGCCAACCCGCTCGCCTCACCCGAGGACATCGAGGACCTGGACGGTTGGACACTTCACCGGCTCCGGCACAGCGCCCTGACGCACGACGCCGAGGGCGGCACCTCTACCCCGATGCTGCTGGCCCGCTCCCGCCACGCCTCCGTCCGCTCCCTGGAGCGGTACGCCCGCCCCGGCGTCGACTCGGTCGCCCGGCACGTCGCCGAACGCGACCCCGCTGCACGTCGCCGCACGTAAATCCGAGCGGATCAGGGCTTCAAGATCATCCCGTTGCCCCTTTGGCGCGTATCTCGGTCACACCCCTCCAACAGCGCGCCGACGTGGCGCAGCCCGCGCGGACGGTGCGAGAAGGGAACCCCGTCCACGGTGACGGACCCACTGGTGGGGGCGTTCAGGCCCAGGATCATCCGAAGTGTGGTGGATTTGCCGGCCCCGTTCGGGCCGAGGAAGCCGGTGACCTTGCCCGGTTCCACAGTGAAGGTCAGGTTGTCGACGGCGACGGTTTCGCCGTACCGCTTGGTCAGTCGGGTGGATTCGATCACGGGGTCCAAGCTGCCGGGGCGGGTACGGAGCCCGCATCGGCCAGTGGTTCACACTTGTGAGCCCTGTTGGTAGCCCGAGGGATTACGCCCGTGGGCCAATGCCCCTGCGGGAGCGCGTCGATACGATCGACAGATGATCGCCACCCCTCATCCACCCCTCCTCAAACGCGTGCCACCGGGTGTGTGGGTGGCGGCCTTCTGGTCGACCACCATCCTGGTGCGCACGCTCCAACGGCCGGACGAACTGCAGCGTCTGCTCCGGTACAACGGCAACATCGAAGACGCACCGCTCCTGGTCACCGCCGTCGTCACGACCCTGGGCGCACTGCTGCTGTTCCGCGCGCCGCTGGCGTCCGTGGCCATCGCGCTCGCGGCCGCCGTGTTCTCGCTCGGGATGCCGGTGCGGGAGACACCGTTCGTACTCTTCCTCCTGGCCGACGCAGCCGTGGGCTACACCGCTGCAACCCGCTCACGCCGGGTCTCGGTACTCGCCGCCGTGCTGCCTGTCGGCATGTTGGCCGGCTACACGCTCTGGCGGCTTGCCCAGGGGTACTTCTTCAACCTCTCGGTGCCGGCGGCCCTCGCGTCAACCGTCGTCATCGCCTGGCTGATCGGCAACACGATCCATCAGAACCGGGCGCATGCGGACACGGTGCGCGCCCAGGCCACGCAGCAGGCGGTCACGGCCGAGCGGCTGCGGATCGCCCGGGAGCTGCACGACATGGTCGCCCACAACATCGGCATCATCGCCATCCAGGCCGGCGTGGGCAGCCGGGTCATGGACACCCAGCCCGCCGAGACGCGCAACGCGCTGGACGCCATCGAGGCCACCAGCCGGGAGACCCTCGCCGGCCTGCGGCGGATGCTCGGCGCCCTGCGCCGCAGCGACCAGGAGACCGTGCTTCTGGACCCGCTCCCGGGTCTGTCCGCACTCGGTCAGCTGGTCGGGAAGACCGCGGCCGCCGGGGTCCGGGTCGACGTCCGGTGGCGGGGGGACCGTCGCGACCTGCCTTCCGACGTCGACCTGGCGGCCTTCCGCATCGTCCAGGAGGCGGTCACCAACGTGGTTCGGCACTCAGGCACCCGGGACTGCAGCGTGACGGTCGACTACCGCCACGACGAACTGGCCGTCGATATCGTCGACCTCGGTTGCGGCGGCACCGTCGCAGGCTCCGGATACGGCATCGCCGGCATGCGGGAACGGGTCAGCCTGCTGCACGGCGAGTTCAGCGCCGGGCCGCGTCCGGAAGGCGGCTTCCGCGTGGCGGCGCGGCTGCCGGTGCCCGTGGAGGCAGGACGATGATCCGTGTCGTTCTGATCGACGACCAGCCCCTGATCCGTACCGGCCTGCGCGTCCTCATCGCCGACACTCCCGACCTGGAGGTGGTCGGGGAGGCCGGGAAAGGTGGCGAAGCGGTGGAACTGGTACAGCGGCTACGGCCAGACGTCGCCATCATGGACATCCGCATGCCTGGTATGGACGGCATCGAGGCCACCCGCCGGATCAACGCGGATCCGGAGTCGAAGACCCGCGTACTCGTCCTCACCACCTTTGACGACGACGAGTACGTCTACGGCGCGCTTCGCGCTGGAGCGAGCGGCTTCCTCGTCAAGGACATGCCGCTGGAGACCATCTTCGACGGGATCAGGGTCGTCGGCGCCGGAGACGCTCTCATAGCTCCGAGTGTCACACGCCGTCTCATCGAGGAGTTCGCGGCACGGCCCGAACCCGCCTCCGCCCGCCGGGTGGTGGTCGATGGCATTACCGACCGGGAACGTGAGGTCTTGACCCTCGTCGGCCGCGGCCTGTCCAATGCCGAGATCGCCGAGGAGCTCTCGATCAGCGTGGCCACCGCCAAGGCGCACATCGCGCGGCTCTTCACCAAACTCGACGCACGCGACCGGGTCCACCTCGTCATCCTCGCCTACGAAATCGGCCTGGTCGCGCCCCCACGGTGAGGTCCTCCCGCAGCTGACCAAAGCAACGACGGGCCACCCAACAGCGCCGGGCGACGGCGGCCTCGTGGTTGTCGGCTCCGCTGCCGGTGGTGAGCGCGACCTCGGTGAACAGTCCCGCCTCGGGCTCGAACGCGGCATGCGCGCGAAAGCCCTCCTGGTGGCGGGTTCGGTTCTTGTGCATGTGCCGGGCCTCGGGATCGACCGTGGAAACCACGCGGTCGGGTGCGGTCCCCTGGGTGATGCGCCAGCGTCCGTCACGGCCGTCGGACTCCTCGGCCGGCTCGACGTCCTGGCCCGCGACCAGGGCCAGCAGGCCGGCCGCGTTCGCGGCCTTCTCACCGAGTTCCTGTTCGGGCAGGTGGCCCAGCAGCCGCAGCGCGTCACCAACGAGGGCGTCCACCAGGTCCGCCCTGGCCTGCTGGTCGTTCCAGGCGATCCTCGGTTTGCCCGGGTCGCTGTAATCGTGGGCGGTGCACTGCACGGCCGCGACCGGTCCGGCGCCGGGGACCTCACGGATCACCGTCCGCACGGCGGAAATCAGCTGGGTGACGGTGTCCTGGGTGGCCACCGCATCATCGAGGACAGTGGAGTCCAGTGCCCGCCGGTGCTTGCCCTTCAGCACGCCGGTGGCCTTCACGACCTCGCGCACCGCCTCGAAGACCCGGTTCGGGCGGGCCGAGCGGGCCAGGCGACGGCGGAAGTAGGCCAGCAACGAAGGATCGAACGCCATATCGTGCAAGCCGAGCCCGCACGCGGCCTTCCACCGCAGGTCACAACGTAATTCCTGGACCGTCTCGAAGTCCGACATCCCGTGCAGGGCCTGCAGCGTGATCGCCGCGGCCAGGATCTGCGGAGGCATGGACGGACGGCCGTTCGCCGACGGATACATGTCCTCGAACATCACCGCGGGAAACAGCTGCCCACGATGCTCGGCCAGGAACGCGAACACGCTCCCGACCGGGATCAACTCCCGGCACGTAGCCCACACATCCGGCCCGACCGTCTCCCCGACCCACTCCCCTTGAACCACGAAAACGAGTCTGGCCCCGCCGCTCCCGGACACCTCGACCGGGCCAAGACCGTCCCCCGCCAGCCCAAGAAGACCGCGGCCACGAAGCCCTGAAGTTACCAGTGGGTTACTTGCTCCCTGGTGTCTGAGCTAGGACTCCGGGGCCTTGTCGGCGGTGTTCTCGTATAACTACGGCGAGCGGACATGTAG